>CAWEOT010000016.1:0-17275 GCA_963810775.1 uncultured Gammaproteobacteria bacterium
TCCACCGCCGATCAACTGCGATTCCTGGACTGCCACCTCGGAGCATGAGTGTCGAGGCGAGCGAGACTCCGTCGGTGGCGGACACCGTCCGCCACCGACGCGTGAGGATGATCGGTGTAGCCGATGTCAGTCCTCGTTGACCTCGATCTTGCGCACTTCACCGAGTCCTACCGGCGGTGCACCGAAGCCGACGTTTGAGACATACAGCGCGCCGTCGGGCCCGATGGTCATTCCCGTCGGCAGGAAGAGGTCATCGACCAGCACGGTGCGATGCTTGCCGCTTGGACTGAGTCGTGTAATGCGACCGGTGCCGGGGGTCGGTGCAGGCGCCGCAGACATCTCGAGCACGTACATACGGTCGCGCCGATCGAACGCCAGCCCCAGGATCATGTTGAACCCGCTCGCAACCAACCTGAGATGGCCGCTCGGAGTGAGAGCCCAAACTTTCGAAGTGCCCTGATCCTGGGGGAAGATCCCGAGATTGCCGACGTAAAAAATACCGTGATGCGCGAGCGCAGTCGGCACCACGTGGCCCTGAGTGGCCGACACGTCGACGATGCGCTTGATGTTCCCGTCGGTGGTGACCCGCACGATCTCCCCGTGGTTGGGTTCCACGGCGTACAGATCGCCATGCAATGCCTGCATGCTGTACCAAGTGCCGTCGGGCTCGAAGTCATCGGGTTCGGGATTCGCAACCGGATGCGCGCGCTGATACGCACCCAGGTTGGCAACGATGTTCCACGTTCCGTTGCGATGCACGCGAATGACAGCGTTAGGAACACTGGGGACGCCGTGCGAGCAGCCTGCGCCGGCAAGGATCGCGTACATCCTCCGACCGACGAAGGCAATGTCGGCGACACCGCTGACGAGTGAGCCGAGATCGGCGCTCGTCTGGCTGGAGGGCAGACCGTCGACCACTGTCGTGCGATGGCCGTCTTCATCGATTCTCGAGATTCGCGAGCCCGTAGGGCTCCCGAGGTACGGACCGACGGGCGGTACCACGACGCAATTCGGATCGTTCGGCGGAAGCTGCGTGCCGCCGATGCCGCCTTCGGCGACATAGAGCTTGCCGTCCGGGCCGAACTTGAGGCCGCGCGGATTGTTGAGGCCCGACGCGAAGATCGTGTTGCTTACCTTCGGTTCCTTGGGATGCGCTGCGTATGCGCTGCCACCCATGAACAACACGACAGAAATCGATGTGCATAACGTTGTCGCTATGAGCGAAGCTCTCCTGTACATGTCTCCTCCTGCTTTTGTTATTGCCTGTAGGGGAACAAGGCGACGCACAGCGTGGCGCGATTCTGGCTGCTTCGCTAGCCATGGACGACTGCAAGTGGATTAAGAGTGGTTAATGTTCGAGGCCGCTCTCGCGCCGAACGGCACGCTGGAGCATGGGGCAAAGTTCTACCGGTTCACGGTCGAGGCAACGGCCTCATTGAACATCAGCTGACGCACGAATCGCACGGGTGGGAATCTTCTCTTCCTGATGATGAGCGAATGCCAATCGCAGGCCCGCGTCCCGTGTGCGTCGGGCGTCTCGCTCGGGAAGGACTACTTGGTCGATTCTTCTGCCGCGGGCGCCGCGGCTGCAGGTGGCCTATCCGAGTTCCAGATGTCGCGGATGATGTACCACTTGCCGTCCTGCTTCCCGTAGACCGTGACGTACTTGCCGGTGTCAACAACGGTGCCCGACTTGTCCGTGACGGTGAAGGTGTTCCATTCCCAGCCAAGATCCCCCGAGACGCCGAATTCGCCCGAGGTGCCCTGATTGTCGGTGAGCCCGGCTGCAGCCGCAGCCGCGATGTCCTTCGCGTAGGCCTCGCGAATCGCTGCTCGGCCGCGGACCGCAGGCACCCCCGGAATGTTGAGCACTGCATCTTCGGAGTAGAGCGCCGTGACGCCGTCGGCGTCGCCGGCGTTGTACGCCTTGAACCAAACTGGATTGATGGCACGAATGGCCGTTTCGTCGGCGGCTGCGTCCGCTGCCGGCGGCGCTGTCTTCGCGCAGCCTGCCAGCGCGACGAGGCTCGCTGCAATGATCGCCACGCTTCTAAGTGACATTGTTCAGGTCTCCGTGTTGAGTTGTTATGCAGACACCGTCGGGGCACCCCCAAGAATCGGCGAGAGCGTGCGGCGCGGCGTGCTTTAGTGTCTGTACGTTAGCGCACAAAGAACGTGGGCTGCGCTGAATGACGTACCGATTCGCGCTTCTACGTTGGCACTGTTTGTTGCAGCATGAGCGTGATCAAATGCCCCACAACTCAGGGAGCGACTCGATGACCACTTGGTGGTTTACCCCATGAAGCGCTTGAGCCGTCGCACGTTCATCGCGGCGGGATTAAGCGCGAGCGCCGCCGCGGTTGCGCGTTGGGATACCCGACCCGATACGATCCTGCACAACGGCAGGATCCTCACGATGGGCACTCGTGAGCGCGAGGTTCAAGCGCTCGCACTCTCCGGTAGCCGCGTGTTCGCCATCGGCACGAGCAAAGAGATGCTCGCGCTCGCGAGGTCGGGTGCACGCCGTTTCGACCTTGGCGGTAAGCGTGTCACGCCCGGTTTCAACGATGCGCACTCGCATCCCTGCGACAGCGGTGTGGAGCTCGTGACCCAGGTACCGCTGGAGATGGACTCGATAGAGGCCGTACAGGCGGCGATCCGTGCGAAAGCAGCGGCGACTCCACCCGGCGATTGGGTGGTCGGCTTCCTCTACGACGACACCAAGACGCCACGGCCGCTCGATCGCGCCGACCTCGACGCCGCAGCTCCTGATCACGCGGTCGTCGTTCGGCACCGTGGCGGCCACACCGTGTTTGTCAACTCGCGTGCGCTCACTGTCATTAAGGTCGAGGAGAACACGCCGGATCCTCCGCATGGGCAGTACTTTCGCGATGCCGCCGGACGTCACAACGGCCGGGCGGCGGAAGATGCCGCGACTGCCATCGTCGCGCTCGCTGTCAAGCCGCCATCGCGAGACGATTACCGCAAGGGTGCGGCGCTGATCTCGAAGCTCTTTGCGAGCCGTGGTATCACCTCGGCCTGCGAGGCCGACGGCAAACCAGCGCATTTGCAGGGTTGCCAGGATGCGCGCGATGCCGGCGAGCTCATGGGCCGCTTCTACACGCACATCGGCTACGAGCATCTCGACAAGATGATCGCCGCCGGTGTGCGCACGGGCTTTGGCGACGAGTGGGTGCGGGTCGGCGCGGTCAAGCTTTACACCGACGGCTCAATCTCCGAACGCACCGCACTTCTCTCCGAGCCCTATGCCGGCCTGGGTGACTTCCGCGGTGTCAGCCGCATGACGCGCGAGGCGCTATACGAAGCCGTGCGAAAGGCCTACCTGGCTGGCTGGCAGGTTGGTACGCACGCGAATGGCGATGTCGCTATCGATACGGTCATGGGTGTGTATGAGCAGCTACAGCGCGAATTCCCGAGGCGCGATTCTCGCCTGAGGATCGAACACTGCACACTCGTCACGCCCGATCTCGTGCGACGAATCAGGGCGGCCGGCGTGATTCCACTGCCGTTTGCGTGCTACGTCCTCTTCCACGGCGAGAAGATGCATTTTTACGGCGAGGAGCGCCTGAAGCACATGTTCGCGATGCGTGACTTCATCGACGCCGGCATCAAGGTAGCACCAGGGTCGGATTACACGGCGAGCCCTGCCGAACCGATGTTGTGGTTGCGCTCGGAAGTCACGCGCACCGATGCCACTGGTCACGTCTGGGGCGCGAACCAGCGCATCACGGTCGAGGAAGCGATCCGCTGCTCCACGGTGAATGGCGCGTATGCTTCGTTCGAGGAAAATATCAAGGGCACTCTCGAGCCGGGCCAGCTCGCCGACCTCGTCGTCTGGGACCAAGACCTGATGACGATCGATCCCGCGAGCTTCACGAGCGTGAAACCGGAACGCACGATGCTCGGTGGTCGCTGGGTGTACGAGGCGTGAGAGCGTGCGTGGTGACCGACATTTGCTACGGAGTACGACATGACTACGGCAGAGAAGCTGGCGAAGTTGAAGTCGCAGATCGACCTTGCGTGCGCCATGGTCAATGCGTCGGACCCGAAGGCCGCGGACACTGAACAGCGTGCCGTCACGGCCCTGATATTGCGCGTCACCGGTGACATGACCCTTGGTCATTACGAAGAGGCCGCGAAGGCGGCCGGCGAGCTCTACCGGGCCGTGCTCAAGTTCCAGGCGGCCTGGGCCAAGGGGGAGAGTTCGGCGACCGGGCGCGCACTCACACAAGTAGAGACTTTAGCCGCGGAGATTGAGGCAGAACTACGCAAGAAGGCGGCAGGTGGCTGAGTCGCCGCACGCCTGGGCCGCGCATCGCACGAGGTCAGTCGAATGACAGAGCCTACCCGACGCATCGTCACCGGTCATGATGAGAACGGAAAGTCCGTCGTTGTCTCCGATGGGCCGCCTCCGCAGCACCATCCGATGCGAGGCCCGACCATCGGCGCCGACTTCATTGAGATATGGAATTCCCCAACTGCGGTACCGATCCTCACCGCCGTTGAGGCGCGCGAGCCCAACGAACGTGAGTTCACGATCATGCCGGTCGCGGGGCATCTCTTGCGGATCCTTGAAGTCTATCCGTTGAAGGCTGGCGGCAAACGCACGGTAATGCACCGAACGCAGACGCTCGACTACGTCGTGGGGATAGAGGGAGAACTGGTGCTGCTGCTCGACGACAGCGAGGTGATCGTCAAGCAAGGCGACGTGGTCGTACAGCGCGGAACCGACCACGCCTGGGAAAATCGCTCCGACAAGTTGGCGCGCGCGGCCTTCTTCCACATCGATGCGCAGTTCAGCGAGGAGCTGCTCGCAAAACTGCCGAAGCCGCTGGAGCTGCTGCGCTAAGTTTCAACGTATCGCCGGCCTGGCAGCAATTGCTCCAGGAGTGGCCAGAGTCGTAACCGCGGGCAAAGTAGGTGCGAGCCTACGCAATGTTGAGTAACTGCCCGGATGACCACGATGCTGGGTTGCGCGATGGTGCCGCTCGATCACTAGGAGGACGTAATATGAACACGAGGCAGAGCGGTGTCGGCAGCCGAGAGTCTGGCGACACATCTGAGGGACGCGAAACGAAGTTCACAGTAAAGCAGTCGGAGCAAGGTCGATGGGGCGTGTGCGAGGGCGGATTCGAGAAGCCTTTGGCTGAATTCGACCAGCGTGACGACGCAATAGACTATGCGAGAGGCTTGGCAGCCACGAAGCCGCGCGCGAGCGTCGAGGCGGAAGGTGACAACGGCTCCGCGCCTGTACACGAGAGCTATACGCTGGACCCTTCGACTCACAAGAGTCTTTAGCCAGCGGTGCCACTCTCTAATTGCCCGGCAGTCTCGATCCCAATGGTCCCGGCTGCCGGGCCACGCGGCGTCAGTCCCCAAGGGAGTAGCGGGCCTACACTTTGTGGGCACGCTGACTCGGTGATTAGCATTGAAAGCACGTAGCTCAAAAACCTCTGCCGAATTGCCTCCAATTCTCACGTTGCTTGCCGGCGCATTGGTACGGCGTTCCCCGTGGGCGCTGGTATTAGGCACTCTTGCGGTACTGGCTTGGAGAGCACGTAAAGGGTTAGTACTTACGCCGCCAAGTAGTCGCACCCAATCCGTCCAAGCTATCCATCCGTGACTGCTCGGTCGACATCAACTCTGGTCTGACTGAGCCGAGCGAGGGTGAATCTAACCGAAGACAGTCGCGCGTCGTCGCGCGTTCGACACGTCCGTCTGCTCACTCAACGCAATGTACGCTACCGAACGGATAGCTCCGCCCCCGTAACGTACGGTCTCAAAGTTCGGTGCGGGGATCCTCAAATGACAGCCGTTGGAACGATAGCCGAAGGGCTCGAGCGAGCCATCAGAACCGATAGCGTCGCGGGCGCCATTAACCTGCGAATGGCTATCACGGAGCGCAGGCAAACTGAGACGACCGTGCGTCGCATCCTGGTTGTCGATGACAACCGAAATGCGGCCGCAGAGTTTCCGTCGGTCGAAAGTGTCCGCTGATACCCACGGATCAGGTGTGGTCCCGGGCATCTGTAACCACAACACCGCACATATCAAACGTGGTTGGTGCAGCTCTCAAAGGCGCCAGGTAACTGTGGTGTCTGGGCCTGCAGCGACTGTCATGACGTGATCGACGGCCGCAGGACCGCCACCAACAAGTACACGCGCACCGAAGTGAATACGTCGTCGAGGCCTTGTGCCGTCAGTTGATCGAATACGACACAGAGGAATGTTGCACCATTGAATAAGCGCAATCGAAATCGCCTGCTGTACCTCGCCAGCTTCCTAGACCGCTGGGCTCAACGCCTGCGTGCCTACGAGAAGCGCGCGACACCCAACCGCCCGCGCAAGGCCAAGGTGCATTCGATCGAGGAGGCGGCGTGAAAACAGAACGCCTGGCAACGCTCTATGTACGCACGACGTTTGGCGAGTATCGCATCGGCGGGCGCGAGACCGCGCCACGTGAGCCGCAGCGCAAGTGGCGCACCAGCCCCAGCAGGTACAGGCCACAGAAGCGCTGGGCAGAAATCGCGCAAATGAGCGCGTTGGTAATAATTGTGTTGCTTATACCCAGCATCGTCCGCGCAGCCGTGATGTACCAGGCGGGCGGCGCGAACGGAACGTACCTGACGCTCAATGGCGCGACCGTCAAGGGCAAGATCAACGTGCGCTTGAGCCCAAGTCCTGCAGTTGGGCCGACGTGGACTTTCAGGATCGACAACGAGGTCGTCGGCACGACGCAGGTATCTCCGCCGATCGCGATGCCGGAGGACAACGATCTCTACGACACCGTCGCGCTCACCGAGGGAACGCACACGTTGACAGCGGCTGCGAGCGGACAGCCAACACAATCCGTGTCCTTTACTGTGGACAACGTTCTTGATCCTTCCCCCGACTGCAAGCCCACAGCAGGCGTTGGTATGCGCGTGCGGATGTTCAGATCCGTGCCGACTGGACCCTACGACAAAATCCTCATCGCCTGGTGGTGTCCAGTCACAGGCGGCTATGTGACTCATCCGTTCGTTGCGGTGATGCAAGACGTGCGGAAGGTAGTTGCCGATAACCTCGCGGTGCTGCTCCTGTACACGCCATCGCAGCTCGGCGTCGAGTTCAAGGACAACAACTTCACTCCGGACGAACAAGCGCAGATCAACAGCTTCCAAATGACGGCGCCGCCATGACCGACCGGATACATCGGCGTCACTGGACAGCGTGCCAGGCTGGCGGGACAGCAAAGCGGATTATGGACTGACTCGCGCGCTTGGTGCGCGACCTCGCCAAGAAAAAGCCCCGAGACCTTGCGATGCCGGGGCGAGTGAGCCGCATTTGAGTCGCGGCCTTTCAGCTTTGTCTTTATCTACTCAGAGGGATCAATTGACCGCGACCGTAATGCGCTTGGCCTCGGCTCGCTTCTGCTTGGGGATCGCGATCTCGAGCACGCCATTGGTGTAGTGAGCCTTGATCGAATCAAGCTGCGCCGAAGTCGGCAGGGCAATGCGACGCAGGAACGCTCCGGTGAAGCACTCCACGTGTTCAAAGCCGTCGCTGTCCGAGCGCTCTTTCGTCGTTCGCACTCCGCGAATTGTCAACAGGCCGTCCTCGGCCGAGATGTCAATGTCCTTAGCCTCGACACCTGGCACATCCGCACGGACTACGTACCGGTCGCTTTCTTCCTGAACATCGACCGACGGTACCCAGCGTTCCGGCTGGCTCTGAGGCGCCCGTCCTTGCGAACAGCCGTTCGAAATCTGGCTGCCAGCGATCAACAAAGGACCAGGGTTGGTGACGCATGAGACTCATCATTTCTCTCTCCTCGTAACGAGACCAAATTCACTCGAGCAAGCTTCCTTGCTGGCGCCTGATATTGGGGCGGATCGGCGCGTTGTAAGCCCTGGCGCAAAACAAAGCGTGTGAATGTCCTGACGCGACGGCTGTGGCCGAAGCAAGGTGGGGGAGCGTCCGAATCTCGAGGCCGGTTAGGCGGTGTACCGGTAGTCACGGGGGGCCCGTACTGGTTCTCGCCGCGCTGAACGAATTCGCGTTCCGTCAGCTCGACGTCGAGGCGGCTGAGTGTGTCGAGCAATGCCTGAAAGCAGACGCCCAGCAGCCGCACGACCTGACACGGCGCGTCAGAGCTGCGAGCGGAGGAGCAGCGCGAGGTTTTCGTAGACACGCCGCGTGACCGGACGGCGTGCCCACCGGCGCAGAACCATGTGCTTCGATTGTGCAATATCCTGCTCGATATAGCGGATCTGTTCTGCGGCGAGTTCCTCGCTGAAAACGTTGAGGTTCGCCTCGTCGTTGAGCCGGAATGAGCGGTCGTCGAAGTTCGCGGATCCCACTGACACCCACATGTCATCGACCACGAGCACCTTGGCGTGGATCATCGTCGGCTGATACTCATAGATCTCGACGCCGGCGTTGAGCAAATCGCAATACAGCGCTTGTGCAGCCCATCTGCCCACCCGTGCATCAGTGCATTGCCCAGGGACCAGGATACGCACGCGAACACCGCGGCCAGCCGCCGCGACCAGCGCCTCGACCGTCAGCTTGTCGGGCACGAAGTAGGCATTCTCGATATCGATCGATTTCTGGGCCGCAGTGAGAGCCAACAGGACCATGAGATGCATGCTCTCCGAGCCGCCCACCGGCGAGCTTCCAAACATCTGGGCATCCATATCGCCCGGTGTCGCGTACGTGGCCGGGAAGAACTCGGGGCCATGCAGGACGCGGCCGGTCGACTTGATCCAGTTATCGACGAAGACCGCCTGCATTTGTGCGACTACCGGACCTTCCACCTGGTAGTGGGTTTCGCGCCAATGCGATTGGTCCTGCGCGTCGCCCAGCCACTCATTTCCCATGCCTACACCGCCCGTGAATCCTGTCTTGCCATCTACGATGAGTAGCTTGCGGTGGGTGCGGTTGTTGAGCCGTCCGAGGTGAAACCACGTCGGTGGGTGATAGATCTGAAGGTCGCAGCCCGCATCGCGCGTGGCGTCCAGGAGCTTGGCATCCATTCCCCGGGACCCCAACCAGTCGAGCAGGATGCACACATTCACGCCGCGTTTGGCCGCATCAGAGAGCGCTTTGCAAAACTCGCATCCGATTTGATCGCGAAATACGAAAGTCTCAAACGTGATGCTCACCTTTGCCGCCCGCATGGCCGCGAGCATCGGAGGAAAAATCCGATCCCCGTTGATCAGCGTCTTTACATGATTGCCAGAGACCAATGGGGGGCCGAGCAGAATGCCGAGGGCACGACGAAAGTCGGGGTCATCGCTGGTGTACAACCGACGCGGACGATAGAGCAGGCGCTTCTCGGCGGTCGCAAGATTAGCCCCAATCCAAATGACGAACGCAGTCGCAATCAAGGTGGCGAGGATGGCTAGCGCGGCACTCACAAGCGCCCCGTCACGTGCGGCGAGGCTGGGTGGCGAGTGCCCTGCAGGCGCCAGTCGCGCGGATCATCAATCAGCCTTATCGCTGAGTGGGCGAACCGTTTTCGGAGAAACATGCTGCGCGGTGGCAGGTGCAGTGGGAACGCCGGAGCGCATCGCACGCAGGTCGCCGGCGCGGAGCAGTCTATCGAGCGTTTTTGGTTGCCAACCCTCATTCGGTGCGAGGAAATTGCGCACCGCTTGCCAGGAGGGCTGGTGCTCAGCGGCGACTTTCAATGCGACCAATAGGGGAACCGCAAGAAGCACGCCTGGGATGCCCCAGAACCAGAACCCGAACCAGACCGCCAGCAGGATGACGAGTGCATTCACTTCGAGGCGGCGTCCGACGGTTAGTGGCTGCACGACTTGGCCCTCGATCAAGTGAAGCACGATGAATGCACCGGGCACAGCCAACGCGTGTCCCAGATCATCGAACGTCACTAGTGCCGCGCCCCCCAAAATGAAGATGGTCGTGATCGGCCCGAGATACGGGATGAAGTTGAAGACTCCGGCAATCGTTCCCCACAGGATCGGGTTGGGCATGCCGAGGGCGGCCACTGCGGCGGCAGTTGCCGCGCCCAAGCCGACGTTGATGAGCGCCACCGTCGCGAAGTAACGCCCGACTTCCACCCGGATCGCTTCCATGAGTCGCAATGACTTGGCTGAGGTCTCCTTCCCCGAGAGTGATGCGACCATGCGTGCCAGAAGCGGCGGACCGCCGAGTAGAAAGAACAGCATGAGCGGAATGACCGTCAATCCTTCGAGGACCGATTTCGTCATCGACATCGCCTTCCCTGTCTCGGGTGCAGCGACTGCGCCGCCGGCTGTAGGGGCGCTCTGCGCGCTGCCATCTGTCAGACGCCCGGCGCGCTCGGTCACTGCATCGACCTGTGCGAACACTGCGCGCAGCGGTCGAACGCGTGTGTCTATCTTTCGCAATGTCTGCGGAGCGCGCGCCAGCCACTCTTTGGCGGGATTCCACACGGCGTTGACCGCGCCCGCTCCCGCCAGCAGGACCCCCAACATCACGATCGTGACCGCGAGCCCGCGCGGCACATGCCAACGCTGAAGGCGATCTACCGCAGGCGTCAGTAGCAATGCAAGAAAAAGTGCGACCGCGACCGGAATGAACGCGTCCTGGGCGAAGTACAGGATCACGCCCACGGCGACGAAGGCGAGCAGTACCGTCGCGTTCACCAGCCGCGACCGGGGTGTTCCAGTTTCGGGGACCATCATTTGCTCACTTAGCCGCGGCACCAAAGGCTATGCATTTGTCGAATGATTTCGCGGCCTATGGATTTCCTCTCATGCTACACCCGTTGAGTAAGACCTCCCGTTCCTCCGATCTGTTGGCGCGGCTACCGAGAATTAGAGGCTTTCTCCTACATCTCTCTGGCCAGTGTCGCGGTAGGTTCTTTGCTGGTGAGCCCGTGAGAGCGCGAAGCGGCGCTACGCGTCGAGCGGGCAGCATTATGTACGGAGGGTCGCAATGTCCGGTAGCGCACCGACGGCGCCTGTCTACTGCGCCAAAATCTGTTGGGAGTTATTTGAGTAAGCCGGCAGCGCGCGATATCGAGGCTGTCAGCCACTGCGTGCCTCGCGTTATAGGTAAAAAGGCTCGACTAATGACACGAAGTCTCTCACCTGCGGATGCAAGGACGCTGCAAGATCATCTGCAGCAGGCCGATGAGTGGGTCGGCAAGTGCCTCGCCGACGACAGTAGTCCCAGTTACAGAGCGCGCCTGGAGTCTGCACGAGTCGCGGTGCGAGATGCACTGCGCCGGGCCATTGACCGCGACGATGCCGTGACAATTTTGGCGGCACTCGATGGGGTCTGGGTCTCAGGCACACGGCGTATCGAAAATATCAGGGGGCTGTGCCGCTCGATCGTGAGAAGGGACCCGACACCTCGCGATGCCGGGGCGTTCTCGACGGAGACGATCAGCGACGTCGCCCTAGCGACCGAATGATCCGATCTTCAGGCAGCGCCCAATCGTCGTTCGTGGCGATGCTGGACGACGGTCCTAGAATGCAAGACGGCTTCTGCCTGTTGACGAGTCCTCCGATCACATGGTGACTCGTCCGCTTAACTCAACTCGACCGAGCAAACCCAACGCGCGTGAGCTGGGATAATTATCCCTGCGCGTGCGCGAGTGAGTCAGGCCGCGGCAGGCAACGGTGTCGGAGTGTTGTCGAATACTTTTACATGATGCTGCGCATCACCCACGCCCCATTCGAGTAATGGATTGATTCGTGAGCGAGTGATCGGCATGGCGCAAGCCTTGCACGGTCTACCGAAGCGCGTGCGCCGGACTAGCGATCCGTCGTAAGGCTACAAAGCGAAAACTATCCTTACTCCGCAAGCTAACCGGCGCTCGCACCATCCGTCATCATCGAAGCTTGAACTGCATACTGTCGCTGTCTTCGGCAACGGCCGCACGGATACGGAGGCGGTCTATTCGTCAAATAGACCGTACCTCACCAGTAACGGAGCGGCCCCGTGGTTGAACAACAAGTCGCTGACAGTTCCGCCGCGCGGCAGCGGCAAGCCGCCGAACTGGAAGCCAGGCTCTTTAGAGCTGTGGGGGAGTTTGTGCTTGCGTTCGGAGACGCTGAAGCATGGACTCACGCGTGCATTGGCCTGCTATGCGATAAGCCACGGTTGCGGGAACGGGCTAACTGCGAATGGGATTTCGAACGACGCCGCGTTTTTCTGGTCAAGCTCGCTGAAAGGCGCGTCGTACCCAAGTCGCTCCTGCAGGATTGGCAGCACGTGTGGTTGCGCGCACAAGAGCTTGCGCACAAGAGAAACGTCATAGTGCAGGGCACGCTCGTAAGCGCCGCTGACATGGAAAAGCCACTTGAAGAGCCGGTCGGAGCCACTTCGTTCCGGCAAATGTTTCGTGACCCCAACACGACTGACAGAGTCTTGAGAGAAATCGAGTTGCACATTGACGAGACCCGAAACCTCGTACGAGATATCGGCGAGCTGTCGCCTCGCATTGCCGCGTGTCCTGCGCGGACGAAGCTTGTGCCCGAGAGCTCGAAGTCCGGTTGACGCTGCGGCTATCCGCAGATCTCCACGCAGCGAACGCCTTCGCAAATCCCACCCAGAGTGATTGCCTCGATCACGTAGGCGTGGGCCTACCGGACTTTGCGCGGATGGCGTCCAGACGGTAGATGCTAATTGAGCCATCATTATGATGCGCCTCGAGGGAGCCTAGAGGGATCTATCGGGGCGCGTTTGTATCCGGCGCAAGCAAGAGACGCGGACGGGTTCGTAATGCGGGTAATAAGGAGGCGAAAGGGCGCTGTGAAGACCGATTCAATGACTGCGACCAAGCCCACCGCGGAGGCGACGATGGCCGCTATCGTCGCGCTCGTCGTGGCGCTGCAGAAAAAGGGCATTCTGTCGATGAATGACTTTTACGATGAGCTGTCAATGATCGAACTCAGCGCCGCGGCATTGAATACCGTCAGCGCGCAAACTCTGCGCGAGGGTGCTGGAACCGCGAGGGACCTTTTTCGCCTCGCGGCGCTTCATGTGGACCTCGGACCGCCGCCAGACGAGTTGCGGAAGGAATTGCGAGCCCAAGCAGATTGATTCCGCGCTGTGTCAACCGCTTGACAGAAGAACCGCCGGTAAGTCGTCACCATCGTTCCTCGTTGAGGTTCATCCACAACTCAGGAGGAACGCCACCATGCCAGCTCGCTCACTCATCGCTCTCGCGATGCTCGGTGCACTCAGGAAGGCTAAGGGGAAGAAGTACTCGGACGTTCGTAGTCACGACGTCGAGCGTGAGGCGTACGAGCGCCGGCTATCCCTTTTCACAGGTCGTGGAATCGTCTGCCTGGGGGCCGCGCCGCTCAGATCGGAGCGGAAGGACCCGCAAGACCAGGACTAGAACCCGTCTCGGACCGGCGCGTGCAGCGGCGCTACGCGCCGGTCAGACCCCGAAAAGACGCGGCACCGTCATCGACACGGTCTGACCCGAGATTTCAACGACGCGCGGTCGAAGTGTATGCAGGATCGCGTGTAGCCCAGCCTATGTAGTCGGAGCAAACGAGGCGCAGGTTGATTGTCTTCGCCGCGCGGTCGCGTGTAGGCGTAATCTAACTCGGCATCACCGACCGCAGGAGTTAGGGCGATGACTCGTACCCGAAAAGCCATGGGCGTTATCCTGATCCTCGTTGCCGTCATGGTGTTGTCGCTTGGGATCATTCTGAGCCACGACTCCGCTTGCGGTCCGGCGCCTGCGCTTCCCAGCAATGCAACGCCCATGAAGGCGATTGTCCATCGCTGCTATGGCGCACCCGACGTTCTCAAGCTCGAGGACATCGAAAAGCCGACCCCCGAGGACAACCAGGTCCTGGTCAAGGTTCACGCGGCTTCCGTCAATCCTCTCGATTGGCACTACATGCGAGGTAAGCCGTACATCATGCGCATGGAGGCCGGCGTTGGCGCACCCACAAACCCGCGCTTTGGTGTTGACTATGCGGGAACGGTCGAAGCGGTCGGCAAGGACGTCAAGCGGTTCAAACCAGGTGATGAGGTATTCGGCGGGAGAACGGGTGCCCTGGCCGAGTACGTAGCGGTTCGCGAGGATCGAGCAATCGTGCTGAAGCCGGCCAACGTGACATTTGAGCAAGCGGCTTCAGTACCTATCGCGGCCGTCACCGCGCTACAGGCTCTTCGCGACAAGGGACGGATTCAGGCGGGGCAGAAGGTCCTGATCAACGGCGCGTCGGGAGGTGTGGGCACGTTTGCTGTGCAGATCGCCAAGTCATTCGGCGCAGATGTAACCGGCGTGTGCAGTACCAGGAACGTGGATATGGTCCGATCACTCGGCGCGGATCATGTCATTGATTACACCAAAGAGGACTTTACCGAGGGTGATCAGATCTACGACCTGATCGTGGACAATGTTGGCAGTCATCCGCTGCGCGATTACACGCGCGTTCTGAAGCCCAAGGGCATCTTCGTCATCGTCGGAGGACCCAACGAGGGTTCGTGGATCGGGGCCATGACGATTCCGATAAAGGCGAAACTGCTGTCGCCGTTCGTGAGCCAGGAATTTGTGTTCTTCCTGGCGGACCTGACGCAGGAGGACCTGACGGTCCTGGCGGACCTCATGCAGACCGGAAAGGTGACGCCGGTGATCGACCGGACCTACAAGTTGAGCGAAACCCCGGCGGCGATCGGGTACCTGGAAGAAGGGCACGCTCGCGGAAAAGTAGTCATAGGATTGGAGTAGAAAGGCTACTCGGTCTCCGCCACCACTCTTGCCAGGGGCCGCCCCGCGCCCGGCAAGTATGCAAACGACAAACTGCACCTGCTACGGCTGGCATTCAAGTGTCTGCTACGCCGCCTCACCGGAGAGACCGACCCGCGATGAGGGAGCGACTCGCCTTTGCGGGCAACGCGGTACGGGACGCCGCGCGCTGGCTCGTGCAGGGTGCCGATCCTGCAATCATCCTGTTCTCTCTGAACGAGGTCTCCATAGAAGAATGGAGTCCCGAGGCCGATTCGCACATCGAGGCATCAGATTCACCTGTCGCAAGGCGATTGCGATAGAAAGGCGCAAGACCCGGGCATTCCAACTGCTCGCGCTGAAACGTGCGGTAGCGCTCAATGCGCCTGCCTCTGACCCCGCATCAGAAGGCAAGCATTTGCGCGAGCTTCAAGAAGCTGGTGAACGTTTGACTCAACGACTCGGCTAGGGACGTGGCGAGCTCGGTTCCTCATTAACGTTGTCGCTTAACTCCCTGTCTCTCTTCAATCCTTGACGTGGGCTCAAGAAGCTAGTGGGCCTTACGCGCCCTGATCAGCGCGGGCGAGCGCAGCGCACGAGTCTACATGCGGCGCGTGCTGGTGTAGAAACGAGCCCCGAACCGGAGGTCCCACGAGCGGAATCGTGTTTGTCGGGATGACTATCGGAGCGTAGGATTCTCCGGCCCAGCTCCATCGCCGCGCCGGTACGGAAGGCGGATCCGTAGCCCCCTGTCGTGACGCGAGGCTGGTGACTTCACCTCTTTCACACCGACCGGGGATAGGGCAATGACAATCTTGGCGGATGGCGCGCGATTCGATCGAAGCAACGGGGCCCCACCGGCCAGCGCCGCTGACGGTGTGGTACGAATCGGCGATCTGAGCCGCATCGTTGAACACGACATCAAGGTACTCAAGACGAATCTCGCGCAATCCCACTACGGTCGGGAGCGTGATGAAATCTGGGAAGGCGCGTGGGCGCGTTTGGAGAGCGCGTGGGAAATTGTCAGGTCTGAACTCGCCGACGGCGAGACGTCGACGACGTTGACCGAAACCCCACTGGCGAGTTCGGCGACCGATGCGGGGGTGCCGGTCGAAGAGCCGACGGCGGCTTCGCCGACCGTCGCGGGCATGCTGAAACCGCTGCCGTCGCCCATGGGAATGTGGGCCTCCGCCAGTTACTCGAGAACGATGCAGGTCGTGCGCTGGGCGCGCGAGCGCGCTGGGAAACTGTCCGTTACCTTCACGAGTATCGCCCATAAGTTCGCGTCAACAGGCGCGACTCTTTTGGGCAAAGCACGGCTTTGGCTGCTGGCGAACGGCCGAAGACAGGTGAAAGTCTGGCAAGACGCGTCGTCGCGCCTCGAAAGCGAGTGGATGACTGTGAGACGCAAGCTTGCCGGCGACAAGACCCCGAAACCGGTGACCGAAGTCGCGACACCGCCTAACGGTGCGATGAGTGTGGCGCTCAGGGTCGACCGGCCGATGGCGACGTTCCCGACTGCTCTGGCTATTGATCGCAATGTGAGCCGTATCCTCAAGCCCGATATCAGGATCCTCAGGACGATCCCTGCCAAGTACCGAAGCGGCCTTGAGCATGGAGCGACATGCGAAAACGTGCACGGACGCCTGGAAAACGCGATGGAGACAATGAGGTCCAGGCTTGCTGACGGCAAGATGCCAACATCGATGACCGAGGTCGCGTTCTCCGGCAGGCGTGCGACCGTCGCGAGGTCGCAGGTCGAAGAGCCTGTGGCGACTTCACTGACTGCCCCGTTCGTTGTCGAAGTCGCTGCCCTGGGTTTTGGGAGCGTATCGCCGGTCATCCCCTCCAGAACAATGCAAATGCACCATGGGTGCCACCATGCTCAGTGCATAGAGTTGGCCAATCGGCTTGCAGGGGATCACGAGGGGTTGGCTGGCAAGAGCTCCTTCGAAGTCGTACGTCGGGCACGCGGGCACGCGCGCGACAAGGAACTCCTTACGGCAGCCTCAGACGCTTCGATCACGCGTTTTTCTGGCGAGAGTCTGACGCCGTCGAAGAAACGCCCGAGCGGAGACCTGCGACGGGCGCTCGATCGCGCGTTCGGTG
This sequence comes from uncultured Gammaproteobacteria bacterium, assembly GCA_963810775.1. Classification (GTDB taxonomy): domain Bacteria; phylum Pseudomonadota; class Gammaproteobacteria; order Steroidobacterales; family Steroidobacteraceae; genus DATBVX01. The sequence goes on from CAWEOT010000016.1 coordinate 16,817, forward strand.
ACCCGACGGACTTGGCGGAAGTTCGCGTTGGCGGGTGCAGCGCACTGGGCAGCGGGTGGCTTCGCTTGGTAGCCAACCGCCGAAAGCAGGTGAGAATCTTGACGACCTCGGATACGGATGTCCGGAGGCACGAGGACACGCGTGTTTGCTCGCAATCGACCTCTGGGAGCATGCGTCACTACTTCGATGATCAGAACCGGCGTCGCGATAGTTGGAGGCCGTCATCGATGGAGACTCGACTGGGAGTTCGCCGAACATCGCTACCGTCTTGCAGCTGACGTGCCGCGCCCGCAGCACGTGCAACACTACCACGGCCTGGTACCCGGAAGCGCGGTCGACATCACAAGCGCTGCAGGCCACCAACATCGCGCAGGGAGTCATCGTCAGGCGATCGGAGATGATTGATGTTCATGCACGGGGCGCGCTCTGCAGCAGCGATGGCGCATTCAACAAATCGTG
>CAWEOT010000017.1:0-12254 GCA_963810775.1 uncultured Gammaproteobacteria bacterium
ACATCGTGGCTCATGACGATTATCACAGCCTCGATCACCACGGTGGCCGCATGTGGCCAGTGGGACCACTGCCACTCCTCGAGTGGCCAGGTACGTGCAGATCAGCCGCACACACCAGGCATCGTTGGTTCACACTCATTCCGGTGTCGAGGTTCTATGCGCTTGAAGGAGGCGTGCCTCGGACACGACGCGCGGCTTCAAGCTCAGCAAGGGCACGTCATTCCCGCCGATTCCGATGCGAATAGTGGCCACGGATCGACAATTCGCCGCGTTTTCGGTGTCATCGTCCACGACGGCGCAACCTCCCACAATGCGGATGGACGAAGAACGGCACACAGCCGTCGCCGCAGGTAGCAGCTCATGTCAGATATCACCGGGAATCCTGATGAGTGCCAAAGTGGCGGCTGCCAGTGCGCACATATTCGGTACCTCCGCCCCACGGAAGCCGCTGGCGCTGTACATTTGCCATTGCACTGAATGTCAAAAGCAGTCTTCTTCCGCGTTTGGTATCTCGTTCATTATCCGGCGAGACACATTCAAAGATCTGCAAGGTCATCCTGCGTTCTGGAGACGCCAAACGGTCTCCGGACGTACGCTGGAATGTGCCTTCTGCCGCGGTTGCGGGATCGCGACTGTGGCATCAAAGCTCTGGTTATCTTGAGACGTTAAACGTGAAGGCAGGCTCACTGGATGAGCCAGTGGACCTGACCAATGCGGTTCATATCTGGACATCGAGCAAGCTACCAGGCATCGCTATTCCAGGTAATGCGCTTTCTTATCCGAAAGAGCCCGGTGGTCAGTACTGATGCAGTCCTGTCGAGTGAGACTCATTCTGGAAGGACGAACTGTATTCGGGTAAGCGTTCGTACGTTCGTGCCGTTGTCGTCGTGGCTTCTGTACCTGATGACAGCATCAGTGTCAGTGGCGAAAACAGAAGCGACGGACAAAGCCGCTCACGACCACGGGCTTTTTAGTTGTCTTGAGGACGGCCTGAAGTCGAAGGAGTTCGGGTGTCAACTCCTTGCCAAAGTGCAAGTCTCACAGTTCCCCGAAGGGCCTCTCTTCTGGCATGTGAATAGGCTGCAGACGAGCGAGACTGCCGAAGCGGCGAACGATCAAGCCGGTACGGTGGTCGAAACGGAAGGCAAGCTCTGGCTCTTCAGTTTCGGCCGGAAGAGCGACGTGCCGAAGCAAGGTGAATTAGTCGCCAGCGTCGGGCCGCTCGAGTTGACCTCGGATAAATTACCTGCGGCTAAGTCCTACGAGGTAGTGGCCTACCTCGCGGTGATGCCGCCGAAGGCGTACACCGTAGTTCACACCCACCCGGGGCCAGAGGCTTGGTACGTGTTAGCGGGTGAGCAGTGTCTTGAGACTCCGGAGAGGGTAATAAAAGCCCGAGCAGGGGAAGGAGCGGTGGCCCCACCCACAACCCCGATGCGCTTGACCAATAACGGGTCGTCAGTCCGGCGTGCCTTGTTCATCGTCATACATGACGCTGCTCAACCGTGGACCATCCCGACGGAGGAGTGGAAGCCGACCGGGGCCTGTGACCGCTGACACTTGTCTAGGAGCGCGCAATGGATCTTGCGAACGCAAAGGTTGCTGAGCTTCTGATCCCAATCGATGACTTTGAGAAGGGCGTGGCGTTCTATCGGAGACGTTTTAGGCGTGCCGTTTCGGTTGACTGCTCCCCCTCAAATGGCATTCTTCAATTGCGGGGGCGTTCGGCTGCTTGTAGGAGTCATGCCGCCCGGCCAGAAGGCTCAGCGGGGGTCTGCCATTTACTTCCAGGTCCCGGACATCCGCGCTGTGTATTCTTCGCTCAAGGGCAGCGGCGTCAAATTCAATGCGGAGCCTCACGTCGTGAACCGCACGCCGAAATCCGAGCTATGGTTGGCGGAGTTCACTGACCCTGATGGCAACCAGTTGGCGCTCATGGAGCGAAGTAGGACGGTGGTGCCTAACAACGTGTTGGAGAAGACGCGGGAATGGATAGAGTGCCGGCATTCACCACACCACGGCGCCTCGCTCAACGCGGGCGATAGGCTGTGTTGCTGAGGAGGCGTGACGGTTCCATGCCCGACGACACCATTGACTCTCGACCGTTGGCAGGCGAAAGCCAGCACCTCCCTGCGAGCGGAGGCGTCTCTCTGTCGGTCGCCTTTCTCAAAGTGGTGGCCCTTGCCTTTGGCTATTGCCTGACAGGCGGGCTTGGACTATCGCTTGCCATCCCACCCGGATATGCCACGGCGGTCTGGCCCGCCTCGGGCATCGCCTTGGCCGCAGTCCTCTGGTGGGGTCCGCGCGTCTGGCCTGGCATTTGGCTGGGGTCGTTTCTGCTCAATGTCTGGGTCGCGTTGTCGGCAAATGCGGATTTCAGCGCCACGAACCTGGGGATCGCGGCCAGCATCGGCGTCGGTTCTACGCTGCAAGCACTCCTCGGAGCCTTCCTGCTGCAACGTTGGGTGGGGGTTGGCAGGCTCTTCGAGTCTGGGCCGGCCGTTCTCCGCTTTGCGGCCATCGAGACGCTGTGCTGCTTGCTGGCCCCCACTTGGGGCGTCACGACTCTGCATCTCGCGGGCGCCGTGGACTTTGCGGGCTATTTTGACTCATGGCGGACGTGGTGGCTCGGCGACCTGATTGGCGTGCTCGTCATTACCCCCGTACTTCTAACCTGGCGCGAGCCACTGCACATCAATCGGCCCTGGCAGTTTGCCGAGGTCATCGGGTCGTTGGTCCTGCTCGCGGCGTTGACCACGTTAGTGTTCGTCGGCCAGTCGCCTGCGGGGGACGGCACGTATCCGCTGTCTTTCCTGCCGTTGCCCTGCCTGGTGTTGATCGCGTGTCGTTTTAGTCCCGGCGTCGTGGCTCTGGCGACCTGCCTCGTGTCCGCGATCGCGGTCGTCTCCACATACTACGGCAACGGTCCCTTTGCCCAAGACGCCACCAATGAGTCCCTTCTATTGCTGCAAGCCTTCACGGGCCTGACCACAATGACGGCATTGACCCTGGCCGCGGCGGTCACGGGGCACAAGCAATCGCAAGCATCGCTTCGAAAGCTCAGCGTCGAACTTGAAAAATTGGCGCTCACCGACGAACTGACAGGACTTCGCAACCGACGTGGCTTCCTTCTCCTCGCGGATCAAGGATTGAGAATAGCCCGCCGAACCCATGCCAAATGCCTGCTGGTATTTGTCGATGTGGACGGCCTGAAGCACGTAAACGACACGCAGGGTCATAAGGCGGGCGACGCGCTCATCGTCGATGCGGCTCGGGTGCTTACCGGGGTTTTTCGGGAGAGCGATGTGATCGCGCGCCTCGGGGGCGATGAGTTTGCAGTTCTCGCTTTGGTGGACGACACCGCCGCTTCAATCGCCATCAGCAAACACCTGCAAGCAAGAATCGATGAGGTCAATCACCAAGCTGGGAGGCCCTTTCAGTTGTCGATGAGTTTCGGCATCGAAGTGTTGCCAAGCGCGTCCGATGTTTCTCTTGAAGACCTGATTGCGCGAGCCGATCATGCGATGCGTGCGCAGCGGCGGGAAACCCGCCGAGCGCAACGCTGAAGCGGGCCGGCTCCTCAGCGCGGCGACCGAGAAAAGGGAACGTGAGTGATACTGGGTCACTGCAAATGACTACAATCTCAACCAGGCTTGCGACACTCGACGACCTCGACGCTGTCGCATTGCTCTTCGATGCGTATCGGCAGTTTTACCAGCGGGCTCCTGACCTGCCGCTCGCTCGGCGGTTCATCAATGAACGGTTTCAACGGAGAGAGTCTGTTCTCATCGTCGCCGAGACCGCGACGAAGACGCTGGTCGGGTTCTGCCAGCTCTATCCGACGTTTTGCTCGGTCAAGGCAGCGCCCACATATACGCTGTACGACTTGTTTGTGAGCCCCGAAGCTCGAGGCACAGGAGCGGGCAAGTCACTCATGCTTGCGGCAGAAGCACACGCCGCGAAGGCAGGCGTCACACACATGGATCTTTCGACGGCAAGAACCAACACCGTCGCGCAATCGCTCTACGAGTCTCTCGACTGGGTGCGCGATGAAGCTTTCTTTGTGTATAGCAAGACTTTGCGGGGCTAACACGGGTTTCTCCCAGAGCACGCCTTAGTGGCGTATGCACATTCGACAGGAAGATAGAGCCGACCGTGCGGCGGTTCATGCAGTGAACCGGGCCGCGTTCGGAACGTCAGCGGAGGCGGACCTCGTTGACCTCTTGCGGCCTAAAGCCGGGAAATTGGTTTCGCTTGTCGCGGAAGTGGATGACACGGTCGTGGGGCACGTTCTGTTCTCGCCAGTCTCGTTGTCGGCGCACGACAACTTGAACATCATGGGACTCGGTCCGATGGCCGTGGCGCCTGACCACCAACGGAAAGGCATTGGGTCTGCGCTCGTGCGTGAGGGTCTGGAGCAGTGCAAACAGCTTGGTTGCCAGGCCGTGGTCGTCTTAGGCCACGCGGAATACTATCCGCGCTTCGGATTCGTTCCGGCAGCCAGGTATGCGATCCGATCTGAGTTCGATGTGCCAGAGGATGTTTTCATGATCGCTGAGCTCGTGGCCGGAGCGTTGCGCGGTGCGTCTGGCGTGGTCCGCTATGACGAAGCGTTCGGCAGCGTGTGACAACGTGCCAATAGCTGCCATCGAACACGTTCAACTCGCGATGCCGCCGGGGATGGAGAATGCGGCGCGTTGCGGATCCGTTCGGCAACAGAATTGAATTACTGGAACCGCGCAATGGTCCGACCCGTGAGTAAAGTGGCCGCCCATCTCGCGCTTGCTGTCCTGGGCATCGTCGCGGCGTGGTCGCCAGCGCGCGCAGGCGCTGCGACGCCGTTCGATGTGGTAATCGAGAACGGGCACGTCATCGACGGCACTGGCTCGCCGTGGTACGCCGCAGACATAGGGATTCGCGACGGCAGAATCGCGGCCATCGGCCACCTCGGAGGCGAGGCGGCGACGCGCCGATTGGATGCTCGCGGAAGAGTCGTCGCGCCGGGATTCATCGACATGCTCGGCCAGTCGGAACTGACGATCCTCGTGAATCCGCACTTGCCGTCCAAGATTTTTCAGGGAATCACGACGGAGATCACCGGCGAGGGCGGTTCGGCTGCGCCGCTCAATGATTCGATCATCGCCGCCGACCGCGTGATCTATGAGCACTACGGGCTGACGCCGGACTGGCGCACGCTCGCCCAGTATTTCGCGCGCCTGGAAAGGCAGGGACTCGGAATCAATCTCGCCACGTACGTGGGTGCGACCCAGGTGCGGCGCATGGTGCTGGGCGATGCCGACAAGCAGCCAAACGCGGATGAGCTGGAGCGCATGAAGCGGCACGTGCGTGAGGCGATGCAGGACGGTGCCGTGGGTGTGTCCACTTCGTTGCAGTACGCGCCTGCGCCCTATGCAAGCACCGAGGAGTTGGTCGCGCTGGCGAGCGAAGCGTCGAAATACGGCGGTGTGTACGCAACGCACATGAGGTCGGAGGGTGCACACATCTTCGAAGCGATCGACGAGGCGGTGCGGATCGGTCGCGAGGCGAAGATCCCGGTGGAGATCTGGCATCTGAAGGCGGCAGGCAAACCGCAATGGGGATTGATGCCGCAGATCGTGGCGAAGATCGATGCGGCGCGCTCGAGCGGCGTCGAAGTCGGCGCCGATACATACGCGTATCCGGCATGGTTCAACAGCATGTCGGCGTTCCTGCCGCCGTGGGCGCATGACGGCGGTGACAAGAAACTGGTCGAGCGGTTGAAGGACCCGGCGATGCGCGCGCGCATGCGGCAAGACATGCTCACAAAGGATGCTGCTTGGGAAAACGAGTGGCAGGAGATTCCGGGCCCCGAAGCGATTCTCATAGCCGTGGTGGCAAATCCACGTCTGCTTCCGCTGCAGGGTAAGACGCTGACGCAGATCGCGAAGGAACGCGGCAAGGATCCCATCGATACGTTGATGGATATCCTGGTCGAGGACGACGCGTATACCTACAACGCCATTTTCGGGATGTCGGAACCGGATGTCGCACTTGCGCTGCAACAGCCGTGGACATCGGTCTGCAACGATTCGCAGGGCACGGCGCCCGACGGGGTTCTCGGCAAGGAGCACCCGCATCCGCGCGCGTACGGAACGTTCCCGCGCGTCCTGCGTAAGTACGTTCGCGAGGAACACAAGCTCACGCTCGAGGACGCTATCCGGAAGTTCACGGCGCTGCCAGCGCAGCGCATGCGCCTCACTGACCGCGGCGTGCTCAAGCAGGGAATGTGGGCCGATGTGGTGGTATTCGACCCCGATGCCATTCGTGACGTCGCGACGTTCGAAGACCCTAATCAACTGTCGATCGGCATGCAGTACGTGCTCGTGAACGGGGTGCCTGTGATTGCCGATGGCAAGATGACCAACGCGCTACCAGGAACAGTCGTGCGCGGGGCCGGGTATCGCAGCGCCACACCCTCGCATCGTCCAGTCGCCGAACCGGGACGTTAGAGTGCCCGTGATCCGTTCTTGCGAATTGCCATCGGATGCGCTGCTGACCCGCTATCTCGCCTCAGGAGCCTACGCGGACTGCTACGCCACTGAAGTAGCTCGGCCGGTCTCTCATGCCGAGTTCGTTGAAGCCTTCTACACCACCGCCGTGTTCAAGCTTGAGCGGTTGATCCTTCGGGTGTTTGCCTCACGACCCTCCACGGACGTTGAGGCGGGTGAACTCGCGCGCGGCGATCTCAGTTCCTTCGCGGCCTGGTCGGTCGAAGCGCGTTCCCCAAATCAGTTGCTGCTCGCAGACTACACGGGCCGCACGCGTACCTGGCTGATGGTGGCGACTGCGCCCGACAGCCTGCAATCCATCATCGGCACCCGGCTCTTCTTCGGTTCCGCGGTGGTCCCCATGCGTAACGCGAAGACGGGTCGAGCCACCCTGGGTCCTGTTTTCAGCGCGCTGCTCGGGTTTCACAAACTGTACTCGCGCGTTCTCCTGCGGGCCGCCAGGTCCCAGCTGTCTCGCAATGCTTCAAGCCGCTCCGCATGAAAGGTTGGCACCACTCTCTGGCTGCATTGCTTGTGTTCACGGTCGTTCTCTTTGGCTGTATCAAGCGCGAGCCCGACACTGGCTCAAGCAACGCTGCGAGTTCCAACGTTACGAGTTCCGATCCTGCAACGGACAAATGGCTTGGCCAATGGAACGGACCCGAGGGAACATTTCTTCGGATCGAAGGGGGCAAGGGTAAGTACGAAATCACTATTCAGGATCTTGACGGCCCGCGAACCTACGAAGGAAGCACCGTCGGCAGTCAGATCCACTTCGACCGCAATGGCACAAAGGAATTCATTCGCGCGACAAACGGTATGGAAACCGGAATGAAGTGGCTTACCGACAAATCGGACTGCCTGACGATCCGGTCCGGCGAAGGGTACTGCAGAGATTGATCGCGCAACCCTACTCCTCAAAGCGCCCCGTGGCGTCACGATCGCGGTCGTATCGTGTCTTGAGTGGAAACGGCGGCAACCATGACTCGCGACGAACCGTCCAGAGTTCGTAGGTTGGCCTCAGTTGGTCAGGGGCATCCAGGGATCCTGCGTTCACTTCGATTTCGTCTGCGCTGCGTGAGAAAACGGACGAGCCGCAGCGGGGACAGAAATACCGCCCGGCGTAGTCGCGTGTCTCGCCATCGATCGTCACCGCATCCTGAGGGAACACCGCGAAAGCCTGAAAAAGGGCCCCATGATGCTTGCGGCAGTCGAGACAGTGACAAAGGCCGACCCGGTATGGGAGTCCCGACGCCACAATTCGGACGTTGCCGCACAGGCAACCGCCGGTGAATCGGTCCATGCTGCGTCTCCTCTAAAATCAAGCGGTCGGAATGGCTACAACGAACAGCACTGTCATTCTAATTGCCCGCTGCGGGCGGGGACCGGAAGTACATGGATCCTCAGTAGGCGGCCAACAGCGGAAAGTCTGTCCCGCGCCACAAAACGATCACATCGCCCAGGTCACCGTGCACGACCGAATCGCTGATGCTAATTTCCGGGTGATATATCTATACCCCTAACAATGCGTTGGAGCGGGAGTTCCCACAATGAAAATAATCAAGATCATCCTGGTCGCGGGCACGGCCCTGTTGCTCACCTTTGCAGTGCTCGGAAACGTCACGATGCCGGATGTCGGCGTCGTAGCGGTCAAGACGACAGTGGGTATGGAGACCACGTTCAAGCATCCAGGTGCTATGTGGAGAGCCATCACCAGTCCGGCGCTGGTGTACACCATATTCGGGTGCATCGTGCTGGTCGAAGCGATTGCTGCGGCGCTGTGTTGGATCGGCGCTGCTCGCATGTGGGCGGCGCGACGGGAGAGCGCTTTATTCCAACGTGCCGCAAGCGTGGCAAGACTTGGACTGGGAGTCACTGCGGCGTTGTATTTCATCGGCTGGCTGGTGATTGCCGGTGAATGGTTCGAGATGTGGCAAAGCCAGCAATTGAATGTGCTGCCGGATGCATTTCGATTCTTTGCTTCTGCGATGCTGATTCTCTTTCTCGTCAGCGAGAAGGAAAGCTGATCGGGGCATCCAGCGTTGAAGCAAACGCGGGAGGGATGACGTGCCGGCCCCTAGCAAGCAGCACCGCGTCGCGCTGGAGCAAACCCGCAGGAGGCGTACGGGCGCGTGGATTGCCCTGTCGTTCGGCTTGCTCGTTCTGAGTGTGATTGCCATAGGCGTGCGTGTGGCGGGGTATCCGCAACTTGTGCCGCGTGCTATCGCCAGTACTCTTGATTACTTTATCGAGCCCGGTGCCGCTGTTTGGTGGATGACGATCGGGAAGGCGTTCCAGGCCTTTCCCTCTGATCTCGCCGGGTATGTTGTGGTTTCAGTAGCCAACACGGCGCTGTGGGTCACGGCCTGCGCAATTTTCACTGCGGTCGTTAGAGTCGCGGTTCTTGCGGCACGGCGGCTACGGGGCTAGCGAATACGGCATGAAGAAGCCGTGCGGTAGTTATGGAAGATCCGTCGTTCGAGCATTTCATGTCCAGGCGCCTCGCCATCCGGCGCTTCGCTTCCGGCGATGCTGAGGCCCTTGCCGCATACCGCAGTGATGCAGAGGTAGCGCGCTATCAGAGTTGGGAGTGCCCATATTCTCTCAGCGAAGCGAGGCGGTTCATCGCAAGCCTGCATGACGTCGCGCCGGGGACGCCTGGCACTTGGTTTCAGTTCGCAGTGAGTCTCCAATCCACGGGCACTCTCATTGGGGACGTGGCTCTTCGCACCCGTAGGGCTGACCCTCGCCAGGCCGAGCTTGGGTTCACGTTCGCTACCATCCATCAACGTCAGGGATTCGCTACCGAGGCCGTTGGAGCGGTGGTTCGATACGCGTTCGAGAAGCTCGCGCTGCATCGAGTTTTTTCCCAGACTGATGTACGCAATATTCGCGCGCAGCATCTCCTTGAGCGCCTTGCTTTCCGGCGGGAGGGAGAACTGCGGGAGAGCACGTGGTTCAAGGGTGCCTGGGCCACGGACCTTATTTTCGCGCAGCTCGAGTCCGAGTGGCGGCGACAACCTGCCGTCTAGCAACGCGTTGGGAGCAAACGCGGTAGGCACAGTGCCGGCACCATAACGCGTTAGACGCCACCAATCTGCGGGCGCAGAATCAGGTAGAACAATACGGGTGGCGACGCAAGGGACCGTGCCATGAGAACGAAGCTATCGATTCTTGGGACTTCCTTCTTGTTGCCCATGATGACTCTGCAAGCTGCGACCGAATCGTCCGTGCCAGCTAGCTTTCGAATCGAAGTGCTGGTGCGCAAGGTCGCATCGACGCCTGCTTCCATTCCGGTCGAATGCCTCTATGGCTGTGCCTGGGACAAGCAGACGATCGAGTGTCCAGCAGCGATCAAAGAATGTCGGGCCATCATCGATGGCCGATTCGGCATCGAGCCCTGGACCAAGGAAGCGGTAGGCGTGCAAGCAGTACTACCTTGGAGTGGAACAGTTTGTCTGGGGGTCGCGACCATGAACGCTCAGTCCGCCGCAGAGCAGGGCTTCTCGGAACCGGATCGTTCCGCCGCTGCGGGCGCCATCGCCTGGCAAGTGGACGCCGGTTCGCCGGCCGAAGTTGCCGGCATCAAGACGGGGGATCTATTTACTGGTTTCAACGGAGCATCAGTTAAGCGGCCCGAAGACCTGTACGACACGGTCAAGCACATGAAGGCCGGGCAGCCGTTCGAAACAACGCTCAATCGCCATGGAATCGAGATTCAAGTCAGTGGCCATCTCGGGATATTGACTACCGCGGGTTGCCGGCCCGCTGATCCTCAGCTCCTCGCGATGCCTGCTGCGGAAACGCTGCCCATAACTCCCTTTTCCATTGCGATCGATGACTTGAAGATTCCCATCGAGCTCAGGTGCCTGGAAGGTTGCGACTCGTCGCATCCCGTGCCAATTGATTGCTCACCCACCCAGAGCTGCTCCTTCACGCTTACCCAGCGTGAGCGAGTCGATAGGTGATGCGCTATCGAGAAGCAACCTGGGCCGAGAAGTTCGGTTCCGTTGCCTGACCATGCAAGTCGCTCTCTACGCTCTTGCGCTGTTCTGTGGCATATCGACAGCTCGCGCAACAACCATCATGGACCGGGCGCGCGTTAGGGATCGCAGTGTCGCGTTCTCCATCATCAGCGGTCTTTCATTGCTGGCCACGTTCGCGCTCGTCGGTTTGGGTTTCCTGATCTATGAGTGGTGGATTCCTATAGTTGCGACGTTTGCGATGTCGCTTCTCGTTGGGATTATCGTGATACGCGCAACGCATGGCTTCTTTTACCGAGCAGTCCCTGTAACCGGACTGGTGACGATTGCGCTCTGCGCCTACGGATGGCTCAAGTGGGCTGGGGTGTAACAGCGCTCAAGCGAGCGGCCGAGCATAAGGAAGACGAGACCGGCCAAGTGATGCCATGAATGCGATCGTTCTGATACTGATGCTGGTCTTGGTCCACGGTGCGATAGCGCTGCTGCTGTTGACCTTCCAGAAACGCCTCGTCGTGTTCTACCGGTTCTACCTGCCATCGTTCTTGATTGCGTGGATCGGATACATCGCCTATGAGGGTGTGTACATTCCTCGCAACTGTACGGGCGAGTGCAACATCCGCGTGGATCTGCTGCTCATCTATCCGTATCTGGCCTTCGTCAGCGTTTGCACCATTGCATACTTTATTCTGAGCCGGCGAGCCAGCGGCGGTGCGAGTCAACAGCCAGTGAAAGGCGAACATGAAAGTTAGCGATGCCGCGCGTCGCTCAACGCGCGCGTTGGACGCTAACTCCTGCCAAGAGAGGTGCTCATGACGACGAAGCTGCAACCGAAGCACATGATCGGCGGCCTGCTCTTGTTGTTGGGAACGATCTCCTGCGGTCGACCCCCAGCCGATGCGTCCTACGACCGCGCGAAGGCGGAAACCGAAATCCGGGAGATCGAACGCGCGTGGGCCCAAGTGGCAGTGTCCGGTGATCCTGCGGTCATCGAGCATATTTTCGCGGATGACTTTATCGGTGTCAGTCCGGAGGGCACGCAGTACACGAAGCAAGAATTCATCGATGACACGAAGGCGAACCCCCTTGGCTTCACTTCCAACGAGCTGAATGAGATGAAGGTGCGATTCATCGGGCACGTGGCCATCGCGCAAGGGCATGAAACCTTCGCGCGCAGCGATGGGGAGCGAGGGCGTTTTGTATGGACCGATGTCCTGGTGCGGCGTGACGGCAAATGGCAACTGGTCGCCGCTCAGGACTTGATGACGCCCGTTGCAGAGCAACCGACGAGCGCGGGACTTTTTCCTGGCGCCCCTCAGCCGCAGCAAGAGCGGAAGGGAATAGACAAGACTCGGAACGCATACGTCTCAGCATGGAAGGCGGGGGACGCCAGCAAGATTGCCGAGTTGTATACAGAGGATGCCCTGGTGCTCTACCCGGACCAACCCGCAGTTACCGGAAGAGACGCCATCGTCGGCTACTTCAGGACATTTTTTGGCGAATTCGCCCAATCCGATTTCGACCTTTCCTCGGCAGAAGTAGAGATCGCAGGCCAATGGGCCTTTGACCGCGGCACGTATCGATGGAACGGTGTTCCGCGCGCCGGCGGTAAGCCAGTCGAAGACAGCGGGAAGTACCTCGTAATCCTCCAGCGGCAAGCGGGCGGCGAGTGGAAGATTGCCCGGGACATGGATAACAGCGACCGGTCGGCGTCACAGGCCACTCGCGGCAAGCAATGAGTTGAGTT
>CAWEOT010000018.1:0-153274 GCA_963810775.1 uncultured Gammaproteobacteria bacterium
CGCGACGAGAACCTGCAGAGCGCGGCCGCCGCCGCGGACGCGGCGCTCAGTCACGCGCAATCACTCTACGACCGCGGTCAAATCGACCTCTTGCCGCTGCTCGATGCGCAGCGCACGCGCCTCACCGTCCGGATCGACGCAAACGACAGCAGCACGCAGCTGCTGCTCTCCACCGTGCAGCTCTTCAAGGCGCTCGGGGGAGGCTGGGAGGCGTTCGAGCAATGCGCCACAGAACATGAGAACCGTCCTGAAGAGCCTGCTGGCCGCGACCGCTGTCGCCGTACACGGCGCGGGCAGCGGCCGAGGCCGAGACGCTCAAACTGTCCACTTGGTGTTGGCCGTTCTGCAAGACGCGGCCTTAGGAGTCGGAACATGAAGCTCAAGACACGCGTTACATGCGTTCAATACCGCGGGCTCGTCGCCGCCGCGATAGCCTTGCTCGCAGCATCCACGGCCGCGGCATATGACCTGCTCGACAACGAGGGCACGGCCACCAAGCTGAGCGTCAACGCCGACACCATAGGGGCCGCATTCTTCAACTCGAACTCGTGGTTCGGGCAGTCGGAGGAGTTCCTCGGCGCCAACACCGACCACTGGCAGGAGCTCGGAGTGGAGCCGCGCCTGTCGTTCGAGACGCGGGCGGGAAAAGGCACGTTGTCGGCGCAGCTGAGCGGCGTCTACACGAAGACCTACGACGACGACGCTTCGGGACTCACGGTCGGCCTCGACGACACCGACTCCTTCACCCTTGAGCAGGCCAATATCGGCTGGAAGGTCACAGACCTGTTCGAGGGCCTCGAGAAGGACGAGTTCTCGATCACGATCGGACGTCAGGACTACACGATCGGCACGGGCCTGATCGTCAACGACGGCGGCGGGGACGGCGGGGAACGCGGCGGCTGGTACCTCGGCATGCGCAAAGCCTTCGAAGACTCTGTCATCGTGCGCTTGAACACCGATAAGTGGCTCCTCGAAGGCTTCCACATCGAGAACCGGCCCCGTGGCGGCGGCATCAAGGGGCATGCAGACGGCGCGAATGTCGAGTACACGTTCGCCGATGGCGTGAAGCTCGGCGGCAGCTACCTGAAGGTCGATCCCAACCTGCCCGATGCCGATAGCCTCAACGTCTTCTCGGGACGCATCGATTGGGGCGGGGAACGGAAACTCCACTTGCGCGGCGAGTACGTGACCGAGCAAAACGACCAGATCGACGCGAACGGCTGGTACACGGAGATCAGCTACCACGCCGACACGGTGAGCTGGTCTCCGACGTTTTCCTACCGCTACGCGCACTTCGACGGCGACGACCCGCGCACCGCCGACGACGAGCAGTTTCGCGAGATCGCTTATGGCTTCACCGATTACGGCACCTGGTATCAAGGCGAAATCGCGGGCGACTACCCGCTCGGAAACGCCAACGTCGTGAGCCACATGCTCCGCGCGAAGCTCAAGCCGCGCGAAGACCTCACGATGAACGTGCTGTGTTATCGGTTCATGCTCGATCAGCCCAGGAGCCTTGACCCCGCCGTTGCTGATGATCACTTCGGCGACGAGGTCGACGTGACGTTCGACTGGCAGGCGACGGACAAGCTCTACTTCATCGGAGTCATCGGCGCATTGTTTCCCGGCGATGCCGCCACACAGTGGACCGGCGGCAATGACAACTGGCTGTATTCGATGCTTTACCTCAGCTATGCGTGGTGAGCGGGAGACGCAGCATATGGGCACATTCGGTGTGCATTCGGAAGTCGGAAGGTGTAAGGCGATGCGCGCGTTATTGCGACGGAACGCCGACGCTTTCCTGACCACTTGCCTGTGGTCGCTCCGTAATCTGCTGCCGTAGACATCAGACGACGCGAGTCATTCGAATGCCACGACTTATCGAAGCCACACGTGCGACAGCGGCGCTGCTCGATGCGCAGCGCACGCGCCTCAACGTCCGGATCGACGCAAACGACAGCAGCACACAGCTGCTGCTCTCCACCGTGCAGCTCTTCAAGGCGCTCGGGGGAGGCTGGGAAGCGTTCGAGCCCGGTGCCACTTAACGGAGAACCGTCTTGAAAAGCCTGCTTGCCACGATCGCCGTCACCGTATCCACTGCCTCGCTGCTTGCCGCGTGCGGATCGCGCGCACCGGAGGCGGGGGCGCTTCGGGCCGTTCGCACGGTCGAACTTCGCTACGACACGGCGCGCGACGCGAATCGTTACTTCGGCTCGGTGCAGGCGCGACACGAGGTCGATCAGGCGTTTCGCGTCGGCGGCAAGGTCATGGAGCGGCGGGTCGACGTCGGCGACACGGTACGCGAAGGCGACGTGCTCGCGGTGCTGGATGACGTCGACTTCAAGCTGACGGAGGAAGCCGCCCGCCAGCATCTCGAGGCTGCTATGACGCGGGTGCGCCAGGCCGATTCGGACTGGCGGCGTCTGCAGGATCTGAAGCTCGACGGGTCGGTAAGCGACTCCGACGAGGAGCACGCACACAGCGAGTCGCTCACCGCCCGGGCAGCGGCCGAGGCCGAGACGCGCAAACTGAATCTCGCTCGCAATCAGGTGAAGTACACGGTCTTGCGCGCATCGGGCAGCGGCGCCGTGACCGCCGTGCGGTTCGAGGTCGGGCAGGTCGTCGCGGAAGGGCAGCCGGTCATCGAGATCGCGAACGAGGGCGAACCCGAGATCGTCATCGACGTGCCGGAAGACCATCTGACGATCTTCAAGACCGCTCGCTACCGGGCGTGGCTCACGAGCGCGCCGGACGACAAGTTCGAGGTCGTCCTGCGGGAACTGTCCGCTCAGGCCGCAGCGCAGACGCGCACGTACCGTGCACGGCTACGCCCGGCGGCGCCGCGCACGCTGCCTCTCGGCGCGTCGGCGATGCTGATGGCCGAGCACGATTCGGCAGGCCCGAGGGTGGCAGTGATCCCGGCCGCCGCGATCACGCAAAGCCAGGGGCAGCCGGCGTTGTGGGCTGTGCGGCGCGCCGGCGCCGAGCCGATCGGAACGGTCGAACTGATCCGCGTCACGGTGCACGGATACCGCAAGGACGAGGTTCTCGTCACCGGGCCGCCGGCGGGCGTGCTCATCGTCACCGCGGGCGTGCAGAAGATGGCTCCCGGATTGAAAGTCGCGCTGCTCTCGTCAGTGCGCTCTGAAAACCCCCGGGAAGCCTCCCGATGAAATCCTTCAACGTCACCGAATGGGCGCTGAACCACCGCGCCATCGTGCTGTTCCTGATCCTCGTGATCGGCGTGGGCGGCGTGCTCGGCTTCACCCGGCTCGGTCAGCTCGAAGACCCGAACTTCTCGGTGCCGTCGATGACGGCGCTCGTGATCTGGCCCGGCGCCACGGCACAACAGATCCAGGACGAGGTGCTCAACCGCATGGAGAAGAAATTCGAGCAGCTCGAGCACTTCGAGAAGGTGAAAACGTATGCGCGCCAGGGTTATGGCGGCATGACGATCACCGTGGTCGGCGGCACCTCCAAGGCGGACCAGCTCGAAGCGTGGTACCAGGTGCGCAAGAAGTTGAGCGACATCGAGCTCGAGCTTCCCGAGGGCGTCATCGGTCCGATCTTCAACGACGAATACGGGGACGTGACCGGGCTGCTGTATGCCGTGGAAGGCGATGGCATCAGTCACGCTGAGCTTTCCGACGTGGCCGAAGACATCAAGCGTCGGCTGCTCAAAGTCGCGATGGTGAAGAAGGTTGACATCTACGGCAAACAGGCCAAGAAGATCTACGTCGAGTTCTCCCACGAGCGGCTGGCCGCGCTCGGCATCACGCCGCTGGCGATTGCCGAGAGCCTCAAGAACCAGAACAGCCTGCTGGCGTCCGGCTCGATCGACACCCGCACCGACCGTGTGCTGGTACGGGTGAGAGGCCAGTTCACCGGCCTGGACGATATCCGCAACGTGCCGATCGCCGCCGACGGCCGCATGATCAAGCTCGGTGACATCACCACGATCACGCGCGGATACGAAGATCCGCCGATGTACACCGTGCGCCACAACGGGCAGCAGGTGCTGATGCTCGGCATCACGATGACCAACGACGGCAACATCGTCGACCTCGGCAAGGCGATAGAGGAAGCCGTCACGCGGATCCAGACCGAGCTGCCGTATGGCGTCGAGCTCGAGCGCGTGGCCGACCAGCCGACCGTCGTCAGCGAATCCATCTGGGAATTCGAACGCTCACTGCTCGAAGCGCTCTCCATCGTGCTCGCGGTCTGCCTGATCAGCCTCGGCTGGCGCACGGGGATCGTGGTCGGGCTCTCGGTGCCGCTCGTGCTCGGCGTCGTCGCCCTGGTGATGCTCGCGATGGGCTGGAACCTCGAGCGCGTCTCGCTCGGGTCGCTGATCATCGCGCTCGGCCTGCTCGTCGACGACGGCATCATCGCGGTCGAGATGATGATCGTGAAGATGGAGGAGGGATGGGATCGCCTCAAGGCGGCCGCCTACTCCTACGCCGCGACCGCGATGCCGCGACTGACGGGCGCGCTCATCACCGTCGCCGCCTTCATGCCAATCGGATTCTCCAAGTCGACCACAGGCGAGTATGCGGGCGGCATTTTCTGGATCGTGGGCACGGCTGTGCTGTTCTCGTGGGTGGTGTCGGGTCTGTTCACGCCCTATCTGGCGGTGAAGATGCTGCCGAAGGACTTCGGCAAGCATCACGCCGGTGGCGACGCGTACGACACGCCGTTCTACCGCAAGCTGCGCCGCTGGATCGATCTCGCCGTCGAGCGGCGCTGGTGGGTGATCGGCGCGACCGCGGCTGCACTGGCCGTCGCGATCGTGGGAATCAGGTTGGTGCCGCAGCAGTTCTTCCCCAACAGCACACGGCCCGAACTGGTCGTGGAGCTGCGACTGAAGGAAGGCGCATCGTTCGCCGCGACCACCGAGCAGGTCAAGAAAATGGAGTCGGTCCTTGCGAAGGACAAGGACATCCGCTTCTTCACCGCGTACACGGGCGCCGGCCAGCCGCGCTTCTATCTCTCGCTCAATCCGGAGCTGCCGAACCCGAGCTACGCCGTGTTCATCGTCATGACGCGCGACATGGAGGCGCGTGAACGCGTGCGCTCGCGGCTGATGGCGAGCGTCGACAAGCAGTTCCCGGAGGTGTGGGTCCGCGTGACGCGCCTGGAGCTCGGCCCGCCGGTCGGCTTCCCGGTCCAGTTCCGTGTCGTGGGTCCGGACACGCAACAGGTGCGTGCGATCGCGCGTGAGGTCGAAGCCGTGGTGGCGTCGAGCCCGAAGGTGCGCGACGTCCAGCTCGACTGGAACGACCCGGTGCGCACGCTGAAAGTCGACGTCGACCAGGACAAGGCGCGTGCGCTGGGCCTCGCGCCGGCCGACATCAGCTTCGTCACCCAGGCGGTGATGAACGGCGTGACGTTATCTCAGCTGCGCGAGCACGAAGACCTGATCGACATCGTCGCCCGGGCCGTGCCGTCCGAGCGCCTCGATCTGGACACGGTGAAGGACATCAATCTCTACACGCGCCAGGGAACTATCGTGCCGCTCTCGCAGATCGCACGCGTCCGCCACGAGCTCGAAGAGCCGGTACTGTGGCGCCGCAACCGCGACATGGCCATCACCGTGTCCGCCGACGTCAAGGACGGCGAGCAAGGCGTATCGGTGACGCAATCGATTCGGCCGCTGCTGAAGGATATCGAAGCGAAACTGCCTACCGGTTATCGCATCGACGTCGGCGGTGCCGTCGAGGAGAGCGAGAAGGCCAACCGCGCGCTGATGGCGGTCGCCCCGGTGATGCTGATCACGATCCTGACGATCCTGATGCTGCAGCTCCAGAGCTTCTCGCGGATGTTCATGGTGTTCCTGACCGCGCCGCTCGGGCTCATCGGGGTGGTCGCCGCGCTGCTTCTGTGCAGCGCGCCGCTCGGCTTCGTCGCGATCCTCGGCATCACTGCCTTGAGCGGCATGATCATGCGCAACTCGGTGATCCTGGTCGATCAGGTGCAGTCGGAAATCGCCGCAGGCCGCGACACCTGGAACGCGGTGGTGGAAGCGGCCGTCCACCGGACCCGTCCGGTGGTGCTGACCGCGACGGCCACCGTGCTGGCCATGATCCCGCTGACGCGCAGCGTGTTCTGGGGCCCGATGGCGATTGCCATCATGGGCGGCCTCACGGTCGCCACGTTCCTGACGATCTTCTTCCTGCCGGCGCTTTACGCCGCGTGGTTCAAGGTCGCTCGCGGGAGTGTGCCTGAGACGAATGGCCTCACGGCCGATCCGGTGCCCGCATGACGGCGCCCACGCGAGTGGTCGTCTCCATCATCGACGAGACGATCGAGGAGCTGTTCTGGTGGATCGAGATATTGAAGGCCATGCGCGAGGAACGCCAGCGCGGCTTCCGCGCGAATCAGCGGATCTATTTGCCATGTCATGTGCGGGGAGATGGAGAACGACCATGATGCTACATACCAAACCTGTTGTGCTCGCTTTGCTGGCATTCTGCGCGGTCGCTTGCGTGACGCAATCGACCGCCGCTTACGCCGAAGCGCTGACCGTTACCGCGGAGAACGACGTGTTCACCGGTTCGGACAACAATTACACGAACGGCATCGGCGTAACCTGGGTGTCGAACGATCTCGACAGCTACGACGACGACAAGTTCGTCAGCAAATGGGGCCGATTCTGGCGCTTCCTGCCGTTCGTGGGGGATGAAGGCTACACGACGTATGCGTCGTGGAGCGTCGCGCAGGAGATGCATACCCCGGACGACATCTCGATCCCCAATCCGCCCGAGGACGACCAACCCTACGCCGGCATTCTGTACGTAGACAGCTTGCTCTATGCGCGGAAAAAGGATTGGACACTTGGATGGGAGCTCAAACTGGGCGTGGTCGGACCTGCATCGCAGGCTGAAAACACACAGAAGTGGTTCCACGACCTGATCGGCGGCGATGAGCCGATGGGCTGGGACACTCAGCTCCCCAACGAGCCGGTCATCAACATCGGCCTCACGGCCGCACACCTCTGGGCGGAAGGCAGTGCAGGCGGATCGGCCAGGTGGCGACTCGTCCCCGTGGGGAACGTCAGTCTCGGCACGTACTTCACCGGTGTGGGAGCGGGTATGTACGGCGAGGTCGGCTGGAATCTGGTCGACGCGCTCGGCGGCAATTCATTGCGTGAAGGGTTGAATGCCGCATCGACTGTCGGTGTCGGGCCGGTAGATGGCTGGTCCGTGTCGTTCTTCGGCGGCCTCGGAGGTCACGCCATTGCGCATTTCCTGCCGCTCGACGGCACGGTGTTCAAGGACAGCCGGTCCGTGGACACCAAGCCCTTCGTCGGCAATGCCTCGCTGGGCGTGTCCGTGCGCCACGGCTCGTTTGCTTTGAGCCTCGCGATGACCTTCACCACCAAGGCATTCGAGACGCAGGTGAAGAGCGCCGAATTCGGGGCGTTGGACGTGTCCTGGTTCTTCTGATGAATGCAGCAAACCTGAAGCCAATGTGGTCCGGCGACCTCGGTGCCGATGGACCAGTGATCTCCTGCACCACGGACTTTGCAGCCAAACCTGAAGCGCACTCCACCGAGTTCCCCCGCTCGTGGCGCCGAAGGCACTCGGCCAGCGCGAAGTCCGTGGCTTTCTTTGTGACCTGATGGACCGTTTACCGATAACCCTGAGAGGGAGCCAGATGCGCAGATCCAAATTCCATGTCACTCCTCTGTTGTTGGCAGCCCTTGCATGCTTCAGCTTTCACCCATACGCCGTCGCGGCCGACCCGGGGCGAAGCATCATTCCGCAGTTGCAGGAGAGATTCGGGTTGAGCGAGGTGCAGGTGCGCGACGCGCTAGGCGCGTTGCTCGTCTTCGTCCGCGAGCGGCTGCCGAAGACGGAGTTCGACGAAGTCGCGAAGAGTATTCCGAATGCCGACTACATCATGCGCGACGTACAAATTCGCGGAATCGTGACCCGGCCAATCGATGACATCGTAGAGTACCAAGAGACGCTTGCGAATCTCGGGATTGGACAGCCGCTTGCCTCGCAGTTCGCGCCGGCCGTCCTTGAGTATCTCGGCGCCGACGGATTCGAGCGGGAACGAAGCATGCTCGCGCGCGTGCTGGACTGAATGCGAATAGCTGCGGAGGAGTAGCTCTCCTTCACTCACGCCTTCGAGTTGCGGTGACACGGCATGCCGCGCGAGGCGCCTGAGACGAGGTCCACGCAACGGCGACCGAAGGGCGACACTTCCCTGACTACTCGCGCCTCGCCAGCTCGTACGCTGCTCCCGAGCAGTTTCACATGTAGCGAGCATTCGAATGCCAGGACTTTCCGTATTCGCGCCCGACCCAGTGCCGCGATTGACGGCACAGACGCGAACGATCGTATCCGTCATCGCCGCTGGCGCGGTCGGAACCCACGTCGCGGCGACGCGCTGGATCCTCGGGAGCCTGAGCAGGCGTCCGGGCGTGCGCGCGCAGGTGCTCGAGTTGCGCGATTTCCCGCTGCCGCTCTGGGCGCCGGGGTCGCCGGTTCTTCCGGCGCTCGAACACGAGGTCGTCGCGCGATGGAGATCCGCAATCGACTGCTCGGATGGCTTCATTCTCCATGTTCCGCCGGAGCACGACGCCGGCGCGCAAGCGAGGCTGATGGAGGCTCTCGAGTGGGCGTATCCGGCGTGGAGGGACAAAGCGGCTGCCTTGGTGAGCGTCTGCGATCACAGGGGCTGGCGGGCCATCCAGCAGCTGCGGGCCAAGGCCGCGTCGCTGCGCATGATCGTCGCTCGCTCCGAGCTCCGGATGCCTGCGTCCACGCGCTCGGTCCGGTGCCACTGTGCCGAGGAGCCGCTCGACGAGCTGCTCTGGTTGGCTGAGATGTTGCAGGCCATGCGCGAAGAGCGCCACCGCGCTCGCCGAGCACATCGGCACTCGGATCATCCATGTGCTGTACAGGGAGACGGAGAACGACGATGACACTGTGCTGGTCAGTACCGCTTTTCGGCGGCTTCGGCGGTCGCGCGATTGCGCATTACCTGCCGCTCGACGGCACGCCGTTCGCGGACAGCCGGTGTTCCCGATGAGCGCTGCAAACTTGCGCCGCCCCGGGATCGCAGGACTCCTGCTGCTCGTCGGTTCCACGTGGGCCTTGGCCTCGTCCTCGTCAGCGGAAAACCTGGCGCCCGTATTCAGGCAGGTCGACCCGGCCGTCGTGGTCGTGCGTACGACGGAGCGCACGGTATTGCGTCGATCGAACGGGAGGCAGGTCAGCGTCGAAGGACTTGGCTCAGGCGTGCTCGTCAGCGCCGATGGGAAGGTCGTGACTGCCGCGCACGTCGTGCAGACCGCCGATACCGTGATCGTCGAGTTTGCGGATCAGGGCCCCTTCGCGGCGGACGTCATCGCTTCGGAACCCGCGGCCGACGTCGCGCTGCTGCAGTTGCAGCGGATCCCGGATGGCTTGAAGCCCGTAAAGCTCGGCGACTCCGACAAGGCGCAGGTCGGTGAGCAGGTGTTCGTGGTCGGCGCTCCCCTCGGCATCACGCACACGCTCACCGTCGGCCATCTCAGTGCGAGGCACAAGCCGAACGCCACGTTCAGCGACATGCTCAACGCGGAATTCTTTCAGACCGATGCGGCGATCAACCGCGGCAACTCCGGTGGGCCGATGTTCAACCTGAAAGGTGAGGTGATCGGCATCGTGAGTTACATCGTGTCGCAAAGCGGCGGGTCGGACGGCCTCGGATTCGCGGTGACCTCGAACGTAACGCGGCGCTTGCTGCTGGAGGAGCCCTCCGTGTGGAGCGGCCTCGATGGTTACCTGCTCACCGGCGAAGCGGCGCGCGCCTTCAACCTCCCGGTCGGTTTCAAGGCGGGCCTGCTCGTCCAACGGGTCGCGTTGGCCTCGCCGGCCGATCAGCTCGGCGTGCGCGGCGGAAAGTTCACGGCGGCTTTCCAGGATGAAGAACTGCTTCTCGGCGGCGATGTGATCCTCGCCGTCGAAGGAATCGCGATAGCCGCGCCCGATGCTTACGAAAGCATTCGCCACCGAATGATCGAGCTGCGGGCGGCGAGCGGTAAAGTGCACATCACGGTGCTGCGAGCCGGCGAAACGCTCGAGCTCGCCGGCACGGTCAAGCGGTGAACCACCCCCTTCATCGTCTACTGTCCACCACTGACCGCCTTCAGCTCGCTCCGGGACTTGGGGCAACAGCAGGCGCCCGGTTTGAAGCGAGCGTCAGGAAGCGCCTCCAAACCTGGCCTTGAGCGCTCGGAACAGCGCGCAGTCGTCCAGCCAATGGGCCTCGCGCTCGCAGAATTACCGAAAGCGTGCCGCAAGCGGGCGGGCCTCGCGGCAGCGAAACGCCAGCAGGTCCCACTGCTTCGCCAGCTGGTGGAGAAAATTTCCCGACGCATAAAGGCCGTGTTCGATGACGAAATGCCCATGGATGCCTATGAAGTTCACATCTGCGGTGATGGCCGCTTACTGGCTGGAGTGGACAGCATCACCATGACCGACTACGCGCTGGTGATCAACTCCGGCTCGTCGAGCCTCAAGTTCGCCGTCTACGACCTGTCGGAAGCCGGCGCCTGGCGTCTCGAGATGCGTGGCAAGGTCGAGGGGATAGGGACCGCGCCGCGCTTCACGGCGCTCGACGCGGGCGGCGTCGTGCTGGTGGATCGCGTGCCGGGAAATGCGGTCGTTGACGCGCGCGCCGCGCTCGAGCATGTAGCAGGTTGGCTCCGCGGGCGCTTTAGCGGCGTGCGGGTGCGCGGCGTCGGGCACCGGGTTGTCCATGGCGGGGCGAAGTACGCGGCTCCGGCGATCGTCATACCACAGGTCCTCGCGGACCTGCGCGGGCTCGTGCCGCTCGCACCGCTGCATCAGCCGCACCACCTCGCGGCCATCGATGCCGTTGCCGCTGTTCTGCCAGACGTGCCCCAGGTCGCCTGCTTCGACACGAGCTTCCATTGGGGACAGCCGGCCGTGGCAAAGCTGGTGCCGCTGCCGCAGGACGTACGGGAGAGGGGCGTGCAGCGCTACGGCTTCCATGGGCTCTCCTACGAGTACATCGCATCGGTGCTGCCCGAGATGGCGCCCGAGATCGCTAGTGGACGGGTCATCGTCGGTCATCTGGGCAACGGCGCCAGCCTGTGTGCCATGGACAACCTGAGGAGCGTCGAGTGTACGCTCGGCTTCACGGCGCTCGACGGGCTCTGCATGGGCACGCGCCCCGGGGCGCTCGATCCCGGAGTCGTCCTGCACCTGTTGCAGGGGCTCGGCCTCTCGGCATTGGAGGTCGAGGCCATGCTCTACACGAAGTCAGGACTGCTGGGCATCTCGGGCATCAGCAGCGACATGCGCGTTCTCCTCGAGCATGACGAGCCATCCGCGCTGCTCGCAGTCGAGTATTTCGTCTATCGTGCGGCCAGGGAAATCGGCGCCCTTGCAGCGGTGCTGGGCGGCATCGACGGCCTGGTGTTCACCGCCGGCATAGGCGAGAACTCGCCCGAGATTCGCGCGCGCATCTGCGCGCGTTGCGCGTGGCTCGGCGTCGAGCTCGACGCGGCAGCCAACGAACAGGGCGGTCCGCGGATCTCCAGAGCCCGGAGCCGGGTTTCCGCGTGGGTGATCCCGACCGACGAGGAGTTGATGATCGCCAGGCACACGGGAGAATTGCTGGGGCAGAGCGCGCGCGAATCCGGCACCTGAATGTCCGTGGTCGACAGGCTGTCGAACTCCCGTTCCGTGGAACCGTGTGGATGCTCGCATCCCGGCCCCAGAGCTTCCTGACCTTGCCCTGTGTGCGCCACTCGGCCAGAGAATCGCGCACCGCGGCCGCTAGGCGCTCGGGTAGCGGTAAGTCAGGCGATTGATCCTTCATGCGCCGGCTTCCCTGCTTTGCTTTTCCACTGCTGCTAGAACCTTCCCGAAGGCATCCGAGAAAAGCTGCACGCCCTCATCCAGCAGCTGGTCGGTGACGTCTTTCATCGAGATTCGGGCTTTCGCGAGCGTGGTCATCGTCTCAGCGGCGGAATCGAGATCTTCGGTGAGGCTCGCGCGCAGCCGCCCATGGTCGCGGAACGCCTCGAAGGTCGAGGGAGGAATCGTGTTAACGGTGTCGGGCCCGATCAGTTCTTCGACGTAAACGACATCACGATAGCTGGGGTTCTTGGTGCTGGTGCTCGCCCATAGCAGCCGCTGCGTTTGTGCGCCTTGTTCCGTCAGTGCGCGCCAGCGCCGCCCGCTGACGATTTCGCGGTAACGCTGATAGGCGAGCCTGGCGTTGGCAATGGCTACCTTCCCGGTGGGGCCCCGCAGCAAATCCTGCTCTCCCACATCGGTCGTCGTCTCCAGCCGCGTCGCGATCAGTGCATCGATCGCGGCATCGATCCGGCTGACGAAAAAGCTGGCCACGCTCGCCACCCGCTTCGGATCGCCGCCGCGCGCGGCAAGTCTCTCCAGCCCTGCGATGTACGCTTCCGCAACCTGCTCGTAGGTCTCCTGCGCAAAGAGCAGCGTCACATTGACATTGATGCCTTCGCTGATCAGTTGCTGGATGGCGGGAATTCCCTCACGCGTAGCGGGGACTTTGATCATCAAGTTTTCGCGTCCGACCGCCTGCCATAATCGCCTGGCTTCCTTCAGCGTGCCCGCAGTGTCGTGCGCGAGATACGGCGAGACCTCCAGGCTCACGTACCCGTCACGCCTCGAAGTCTGTTCGTACACAAGGCTCAGGGCATCAGCGGCGTCTCTAATGTCGCGGACGGCGAGTGTCTCATAAAGCGTCTTTGCGTCCAGCGCACGCAGCTCTGGTGCCGCGAGCATCTCCTTGTAATCGGCACTGCCGGCGACCGCCTTTTCAAAAATAGACGGGTTTGAGGTTACGCCGCGCAGGCCATCTTCGTCGATCAGCCGGCGCAACTCACCGCTCGTGATCAGGCTGCGGCGTATGTAGTCGAGCCAGACCGATTGACCAAAGGTCTGCAAGGCACGCAATGGGTTCTGCAGCGCTGTCATTTCACGGCCTCCTAAGCGCGATCAGTACGGCCAAGTCCAGTGAGCGAGTTCCGGCCGGTCGGTGCCATGCTCGTGCGCGTAGCGCAGGTTGTCGATCAGATGGTTCGGTTCTTCTCCGTGTCCGAAAGCCCTGGGCCGAGCCCGTCCGGATGTTCTCAATGACTAGCCGGTGACCGATGAACTCGCCGTGTGAAAAGTTGAGCCGCGCGATGTTCATTCCGGCGCGAATCATTCGTCCGATGATCTCTGGCGTCTGCGAGCCAGGACTAATCGTGGCGATAACCTGCCGCACCCGCGCGCCTTGCCAGGTCGGCACGTCATGAATGCGCAGCACTTGCCGGCCCATCTTCACAGCCAGCCGCCGGTGAACCCGGCCCGCTGCAACCCGGCGATCACGGCTGGGCAGCGCCGCATGGTGTCCCAGACCAGGCCAGAGCGGTAGTTCTCGATCATCAGCACGACCGGCCCCTGATCAATGCCGAAGTGGTGAGGGGTGACCCACCAGCCGGTCGGGCTGTCTTCGACGGCGAAGGTCTGATTGAACGACGGCTTGAACCCGTAGAGGGCGGTCATTCCCAGGTCCAACCCGGCGAAGTAGCGAACGGTCGGGATGACGATTTCCGGCGCGAACGGCAGCGAGGCGACCACCACCCACGGAGCGACGGTCCCGTCGTCGGGGCCGAACGGGGCACCGCGCGCGGTGTAGTCGTAAAACTGCCGCTCGACGCCGTTCACTGCCCGCTTAATCCAGCCCGGGCCATCGCAGGCCGTGAAGCCCCAACAGTGCTCCCCGTAGCCCTCGAACTCCAGCGGGTTCCGGACGGCGTATTCCTGCTGCACAAAGGTCGCCTGCCGGGTGTTCTCGAAGTAGTCGCTGCGGCGCTCGCGCATGAAGGCGTCGCGGATGCCGCGGAAGTCGACCCACAGGTGCGAGAGCTGGTGGGTGAATAGCGGCCCGGAGTAGAGCAACTCGCGGCCGTATATCTCCTTCCACTGATAGGTGGCGCAGTAAGCGGCGTAGCTCTCCGGCGGCAGCGGGTGAGTCGGCGAGCCGAGGCCAAGGAAATAGAGCAACAGCCCCTCGTCATAGCCCTCGTAGCGGTGCGGCAGGAAGCCGGTCTCGGGCTTCCAGCCGTGGGTGAGCGTCGGGCCGCCGTCGCGTGCCCAGTTCCAGTCGGCCCGGCAGTAGAGCGCGTCAGCCAGGCGGCGGACCTCCGCCTCGTCCTCCGTGTCGGCGTCGAAGTAGGTGGAGCAGGTGAGCGCGCCTGCGAACAGGAACGCCGAGTCGAGCGTGGAGAGCTCGCAGTTCCAGACGCGGCGGCCGGTGTCGATGTCGAGGAAGTGGTAGAAAAAGCCTTTGTGCCCGGCGGTGTCCGGCTCAGGTCCCTGCGGGAGGTTGATGAGGGTGTGGAGATGGCGGCGGGCGATCTTCGCGGCGAACTTGCGGATCACTACTCCGCGCTCGACGATTGCCGGGATCGTTGCCATGGCGAGACCGATGGCGGCAATGCTGCATGGCGCGGCCGGGTCGGTCTTGTCGCGGACAAGCCCGTTGTCCGGGTTGGTCTCGTGCAGGTAGTACAGCACCGTGGTCCACTGGAGCCGGGCGAGCTCTTCATCCGTCGGCGGCCGGTCCAGGTCCGCCTCAGCCTGTAGCTGGTCGCCCATCGGTCCGTCCCTTCCCCCGCTCAGCCCAGCTCGACCCTGACCGCGTGGGCTCTTCCGTCGTCCACCAGCGGGATCTCGCCATCAGGCACGGGCTGCGCGTCCACCGTCACGGCTACGGCTGTATTCCAGCGTTCTATTGCCCCGATCCCATGGTAGTAGCTCAGCACGCTCAACGTCGCGGTATGAAGCAGGAAGTGAGATCCCCCCGACACAGGCAGGCCGATCCATCGGGCCGCAACCACGCGAAGAATGTGGCCGTGGGCAAACAATGCGATGTTGCCTTCGCTGGCGCGGGCCTTCGCGATCACGCGGTCGGCGCGCGCACCCGCCTGCGCCGGAGTATCTCCATCGGGACATCCGTCACGGAAGATCAGCCATTCTGGTGCCTGTGCACGGATCTGCGCGGGCGTGAGCCCCTCGTACTGGCCGTAGTTCCACTCGCAGAGATCCCTATCGATCGTCGCCCGCGCACCCAGGCCTGCGAGCTCGCATGTCTGCCGCGCGCGTTGCAGAGGACTGACGAGGACGAGCGCGAAGCTCTCTTCGGCCAGCATCGGCGCGAGGCGCTTGGCCACGGCTCGACCCTTGGCGGTCAGCGAGATGTCGGTGGTGCCGGTGTGCCGCCCGCTCACGCTCCATTCCGTCTCGCCGTGGCGAATCAGATACACGCGCTGCTTGTTGTAAGGCATCGTGGCCTCGCATCGTCAGTAGGGCCACACGGCGTTGGCGATCTCAGGGCCCTGCCTAGATCGTCTTTACGGCAAGATAGTTACACGCTCGCCACCGCGCATGGATGCGGCGCAGTTCGTCTGCGCTCAACGGCTTGGCGCGTACGGATTCGTGTTCCCTGGCGACACTGGCAGCGACCATGATGGATCTCCTGCGGCTCGAACGCGGCGCAGCGTCTCGCACGGGTGCGCGAGTACCTGCTCTTCGCGAACCATAGCGTTCTGTGCCTGCGGAGTCATCAGCAAGACGTCATGATTCGGTAAGAGCTGCCGCTGAACGCGCCGCACCTCGTGCAGCATATGAAACGCATCGCCGGCCTCGATCGGTTATCGGGCGAGCGGCGGGCGCTGGGAGCTCGCGCTCGGCCGCAACAACCGGACGGATGATCGATACGCCACGCACGGCCTCGCGAACGTCGCAGCGCGCGCTGCGCCGCAGGTCGTGTGCGATTCGCTAGCGGCACTTACCCAACCTCGACCGAACCGCGACGTTTCGCTGACGACTGTACATGCGCGCAGCACTAACGTGCGCCGTATGAGCTATCAACGAGCAAACAGCGAGAGCGGGCAGCGCGTCTTCGCGCGCTTCGAGGTCGTGATTGCGATCCTCATGGTGGCACTGGCGCTGCTCGCCGCCTGGCTGATGTGGACCGGAATAGTCAGTCCGCTGTGATCTCTCATCGACGAATCTTGGAGGCGGGTCATGCGTGAATTCGGAGTCCATTCAGAAGTTGGGAAGCTGCGCGCGGTCATGGTCTGCCGCCCGTCGCTGGCCCATCAGCGGCTCACGCCCGGCAACTGCCACGAGCTGCTGTTCGACGATGTGATCTGGGTCCATGAGGCTCAGAAGGATCACTACGATTTCGTCCTGAAGATGCAGGAGCGCGGGATCGAGGTCCTCGAGTTGCACGACCTGCTCGCAGAGTCGCTGAAGGGTGCGGAGGCGCGCAAGTTCGTTCTCGACCGCACCATCACGGAGAACGCGGTCGGAACCGCCGCTGCGGCCGAGATGCGTCCTTGGCTCGAGGAGATGCCTGCTGAACAACTGGCGATCTATCTGATCGGAGGCATCGCCATTTCCGACCTGCCCGGCACAAGCTTCAAGGCCATGATGAAGAGCGCCTTCGGTGACTCACCGTTCGTAATGGCGCCAGTTCCGAACACCTTGTTCCAGCGCGACCCATCCTGCTGGATCTATGGCGGCGTGACTTGCAACCCGATGTTCTGGGCCGCCCGCAAGCCCGAGACGCTGCTGCAGCGAGCGGTTTACAAGTTCCACCCATCGTTCAAGGACGGCAAGTTCAAGATCTGGTGGGGCGATTCGGATGAGTCGTTCGCGAATGCCAGCATGGAGGGTGGCGACGTGATGCCGCTCGGCAAAGGCATCGTCCTCATCGGCATGGGAGAGCGCACGACACATCAGGCGGTCAGCCAGGTGGCACGGGCGCTGTTCAAGAGCCAGGCGGCGACTCGCGTCATCGGGTGCTTCCTGCCGAAGAGCCGTGCAGCGATGCACCTCGACACGGTCTTCAGCTTCTGCGATCGCGATCTCGTCACGATCTTCCAAGAGGTCGTCGACCAGATTCGCTGCTACAGCCTGTATCCGACCGACGATCGAGGCGGCTTCGACGTGCGCGCAGAAACGAAACCGATGCTGGAGGTCGTGAAGGATGCGCTGGGACTGCAACAGCTCAGGACCGTCGGCACCGGGGGCGACGTCTACGAGGCCGAACGCGAGCAGTGGGACGACGGCAACAACGTGGTGGCGCTGGAGCCCGGTGTCGTCATCGCGTACGACCGCAACGTCCATACGAACACGCTGTTGCGCAAAGCCGGCGTGGAAGTGATCACGATTCGCGGATCGGAGCTCGGGCGCGGCCGCGGCGGCGGGCATTGCATGACCTGCCCGATCTTGCGGGATCCGGCCTACTAACACCACATAGCTAGGAAGGAATTTATCTCATGTACTCGTGGTGAGCCAACGGGTACGAGTTTCAACTACGGCATGGGAGTCTGGAAATGAGTTTCAACCTGCGCAATCGTTCACTGCTGACCGTTCAGGATTACACCCAACGTGAGTTCCGGTATCTGCTCGACCTGGCACGCGACCTCAAACGTGCCAAGTACGCGCGTACCGAGCAGAAGCATCTCGAAGGCAAGGAGATCTGCCTGATCTTCGAGAAGTCCTCGACACGCACGCGTTGTGCGTTCGAGGTGGCGTGCTACGACCAGGGCGCAAACGTGACTTACCTCGATCCCGCCGGGTCGCAGATCGGTCACAAGGAATCCTTCAGGGACACGGCACGCGTGCTCGGCCGTATGTACGACGCGATCGAGTACCGAGGCTCGTCGCAGTCAGGTGTCGAGACGCTGGCGAAGTACGCCGGCGTGCCGGTCTACAACGGCCTCACGGACGAGTACCACCCCACGCAGATGATCGCCGACCTCATGACCATGCGTGAGCACAGCGACAAACCGCTCAACGCGATCAAGTACGCCTACATCGGCGACACACGATCCAACATGGGTCACTCGCTCATGATCGCGGGATGCCTGATGGGGATGGACGTGCGGATCTGCGGTCCCGAATCGCTGTGGCCCACTGCGGAGTATCAGGAGATCGCGCGCGCACTAGCAGCGCAATACGGGGCCAGACTGTTGATCACAGACGACCGATATGTGGCGGTGGACGGTGTCGACTTCATACACACGGACGTCTGGGTATCCATGGGCGAGCCGAAGGAGGTGTGGAAGGAGCGCATCGCATTGCTGAAACCTTATCAGGTCAACAGCGCGCTGATGAAAGCCAGTAACAATGCGCACGTCAGATTCATGCATTGCCTTCCCGCCTTCCACGACACCGAGACGACCCTCGGCAAGCAGATTGCCGAGACCTATGGCCTGACGAACGGGCTCGAAGTCACCAATGACGTGTTCGAGTCCGAGGCGAACGTCGCATTCGAGCAAGCCGAGAATCGCCTGCACACCATCAAGGCGCTGCTCGTCGCAACGCTGGGAGAGTGAGCCGTGAGAATCGTAGTGGCCTTGGGCGGCAACGCCCTGCTCAAGCGCGGTGAGCCGATGACCGCCGAAGTGCAGCGAACAAACGTCAGGATCGCGGCACGGTCACTCGCGCCCGTCGCGAAGGAGCATCAGCTCGTCATCAGCCATGGCAACGGTCCGCAAGTCGGGCTGCTTGCGCTCCAGGGCGCCGCGTACAAACCTGGAGAAGCCTACCCGCTCGACGTGCTCGGCGCCGAGACTGAAGGGATGATCGGTTACATGATCGAGCAGGAGCTCGGCAATCTCCTGCCGTTCGAGGTCCCGTTCGCGACACTCCTGACCATGGTCGAGGTGCGTGCCGACGACCCCGGCTTTCGCAACCCGACGAAGTTCGTCGGCCCGGTCTACGACAAGCCGGAAGCGGATCGCCTCGCGGCCGAGAAGCTGTGGGTGTTCAAGCAGGACGGCCAGAAGTGGCGCCGCGTGGTGCCGTCGCCCATGCCGCAGCGGATATTCGAGATGCGGCCCATCAGGTGGCTGCTCGAGCACGGCACCGTCGTAATCTGCGCGGGCGGCGGCGGTATACCGACCATGTATGAGCCCGGCACCGGCCGCAGGCTCGTGGGTGTCGAGGCCGTCATCGACAAGGATTTCTGCTCTGAGCTCCTCGCGCGCGAGCTCGACGCTGACTTGTTCGTGATGCTCACGGACGCGGACGCGGTCTACAGCGATTGGGGCCGCCCTACACAGCGGGCCATTCGGACCACCTCTCCGGACGCGCTTGCCGGGACGCAGTTCTCGGCGGGTTCCATGGGTCCGAAGGTCGAGGCTGCTTGTCGGTTTGCGGCAGCTACGGGCAAGCGAGCGGCCATCGGTGCACTGGCGGATCTCCCGGACATCATCGCTGGCAAAGCGGGTACCACCGTACAACCCAGCGGCGCAACGGTATACGCGAGCGCCGCCTAGACTCCGGAGACCGCACATGCATATCGATACGGGAAATACGGGCTTCATGCTGCTCTGTTGCAGCCTGGTGATGCTCATGACACCGGGCCTGGCCTTCTTCTACGGGGGCCTCGTGGGCAGGAAGAACGTCATAGCGATCATGATCCAGAGCTTCGTCTCCCTGGCCTGGACGGCGGCGAGACTGCCTACCTCTGAAACGGGATCTTTGAAAAACCGAGCGCGACAGTGAATCGCCGGATCAGCGTGGCACCGATGATGGATAAGTGGGCGACACCATGCCGCCGGTACCGCGGCGGCAGGTGACCCGGTTCTGCTCCTCGGAGCGTGTACCGTGCAGGCAAATGTGCAGCTGCTGTGCGGCATAGTGGACTAGGAATCGCGCCACTTGTCCGGTGCGGCTCGCCGTGCGGCAAGTCTGCTAGACTGACTGCAGACGACTCCCGGATTTATGCATGCAAACGTACTTTACGAAGCTCGCACGTCGACTCGCGCGACTTTGCGCAGCGTTCGCGCTGGCGGCGTCGGCGTGCGTCGCGCTGGCGGAGCCTGCGACGCGCGACCTCGGGGACCGCACCGATCCGGCGCTCCAGCACGGGCTGGATAGCATCGTCCGTGATCTCGGGCTCGCCGGCGAGGTCGAGTCGGGCCGGTTGGCGCTCGCGCTCGTCGACCTTTCGCAGCCCGATGCGCCGCGGCTCGCGTTGTTGAACGGCCACGAGATGGTCTATGCGGCGAGCCTGCCGAAGATCGCCATCCTCCTCGGCGCGTTTGTGGAGGCCGAGCGTGGGCGCATTCCGCTCGACGACGCGCACCTCGGCGAAATCACCCGGATGATCCGCTTCTCGAGCAACGAGGCTGCCACGCGCGTCCTCGATTGGGTCGGCCACGATCGGCTGCTCGCCATCCTGCAGTCACCGGCCATCGCGCTTTACGACCCGAAGCGGAATGGCGGCCTCTGGGTCGGCAAGAGCTACAGCCGCGAGGACGCCTACCAGCGCGATCCGATCAACCACCTCTCTCACGGGGCCACCGCTTTCCAGGTCGCGCGCTTCTACTGGCTGCTCGACAACGATCGCCTCGTCGCCCCGCAGTTCACGTCCCTGATGAAGCAGGCGCTCTCGCACCCCGCGATTCATCACAAGTTCGTGAAGGGGCTGGAGAGCCGCCCCGGCGTAGAGATCTACCGCAAGTCGGGCACCTGGCAGGACTATCACGCCGACAGCGCGCTGGTGGAGGAAGGCGCGTACAAGTTCGTGATCGTGGGCCTCGCGCATCACAAGGACGGCGAGGAGTGGCTCGTGCGCCTTGCCGCGCCCATGCACGACCTCGTCGTATCGCCGCACAGGGTCGCGAGCGCGCGTTGACTGCCCGGTGGGCCTGAGCGCTCGGCGCGCGGTCACTTCGATTTGTGGTCGGCGGAAATGAGCTGCTGCAGGCGCGTCGCGAGTGCCTGGTGCTCGCCGGCGGAGTTCTTGCGCAGGATGTTCGTGACCAGCGTGCTCATGTAATAGAGCGTCGGCCCGACCGCGGGCGACTCGACGATCGCCGTCGAGTTCATGTAGTTCCTGACGTTTCCGGCGTAGGGACGACAGGTGAACCCGGGCTCTGGCGCGCATTGCCACAGCGAGCCGGACTTGAAGTACACCGCGGCATCGGCGAGTGCAGGCGACGATGCATAGCGTATGCGGCGCTCCGTCACGTAGATCAGCCGCTTGATCTCCCGGCTCGAGAAGGTGTCCACCAGCCGCCCCTGCTCCAGGCGTAGGAGATAGCGCATCAGCTCGCGGGCCGTCCCGTAGCTGTTGCCTGCACCGGGGACCTTCCGGTTGCCGCCGACCGTGAAGAAGCTGCCCTGGCGGAAGCTGTTCAGGTCGAGACCGTTGCGCGCGACCGGCTCGTAGAACGTCTTTTCGAACAGCGCGGTGAGCTCGGCCTTCGACGTCGTGTTGAAGAAGCGCTTGATCTCTTCTTCGGACACCGGGTAGCGGGTGCCGAACTGGCGGAGCAGCATCGCCTCGCGCATCACCATGGCGCCCGCGGAGTTCGAACTCGGGGAGAGCATCCAGTCGAGCCACTCATACAGGGTGGCCCGGTCGCCGATCCGGATCGGGCGTCGGGTGAGCGTCCTGGTCTTCGGATCGAAGATGCGCACCGTGTGCGAGTCGGATTGCGAGAAGCTATCGGCCGTGACGACGGTGTTCTTCAGGACGCGCCTGCGCGCTTCGATGTCATTCGGGTAGATGTCGGCGAGGGCCTGCAACACGCAGAGCACGACCACGAGTTTGCCGACGCTGCCGACGTTCTGCTTGTGGTCTCCGCGATGCTCGGCGTATCGCGGGTGCTCAGGATCGGAGAGGTCCAGCACGGCGAACCCGTACGCGTCCATGCTGCCGGTCAGGATGGTTCTGACCTCGCGCGTGAAATCAGGGTCCGGGGGCGGCAGGTCGAAGGTCTTGCCGAGCAGGCGCAGATCAACGCTCTTCAGCGGCAGCAGCGCGCCCCGCGGCTGCTTCACGTCCCGCACGACACCGTCGTTGGCGAGACGGTTGCCTTCCAGCCGGCGGATGCCGGTCTCCTCGTATCCGTTGAGCGGATAAGCGGCAGCGGTGCCCGCGGCGAGTGCTGCCGCCGTGATCGCAGCAGCGGCGACGGATGACGCACGACTCATCGAATGGCCTCCCGCATGTCCACGGTCCTGCCGAGATTGGCTTCCAGCGCCTTGTCCATCTGGACGAGGTAAGCCGCGGCGCGCGCCGCGCGGCTTTCGTTGAACGGCCGGATCTGCAGCAGCCAGAGCTTGCCGTCCACGAAGGCGAACTCCACGTCGGCCGGGACGGGCTTGCCGTCCTCGCCGAGCTGCGGGAACTGCTTGGGGATTTCGTCGGCGAAGGCGATCAGCTGCTTGGCCTCACCGGGCCCGAGCAGGGTCTCGCGACCTGAGACCGGCAGCCTGGCGATGCCGCCCGTTTCCTGCGGGACCATGCGGCGCGCAGCTGTGGCCGTTGCCAGGAGGTGCGTCTCCCCCGTCTTTCGGTCGATTCGAACCGACTCCGCAGCCTGCCCTTCGACCGCGCCCCCGACGCCTTCGTTGACCGCGACGGAAAGCACATTCAGATCGCCCGTGTCGACATCCTGCGTGATCATCACGCCGGAGATGTCCGACGGCACCGTCCGCAGGAGCAACACCGCTGGGTAGACGTGCTCGGGTCCTTTCATGTGGGACTGTCGCCACGCCCAGGCACGCGGCACATAGGGCGAGGCCCAGACCTCGGAAATCGCCTTCACGATGTTCTCGAAACCCACGACATTGAAGAGCGTCAGGTTCAGGCCAGCGCCCGTGAAGCCGGGAAGATCCTCGACGTTGGTATCCGAGCGCACGAAGACAGCGCCGCGGAAGTCGGGGCCGAACTCGCTGTCCATCGCGGCGCGGAGCGCCGCGCGGAATTTCGGACCCGGGTCGGTGCCGACGATGATCGAGTAGATCTCGGCGCGCAGCCTGTCCGCGAACGCTACTGCTTCCGCGGAGCCCGCCGGCATCGCCTCGAGCTCGCGGAAGCCCGCGACCATCCATTCGTAAACCGTCCTGCCGGAGTTCTTGTAAGGCCGGTCCAGCACGGCCGCGCGATAAACCCCGAACGGAATTCCGACCCCCGGCGCGACGCGGTCGGGGAAGCGCGATCTCAGCTCGCCGAGCTTCGCCGCCTTCGGACCGACGATCCGCCCCGAGTCCTTCGCGCGCAGGCCATCGAGGCTGACGAAGTCGCGCATCGAGAGGTCGAGCTTGCCGAGGTCGGGCTCGAACACGAGGTCTTGACCCGGCTTCTCTTCGCTGCCGAACACCGCGTCCCACCGCGGACCGTCCTCGTTGATCTCCACAAGCCCGGCCGGGCTGACCGCCAACACGATGCGCTTGCCGTCGTTCCTGCGCAGCTGCGGCAGCAGCGACTGGTCGACTGCGACGTTGGGAATGCCCAGGTTGCGTGCCAGCAGCTGTACGTGCGAGAGCGCGTTTCCGGCGCCGGCGGTCAGTATCCCGGCGAGCGGCGGCAGATCCGCGACGGTCTCGGGCAGGACGTAGATACCGTCCGGGCGGAAGGCCTCGGCGTGCCTCATGTCGGGCGCGGCACGAAGGATGCCGCGCGCCAGCCCCGGGTTGAGGGCGTTGAAGCCGGCGCCGATGTCCGTGCCGAGCAGCCTGTGCTGGACGCCGGCGAGGTGGTTGGCATCCCGCGAAACCATGTCAAGGAGCTGCGAGTTCAGGAGGAGCGGGCTGCCGCGCAGCTGATCCTGGATGAACAGCGCGGCCAGCGGCTCGATCTCGCTGAGCTTTTGCATCGCCTCCTCGAACTGAAGGCGCAGCTGCTGGGTGGCCCAGCCCGGCGCGAGGCCCAGGTAGCGGAGCTCGCGAAGATAGTCGCGGAGGGGCACGTTGTCCGGCGCAAGGCGATCGAACGTTTGGCGGAGCGCGGCGCGCTCGCGGGCGTTGATCATCCCGGTGCCGTACGCCGCCTCGGCGCCGGACGACAGCAGCATCACGGCGGCATCTCTCTGCGTCCGCTCCGCGTCCTTGCGCAGCGCCGCCGCGGTGCGGAAGTTCTCCGCCTCCACCGCAAGCGAAAGGTCGAGCACGCTGAGCCTCGCCGCGGGCGGACTGATCTTCGGCAGCGAATCCCGGAGACCTGCGAGGAGATTCGCCGTCACGAGGTAGCGGTGCGCGGGGCCGGTGTCTCGCGCAAGGGCGTCGCGGGCGTCGCGCAGCAGGCCCTGCAGCCACGGCGCGGTGGAGAAGGCCTTTGCGTTGGCCTCGAGGAGTTCGCCGAGTGGCGGTGGTGCGTAAACGCGATCGATCTCGGCGGCGAGCGCATCGGCCTGCTGCCTCAGCCCAGGATCCGAGAGTTTCGCCCCGTACTCACGCACGCTTGCGGCGTCGGACGCCTCGGGCGTCCCGTGGATCTTCACCCGCAGCCGCTGGAAGGCCGGATCGCGATCGGCGATCGCAGCGGCCATGTTCCGGACCTTCTGCGCCGATGCCGCGTCGGCGCCGTGCGGCAGGAGCCGGACGCCGATCCGCAATGCCGGAAAGCGATAGCCGATCCATTCTTCCCGCGCGGCCATCGCCGCGAGGAGGTCGCGCGCGGCCTCGCGCTCGTCTTCTTCCTGGATGGCCCCGCGGTAAAACCGGGCCTTGCGAAGGACCCAACCGTCGTCGGTCGCTAGGAGGAACTTCTCGATCAGGAGCTGCGCGAAGGTGTCGGGGAAATCGGG
This sequence comes from uncultured Gammaproteobacteria bacterium, assembly GCA_963810775.1. Classification (GTDB taxonomy): domain Bacteria; phylum Pseudomonadota; class Gammaproteobacteria; order Steroidobacterales; family Steroidobacteraceae; genus DATBVX01. The sequence continues at coordinate 24,611 of CAWEOT010000018.1, forward strand.
CGCCGCGACCGCCTTCTGCGCGTCGACGCCAGCGAGCAGCGTGGCGACCTTGTAGCCCTGCGAACGCAGCTGCTTCGTGCGGTCGCTCCACTCGCCGTGCTGCCAGCCCTGACCCTCGCTCGAGCAGGAATAGTCGTTCGGCAGCAGCACGCGGCCGTCCTTGCAGAACCACCTGATCGCTGCAAACGGTCCACGCGGATCCGCCTTCATTTCGGCGATCCACCGGGCGCGCTGTTCGGTCGTCGCCGCATCCTGCGAGAGCGCGGTGCCCGCGACAAAGGCAGCAGAAACGAGCAAGGCCGGCGCAAGGAAGGCGCGGGCGAGCCGCGAATGCGGAGTGGTCATGGAAGCGATTTCTCCGGCGTCGCCGTCGTGCGCCGCTCGAACTCCCGTCCGAGCCGGACCGCGACCACGAAGCAGACGGCCGCGAGGAGCACGTTGATCAGGGCGAACTGCGAGACCGACAGCATCAGCACCGACGAGCCGACGAATACCGTCGCCGCCGCGAGCACGTCGCCGGCGCGGACGGCGATCGTATCGGTCACCTGCTTGGCCTTGTACTTCTCCTCGCGCGTCGTCGGCAGGTAGAGCATCTGTGCCACCGTGTTCTGCAGCGAGTAGTCCACCGAGCGCTCGGCGATCTTGACCCAGCGGACGATGGCGAGCGACGGGATCAGTGCGGCGACGAAGTAGCTTCCGAAGGCGACCAGCGGGAGGATGCGCAGGGCAACCGGCACGCCGAGATAGCGGACGACCCTCGACACCACGAAGAGCTGCAGCACCATGCCGAAGGTGTTCACGACCTGGTAGTAGTGGGCAAAGAATGCGCCGATAAAATCGCCTGTTTTCCCGGGGGCAAGCGTTCCGGCGGCGGCGGCGGCCTCGGCTGCGTGCTTCACGATCGAGGACAGGACGTACTCGCCGGTCGTGTTGACCCAGTTGATGAGAAGGAACAGCGTGGCGATCAGCAACAGGTAACGGCTGCGAAGTACGAGGGAAAAGGAGTTCCGGCCGCCGACCCGCGGCTCTGGGGTCTTCGTGTGTGCGGGAACGACCTGCGCCGTACGCGCCCGGAGATCGATGAGGTTGAAAAGGATCAGGCTCACCGCGAGGATCGCCGCGGCAACGAGCAGCAGCGCGTTCACCCCCAGCAGGTCGATCAAATCGCCGGAAACGAACGCGCCGAACACCGCGCCGGACGACGCGCCGAACGCGATGAGCGCGAACAGCCGCTTGCCTGCCTCCGGCGTGTAGAGGTCGTTGGCGTATGCCCAGAACTGCGCGATCCCCATCAGGCTGGACATCCCGATCCACAAAAAGAAGGAGACGCCGACGTGCATGCCGGCTTGCGCCGCGAGATAAAAAAGCGGGAGGCACCCGATGAGAAACGCGGTGAAGACGTTGACGAGCCGCCGCCGGGCCAACCGCGTGGCGAGCGCGCCATATGCCGGCACGACCGCGGCGAGTAGCACGACCTGCAGCGCTGTCGCGTAGCTCTTGATCTCTGCGCCCCCCGGCTGCACGAGGATCAGAGCTTCGCGCGCCGGCTTTATCACGTAATAGGCCGTCAGGATCAGAAAGACGTTGAGCGTGAGCAGCAGCACTTGCACGCCCTCGCCCGCACGGACTTGGACGAAGAGACTGAGGAACCGGTCCAGCGGCGCGGGTCGCGGCGCGGAGGTGGGCGCGATTGCGGACATGGGCAGGGCGGCGGTGACGTGCTGAGGGACTATTCCCGTGATATTGCAGCGCCGGCGCGCGCCGAGTTGTCAGCGAAACGTCGGGATTGTGTCTGAATTGGCGAGGTTCTCGGCAAGGACGGGCTGCGCGGGCGGACACCAGCGTGCGACCGCCGGCATACATGAGCACTCGTCGTCTGGCACAGCCCATGGCGCAGGGTGTGGCGCTCTGGTTGGCCGCGATGTTCGAAGTGCGGCTTGGCAACGCCGAGTGCGTTGCCGATCTCGCCCAGGAGATGCCAAGTTGGACCGAACGGCGACGTTTCGCTGACCACTCCGCAAACGGGAAGCGCTAACGTTCATCGCATCGGTCTCTTGCCCGCCTGCATAGGCAGGCGCCGCTAGGCGGTGGATGGGTACCTGCACTGAAAGCGAGAGGAACGAACCATGAGCAAGCTGGCGAGACTGCCTGCGACCGAGACAGCCGAAAGCCCGTTGGACCAGCAGGAGCTGGCGCGCATCGACTCGTGGTGGCGCGCGTGCAATTACCTGTCCGTCGGCATGATCTACCTGCAGGACAACCCGTTGCTCCGCGAGCCGCTCAGGCCCGAGCACATCAAGCAGCGGCTGCTGGGCCATTGGGGCGCCAGCCCGGCGTTGTCGTTCGCATGGGCACACCTTAACCGCGTCATCAAGCGCGACGACCTCGACGTGATCTTCGTCGCCGGGCCCGGCCACGGCGCACCGGGTGTTCTCGGCCCCGCATACCTCGAAGGCACGTACTCGGAGATCTATCCCGACAAGAGCGAGGACGCGGAGGGCATGCAGAAGTTCTTCAAGCAGTTCTCGTTCCCGGGCCACATCGGCTCGCACGTGACGCCGGAGACGCCGGGATCGATCCACGAGGGTGGCGAGCTCGGCTACAGCCTGTCGCACGCGTACGGCGCGGCGCTCGATAACCCCGGGTTGATCGTGGCGTGCGTCGTGGGCGACGGGGAGGCCGAGACCGGCCCGCTCGCCACTGCCTGGCATTCCAATAAATTCTTGAACCCCGCACGCGACGGCGCCGTGCTGCCGATCCTGAACCTCAACGGCTACAAGATCGCGAATCCCACCGTTCTCGCGCGCATCAGCCCGGAGGAGCTCGAGGCACTGTTCGTCGGCTACGGATACAAGCCGTACTTCGTCGAAGGGTCGGATCCCGCCGCCATGCATCAACTCATGGCTGCGACGCTCGACACGATCGTGCAAGAGATTCGCGGTATTTGGCAGAAGGCCCGCAGCGGAGACGGCAAGGTCGAGCGCCCGCGCTGGCCGATGATCGTGCTGCGCTCGCCGAAGGGCTGGACGGGCCCGAAGGAAATCGGCGGCCACAAGATCGAAGGCTCCTGGCGCTCGCACCAGGTACCGTTCGCCGACGTGCGCGGCAATCCCCAGAACCTCGCACTGCTGGAGAGCTGGCTGCGCAGCTACGAGCCCGGGAAACTGTTCGATGCGAACGGGAGACTGGTGCCCGAATTGAAAGCCCTCGCCCCGCTGGGCGCACGCCGCATGAGCGCGAATCCGCACGCCAACGGCGGCTGCTTGCGCAAGGACCTGAAGCTGCCCGATTTCCGCAGGTACGCGGTGGAAGTGAAGCAGGCCGGCAAAGTGCTGCACGAGAACACCCGACCGCTCGGCGAGTTCCTGCGCGACGTGATGCGCGAGAACGCGACGAACTTCAGGGTGTTCGGGCCGGACGAAACGGCGTCGAACCGCCTCCAGTCAATCTACGAGGTCAGCAAGAAGGTCTGGATGGCCGACATGCTCCCCGAGGACGCCGACGGCGGCGAGCTCGCGCGCGACGGCCGCGTCATGGAGCTGCTGTCCGAGCACACGCTCGTGGGCTGGCTCGAGGGATATCTCCTCACGGGGCGGCACGGCTTGTTCCATACGTACGAGGCCTTCGCGCACGTCGTCGACTCGATGTTCAACCAGCACGCGAAGTGGCTCGACATCAGCAAGAACCACGTGCCGTGGCGCGCGTCCGTCGCGTCACAGAACATCCTCCTGTCGTCCACGGTCTGGCGCCAGGATCACAACGGCTTCTCGCATCAGGACCCGGGCTTCATCGATCTCGTGACCAACAAGAGCCCGAGTGTCACCCGCGTGTACCTGCCGCCCGACGCGAACACCCTCCTCGCCGTCTCCGACCGTTGCCTGCGGTCGACGGACTGCATCAACGTGATCGTTGCGGACAAGCAGAAGCATCTGCAGTTCACGACCATCGACGAGGCGATGGTGCACGTCGCCAAGGGCATGGGAATCTGGGCGCGCGCGAGCAACGACGAGGGGGTGGAGCCCGACGTGGTCATGGCATCCTGCGGCGACGTCGCGACGCAGGAGTCCCTGGCCGCTACCGCGATCCTCCGCGAGCAGTTGCCGGAGCTGCGGGTGCGCTTCGTGAACGTCGTCGATCTCTTCAAGATGCAGCCGGTCGCGGAGCATCCGCACGGCTCGACGGACAGCGAGTTCGACAGCCTGTTCACCACCGACAAGCCGATCATCTTCAACTATCACGGCTATCCGTGGCTCATTCACAAGCTGTCGTATCGATTCCGCAACCACGTGAACCTGCACGTCCGTGGCTACAAGGAGAAGGGCAACATCAACACGCCGCTCGAGCTGGCGATCCTCAATGAAACGGACCGATTTCACCTCGTGATCGACGTCATCGATCGCGTGTCGCGGCTGCAGGCGAAGGCGGCCCACCTCAAGGAGCGTATGCGGGACGAGATCTTCGAGAGCCTGAGGTACGCGCGTACGCAGGGGACGGACAAGCCCGAGTTCACGAACTGGGTTTGGCCGCTGTGAGCGTCGGGCGCTGCGCCGCGCGACGACGCGCGGCGGTCGCCTGAACGCGGATGGGCGTGGTGGGCACGCGAGGACCGAGGGACGCGCAATGGTGGTCAGCAAACACTCGGTGAAGCCGGCCACAGAGCCGGCCACAGAGCCGGCGCGCACGGGATTGTCCGTTCCGGCGCTGCAGCAGGCGGTGCTGGACAATCTGATGTACCTGCAGGCGCGCTTTCCGGCGATCGCGACCCCGTTCAACTGGTACATGGCGCTCGCGCACAGCGTGCGTGACCGGCTGCTCACGCGCTGGGTCAACACGACCAAAGCCTACACGGCGCCCGACGTGAAGGTCGCGTGCTATCTGTCCGCGGAGTTCCTGATCGGCCCGCAGCTTGGCAATAATCTCGTGAACCTCGGCATCGAGCAGAACGCGCGCGAGGCGATGCGGGCGCTCGGTCAGGATCTCGATACCCTGCTCGAGCTCGAAGAAGAGCCCGGCTTGGGTAACGGCGGTTTGGGGCGTCTCGCCGCGTGCTATCTCGACTCGCTCGCGACGCTCGAGATGCCGGCCATCGGCTACGGCATTCGCTACGAATTTGGGATCTTCGACCAGGAGATTCGCGACGGTTGGCAGGTGGAGACCACCGACAAATGGCTACAGCACGGCAACGCCTGGGAGATCGTGCGGCCGGAAGTCGGCTGGTACGTGAATTTCGGCGGCCACACGGAGAGCTACACCGACGATCGCGGCCGATACCGCGTTCGCTGGGTGCCTTCGGGCCGAGTCAAGGGCGTGCCCACCGACATACCGGTGCTCGGGTATCACGTGAATCACTGCAACACCTTGAGGCTCTGGCGCAGCGAGGCCGTCGAGTCGTTCGACCTCGAGGAGTTCAACGTCGGCGATTACTACGGCGCCGTGAGCCAGAAAGTCGTGTCGGAAACGCTCTCCAAGGTGCTGTACCCGAACGACGATCCGGAGATCGGCAAGCGGTTGCGGCTCGCGCAGCAGTACTTCTTCGTGTCGTGCTCGCTGCAGGACATGTTGCAGATGCTCGCGATGAAGGGCGAGTCCGTCGCACGGTTGCCGGAGCTGGCCGCTGTGCAATTGAACGACACGCACCCGTCGATCGCAGTCGCCGAGCTCATGCGGCTGCTCGTCGACGAGCATCTCCTGCCGTGGGACGAGGCGTGGGACCTCACGCGCCGCACGCTCGCGTACACGAACCACACATTGTTGCCAGAAGCGCTCGAGACCTGGGGGCTGCCGCTGTTCGCGAGCCTGCTGCCGCGGCCGCTCGAGATCATCCACGAGATCAACCGGCGGTTCGTGGACGAGGTAAGGCGCGCGTATCCCGGAGACACTGAGCGCGTTGCGCGCCTCTCGATCATCGAGGAGAGCGGCGAGAAGCGCGTGCGCATGGCGCATCTCGCGACGGTCGGCACGCACGCCGTGAACGGTGTCGCAGAGCTGCACTCGGAGCTGCTCAAGGAAACGGTGCTGCGCGATTTTGCTGAGCTCTGGCCGGAACGCTTCCACAACGTCACGAACGGCGTCACGCCGCGCCGGTTCCTCGTGCTGAGCAATCCGGCGCTCGCGGCATTCCTTGACGAGACGCTCGGCCAAGGCTGGGTCACCGATCTTGCGCGTCTCGAAGCCCTCCAGGCACATGCCGGCGACGCTGCGTTTCGCGAACGATGGCGCGGCATCAAGCTGCTCAACAAAGAACGGCTCGCACGGCGGATTCAGGAATGCACGAGCATCGTCGTCGATCCGCACGCACTGTTCGACATCCAGGTCAAGCGCATCCACGAGTATAAGCGCCAGCATCTGAATGCGCTGCACGTGATCGCGCTCTACCGGCGCCTGCATGAGAATCCCAACCTGGAGATCGCCCCGCGCTGCTTCGTGTTCGGTGGCAAGGCCGCGCCGGGATATCACCTCGCAAAGCTCATGATCCGGCTGGTGACCGGTATCGCCGAGATCGTGAACTCCGATCCCGTCGTCGCCGGCCGAATCAAGGTGGTGTTCTACCCCGATTTCAACGTCAAACACGGGCACTTCATCTATCCGGCAGGCGATCTGTCGGAGCAGATCTCGACCGCGGGCAAGGAAGCGTCTGGTACGGGCAATATGAAATTCATGCTGAACGGCGCGGTTACGATCGGCACGCTCGACGGCGCCAACGTGGAGATCCGCGACGCCGTCGGGCCTGACAATTTCTTTCTGTTCGGGCTGACGGCCGCAGAAGTGGAGGGCATGAAGCGGACGGGTTATCGTCCGGCCGATTACGTAGCAGAACGAGGAGCTGCGCGCCGCGCTCGACCTCATCAGCAGCGGTCAATTTTCGCGTGGCGACCGCGAGACCTTCCAGCCGCTGCTGGACAGTCTGCTGCGCTCCGATCCCTTTCTCGTGCTCGCCGATTTTGCGGCTTACGTTGCGTGCCAAGAGCAAGTCGACGCCGCTTGGTCCGATATCGACCGCTGGACGCGAATGTCGATAGCCAACACGGCCCACGCGGGCAAGTTCTCGTCCGACCGAGCGATCCGCGAATACGCGAGCCGAATCTGGGACTCAAAGCCGATGCCAAAGACGCTTGAGTAACGAGCGCGTCATCGCGCTGCGAACCACTACGGGCCCGCCCTATGCGACGCGGCCCGGTACGCGCTTTCCGCCAGGCGCCACGCCTGCGCCGGACGGCGTGAATTTCTGCGTGTTCAGCCGCTACGCCACCCACGTCGAGCTCTTGCTGTTCACGGATGTCGCGAGCACCGCCCCGTTCCAGACGGTCACGCTGACGCCGGAGCAGAATCGCAGCTTTTTCTTCTGGCATGTCTTCGTCGAGGGACTTGCGCCCGGTGTCTGCTACGCATGGCGCGTCGACGGCCCCGACGACGACGCCCGAACCGGACGCCTCTTCAATCCATGCAAGGATCTCGTCGACCCGTGGGCGCGCGCCGTGTCGGATTGCCATTGGAACCGAGAGCGCGCGAACGATGCGAGCGACGACGGCCACGCAACGCTGCGCGGCATCGTGACCGCACCGCTCCCGGCGCGGCGTGCCGCCGCGCCGCGCGGCCTCGACGAAGCCGTGATCTACGAGTTGCACGTGGGCGGCTTCACGCGCGATCCCTCGAGCAACGTGCAGGCGCCTGGCACTTTCGCGGGGCTCATCGAGAAGATTCCGTATATTAAGGCCCTCGGCGTCACGCACGTGGAGTTGCTGCCCGTGATGGCTTTCGACGCGCAGGACGTACCCCCGGCCGCTGCAGCACGAGGCCTCACGAACTACTGGGGCTACAGCACCCACAGCTTCCATAGCCCGCATCCAGGCTATTGCACGAATCCCGCCGCGGCCGAGCGCGAGTGCCGCGCGCTCACCGACGCGCTGCATGCGGCGGATATCGGCGTGCTGCTCGACGTCGCGTTCAACCACACCGCCGAAGGCGGCGCAGCGGGGCCGATGATCAACTTCAAGGGATTCGCGAACGACATCTTCTATCACCTCGACGCCGGCGACAGGCGCCGCTATCGCGACTACACCGGATGCGGAAACACCGTCAACTGCAACCATCCGCTGGTTGCCAGCTTCATCGTGCAGTGCCTCGAGTATTGGGTCGAGGAGTTCGGAGTCGACGGTTTCAGATTCGATCTCGCGAGCGTGTTCGCGCGCGCGCAGGACGGCTCGCTCATGGCCGATCCTCCGCTCCCCTGGGCGATAGAATCATCGCGGGTGCTCGCCCGCGTGCCCCTGATCGCGGAAGCGTGGGATGCGGCCGGTCTCTATCACGTCGGCGCGTTCCCGGGAATGGCCTGGGCCGAATGGAACGGCCGCTACCGCGACACGATCCGGCGGTTCGTGCGTGGCGATCCCGGGCTGCTTGGTGAGGTCGCGACGCGCATCGCCGGCAGCGCGGATCTGTATGCCGATGGTGGCCGCCTGCCGGCCAACAGCATCAACTTCGTCACATGCCATGACGGCTTCACGCTTTACGATCTCGTGAGTTACGACGGCAAGCACAACGAAGCCAATGGCGAGGACAACCGCGACGGCAGCAACGACAACCTGAGCTGGAACTGCGGGGCGGAGGGCGAGACGGCCGAGGCCGCCGTCAACGCGCTGCGCGAGCGGCAGGCGAAGAACTTCCTCGCGATTCTAATGCTGTCTCGCGGCGTGCCGATGCTGCTCGCGGGCGACGAAGTCTTGCGCACGCAGCTAGGCAACAACAACGCCTACTCGCAGGACAATGCGCTCTCCTGGTTCGACTGGCGCGCCGTGGACGCGCGCCGCGCGATGCTGCGGTTCACGCGCGAGCTCATCGCGCTGCGCCGCCGGCATCCAAGCCTCATGTCAAATCGCTTCTTCAGCGGGCGTGCCGTGCCGGATCGCGGGCTGCCGGGCGTGAGCTGGCACGGCGCGCGGCTCGGCGAACCGGGATGGCACGATGCCGGCGGGCGACTGCTCGCGTTCACGCTCGCCGGAACCGGTGTCGAAGCGGACCTGCATGCGGTACTGAACATGAGCGATGCCGACATCGACGTCATGCTCCCGAGCATCCCTGGCCGCTCGTGGCACCGCGCGCTCGACACGGCCCTCGAGTCACCCGCGGACATTGCGCCGCCCGAGCGCCAGCGAAGGCACGCTGTCGCCGTTTATCGCGCCGCAGCGCGCAGCGTCGTCGTGCTCGAGGCGCGAGATCGGTCTACTCCTGAAAATCGATGACGATGCGGCACTGAATATCCCCGGCGTGCGTCCGGGCGAACCTCTCACGCTCCGTGGGAGTCGGCAGGGCCACCACACGGAATACGCGCGGGCTCACCCGCTCGGTCAGGGCCTTGATCGCGCCGCCCTTGCCCGCGCCATCGCGACCCTCGAACACAATGCAGATCTTGGCGCCCGTGCGCTGCACCCAACCCTGAACCTGCACGAGCTTCGCGTGCAGAAGTGGCGCCGCGTGGTGCCGTCGCCCATGCCGCAGCGGATATTCGAGATGCGGCCCATCAGGTGGCTGCTCGAGCACGGCACCGTCGTAATCTGCGCGGGCGGCGGCGGTATACCGACCATGTATGAGCCCGGCACCGGCCGCAGGCTCGTGGGTGTCGAGGCCGTCATCGACAAGGATTTCTGCTCTGAGCTCCTCGCGCGCGAGCTCGACGCTGACTTGTTCGTGATGCTCACGGACGCGGACGCGGTCTACAGCGATTGGGGCCGCCCTACACAGCGGGCCATTCGGACCACCTCTCCGGACGCGCTTGCCGGGACGCAGTTCTCGGCGGGCTCCATGGGTCCGAAGGTCGAGGCTGCTTGTCGGTTTGCGGCAGCTACGGGCAAGCGAGCGGCCATCGGTGCACTGGCGGATCTCCCGGACATCATCGCTGGCAAAGCGGGTACCACCGTACAACCCAGCGGCGCAACGGTATACGCGAGCGCCGCCTAGCCGGCGGTCTCGCACCTCGCGAGGCCGCCCGCGCAGCGGACTTTGCTAGGCGGGCTCGAATCACGACTTGCGGAAGGCACACAGTCAACGAAGGAAGAGTGCCTGATGACAGGTACCCGCATTGTGTCCAAAGACTGTCCAGCTGTGCCTGGCCGGTCCTATTCAAAGGCAGATCTCGACCGCACGGGCGCTCCTACAACCGCGGAAGCATTGCGCAGGTTGGATCCAGCGATCACGTCCCGGTAGCCCCATGACTTTCTGAAGTCCGCTTACGCGCGGGCACCGGCTCCATCCGCCACAGGGCTGTCTGCGATGAGTCGATCGAGATGCTGCCGGATGTGAGCTGCCTCCGCCGGCGTCTTGGCGAGTGCGATCGCCCGCTCAAAGGCGACGCGTGCTTCTGAGGCACGGTGCAGTTGCGTGAGCAGCGCGCCCTTCACTCCGAAGAAATGAAAGTAGCCCCCGAGCGGCTCAGCGAGTGGCTCAATCAGCGCCAGCGCCGCTGCCGGCCCGCGCACCTTGGCAACCGCAACGGAACGATTGAGCGTAACGATCGGTGAGGGTTGCAAGTTCTCGAGTGCCGCATACAGGCGCTCGATTTCCTCCCAGTCCGTCTCCTCGTATCGCGCCGCACGCGCGTGCATGGCAGCGATCGCTGCCTGCAACTGATAGGCACCGGGACGTTTCAGGCGCAACGCTTTCTCCACCAGCGCCAACCCCTCGGCGATCAGGTCGCGATTCCAGAGTCTGCGATCCTGGTCCTCCAGCAGCACGATGGCCTCGTTTGCGTCGAGTCTCGCGGCCGCGCGCGCATGCTGCAGCAGGAGCAGCGCCGCGAGGCCGATGATTTCGGGTTCGCCCTGAAAGAGTCGCAGCAGTAACCGCGCTAGCCGGATCGCCTCTTCGCACAGAGGCACACGCACATGGATGGCACCGCCGGTCGCCGAATAGCCCTCGTTGAAGAGCAGGTAGATCATCGCGGCAACCGCTGCGAGTCGCTCGGCGCGCTCGACGGCACCCGGGGTTTCGAAGGGAACCTCGGCCGCCGCGACGCGACTCTTGGCCCTCGTGATGCGCTGTTCCATGGCGCTCTCGCTCACGAGGAAAGCGCGTGCGATCTCCTGCACCGAAAGGCCACAGACGATGCGCAGCGCCAGCGCGATCTGCTGTGTGGCGGGCAGATGGGGATGGCAACAAATGAACAGCAGTCGCAGAACGTCGTCGCGGTAGTGCGAGTCATCGAGCCGCTCGGCGAGATCAGCTCCGGAGTCCTCGAGGTTCGCAAGCAATTCCTCCGCCGACGACACCTCGTGCTTGCTTCGTCGCCGCACATGGTCGAGCGCGAAGTTGCGGCCGACCAGGATGAGCCAACCGACAGGGATCGCGCGGCGGCCCGTTCAAAGGCCAGTTTTTCAGCGCGCGCAGGCACGCTTCCTGGAATGCTTCCTCAGCCGTGTCGAGATCACGAAAGTAGCGCAGCAACGCACCAATCGCCTGGGGGCGCGCGGAATCCAGCGCCGCGCCGATCCAGGCGAGGTCGGTCATTGCGAGGCATCCCCCGGCGCATACCAACGGATCGGTCGCACTTCGAGCGCAAGGGAACCACAGGCAGTGCCGATGAGGCGCGCAGCCTCGATGGCTTCGTCCAGCGTCGGGCAATCGACGACATAGAAGCCGAGCAGCTGCTCCTTCGTTTCCGCGTAGGGCCCGTCCAGGACCAGCACATCGCGACCCTGCCGGACGGTAACTGCCGCGGTGGTGGGCATCAGGCGCGCGACCGGGCCAAGCTTTCCCTCCGCCTTGAGCTTTTCCTGCACTTGGACGTGCCTGGCGACCAGTGCGTCGTCCTCTTCCTTGCCGCGTGACATGACCACAGCTTCAGAGTCATAGATCAGCACTGAATAAAGCATCTTGATGCGCCTCGCGGTGACGAGCCGAACGGCTGTTGACTGAGGAACGAACGAGGCGGCCGGATCCCGACACGCCTCGCCGGATATTGAACCGCCCTTCAGGACTTCTTGACGGCTTCCACCTGGATGCGCAGCTTCACCTTTCCACTGCCCCACTCGACGCCCTTCTTCATGCCGAAGTCAGCGCGGTCGATTTCAGCCTCGGCATCCGCACCGCAAACCTCTTTCTTGTAGAACGGGTGCGGGATGCACTTGAACTCTTCGATGTCGAGTTTTACCGGCTTGGTGACGCCGAGCATCGTCAGCTGTCCATCGACCTCATCCGGCTCGTTACCTTCGAACTTGATCGTTCCCTTGTAGGTAGCGGTCGGAAACTTCGCGACATTGAAGTAGTCCGCCCCGCGCAGCTCCTCGTCCAGCTTGTCGTGACCGAAATCGATGCTCGAGGTGTCGATCTTTATCTCGACCGTACCGGTCTTGGCGGCGCGATCGAGGGTAATCGTGCCGGAGGTCTTGTTGAACTTGCCCCGGAACACCGAGATGCCCATGTGGCTCGTCTCGACACTTGGATAGGTGTGATTCGTTTCGACGTCGTACACGTCGGCCGCCAGCGCCGTTGTGCCGGCAAGGGCGCCAATGAGCAGCGGGGCGAGCCACGCACGGCGACGATTGGTGAGACTCATGTAGTTCCTCCTTAACTGATTGCAAACCTCAAGTCTGATCGAACGCTTTGATGCTCGGTCCTTCATCCGGCGTGGACGCCAGCGGTCTGGCGCGCAACACGACGGCACTCAGCAATGCCGCGAGCACGGCAAAAGCCGCGCCGACGCTGAAAGCAAGCTCGTAACCACTCCCGAGCGCTGCTGCTTGGGCAGCACCGGAGCCGAGCAGTTCGGTCGTGCGGGCCGCCGCGAGACTCGCGAGCACGGCGAGTCCCAGCGCGCCGCCCATCATGAACGAGGTATTGACGATTCCAGAGGCGAGACCCGATTCACTCGCACTGACGTCGTTCATGGCCGCGAGCAGGACTGGGTTGAGGGCCATGCCAGCGCCGAGACCGAGTATGAGCATACCCGGCAGCACGTCGCGCGTGAAATCCGCATCGAGCGGCGTCCGCGCAAACAAAGCAAGCCCTATTCCGGCCAGCAACATGCCAATTGCGAGCGGCCCTCTGATGCCGAATCGCATCACGATTCGGGCCGACAGGCCGAGAGAGAAGGCAGCCATGATCAGGTTGGCGGGCAGGAAGGCGAGTCCGATTTGCATCGGCGTATAGCCGAGCACCAGTTGCATGTACAGCGCGGAGATGAAGAACCACGCGAACATGGCGGCTGCCCAGAGGACACCGACGATGTTTGCAGTCGCGAGGTTGCGAAGGCGGAAAAGGCGCAGCGGCACGAGCGGTGCGCGCACACGAGCCTCGATCGCGAGGAATGTCACCAGCAGCAAGGCCGCGGTGCTCAGAAGCCCCATGGTCTGCCTCGAGGTCCAGCCCGCCTGGTTGCCGTTCACGATTGCATATACCGCGAGCATCAGTGCGGCGGTGATGGTCAGCGCGCCGGCAACGTCCAGGCGCACTCTGCGCGCTTGCGCTGCGCCTTGCGGGAGGAGTCGAAGGCAAAGCGTGTAGACGATGACGCCAATCGGCAGATTGACGAGAAAGATCCAGTGCCAGTTGAACGCCGTTGTGAGAAGCCCGCCGAGCAACACGCCGATGCTGCCACCCGCGGCGCACACGAACCCGTAGATTCCCATCGCCTTCGCACGGTCTGCAGGTTCCGGGAACAAACCCATGATCAGGGACAGCGCGACCGCCGTGACGACAGCACCGCCCAGCCCTTGTATGGCCCGCGATGCGATCAGCACACCCTGCGAGCTCGCGAGCCCGCACGCCAGCGAGGCGATCGTAAACAGTGTGAGCCCGATCAGAAACAGCTTGCGGTGCCCGAAGAGATCGCCTAGCCGCCCGCCCAGCAACAGGAAGCCGCCGAATGTGAGCATGTAGGCATTCACCACCCAGACCAGCGACGTTTCGCTGAAGCGCAGATCCTCCCGAATCGATGGCAGCGCGACATTCACGATCGTAGTGTCGAGCACGATCATCAGTACCCCGAAACAGAGCACGTACAGGGCCAGCCAACGCTTGCTGACATCCACGCTCCTCATCGCGACTTCCCTTCCTGAAAGAATTCGATCGCCCGCACTTCGACGCCCCAGCCCACGTTCTCACCGAGATGCGCCGCGGGATGCTTCGATGCGATTTCGACCGCCTCTTGCTGATTCTCCGCTTCGATGATGAAGAAGGCCCCGATGACCTCTTTGGCCTCGGCGAAGGGACCATCGGTCAAGGTCGGCTTTCCGTTGCGTGGCCTCACGCATGTGGCGCGTTGCGGCGGCGCAAGAGCGCCGACCGCCATCAAGCGCCCGCTCTGGTGCAGCGCTTCATCATGCGTGCGGCATTTGCTCACCAGCGCAGCCACTTCGGCCTTCGGCAGAGCGTCGAATGCCTTCTGGTCGTAATAGCCAAAACAAAGAAACTTCATGAGATTTCTCCACTCAGGGGTCATGCATACGACGATTGGAACGGCCCGAAATCGACAATTGAGCGCTAAGGCCGTCGCGCTGATGTAGCTCATCCGCGTTGCGATTGTCGCAGCTTTCCTGCCTGAGGCATAAAGTCGCTCAACTCCAAGAAGCGACTCAAGGGAGCGCGCGCCATGCAACTGATCTGGCTTGTCATCGCTATTGTCACGACGGTCGCATACCACCTGATTCTCAAGGTCACCCCTGCGGCTGCGAGTCCCTTCCTCTCGCTTGCCGTCACCTACGCGCTCGGCGCGAGTGCCTTCCTTGCCATCTACGCAGTGACGCCAGGCTCTCCCACGCTGCGCGAATCACTTGGCGCGCTCAACTGGACCGCCGCAGCGCTCGCCGCTGCGGTCGTGTTTCTCGATCTCGGATTCCTGATGCTGTATCGATCGGGCTTCAACGTCAGCTTCGGACAGCTCGTCACTCAATCGACCGCAGCACTGTTGCTGTTACTCGTCGGCGTAGCGTTTTTTCGCGAGAAACTCTCGCTCGCGAATATCAGCGGCATTCTCTTGTGCGTGATCGGGCTCTGGCTCATCAATCGTCGGTGAGCCCGCGCACTTGCACCGACTCTGCGTACTCATCAATACACGTGTTGCAAACGCAAAACGCCGTCGCGCATTGGCGACGCGTGAATACTGAACGAGTTGAGGCGTTCAGTGAAAAAACGTTAATAGCGTTCACGCACATACACAAAAATGTGATCTTCATCGCGCAACCGTTGGCCCCCTCGCGCGTTCTAATACGCTGTGTATTCAGAAATGAGCAACCACCGTAATGTCGCTGCGCCTATCACTGCTTTCGGCCTTGCTCGTGACTCTGACGGGTTGCGTGAGCGTGGGCAGCACCGATGTGCTTGTCACACCAATCGGCGTGGTCGCGCTGCATTCCTTCAAGCCGCCGGAACCACCACTTAACCCGGTAGCGGCTATCCGGGTGCCAACAGCGGGAACTGACAGACTGGCAGCGGCTTCAGTGCCGATATGCCCTGCTTCAGATCCTTGCAGTTCGCCTAGTCGGACGCCGTAGCGGACCACTCTGCAAGTTTCTTGGCGCCTATCGGCTGTCAAATGAGCTGTCAATTTGACGGCCTCTCGGCGCTTCCTGCGCGAAGGCCGTTGCAAACGTGCACCTATTGGCAGGATGCTTGCTCGGCGAAAGAATCGCGGAGATGGCGATGCAGTACGTTCGATTTCGTGTCGACCTCGGTCCAGGTTGCTCGATCGGTCCGGGCAAGATCGAATTGCTCGAGGCAATCGCGCGCACCGGTTCAATCAGGCAGGCGGCTCGCGCAATGCGCATGAGCTACCGCCGCGCCTGGCTGCTGGTCGACAGCCTGAACCGATCGTTTCGCGAGCGGCCGACGACAGCGAGCGTTGGCGGCACCGGCGGCGGTGGTGTTGAGCTCACGCCATTCGGCGAGGAATTGGTTCGCCGCTACCGCAAAGCCGCCAAGCGCATCGATACGCTGGCGATGTCGGAGTTCGCAACCATCGCGCGGCAGGTAACCACGGACAAAGCGTCCACCGCGACCCCCCGCCATAAGCGGCTATCCAGAACGGCAGTCAGCAAACGCGCGGGGTGAAGCGATCTGGCGCCGATCAGAGTTCGTCAAGCGCCAACAGGCACCCGTGAGCGCCGCCACGCGCCGGGGGGAATACCGACCAGTTTCTTGAAGGCGCGATTGAAGGCGGCTTCCGACTCATAGCCCACCTGCGCCGCGGCCTGGGCGATGCTCAGGCGCTGCTCCTCGAGCAGATTGGCGGCGAGTTGCAGACGCCAGTTGCTCAAGTAGTGCATCGCCGGCGAACCCATGATTTGAGTGAATCGATCGGCGAACACCGAGCGCGAGACCCCGACTTCGCGTGCCAGGGAATCGAGCGTCCAGGCCTCCGCGGGGCGACCGTGCATCAGGCTCAGCGCCGCGCTGACATGTCGGTCGCGAAGCCCTGCCAGCCATCCGGTGGATTCCGGCGGCAATGCATCGACGTACTGGCGTACCGCCTGGAGGAACATGACTTCGCTCAACTTCGAAAGGATCGTCTCGCTACCGGCGCGCGGGCTCTCCGACTCCTTCAGCGCAACGCGGATCAGGTTGTGAGTGAGTTGCCCCCCGACGCTCGAACTCTTGACGTGCAGCATCGAGGGCAATGCACCCAGCAGCGGATTGAAAGGCCGTGAATCGAAACCGAGATAGCCGCAGACGAATCGCGATTTCTCGCCCTGGCCCCCAAACTCATTCAGCACGAACGGGAGTGCACGGTCCTTCGGGCGATAGTAGATGTCCATGTTCGGCGAAGATCGCTTTCCGGGCTCGGTGGACATGAAATGCGCATCGCCACGCACGAAGAGAACGGAGTCGCCGTTTTCCAGGCGGATCGGCGGCTGCGACTCGTCGGCGAGCTGTGCCCAGCACCAGCCATCCAGCATGAGGTGGAACGCGATGACATGTTCGAAATCGGGCATCACGTTGGCGCCGATGCTGGAGATTGGCGGCGTTTCCGCCACCCACGGATGGCACGCGTGCACATCGAAGTAGATCGCCCCAGTCAGGCGTACGGCACGCAAGACATCGGACAGCACGTCCAAACCGATCTTTCCTTTGGGGGGTGAACCCCCTCGTGTCGTCCGCGTTCATCAGGCGCCATCCGGACGATCGAGCAAGAAATAGCGCCGCGGCATCATATTGCGCGGATCGCCCGCGATCTAGGATTGTGCCCTCACCCGCCCCGGGGGCTTCGGAGCGGGCTTCATACGAGGATCACCCACATGCTCGACGCCAAGACCATCGCGACATTTGCACCGTCATTTCGCGGCAAGCTCATTCAGCCTGGCGATGACGCTACGATGAGGCGCGCAAGCTCTACAACGGGATGATTGATAAGCGCCCGCGCCTGATTGCGCGCTGCGTGGATGCCGCCGATGTGATCGCGGCCGTGAACTTCGGGCGCGAACATGGCCTTCTCATCGCGATCCGCGGTGGTGGCCACAGCGGTCCCGGGCTTGGTAGCTGCGACGATGGGCTCGTGATCGACCTATCCGAGCTGAAAAGCGTGCGTGTGGATCCGGCCACGAAGACGGTTCGGGTCGAGCCGGGCTGCACGTCTGGCGACGTCGACCATGCGACTCACCCGTTCGGCCTCGCAGTCCCGTTCGGCATCGTCTCGAGCACCGGCGTCTCGGGGCTGACCCTGGGCGGCGGCACCGGGTACCTCACGCGCAAATACGGTCTCACCATCGACAACCTGCTCGAAGCGGATGTCGTCCTCGCCGATGGGACCTTTGTCACCGCCAGCAAGGATCAGCACGCCGATCTCTTCTGGGCGCTGCGTGGCGGCGGTGGCAACTTCGGCGTCGTGACGAGCTTTCTGTTCCAGGCACATCCGGTGAGCACGGTTTATGCCGGGCCGATCTTCTGGGAAGCGACACATGCCAAGGCGGTGATGCGGGCCTATCGTGAGTTTCTGCCCACCGCACCCGAGGAGCTCGGTACCTTCGTGGGCTTGAAGACCGTGCCACCCACCGATCCCTTCCCACGGGATTATTGGAGCAAGCGCGCGTGTGCGCTCGTCTCGAGCTACAACGGTCCCGCTGCGGAAGGCGAGCAGATCATGGCGAAGCTCCTCAAGACGCTTCCGCCGCCGATCTTCAACTGGATGGGCGCGATGCCGTTCCCGGCGATGCAGGGTCTGTTCGATCCATTTCTTTCCGACGGGCATGCAGTGGTACTGGAAGGGTGACTACGTGAAGGCACTCTCCGACGAGGCCATCGACACGCACATCGAGCAAGCTGCCAAAGCCCCGAGCGATTTCTGCCTGATGCACCTCTACCCGATCGAGGGTGCCGTGCGTCGCGTCGCCAAGGACGCGACCGCCTGGAGCGCCCGCGATGCCACCTGGTCCATGGTCATCGCTGCGATCGATCCCAACCCGAAGCAGGCCGATGCCTTGAAGACCTGGGGACGCGGCTACTGGAAGGCCGTGCACCCCTTCAATCTCGAAGGCGCGTACGTCAACTTCATGATGGACGACGAGGCCGATGGTCGGGTCCAGGCCACCTACGGACCGAACTATTCGAAACTGGCCTCGGTGAAGAAGAAGTACGACCCGAAGAATCTGTTCCGGGTGAACCAGAACATCAAGCCGGCGGCGTAAAGCTGGGCCGCAGACCCGGCGCTGGACTTCAAAGAGTCCATGCGCCGGGTGTTCGCTACTCTCTAGGGTGTCTCGGTCGATGCACCCTGCTGGAATTTCCCAGCCTCATCCGAGAACACGATCTCCACGCGCCGATTCTGCTGCCGTCCAGCGGACGTGGAATTGTCCGCGACCGGATAGCCCTCGCCGCGACCAAGCACCTCCAGCCGACTCGATGCAACACCTCGGCTGACGAGATCATCGGCTACTGCCTGGGCGCGCCGTCTCGAAAGCTCCTCGTTGTAGACGTCGGATCCTTGACTGTCCGTGTGGCCCTCGATGATGAGGCGCGTATCGGCATTCTGATCGAGAAACTTCGAAAGCCGGTCGATCGTGAGCGCGGCGCCCGGTTTCAGGGTAGCCGCATTGGTGTCGAACAACACATCGCCCAACGTCATGACCATCCCGCGCTCAGTCTTCTTGGCCTGCAGCTCCGCGAGCTCACGGCGCGCGGCTTCTGCTTCTGCAGCTTGTACCTCAGCCGTCGCTTGCGCCGCTGCGGTCTGCTGCTTCGCTACATCGACTTCTTGTGTCCGGGCGTCGAGCAAGACGCGATTGCGCTCAGCTTCGCCTTTTTTCACTGCATCGCGTGATTTGACCTCAGCGATGCGGGCCTCGCCGATCTCCGCGTTGCGGTCGGCGAGGTAGGCGAAGTGAGCGACCTGTGACTCAGGCTCACCCTTCTTGAGCGCCGTTTCCGCCTGCTCAAGATTTGCGCGCGCTGCGGCCAGCTCACGGCTCGCCGCCTGCTGAGCGAGCGGATCCTGGGACAATGCTTCTACTTTGACGCGTGCCTCATCCAATTGAGCGACGCGCTTCGGTGCCGATGCACACGCCGCCACGAATGCGAACGTAGCGATTGCAACTAGTGTCGTAGCCTTTCATGGGCTGTCTCCTCAGCGCTGATCCGGGCTGCGGTCGGACTCGGCCTCGGACTTGCGCGCAGCCTCACCCCGTAGGGTGTTCGTGCTCTCGTTCACCTCTTCTTCTGCCTTCCGGGCCTGCGCCGCGGACGCCCGCGCAGACGCGAGTTCAGCGTCGACAGCAGCCTGGGCTGCGTATTGATTTGCTATCGCTTCCTTGCCTTTTTCCGCCGCATCATTCGCGGCGCGAAGCTCATCTCGAGCCTTATCGAGGTCCGCGGCTGCGTACTCCTGAGCGCCGCTTTTCTCGGCCTGCTCGATCAGAGTCTGGGCGCGTGTCACCTGCGCAGTGGGTTGCTGGGGTGCGCTCGCACAGCCTGCCGCGGCAAGCGCAAGTAATACCGTTGAAATGAATCCGTTACGTGCTGACATAGTGATGCTCCCTAAGGACACCCGAGCATTTCATCCTTCCAGCGACAACAATGGCGTAGGCGCATTGCCGTTGCGCTCGCATGAGAGCGGCTGTTAACACAGTAGGAGCCATCCGACGGAGACGCTGAACGCGTGGTTGCATTCAATCTCGGAATGTTGGAATTCTCTCAGTGTGAACATCATGATGAGTTTTTCAGGCGCAACATTGGTACCGCGCACGTGACCTTGCTCGCCAGTCTCGTGAATGCCTCACAGCGCGTAGGCGCTACCTCCGCGCGCCTGGCGAAGGTACGCGAGCTCGCGGCGTGCCTGCGTGAGCTCGAGCCCAGCGAGATCGGGATCGGTGTCCAGTATCTTTCCGGCGAAACCCCGCAGGGACGCTTCGGTATCGGCTACACCTTGCTGCGAGATGCGAGCACCGATGTCGGCGCTCGCGAAGCCACATTGTCGATCGGCGAAGTCGACCGGCGCCTGGGTGAGATCGCAGGCATTCGAAGCTCGGGGGCAGCGGCTCGCCGTCTCGCGGGCCTTCGCGAGCTCTTCTCGCTCGCGACAGCTGCCGAGCAGGAGTTCCTGATCCGGCTTCTGATCGGCGAGCTCCGTCAGGGCGCGCTGGCGGGCGTGATGATCGACGCGATCGCCGCAGCGGCGGATCTGCCAGTCGCTCAAGTGCGCCGTGCCGCAATGTACTCAAAGAGTATCGGCGCCGTAGCGCGTGCTGCGCTGCTCGACGGTACCGCGGGCCTCGCCAGGTTCCAGCTCGAGATTCTTTCTCCCATCGCGCCGATGCTGGCGCAGACCGCGGCCGATCCTGCCGAAGCGCTACGGCAACTCGGCGGCGAGGCAGTATTCGAGTGGAAGATGGATGGCGCCCGCATCCAGGTGCACAAGGCGGGTGACACGGTCCGCATCTACACGCGCAGCCTGAATGATGTCACCGTCGCGGTTCCCGAGATCGCCGAAGCCGCTCAGCGGTTGCCCGTGCGTGAGGTGATCCTCGACGGCGAAGCGATCGCCTTTACTGAGGCGGGCCGCCCTCGTCCATTTCAGATCACGATGCGCCGGTTTGGCCGTAAGCTCGACGTCGAGGCGCTGCGCGCCGAACTGCCGATCCGCGCATTCTTCTTCGATTGCCTGCGATTCGAAGGTGAGACGTTCGCCGACCGACCGACCCGTGAGCGCTTGCGGTTGCTCGCGAAGGCCGTGCCGGATGCGTTGCAGATCCCGCGACTCATTACTTCTTCCGAATCGGAAGCGCGAGCCTTCTACGACGCCGCCTTGGTCGCGGGACATGAGGGCCTGATGGCGAAGTCGCTCGACGCGCCATACGAGGCGGGCAATCGTGGCGCTGGCTGGCTCAAGATCAAGCGCGCACACACACTCGATCTTCTCGTGCTCGCGGCCGAATGGGGGCACGGTCGGCGCACCGGGAAACTTTCGAACCTGCATTTGGGTGCGCTCGATCCAGCCACCGGCGAGTACGTAATGCTCGGCAAGACCTTCAAGGGCCTGACGGATGCGATGCTCGAATGGCAGACGCAGGAACTACTGGCTCGCGAAGTGCGCCGTGACGAGTGGACGGTATACGTGCGTCCCGAGCTCGTGGTAGAGATTGCCTTCAGTGATCTGCAGGCGAGCCCGCGCTATCCGGGCGGTCTGGCACTACGCCTCGCGCGCGTGAAGCGTTACCGCGACGACAAGCGCATCGAGGAGGCGGACACCATGGAATCCGTCAGAAGGATTTTCGAGTCCCAGCACTAGGACTCACCAGCTCGCAAGCGGTGGCAGGCTCATGAGGTAGGCCTCGGGGTTCGCGTCCGTCATGAATCCGAAACGCGTGCCGCGATCGTAGACCAGATTGAACTCGACGTAGCGGCCGCGCTTCGCCAGCTGTCGGGCGCGATCCACTGCATCGAAGGGCGTGGCCATCCGGCGTTGCACGATCTCGGGATACGCGCCGAGGAAAGCCTCGCCGACATTCTTGAGAAATGAAAGATCGGACTCCCACGCGGATCCACGCAGGTTGTCGAAGAAGATGCCGCCGACGCCGCGCCGCTCGTTCCGATGCGGCAGGAAGAAATACCGATCGCACCACTCCCGATACTCTTCATAGGCATCCGGGCGGTAGTGGTCGCAGGCGCGATGTAACGCGGCATGAAACTCGGCGGTGTCCTGCGCGTATTCGATTGCAGGGGTGAGATCCGAGCCGCCGCCGATCCAATCGAAACTGGTCGCAAGATAGCGAAGGTTCATATGTGCAGTCGGCGCATGCGGATTGACGGGGTGTGCGACGACCGAAATGCCGCAGGCGGTAAATTCTCCCGCGGACTCCGTCGCCCCCGGCAGTTGCGCGGCACCGGCTTCCGACAACGTGCCCCACACGTGGCTGACGTTGACGCCGACCTTCTCTGACACGGCCCCGCGCATGAGTCGCATGTGACCGCCGCCCTTCAGTCGATGCTGTTCGGGCTTGTTCCAACGCGTCGATTCGAATCGCGCCCGCGACTCCTGCCCCTCGAGCGCCTCGAAGCGCGCGCAGAGGCGGGACTGCAGATCCTCGAAAAAGTGCAGTGCCTGTAGAGCACGTTCGCTGCCTGGTGCCGCCATTCTCAAAATGCTAGGGGTGCGGACGCGCCGATGCAATCGCTTTGGGATTTTGCGGCGCCTCGCCTCAGAACCCCGCCGGGATTGCTGGTCCTCTTTGCGGCCGCTACTCCGCATTGCGAAGGTAGATCGTCTCCCGATGCTTGACACCGCTGGTGTCGACAGCGGTGCCGTTCACGAAGCGCGGACGATAGCGTGCACTCTTGATGGCGCGCACCAGAAGCTTGCTGCTCTCTTCGGGTACGTTGCCCTCCGCCAGTGTCACGTCCCGAACCTGACCATCGGCCGCGACGGTGAACTCGACCTCCGCGAAGTACTGAGCAAACTTGTCGGCGTCGACACTTGGCGGGTGGGTGACGCCTGGTGGCCTGTAGTAGACCTGGACCGGGGCCTCGAACGCCGCCGTACCGACGCCACCCGGAGCACTCAGTGCCGCCCAGGTGTCGCGATAGGCTTGCAGCGCTTTGTCCGTATAGCCGGCGAACATGTTCCAGTCGCCAAGGTCCATGAGCGCGCTGGCCCGCTCGGCTGCGCCGGTTTCCGGATGCGCTTCGATGATTTGGAGCGCGCGCTTCAGCGCAGCTTCGCCTCCCCGGTTGGGACGCGAATAGCTGCTCGTGCCGTTGGCATCGATGTAGGGCTGCTCTACACCGTAAAGAAATTCGAGCCGATACTCACGCGCGATCCCGCGCAGCGGCTCAACCGCGATCAGGGGTTTTTCCTTGCCTAAATTGCTCGCAATCATGAAGGCACGCGTGTACAGATCACGCGCGGTCGAGTAGCGTCCCATCGATTCGAACCAGCTTGCATGGCGTTGCAACTGCGCCACGAGGCGCGGAATGTCATGACCATAGGCATCTACGGCAATTCGCATGGCAATCTGCTGCTCGCGCAACACGTTGTCGTAGTCCCCAAGCGCCAGGTATGACGTGATCAGGGAATCGACCATTGCAAGTTGCTCTGGGTTGAGCAGCCCGTCGAGCTTGCGGCTCAGATCGATCGCTTGCCTGAATATCTGCGCGGACGCCTGGTAGTCGCGATTTTCCGCGTAGATCGCGCCGAGGCCGGCTAAAGCCGCAATGAGGTCGTGCGAGTTCGCACCGTCGTGCATTTCGACAATCTGCATCGCACGACGGTAGTTCCTTTCGGCCGCTGCGTCGTCCTGCAGCTGTTGCTGCGTCGACGCCAGGTTGATGAGCGGGTTCACGAGCTGGACCGCCTGTGGTCCGTACTGCTTCTCGGTCAGATCCACCAGCTTTTGCGCCGCCAACAGGGCTTCGACAGAGCTTGGTGGCACCGCCGAGGCTTCAGGGCTCGCGGGAACAACGGGTGGCAATTCCTGTCGCGCAACAGCAGTCGACATCTGCATGGCCGCGATGGCGGCCGCAGCGCAAAGTGCCAGCCGGAGCCGCGCCCCGCCTCGCATGGACTGCCCTCTCCATTGCGCCACTCTCATGGGTTCGATCAGCAGCCCTCAGATTGGTGTTCTTTCTAGCATTTGCGACTGCCGCTGACGATCCCCTGGCATCGCGCCGGACGCGCCGCCCATCGTGGGGTCCCGATAGCACTTCGAGCACGGTGACGTAGGGAACAAGCGGCCCGCCGCAAGGTCGAGTAGCAATGCCAAACTCACGGATGGGTGGGAAATGAGCGCGTTGCTGGACCTTGCAAAGTATGGCCAAAGCTATTGGCTCGATGACCTGAGCCGCAGGATGATCGAGAACGGCGAGCTGAAGCGTCGCGTCACGGAAGAAGGACTCGGCGGCGTGACGGACAATCCGGCGATTTTCAACGCCGCGCTGACGAGCAGCGACGACTACGACGAGCCGATTCGCGAGTGTGCGGGACTGCACGCAAATCAGATCTACGAGACGCTCATCGTCGCCGACGTGCGCGATGCGTGCGATATCCTGCGCCCGGTTTACGATCGAACCGAAGGGCGAGACGGTTTCGTGAGTCTCGAAGTGTCGCCGCAACTCGCTCGCGATGCGCCGGGCTCGATCGTGGAAGCGCGTCGCCTCTGGAAGGCCGTGGATAGGCCGAACCTCTTCATCAAGATCCCAGGCACGCCCGAGGGCGTACCCGCCATCGAGACGCTGCTCATTGAGGGGATCAATATCAATGTGACACTGCTCTTCTCCATCGAGAGCTACGAGGCGGTTGCTCACGCCTACGTGCGTGCGCTCGAGCGACGCAAGGCGCAGCGAGAACCGGTCGATCGCCTGGCATCGGTCGCGAGCTTCTTCCTGAGCCGCATCGACACGCTGGTCGATGAGAAGCTGCAGGCGAGGGCCAAGCTGGGAGATGCCGTCGCGAAAAACCTCCTCGGCAAATGCGCCATTGCCAATGCAAAACTCGCCTACCAGCGCTTCAAGGAGACGGTCGCATCGACCCGCTGGAAGGAACTCGAACGCGCCGGCGCGGTACCGCAGCGACTTCTGTGGGCGAGTACCAGTACCAAGAATCCGGCGTACCATGACCTCATGTACGTCGAGCCGTTGATCGGGCCGCAGACCGTGAACACGCTCCCGGCCAAGACCATCGAAGCTTTTGCGGACCACGGCAAGACCGCGCCGACGCTGGAACAGGACATCAAGGAAGCGTGGCAGGCGACCGTCGATCTGAAGAAAACTGGCATCGACTATTCCCATGTGGCTAATCAGCTGCTCGAGGAAGGCATCGACAAGTTCAAGAAGGCATACGCAGAGACGCTGCAGGCCATTACCAACAAGGCGCCACTCGCGAGCGTGCGCTAACAGGCTGAAACCGAACGCATGCAAGAGTCGCAGGCGGATGCTCTGGTGATCTTCGGCATCACCGGTGATCTCGCGTACAAGAAGATCATTCCCGCGGTTGAAAACCTGGTACGGCGCGGGCGACACACGGGACTGGTGCTCGGCGTTGCGCGTGAATCGTGGACCAGGGAGCGCCTGGAGGATCGGCTGGCCGCGAGTCTTCGCGAGCATGGCAATGGCATTGACGAGCACGCCTTTGCAGCACTGTGTAAGCAGCTGCGCTATGTGACGGGCGATTACCGCGACCCCGACACTTTTCGCAAGCTCAGGGACGCTTTGGGTACCGCACGCGCCCCACTACACTATCTCGCGATTCCGCCGAGCATGTTTGGCGAGGTTGTGACGCAGCTCGGGGCCTCTGGTGCTGCGCGTGGCGCGCGGGTGGTAGTCGAGAAGCCGCTCGGCCGCGATCTCAAGTCCGCGCGGGCACTCAACGCGACGCTCGCGCAGGTGTTCGAAGAGGCACAGACCTACCGCATCGATCATTTTCTCGGCAAGGAGCCGGTGCAGAACCTGCTCTACTTCCGCTTCGCCAATGCCTTCCTCGAGCCGCTGTGGAATCGCGACTACATCGCGAGCGTGCAGCTCACCATGGCGGAGTCGTTCGGCATCGAGGGCCGTGGCAAGTTGTACGAGGAGCTGGGCGCGATCCGCGATGTGGTTCAGAACCATCTCCTGCAGGTCGTGAGCCTGCTGGCGATGGAACCGCCCGCAAGCTATGCGAGCGATGCTGTGCGGGACGAGAAGGTCAAGGTGCTCGGGGCCGTGCTACCGCTCGACTCGGGCGATGTGGTGCGCGGTCAATACGCCGGCTATCGCGACGAACCCGACGTGGCAGCGGACTCGAACGTCGAAACCTACGCGGCGCTCCGGGTCGACATCGATTCACCGCGCTGGGCGGGCGTGCCGTTCCTGATCCGCGCTGGCAAGCGCATGGCGGTCACCGCGACCGAGGTCATGGTGCGCCTGCGCACAGCAGTACATCCGTTGTTCGATGCGGCGCCAAACGAGACCAATCACGTGCGCTTTCGCCTGGGCCCGGATCGCGTCGTGATCGCCCTGGGCGTGCGCACCAAGGAACCCGGCGAGGTGATGCACGGCCGCTCGGACGAACTGCTGATGTGTGACGCCGAAGCAGGCGCGCACTCAGCCTACGAGCGCCTGATTGGCGATGCGCTGCGCGGTGACCCAACCCTGTTCGCTCGCCAGGATTCCATCGAAGCGGCGTGGAAAATCGTTGATGACGTCATCGACGAGCGGTCAGCACCGCTGACATATGACGCTGGAAGCTGGGGGCCATCAGAAACTGATGCATTGGCGGAGGACTCGGGCGGCTGGTACGCGCCCATGGCCACAGCGGAATGCCGCTGAGGTGAATACCGTCGCGGCCAGCGAGCGCCAAATACCAAGCTGAGCGTCAGATCCAGCTATCGACCGGCTGTCGATACGACAGAACACTCCCCAAGCAGCGTGGCGCTCACACGCTGGTAGAACGTGAAGTTCTTGCCACCCAGCTTCACGCTGAGCGTGCCGGTAATATGCTGCTCGCCGATCCGCCAGAGTGCGCCGCCAGTCGTTCCATGCCCGCCGTCGCAGATCAGGACATACGAAACCCCGTCCTCTTGCCAACTCTCCTCGCCCAGCCTGCAGCCCTTCAGCGCCGCGTGACCGAGGACCGGGAATGCAGAGGCAGATGACAGATCCGCCTGGGTAAGGCAGCGCTTCTCGTGCGTCGTGGCGTAGCGAAGGTTTTCCTCGAGATGCGGCATTGCTGTGACAGTCGTAACGTCATATAGCCGAGGCGGCAGCACCTGCGACGCCCATGCAAGTGAACACGCAAGAACGACCGGAATCGGCATCCTTACTCCGCGCCTTGATTACAACCGCCCTCAGGATACGCTCGCCCGCTACTCGAAACTCTCCGATTCTTGCGTCTGAATCCGCCACGCCTTTTTCAGCGCCTCTCCACCACTGACGCCAGCCGCCGTACCCCTTCTGCAACCGCACTGTCGCGCAGGCCACCTGAAGGAAAGAATCGCTTAACCCGGAATCAAGTATTGCGTTTGATGCAATAGCCCGATGAGCCGAAAGTGCACACACGCGGAAATGACATGAGACAGAGGATTTTCAACTGGGAGACGACCATGAACACGCTGCAGACGATCCGAGAGTTCACATTCACCACCGCCCTGGCCGCGGCAGCCCTGGTTGCGCCGGCCATTCAGGCGTCCGATGAATGCGTGCATGAGGCGGCTGCAATCGCGACCCGCGACAACGCCGTGGCAAGCCTGGGTCAAATGGTTGTAACGGCTTCACGCGTGGCATCGCTCGGCGTCCTGGTTGTGTCGGCCCCGCGCGGGACCAACGCAGAGTTCGCGGATCTCGGCACGATGACCGTGAGCGCCAGCCGCGACGTGCTCGCGACGGTCGCGGATCTGGGCACCATGACGGTGACCGCGCCTTCGCAGGGCGCGGTGATCGTCGCCGGACGCGCTACTTCTCGCTCCTGGAACTAGACCACAGCCTCGAGCCCGCCGGTTTGCGCCGGCGGGTTCCTTTTTTGGACGACCCCATGGCCAATCGCGATCGTTTCGAGTTGCTGATCCTCGGCGTCATCTGGGGCGCCTCTTTTCTCTTCATGCGCGTCGCCGTGCCGGAGTTCGGCGCCTTCGCGCTGGTCGAAGTTCGTATCAGCATCGCGGCCCTGTTTCTGATCGGCTTGCTGGCGTGGCGCGGTGGGCTTGGGCACCTGCGCGGCTCAGCGCTACCGATGATGGTCGTCGGAATATTGAGCTCCGCCCTGCCCTTCGCGTTGTTCGCGTACGCCGTTACCTTCCTGACGTCCGGGATGGCCGCGGTGATCAATACCGCCACGCCGATGTTCGCGGCCCTGGTCGCGTACTTCTGGCTCAACGACCGGCTGACCGCGACGCGCATCGTCGGGCTGGTGATCGGGTTCGGCGGTGTGTTGCTGTCCGCTTGGGACAAGATTTCCTTCAGCGGAGGGAGCACGACCCTGGCCGTACTCGCGGCACTGGGCGCGAGCCTGTCCTATGGTCTCGGCATGAACTACACGAAAAAGAAACTGAGCGGTGTCCCGCCGTTGGCCGCGGCCACCGGCAGCAGCCTTGCGGCGACACTCTTATTAATCCCCCTCGCGGCATCGAACTGGCCGAGCGTCACGCCCTCCCTCAATACCTGGCTGTGCGTGATCGCGCTCGGAGTGCTGTGCACGGGAGTCGCGTATGTCTTCTATTTCCGGCTGATCGCGCGCATTGGGCCGTCGAAGGCGAGCACCTCGGTGTACCTGGTCCCGGTATTCGGAATGCTGTGGGGTTTCATATTCCTCCAGGAGACGATCACGGCGCACATGCTCATCGCGTGCCCGATCATCGTGCTCGGCACCGCGCTCGCATCCGGCAATGTGACCTTCCGGACACGCACTCGGATGGCTGAAGGCGCGAGCCGCGCCTGATACGCTGTACGCATGAGCCAGCCCGGGCACAACCCCAAGTTCAGCTGGCACGCGGGTGAAGTTGCGATTCAGCGCACTGTCGGCGTCGCCGAGAGAATGGCGCGCCACGCGTCCAGCATCGTTCGTGATCATCTGCCCGAGCAGCATCGCAATTTCTATCCGCACCTTCCGTTCGTCGTGCTGGGCAGCGTCGAGGCAAACGGCGATGCGTGGGCGACATTGCGTGCTGGCAAACCCGGGTTCGTACATTCTCCGGATGCTTCGTTGCTGCGCGTGGAGACACCGCGCGATCCAAGCGATCCCGCAGAGCAAGGTCTGGACGACGGCAACGCAACCGCGTTGCTCGGCATTGAGCTGAGCACGCGACGGCGTAATCGCGCCAACGGTTCGATTCGCAGAACGAGCGCTGACCAGTTCGACATCCGGGTCGAGCAGGCCTTTGGCAATTGCCCAAAGTACATTCAAGTGCGCGATTTCGAGTTTGTCCGCGACCCTGGCGCGCTGCCGCACGAGCCCGCGAGGTATCTCGCCCGCATCGATGACCGCGCCCGAGCATTGATCGCGGGTGCCGATACGTTTTTCGTCACCTCCTACGTCGATCGCGACGAAGGGCGACAGGTGGACGTGTCTCATCGCGGTGGCAAGTCGGGTTTTGTGCGGCTGGGCGGGGATGGCGTGCTCACAATTCCCGACTTCACCGGCAACCGATTTTTCAACACCCTCGGCAACCTGCTCGTGAATCCAAAGGCCGGCCTGGTGTTCGTGGATTTCCACACCGGCGACCTGCTGCAGCTATCCGGAGACGCGGAAGTCCTGCTCGACTCGCCCGAGACCGCCGCATTCCTCGGTGCCGAGCGCTTCTGGCGATTTACAGCTCGGCGCCTCGTCTATCGCGCCAACGCCGTGCCGCTGCGCTGGACGCTCCGCGAGTGGTCACCTAATTCACTCGCGACCGGAGAATGGGGAATGGCAGCTGGGGCGTCGCGATAGCTGGCGACGGGTGTGCGTTGCCGTCACTCGAAGAACGCGAAGCTACGGCACTCGATGCTATGCCGAGGTTTCGCATCCGGAAAGGTCGTATCGCGAAATGCAGTATGGGGCACGCGCATGGCCCGGGATCGATCGCTGTCGTGGAACTTGAGCAGCACGACTTCATCACGCGTCAGGTGCGAGAAGTACCACCAGCGATGATTCGGGTTGTAGTGAAATATCGCGGCCGCGATCAAGGAATCCTCGTCGGGCATGTCGCGAAGCATGGTCTGCTCGTCGGGAATCTGATCCACGATATGCAGCGTGTTCCGGGTCCCCTCGTCGACTCCGACGCTGCGGGCATCGCAGAGCGCCAGCGGCCAGTCCTGCGGCGGATCCGAAAATGCACGCCATAGGCTCGTAGCGATGAACCTGGAGTAACCTTTCCCGCCCGGGAATGACTCTTCATAAATCTTGCGCGCCATCCGTTCCGCGACTTGTGGCATGAAGTCGACGTGCGCTTCACTCGCCGGCGGTTGCACGCCGCCGCTGTGGGTATAGCCCACGGTTTGCTCGTATTTGGGCAGGTCGCCTGAAGTGCGGATCATCCAGCCCCTGGACACAACGCGAGTTGCACCGGTCAACGTCTTGATCGCTTCCTCGACTTCTCCGGGATAGACCCGATCGACCTCGTCCTTGTCGAAGAAATCCTTCACCGAGCTGGGGCGTTCCGCCACGACGAAGCCGTGAACATCCAGGCTGAAGTGATCCTTGAGGGCGCGTCCATCACGGATTGCTACAGCGTGCGTTCGATACTGACCGGTGTTGCGCTCGGCGCCGGGTGCGACGAAGCGTCGATTGATCAGCGAGTCCCGCGTCACATAGCTGATCGCGGCCTCAACGGCCCTGGCATCACTTTCGTCCACCGAGTTCCCCATCAGCCTGTTCCTGATCCGAGGCTCTACAAGACTGCAACCGGCGAGGCCGGTTGTCCACCCGGTGCATCCAACAGGATGGACATGCACGTCAACCCGCCCTCCGCGCGATGAAATTCGCTCAGCTCGAGAAGGCGCGGCGTGAATCCCTGCGATTCGACACGCTTCGCAGTGCGCGGATAGCTCGAGGACATGAGCAGGCGCTGTCCCACGTGCAACGCGCTCGCGCCCTGCTCCTGCGGATCGACCTCTACCTGCGCGTACGGCGCGAACAATTCGCGCGGAATCCAATGTGGATTGATCAACACTGTGTCATGCCCCAAAGACGTCACGCCCGACTTGAGATGCAGACAACCGGAGACCGCCGCGGGCACGACTTCATAGTTGCGTGGGCGCAGCAGTGTCGTCAGGTAATCGATCGCCGCATAGTTGGTCCGCTTGCTGCGCCCGACATAGATGCGACGGCCCATTGTCAGGATGTCGCCGCCGTCGAAATGAACCTGGGGCGGCGGATACGCCAGCTCGCAGTAGTTGCTCAGGACTGCGGCGACTGCAGCCGCCTCGGGACGGCGTGATTCGGCGCCGGAGCGTGCAATGACTGCCAGGGATCCAAGTACCAGCGCAGTGTCCTCGATGAACACGGAGTCTGGCAGCTCGGGAGCCACCGGCACTTCGGCAATCCTGGCGCCAGCGTCCGTCAGCGCCTGTACGTAGCGAGCGTGCTGCTGCTGCGCCAGGGCGAAGTCGATCGGCTCCCGCCCGATGTGTGAGCGCTCGCCCTGCTGCAGGGCGGGACTCGGTGGGCGAACGAGGGCTATCAGGCGCATTTCTTGCAAATCTACCTGCGGTGAGGACTGCGAACCGCAAAATATCACGCGTTCGCATGTCGGATTCTGCCGCCTGCGGCAGTCCTACGTTAAGGCTGCCGATTGGCGTCAAGACTTAAGGAGCATCGCGTCATGCAGCGTGGCTCGCGGTCTCATTACAGCGCAGCGATGTAGTCCGCAGGCAAGCCGACCTTCTGGGCAACGGCGCGCAGCTTCAGTGTGTATTCCGGATTGGCCTCGCCGGGCGCTGGCGGGTCCGCAAGGTTGTAACAGAGCGCGGCAACAACCCCTCCCGTCGCGAGGTGAGCGAGGACGGCCTGCGGCTTGTAAGCCTCAAGTCCCGGTTGCGAATAGAGCCGTTGCAGGTCCGCGAGCGTGAGCGACATGAGGATGCCATGCACGCGACTTGCAGCACTTGGCACGAGCGTTGCTCGCTTGCCAATGCGAAGTGCGAAATCGTCGAGCCAGGCGAGCTCGAGGTTCTCAGGCGCCATCCCCTGCGCGCGAAGCAGGTCCTCATCCATGAACAGCCCGTAGAAAAATACTTCGGCGCGTCGACCCGGCATCGTGGCTGCCCCGTAGCGTGTTGCGTGACGCTCCTAGCTCACTTCCACGATCATCTCAATCTCCACGCACGCCCCCAGCGGAATCTGCGCTACGCCAAACGCGCTGCGCGCGTGCCGCCCGCGCTCGCCGAATACCGCCAGTAGCAGCTCCGAACAGCCGTTTGCGACCAGGTGCTGCTCGGTGAAAGTCGGCGTGGAGTTCACGAGGCACATGACTTTCAGAATACGCGTCACGCGATTGAGATCGCCGAGATGCTCATGAAGTGTCGCGAGCAGATCGATTGCGATGCTGCGCGCGGCGGCCTGGCCATCCTGCGTGGACAACTCACGCCCGAGCTGACCAGAGAGCGGTTTGCCTTCCTTGCGAGCGATGTGGCCTGACACGAACACGACGTTGTCTGTCTGCGCTGCCATACAAAAGGCCGCCACCGGTT
This sequence comes from uncultured Gammaproteobacteria bacterium, assembly GCA_963810775.1. GTDB lineage: Bacteria > Pseudomonadota > Gammaproteobacteria > Steroidobacterales > Steroidobacteraceae > DATBVX01. Next base: position 57,158 of record CAWEOT010000018.1, read on the forward strand.
TGATGGCCGGAGGCAAAACGATGTTTAGCTGCCCAAGTTGTTCGTACGGACTCATGAGCCGTTCTCCCGTCGCATGATCACAAGGTCACCGCATCCGTGTTGCCGCCGCAGATGACGATGCCGACGCGCTCGTCACGTCGCGGACGATACGCCCCACTCAGCAGCGTAGCCATCACCGCAGCGCCGCCGGGTTCGGCAGCGATACGGGCTCTAGCTGAAAGTTGACGCCCACGATGGGGCTGTGCGTGAATGCCCGCACAACAATGAACGGTTGGGGATCGCCGTTATGTCACTTTCATTCATCCAGCGATCGGCGTGGCTTGCGGCGTTACTTCTCGTCGCATCTCTTGCCCACGGTGCGCCGCCGAAATCCATCCTGGTAGGCACTCTCAACCTCAAGTTCTGCAACGAGGACTACCAGGGCTATTGCGGTTCGATCAAGCGACCTCTCGATCCCACTGGAGGCATCAAAGGCACCATCAACGTCGGCTTCGAGTACTACCCGCGACACGATCAAACGCGCCCGGCCCTCGGCACGATACTGCCCCAGGAAGGCGGTCCCGGGTATTCCTCTACTGGCACTCGAGATGCGTACATCAACATCTTCGAGCCGCTACGCGACCGTCGCGACATCGTGATCGTCGACAAGCGCGGCACGGGTACTTCCGGCGCGCTCAACTGCCAGAAGATTCAGACCGGTGACCCCAATGATCCGGCCGGGCTCAAGGCCTGTGCCAAGAAGCTCGGCGACAAGGCCTGGCTCTACGGCACGACGCTCGCCGTCGGCGACATCGTCGCGGTGCTCGATGCGCTGCAGATTTCCGAGGTCGACTACTACGGCGACAGTTACGGCACCTATGTCGGCCAGGTTTTCGCTGCCCGTTACCCCAACCGTTTGCGCAGCATCATCCTCGACAGTGCGTATCCGGTGCGCGCGCCGGACGTCTGGTTTCCGACCGATTGGACCACCGGGCGCAATGGTCTCGACCTGGTGTGCATGCGATCGCCCTCGTGCCGTGTGTTGGGAGGCAAATCCACGGCGCGAATCGAAGCGTTGTTGAAGCAACTCAGGCGCAAACCGATCACTGGCGTTGCGCCCGATTCGGACGGGATACCCACCGAAACCACGGTGGACGTGTCGATGTTATTTCTGCTTATGACGAACCTGGGCGCTTCGCCGCTCACGTATCGCGATCTCGACGCCGCCGCGCGCGCCTGGTTCGATTCGCATGACGCAATTCCCTTGCTGCGCCTGGCCGCGGAATACAACACGCCGTTCGTCTCTGACCCGATCGATTTCAGCTACGCGCTGTATCAGGCCGTGGTCTGCGCCGAGTACCCGTTGCACTACGACCTGAACGCGTCTCCGGCGCAGCGGCGCAAGCAATACGACAGCGCGATCGCGGACGCACGCGCGAATCGACCTGATCTCTTCGCGCCGTTCACGATCGATGAGGCGCTAGCATCCAACGCTAACTTTACGCCGCTGGCAACTTGCCTCGACTGGCCCAAGCCCCTGCCGGCCTACCCGCAGGGCGATCCCCTGCCCGCGCATCCCGTTTTTCCCGCCGTGCCGACGCTGGTGCTGTCCGGAGATCTGGATTCCGTCACGTCGCCCCAGGATGCTATTCAGGCAGCGAGTCAGTTCCCGAATGTCGTCCATCTGTTCGTTCCGAACCTCACACACGTCACCGCGTGGACATTCAGCGACGTCGCCCTGCTTCCGCACGGCGGCGATCTGACCCATTGCGTGCAGCGAATCGTGCGACGGTTCGTGGTGAAACTCTCGACAGGCGATACGAGCTGCATCCCGAACGTGCGTCCGATTCGTGCGGTACCCCATTTTGTGGAGCGCGCAGATGACCTGGCCCCCGCGGGTGCTCTGAAAGGCAACGAAGCCGGGCCACGTGAGCTCAGAATTGTTTCCGCCGCAGTGGAAACAGTAGGTGATGTCTTCGCGCGCTTCCTCGTTACTTTCGGTATCGGCAGTGGACTGCGCGGTGGCGAGTTCACTTACGAGATCACACCGAACGGGTATGACTTCGTTCTCGATCACGTGCGCTGGACCGAGGACCTGGAGGTCTCCGGCACGATCACCTGGAACATGAACAACGACGATGTTCTTGCGCACGTTCGCCTGTTCCAGGATGGGCGGCGTATCGGCCGTCTCGATATTGCGTGGGATGACGGGCGACGCAATGCGGTCGCCTCGATCTCGGGCAACATCGGCGCTGCGAGCGTTGCAGCGCGACGCATAGCACCTTGAGACCTCGTAGTCGAACCTGCTAGCGGGCTCATCCACGGCCACGCAGGATTGGCGCCGCTGCATCGCAGCCGGCATTAGTTCGGCACGTTGAGTCGCGCGCGTAGCACGCCGTAAAATCGAACCGGGCACCCATCATGGACGCGTCGAGCTTCATCCGCTCGACCGCTCGATGTCTGAGTAAGGAATGCTGAACGACCTGGAACAGGGCCGCGCACACTACGCGCGGCGTGCTTGGCTGGATGCGTTTGCATCACTATCGCGGGCCGACAAGGGAAGCCATCTCGATGGCGAAGATCTCGAGCGCCTGGCGACGGCGGCATATCTCACCGGGTACGACGACGAATATCTCGCCGCGCTCGATCGCGCGCATCGCGCGCATGTCGACGCCGGCGCAGGATTGCGCGCCGCCCGCTGCGCATTCTGGCTCGGACTGCGATATCTATTTCGTGGCGAGGTTGGTCCAGCCACCGGCTGGTTCGCACGCGCGCAACGACTCCTCCAGCATGAGCACGACGAGTGCGTCGAGCAGGGCTACCTGCTGTTGCCGCAGGCACAACAGCAGATCAATGCCGGCGATTCACAGGTCGCGTACGACATCGCAGCGCGCGCAGCAGCAATCGGCGAGCGCTGCGGCGAACCTGACCTCATCGCCATCGCGCGCCATCTGCAGGGACGAACCCTGCTGGACCAGGGGCAGATCGAGCCGGGTCTCACGCTCCTCGACGAGGCGATGGTGGCGGTCACCGCCGGAGAGCTGTCGCCGATCGTGACAGGCCTGATCTATTGCAGCGTCATCGAGGGATGCCAACAGGTGTACGCACTCGGTCGGGCCCGTGAGTGGACCACGGCTTTGGCGCAGTGGTGCGACGAGCAGCCTGAACTCGTCGCCTTCACCGGAATCTGCCGAGTACATCGGGCGGAGATCATGCAGTTGCACGGCGCCTGGCGCGAAGCGACCGAGGAGGCGCAACGCGCTTGCGAACGCTGCATTCAGACGGGGAGCCGCCAGACTGTCGCCGCGGCGTTCTACCAGCAGGCCGAGATCCATCGTCTGCGAGGAGACTTCGTCGCAGCCGAGGAAGCCTATCGCAACGCAAGCGAATGGGGTCGCGATCCGCAACCGGGCCTTGCGTTGGTGCGGTTGGCGCAAGGTCGCAGCGATGTCGCGGCCGCAGCGATGCGACGCGTGCTGAGCGGCACGAAGGATCCGCTCCAACGCACGCGTTTGTTGCCCGCACACACCGAGATCATGCTCGCCGTCGGGGATGTCGAGGAAGCACGCGCCGCAAGTGCTGAGCTGCGGGAGATCGCGCAACGCCTCGAAACGGGAACGCCAGGTGTGCTCGGAGCGATGGCTGCACAAGCAGAAGGCTCAGTTGCCCTCGCATCAGGACATTCTCAGGAGGCGCTCGTGGCGCTGCGGCGCGCCTGGCGAGTGTGGCAGCAGATCGATGCCACGTATCTCGCGGCATGTGTTCGTGTGCAACTGGGATTGGCCTGTCGAGCGTTGGGGGACGAGGACGGAAGCACGCTGGACTTCGAAGCCGCACGCGCTGCATTCGAGCGACTGGGCGCTGCATCTGACCTTGCTCGATTGGACTCACTCACCGCGAAGGCTGGTTCGAATGGTCATCGCGGACTCACTGTGCGCGAGCTGCAGGTGCTACGCCTCGTGGCTGAGGGGAAGACTAACAAGGTCATCGCGGCCGAACTTGTCCTGAGCGAAAAGACCATCGACCGGCATGTCAGCAAGATCTTCGACAAACTTGACGTCCCGTCGCGCGCTGCTGCCACCGCCTACGCATACGCGCACCAGCTGATCTGACTCCTGCGGCCCTTTGAGGGAAATCACCCACGTCGCGTCAGGCGAACTTGGGTGATTTCGCCGAAGCGCGCCCCAGTTCCTTGGCGTAGCGTCCTGCGCACCGACTCTGCAGCGTAGGAGACGCCGATGAACACTCAGGAACCGATTCGCACCAGCCACAGCACGGGACCAGTCGATGCTGTGCTCACGGGCGAGGCTGCGCGCGAACGACTGCTCGCCTGGATGCCGGTCACCGAACGGCGCGTCACGCTCGCGGGAATCTCCACGGCAATCCTGGAAGGTGGTGACGGCCCGCCGGTCGTGTTGCTGCATGGCCCAGGCGCGTATGCGGCCCACTGGATGCGGATAATTCCCGGCCTCGTCGGCAGCCATCGCGTGATCGCGCCTGACTTGCCGGGTCACGGCGCCTCCGCAGTGATCGACGGTGCACTCGATGCAAAACAAGTGCTGGCGTGGCTTCGCGAGCTGATTGCGCACACCTGCAAGTCGCCACCGGTACTCGTGGGAGAACTCGTCGCCGGCGCGATCGCGGCTCGCTTCGCGTCCGAGCAAGGCAGCGCGCTGGCCGGACTCGTGCTGGCAGACACGTTTGGCCTGGCTCCTTTCGAGCCGGCTCCTGAATTTGCGCAGGCCCTGTCGGAATTTCTCACTGACCCGGACATCGACACGCATGAGAAGTTGTGGCGTTACTGCGCCCACGACCTGCAGGCGCTGCGCGCGCGGATGGGGCACCGCTGGGACCCGTTCCAGGCCTACAACCTCGATCGGGCGCGCACGTCCGGGGTGCAGGCAGCGGTCCACAAACTGATGGAGCTGTTCGGGTTTCCGGCGATTCCGCCGGCGGACCTCGCGCGCATCGGGGTGCCCACAACACTCATTTGGGGGCGCCACGATCTCGCCACGCGCCTGCAAATCGCCGAAAGCGCGAGCGCGCGTTACGGTTGGTCCCTGCATGTGATCGAACACGCCAATGACGCTCCGCCGATCGAACAGCCGGAAACGTTCCTGCGCGCGTTGCAATCCGCGCTCGCCACTTCCCGATCGAAGCAGCGCGAGGAGTGAAGCATGTTCAAGTCATTGCGTGGCATCGCCATCACGGCACTTCTCCTGTTCGGATCGCAGCTCGCTGACGCCGACGCTGTGACGGATTGGAACGCGATCATGGAAACAACGGTGGCAAACGTTGACCCGTTCCTGCAGGTGCGCTCGGCTGCCATCACCCAGCTCGCCGTGTTCGAAGCGGTCAACTCCATCATCGGCGATTATGAGCCGTACCTGGGCAACATCTCGGCGCCGCGCGGCGCATCTGCCGAGGCAGCGGCAGTCGCCGCTGCACATCGAGCGCTGACGAAACTACACGCCGACAACGCCGCGACTCTCGATGCCTTGAGAGCTGCTTCTCTGGCGCAAATCCTGACGGCAAGGCTAAAGATGATGGCCTCGCCGTCGGAGTGGCGGCTGCAGATGCGATCCTCGCATTGCGTGCCGACGACGGTACCGACGCGGATACGTCGTACACACCTGGCACCGAACCCGGTGAGTACCAGCTGACGCCGCCGGATTTCGCGCCCGCGTTCCGGCCCAGGCTCGGGCAAGTGACGCCCTTTGCAATCGAGAATGGCGCGCAGTTTCGGCTGCCTCCGCCGCCAACGCTGCGCAGCGAGCACTACGCGCATGACTACCGCGAGGTGAAGAAGTTCGGCGACGTCAACAGCAGCGAACGCTCACAGTACAGGACCGACATCGCGCATTTCTATGGCGTCACGGACGCAGTGCCGCTCTACAATCCCGCGGCACGCCAGGTGAGTGCTGCGCAGGGCAAGTCCCTGTCTGAGAATGCACGCATCTTTGCCCTGCTCGGCATGGCGATCGCTGATGCCGCGATTGCAGTCTTCGACACCAAGTACTTCTACAATTTCTGGCGACCTGTTACTGCGATCCGGGCCGGCGACCGCGACGACAACCGCAAGACTGATCCCGATCCCGACTGGTTGCCGCTGATCGATACACCGCCATTCCCCACCTACCCTTCAGGACACGCGGGATTCGGCGGTGCCGCGCGGCGCGTCCTCGAGGACCTGTTCGGTGCTCGCGGCCATTCGATCACGCTCACCAACCCGTTGGTGCCGAACATCGTGCTTCACTACACGAACTGGAAACAGATCACCGACGACGTGGACGATGCACGCGTCTTCGGCGGGGTGCACTTTCGTTTTGACCAGGACACCGCGGCGCGACAGGGACGGCGCGTCGGCAGCTATATCCTCGAGCATCAGCTCCGTCCCGTGCGCGGGAGAAGATCCATATAGCGCACCTCTGCATGGCCGCTTTCGACCAGGGTTGCTGCACACCGGTGATGCGTGCTCGGCGAAGGAACTGGCGGAGGACGAAACGAGGACGAGTAGCGACGCAGGTCCAGCATCGTCTCCTACGCCGATGCGGTGCTCCCCAGCAACACGACAGCTGAGAGGGCCATGACGACACCTGCCGTTTCCGCCGCGGTGAGTTTTTCGCCGAAGAAGACCCCCCCGATACAGACCAGGAGTAACGCGCTGGCGACGGCATAGAAGACGCCGGCAGCACCAAGCCGCATTCTCTGCATCAGGAACACCCAGAGCACTGCAAATGATGCCGTAGTCAGCAGTCCGAGCAGAAACCAGCGATTCCAAAATGGATGACGTGCTGCGCTAGCCAGCTTCAGTAACGTGTCTGCCAGCACACCGATGCAAGACAGTGCGAGCGCGAGTGCCGCGCTTTTCCAGTCGAACGACATATCGCCCTCCCCCGTAAACATCCCGGTTTTGGTGCCGATCCGATGGTTCAGTCGCGAACATAGTGCCGGGCGGCACGAGCGCGGTCTGTCAAGCGGTTGACACAGGCGGAGGACTATTTCGGAATGAAGTGCAGAGCCACCGAGTTCATGCAGTAGCGCAGGCCGGTCGGCTTCGGCCCATCGTCGAAAACGTGGCCGAGATGCGCATCGCAACGCCGGCAAGAGACTGCGGTGCGCTCCATCATCGGGATACTCTTGTCCACGCTCTCGAGGACATTGAGCTGGGAAATCGGTTTCCAGAAGCTTGGCCAGCCTGTGCCGGATTCAAACTTGGTGCGCGAGTCGAACAGGGCTGTGTCACAGCAGATGCAGCGATAGATTCCCGTAGCATGGCTGCTGGCGTATTCACCGGAAAAGGCTCGCTCGGTTCCTTCGTGGCGGGTCACCTGATATGCGGCGGGTGAGAGCTGCTTCTGCCACTCCGCATCGCTCTTTACGACTCGCGCCACGCTCACCTTCCCCTGGCTCACACCGGCGGGTGAGAAATTCTCGATCATGACCTTATCGCTTTGCTTGGGCACCGAGGGAGTAGCGCCCCTCGCTCGCAGGGCGAGCGCAGTCCCCGCACCTATTGTCATTCCACAGATCAGGAAATGACGGCGCGACCAATGTGTGGGCGATGCAAGCTGCCCGACTGATTTTCGATGCCTACTCATGGCGTCCACCTGTCAAATGTGAATACGTACGCCTGCACACCAGAAAGACGCTGGTAACGCGAGCGGCATTGGGATTCCAAGTATCTCGAGGCCATTTCGCAGCAGCCGTGCAGCTGGATTCGAGCTGCGAGTTAACGCCCTTTGGCGGCAACCATCACGGCCTTTGGCTGATAGAGCGCGGGGAGAGTTCGCGCGAAATTCTGCACCTTGGGCAGATCGTTGAAGACGATGTACGGGTTGTGAGGATTGTTGATGAGGTAATCCTGGTGGTAATCCTCCGCGGCGAAGAACCCCTTCAACGGATCAACGCGCGTCACGATCGGGGTTGCGAACACATGGGCCTTATCGAGCTGCGCAATGTAGGCCTGCGCCACCCTCTTCTGCTCATCGTTTGCGTAGAAGATCGCAGAGCGATACTGCGTGCCACGGTCGGGACCCTGCCGATTCAACTGGGTCGGATCGTGCGCGACCGAAAAGAATACTTGCAGAATCTCGCCATAGGAGACGAGCGCGGGGTCGTAGGTAATCTGCACCGATTCTGCGTGGCCGGTCGTTCCGCTGCTCACGGTTTCGTATTCAGCCGTTGCCTTATTGCCCCCTGCGTACCCTGACAATGCCTGGCGAACGCCGCGCAGGTGCTGGAATACGCCCTGTACGCCCCAGAAGCAGCCGCCGGCCAGTACTGCGGTCTGCATGGGGCCGGCCGCCTTCGGGCTATCGATCGCTGGCGCGGGGATGACGACGGCAGGCTCGGCACCGCAAGCGGTCACCTGCACGAGCGCACCGCACGTCATCAGTATGAACCCGATGAGCGAACCCTTCCGATTGGACTTGCTGGAAGAAGATAAGGATGCGCCTACGGTTGAGCGTGCAGGATTCATCTGGGTTGACCTCGCGGGCTTGGCGAATCGGGTTGTACACCAAGTCGACCGGCTCTTCCCGCCAAATATTACGAACTGGTGTCGCCGCCGCCAGAGCTTGATGTGGCCGCGGAAGGCGCGCAGCCTATCACCACGACTGGTCGCTTGAGTGCGCGCTGATCGTAGCCCCTCGATGGGTCGAGCCACGCCATTGATTCGATCGGCGTGGCGACGCCGCTGACACTCCCATGTCGGATCAAGCTCTTTGCGAGGTACAACCCATGGCCAAGGTTCTCTGTGTTCTGTACGACGATCCCGTCGACGGCTATCCGAAGTCCTACGCACGGGACGACATCCCCAAGATCGAACGCTACCCCGGCGGTCAGACCGCACCGACTCCAAAAGGAATCGATTTCAAGCCGGGCGAGCTGCTCGGCTGTGTTTCCGGTGCCCTCGGGCTGCGCAAATATCTCGAGAGCCAGGGACATGAGCTCATCGTGACTTCCGACAAGGATGGGCCGCAGTCCGTGTTCGAGCGCGAGCTCCCCGATGCCGAGGTCGTCATTTCACAACCCTTCTGGCCCGCGTACCTGACGTCGGAACGCATCGACAAGGCGAAGAAGCTCAAGCTGGCGCTGACCGCAGGCATCGGTTCGGATCACGTCGATCTGCAGGCCGCCATGAAGCGCGGCATTACGGTTGCAGAGGTCACCTACTCCAACAGCATCAGCGTTTCCGAACACGTCGTCATGATGATCCTGTCGCTGGTGCGCAACTACATTCCGTCGTACATGTGGGTCATCAATGGCGGCTGGAACATCGCGGATTGCTCGTCCCGCGCCTATGACCTGGAAGGAATGCAGGTGGGAACCGTCGCGGCTGGCCGCATAGGCACTGCGGTTCTGCGACGGCTCAAGCCGTTCGACGTGAAGCTGCACTACACCGATCGCCATCGGCTGCCACCGGAGATCGAGCGCGAGCTGAATGTGACATTCCATCCGAACGTCGAGTCACTGGTGAAAATCTGCGACGTGGTGACGATAAACGCACCACTGCACCCCGAGACCGAGAATCTCTTCAACGCGGAGCTGATTGCCAAGATGAAGCGAGGCGCTTACCTCGTGAATACGGCGCGCGGCAAGATCTGTAACCGCGAGGCCGTCGCGGCCGCGCTCAAGAGCGGACATCTTGCGGGCTACGCCGGTGACGTCTGGTTCCCGCAGCCGGCGCCTCAGGATCACCCGTGGCGTTCGATGCCTCATCACGGCATGACGCCGCATACATCCGGAACGACGCTCTCTGCCCAGGCCCGCTATGCCGCGGGCACCCGTGAAATCCTCGAGTGCTGGTTCGAAAAGCGACCGATTCGCGAGGAGTACCTCATCGTTGACGGCGGAAAGCTCGCCGGCACCGGTGCACACTCCTATAGCGGCGGGAATGCCACGCGAGGCTCAGACGAGGCTGCGAAGTTCAAGCGCTGAGCGCGAGTTCAGGCCCAGGGGGGCGACTGGCCCGATCTCCACTTGATGCCGCAACCTACGCTTGCGATCTGCGCTGCGGGAACTGGCGCTCCAGCGAGCAGCGCGTCCGCCGCTGCACGTAAGTCAGCACCCGTTACGGGAGTCTTGCCGCCGGGTCGGCTCCCGTCGAACTGACCGCGGTAGACGAGCTTGCGCTCGGAGTCGAACAGGAAGAAGTCCGGCGTGCAGGCGGCCTCGTAGTCCCGCGCAACCGTCTGCGATTCATCGTAGAGATATGGAAAGTTGAATTGGCGCGACCGCGCGAGACTGGCCATCTGCGCCGGTGCGTCTTGTGGATAGGTCTCGACGTCGTTGGAACTGATTGCGACGGTGGCCAGTCCCTTCGGGGCGTACTCGCGTGCGAAGCCGACGAAGCCATCGAGCACGTGCTTGACGTAGGGGCAATGGTTGCACACAAACGCGACGAGGAGCGCGCGCGCCGCGGCGAAGTCCTCGAGTGCCACGGTTTTTCCAGTCACCGCGTCCGGCAACCGGAACTCCGGAGCTTTCGTGCCCAGAGCCAGCATTCGGGATTGCTTCGCCATCGGCAGGATCCGGCTTTTGGCTTCGGAGGCTAGCGCCCCGCCAGGAGTGCCACGAAATCCGCATTGCCGCGCAGCGGATCAAGATCCGGGTCGTGTTTCATCCAGCCGAAGTTCTCGTAGCCGCCGGCGATGGCTTGTCGCAACGTGTCCACGGCGCGCGCCGACTCGTCGAGCCTCGCATACAAGCAGGCGCAGTTGTAGAGCATCATTGGATCGTCGGCACTTAGCTCCAGCGCCTTCGTGCCCTCGCGCAGCGCATCGTCCCTCTGACCATTAATTACCAGCGCAAGGGCGTAATACATTCTCGCGCGCGCATCATCCGGATTCTGCAACAGGTAGTTGGGCAGCAACTCCAGCACCTGGCGGCGCGCGACTTGCGCCTCTTCAGTACGTCCTAGCCCTTCGCAGGTCTGTGCGAGGTCCGAGTACGCCGAAAAGAACCCAGGCTTGAGCTCGATGACCCTCTTGAACAGGACGAGCGCCTTCTCGAGATCACCGGTCGAGAAATGAATCCGCCCGAGCGTCCAGTGCGCGATGAAATCGTCGGGGTCGAGTTCGATGGCCTTGCGGCTCGAGGCGCTGGCCTCCTCGAATTTGCCCCAGATGAAGTACGACAGTCCCATGGCCGTGTAGGCTTCCGGCAGGTTGCCGTCGTACATCAGCGCCTTGAAGCTGAGTTCCTGTGCCTTGGCGCGGTATTTGTCCTGGCGCGCGAAGTACTGCCACATCTGTCCGTAGGCGCTGGAACATCCGGCATACGCGGCCGCGTAGCGCGGATCAAGCTCGATCGCTTTCTCAAACAGCTGGATCGCGTACTCCACGCTGCGTCGTGTCAGGCGATACAGGTAATCCTGGCCGCGCAGGTAAAGATCGTAGGCCTGGACATTCACCGTCTGACGCTTGGTCAGCGAAACCTTCTCGGAGAAACTGAGCTTGAGCTTCAGCGCCTCGACGATCTGCTGTGCGACCTGTTCCTGGATGTCGAAGATATCGTCCAGTTTTCCTTTGTAGGTGTTTCCCCAGATCTGGCGATTCGTTACGACGTCGACCAGTTGCACCGTGATGCGCACCGAGTCCTGGAACCTGCGGACACTTCCACCGACGATATAGCGCGCGCCAAGCTCGGTACCGATCGCGCGAATGTCGTGCTTGCGGTCCTTGAACTGCATTGACGCCCAGCGCGAGATGAGCTCGATCTCACTGACCAGTGAGAGCCGCGCAATCAGTTCCTCGGTCAGCCCGTCGCTGAAATAGTCGGTCTCCTTGTCCGGACTGATATTGTCAAAAGCCAGTACGGCCAGCGCTCCGCCCTCAAGTGAGCCGGCTTGGGTAGCGGACGACCGTGCGCGCGCGCCCTCGTCCGACGTAGTTCCCTTCACGTCTTGCGGCGGCGGAGTAATGCTCACGCCGGTGCGCTCCAGCGCGCGCAGGATCGCCTTCAGGTTCTGCTCGGGATCGCCGTTGAAGTACTCGATGTGCTGGATGCCAGCCAAGGGGTACTTCAGGCTGGGCGGGATGGACGTGGGCTCGAGGTGCACGGGCAGGATATGTCCCTTGCGCTCGCTCACCAGCACGACTTCCTTGGCGACGTTGTGCGAGTGGACGGCCGACTCGGTGACCATCAGCAGGAGCACCTTGGAGCCTTCCAAGGCATTGACGATCTGTTCACCCCATAGCGTGGCGCCGTCTATGCCGCTCTGATCGATCCACAGTGACACGCCGGCTGCGCGGAGCTTCGCAGCCAAGTCGAGGACCCGCTCCTTGTCATCCCGGGAGTAGCTGATGAAGACGTCTGCCTGCGGAGCCACTGATTTCCTGCTGGTTGTTGAGGGGTCGCGACGCCGGGGTGTGACCACCCTCTTCGGGAGAGGTTAGCACGAACCGGCCGTTCATGAGGCGGGTGGCTCGTGCTCCCGATGGTAGCGGTGAATCGTCCACAAATAGCTTTCCATCAGGGATTCCTTGCCCACCTCAGCGAGGATCGAGCTGTCGGGATGCTGCGTGCTACTACGGGTCAGCTGGACTTCGGCGCGCGAGAAGTGGCTCAGCTGATTGCGGTATTGCCACAACAGCTCCCGCGTGGCCATCTTGTTCTGATACAGCTCCCAGATCCCCAGCCATACGGGTAACAAGCCCATCAGGAAGATGCAGATTTGCTCGAGCGAGACCAGCCCAAGCCGATGAGAGCGCAATGGAGCTTGAAACGCGACGAGACCCACGGCAAGTAGCGCGATCGTGTAAATCAACCAGCGTTTCATGACTTCCAGGCGCCGGTGCGTGAGCTCCAGCTTTCTCACGCGGGTCTTGAAGTAGGACTGCTGACCGCGGATCCAGCGCTCGTGCACGAATGCCAGCAGCTTCGCATCCAGCGCTGCGTGCGCGCCTGGCTGCCTGTCCAGCGGTCGCACGTTCTTGAGGATTGTCCCGATCCAGCCGAAACCGGAGAACTGGCTGATGCCGGCGAGGTTCATCAGCTCAGCGGCATTCACCATCCGATCAGCGCCGGCTACACGCAGAAAGAATTTCGTACGCATGGTCTCAGCCAGCACACGATAGATCAGGTGTTTGGCAAACCACTGGTGTCCTCTGATCCAGTAGAACATCCCCAGGCTGGCTACCAGTATCGTGAGATATACATAGAGCAGCACACCGCTATTCATCAGCTCGGCGACGAGAAACACCGAGGCCATTGCAAAGGCCATCCAGCTGAACGAAAGGAACAAGCGATCGGATAGCTTCTGGTTGTAGATGGCAAGTGCGTCGGCCTTGCCGTATTCGGTGTCGATGAGCTCCAGCGATGGATCGTGTGCGAGCTCCGCGGCTTGCGGCAGCGCCGCCATCAACGAGTCGATCGACCTCGCGTCTGGCCCGGCACACAAGCTCTCGAACTCGGCGTTGTATGCATTCAGTCCGGCAATCTGCTGATCGAGTCCCGGTGGGGTGCTCTCGTGAACAGCGAGCAGGTTCTCGCCGATGAAGGTCAGGTAGCTCGGTGCTCGCTCCGATGCGGATGTATCGTTGATTCGTGGCGTCGGAATCCAGTAGACGAAATGCTCGCCCCATACCGGTTCCGACGCAGCCGGGACCATGACGATCTCGCGTTCGCTACTGCCATCGTGGGTGCGCGCGCTCAGGTAGCGCAGCACAGTGTCTGCCGTGCCTGCCGGGAGGGGCGACGCCTGCCCATCCCACAGCGCCAGTAGCAAGCTGCACTTGTCGATCAGCGTATCGCTGAGATTCGAGTAAAGCGCATCGCGCGCGACCGCGGGTCTCGATGCCGGGCACTGCAACTCAGACCAATGCACTCTTTCGTTGCGCAAGGAATGTTCTGAGAGTGACTGCCGATTCAGCGTCGAAGTCGACGAGATACTCATCGAGTGGCATCGGCAGCATCGCATCGATCTGCAGGCCAGCTTGCAGCGCCAGCTCGGCGACCAGCAGGTCGGCCCCCTGGGCCATGCCCGTCATGATGCGAATCTCGGTTTGAGGCAGGCGACCTTTCAGATACTCGAGAAAGGCACGGACCTGCTGCGCCAATCGCGGTATGCAGCTCGGATCAAGATTGCGGTGGCCCGATACGCCAACAACCAGCGGTGAGCCCGCCGTCCTGACTGGGTCCAGCAAATCTCTAGCCTCATCTGTACGGCAGGATTGCCGTGGGACCGGCCGAGTCTGAAGGGATAGGCTTTTTACGACAAGCGGCACGTTGACCCAGGTGTGCCATGGCTGCGGACAGGGCGCTTTGCGAGAATTCGTCAATGATCGTCCACCTCATTGACGGCACGTACGAGCTGTTCCGTCATTTCTACGGTTTGCGGCGCTTCAACAAGGGCGAGGATGCGCCCTTCGGCGCCGTGATCGGCGTGCTCAACACCGTGCTGCAGATGTTCGAAGAGGGGGCTACGCATCTCGGTGTGGCGACCGATCATGTCATTGAATCTTTCCGCAACGGCCTGTGGCCGGACTACAAGACCGGCGATGGCATCGAGCCCGCTCTCCTGGCCCAGTTTCACCCGCTCGAAGACGCTCTCGTTTCCATGGGGGTTGCCGTGTGGCCCATGATCGAGCTCGAAGCGGATGATGCATTGGCCTCCGCCGCGCACCTCGCTTCGGCCGACGCGCGCGTACAGAAGGTCTGCATCTGGACGCCGGACAAGGATCTGGCGCAATGCGTGCGCACCGACCGAGTGGTGCAGATCGACCGCAGGTCGCAGGCGATTCGTGACGCCAATGGGGTGCGCGAGAAATTCGGCGTGGAACCAATATTCATCCCTGACTTTCTCGCTCTCGTGGGTGACAGCGCAGATGGATATCCTGGCCTGGAGGGGATCGGTCGAGCGACCGCAGCCCGTCTGATCACTCGCTACGGCATGATCGAAGATTTCCCGCCGACCGTTCTGGGCGAACGCCGGGAACTCGCACTCCTGTTCAAGAACCTGGCAACGCTCAGGACCGATGCCCGGCTCTTCGAAGACAGCGACGAATTGAAATGGCGCGGACCTGCCGACACGTTCGCGGCGCGCGCGAAGCAGATGGGAAGCGAGCGATTGCTGACTCGCTCGCTGAAGGCGGCAAAGCGTGGTTGATCGCATGGACACCCGGCGCAGGCGGGCGCGGATCGGTCGTAGCCGTCAGTTCCCGTCAGTTCTGCGATGGCACCGACTTTGCGCGCCCCGGCTGGAGATTAACTTCAAGCACCATGCCCAAGCCGAGCCGGCTGAGCAGGGTCAGGGCCTGCGGCGATAACTCCAGCTGGAAATTCCTGCGGGCGAACATGCTGATGTGCAGCTCCGTCACGCCGCCGCTGTCGCTCAGACGCGAGAGGAAGTCCTGCGATCGGCCCAGCTGTCTCAGTGTGTGTAGCAGCACACCCTCCACGGACACGGGCTCGGAGGACAGCTGCGGCTCATCCATCAACCGTCCCATCCAGTAGCTCTCACGATAAGTGCCTTCGAGCGACTCGCCCGTTGACCCCAGCCGGCTATCGCCGCACTTCCACATGTGCTGCGGCTCGATACCCAGTGCGCTGGTGATTTCGGACGGCTCGATACCCGGATGCCGGATGCGAAGTGAAATGGTGAACTCGTAATCGCTCATCGCATCAGCGATCGCGCCTCGAGAGCTGCTTCTTGAGTGAGACAACCTGAGCCCGAAGCTGGGAGTTCTCGGCGCTCGTGTCGCTCCATCGCTTGGCGAGATACAGGGCGATGGCGATCAGAGATGCAATAAGCGCCGTTGTCATGTTGATTACCTTCGCGGCTTGCCGATCGATCGGTTGGGCCCCGTGAACGAGGGAGGATCTGTACAGGCGGGGCTGGAGGCGAATGCGCGCAGGCATTCCCGGGAGCACACGACGACCGCCGGCTCCTGATCATCGATTGCACCCTGATTCGGATGGCGGCTCAGCCGGAAATGCGCGAGCGGGCGACGTCCATCTTCGTGACCGATGTCGCGTTCGCACACATCGCACGTCAAGACGGCGATCTCTACCGCCGCGTGGAATGCGCCAGTCTTGCGCCAACCCACGATTGCGTCACCCGATGCCGCGGCGCCAGTTGGGGCCGGCTGTTCCCAGCCGACCCCAGTGGCTGTCCGATCGGAAGACTTAGTAGCGGCGCGCCCCGCCGGAGCGGTTTCCGCCGCCCGAGCGCTCGCGCTCCTGTGCCTCATTGACCTTCAGTGCACGGCCACCGAAGTCGGTGCCGTTCAGAGCCTGCATGGCGCGCGCTGCATCGGCATTCGCCATTTCCACGAAGGCGAAGCCACGGGGACGACCCGTGTCGCGATCATTGATCAGCGCCACCGTTTCGACGGTTCCGTGTGCTGCAAACAGGGCACGCACGCTTTCGTCAGTTGCCGTGAAAGGAAGATTTCCAACGTATAATTTGGTCATTACAGATTCTCATAAGAGTGATTAGAAACGTTGGCGGGATAGCCCCGCCGCCTGGTTCGCCAAGCTTTCCGAGGGTGGCAGACTTTGCCCGGAAAGCGCGCCGCAGCGGCGTAAGGGGCCAAGGCAGACAAGCCGAAAGGTCACGAGCCGGCCGACAGCCTACAGTAATTCGCTGTATTCCGTTGAAGTTTCGCATTGGTTCGCGTTGCGCCTTCGTGGCAGAACGCGCATTGTGGTTGCTGGCGCGCAAGAGCGTGGCTGTTGCCGCCGGAACGAGGAATACGCAATGCATGACACTAATCTCAGTCTGGCCGATGCCTTCGGAAAATTCGGCGCGAAGCCGGCTAGCCGGATGCGAGGGCTGTCCGCCATCGCGACCGACGGGGCCATGGTGCTCAACTGCTCACCGCCCTACTTCGGGCACCCGGCCAAGGGTGTGCTTCGGTACGAGGACCGGCTCTCCCGCGATTCGGAACAGACCAAAGACGCTGGGCTTCTCAGCCAGCATCTCGCGCTTGCCCGGGATGGCGAGTTGCCGGTTCGCCTGATTGTGAAGACACCCATGGACGTGGGGAGCAACAAGCACGGACGGAGCTTCCATGTGCGCCGGGATCTGATCGGCAAGCTGGTCAAGTTCGACGGCGATCACTTCATCGTCGATTTCACCCGGGTGCTGCCGCAGATCGTGAGCCGCCGCAAGTAAAGGCGAGATCAGGGGTCTTTTTTCTCACCTGCAGGAGCCGCCGGCTCAGGTGTGTTGGTGCGATTCGTCCTGCGCTGTTCTTTGGCCTGCTGACGGGTCTTTCTGGCAAGTTCCTTCTGTCGTCTGACGTGATGATAGTTCGGCTTCGCCACTCATATCTCCAAGGGTTATAGAGAGTCTTTGGCCACGGGTCCGGGCGTTGCCAGCAATCGCCCCCGCGTCAGTCAGCCATGCATGACTCGCCCTGCTTGCGGAAGCCGTTCGTACAACGCCACTCATTGCCAGAATAGTCGATATACGCGTTCGTTGGCACCATCAGCGCCACGCAGGTCGAACTCTCCTGCTTGAAGCCACGCTCACATTTCCAGTCCTTGCCCCCTGAGTCCAGGTAGCCGTTCACAGGCACCTTGACAGGGGTACATGCGTCGGCGCTCTGCATGAAGCCGCGCTCGCATTCCCAGCCATCGCCGGCGCGCAGCAGGTACCCGTTTGCTGGCACGTTCACAGCGATGCAGCTATCCACCTCGAGACGATAGCCGCGGTCGCACTCCCAACCGCGACCATAAGATGAGTTCGCCGCATATGCGTTCGCCGGAATGACGACGAGTGTGCAGCTGCCATTATTCTCGCGGTAACCACGATTGCATCGCCAACCCGGGCGGATATGCGAATTATCTGCGTAGGCATTCGCAGGTACTTTGATAACGGCGCACGTCTGATCGGCCTTCAGGTACCCGCGCTCGCAGTCCCAGTCGCTACCGGAGGAAGTGAGGTATGCATGGTCCGGAACCTTGAGGGCCAGACACCCGTCTCCCTCGCGTCGAAAGCCGCGCACGCATTGCCACCCGCCAAAGCGGCCGACCTCCGCATTGCTCGGCAGCGCACTCGAGGCCGTGTCGGGCACGGCCGGTGCGGACGCGCCTATCGCGCACGCCGCAAGAAGCAGACACGTCATCGAGACGTGACGCCGTGCTGGTTTGGTATTCAAGGTGACTCCTTAATTCTTCTATCGTGAAGATGTGTCCAGAACTTCCTGCAGAGCCGCGACGGATATCGGCTTCACGAGGTAGCGCTCGAATCCCGAGGTCCGCGCGTGCTCTCTACCCGGGTGTTCGCCACTGTCTGTCAACGCGATCAGTCGCGTCTGCTGCAGCCGCGGATGCTGGTGCAGGAGCAGCGCTACATCGTACCCACTCATGTCCGGCAGCTCGATGTCCACGAAGATGATGCTGGGGCGGAATTTGACTGCGGCCTGCGAGCGCGGTGACAGCGGAGCGCGCCACGCGCGTCTCGTCATGACCTGACTCCTGCAGCATGCGTGACAACAGGCGCGCAGACCCTGCATCGTCATCGACGATCAGAACGCGCGCCATGTCGTTCGTCCACCGGCTTGCTGCCGGATGTTCGACTTCTCCTACTTCTTGAGCTGCATGTCGTTGTTGACGGACTTCACGCCATTGACGGCGCTCGCCACTCTGACCGCGCTGTTGATATCCTCGCGGGAGTTCACGAAGCCGCTCAGCTGAACGACGCCCTTGAATGTCTCGACGTTGATCTCGGCGGACTTCAGGCCAGGCTCAGCCAGGATGGCCGACTTGACCTTGGTCGTGATGGCGCTGTCATCGACATACTCGCCGGTGCCCTCATGAGTGCGCGAGGATGCGCAGCCGAGGGCCGCCATCAGCACGAGCGCCGAGACGAGCGCGGCAAAACTTTTGACTCTGTTCATGAAACAAGACTCCAGATGAATGCAAAACCAGAGCTTGGAAAATCCAAGCTTTGCCGTGTCGCGCCTCAACGGAGGAGATTAGCTACGGCCCGTAAAGGCTACGCGGCCCATGCGGCGGGGTCTGTACGCCGGCGTACACACCAGACAGCAGGCCGACAAAAAAAGGCCCGCACAACTTGCGCTGCGCGGGCTGGAAAGCTGTGTCCGCCGGGTGGTTATCTCGACGCGACCGGCGACGGCGAGTTATCGATGATGACTTCGACACGACGGTTCTGCTGCCGACCCGTTGCGGAGTCGTTGCTCGCGACCGGCTGGCTTTCGCCCTTCCCCGCGGCGGAGAGCCGCATCGAGCCGATGCCTTGCCTCATCAAATAGGACTTCACTGAATCGGCGCGGCGCTGTGACAGGCCGAGGTTCGAGTCCTCGCTGCCCACGCTGTCCGTATAGCCTTCGATGACTGCATTTCTTTCCGGATAGTGATTGAGAAACGCGGCCAGTTTGTCGAGGCTGCTGGCTGCACCCGCGTTCAGATCAGCCATTCCAGTCGTGAACAGCACATCTCCCAGAGTCAGCACCAAGCCGCGATCGGTTGGCTTGGCCTGCAGCTCGTCGATCTGCCGCTGCAACTCTTCGGTCTGTTGTGCTGCTGCAATGCGCGCCGAGTCCTGCTCTGCGCGAGCCGTCGCGACCTGGTCCTTGGCGGTGTCCGTCTCTGCTCGAGCCGTCGCGACCTGGTTCTTGGCCATGTCCGCCTCGCGCGTACGAGCGTCCAACCGAGCGCTGTCGCGCTGTTGAGCCAGCTTCGCACGTTGATCTTCGGCCAGACTGGCTTCGGCCCGGGCCCTGGCGGTATCGACCTTGCGATCGGCAAGGTAGGCGAGGTACGCCGCTTGCTCCTGATCGCCCTGCGACACCACCTCTGCTGCCGTTACTGCCGCCACAGCCTCACTCATTTGGACCGGCGCGCGGCTGGCCAGATTCGGGTCCGATTGCAGAACGGTGAGCTTGGCGCGTGCGTCGGCAGCACCTGTCGACTTGACAGGCGCGCTCGCACAGGCGGCGAGCACCAGTGACACAGCTACAGCGACAAGCAGCTTGGCGGGATGACCCGTATTGGAGTTTGTCCTGTTCATTGCGGCTCTCCTGAGTTGCGTTGAGTCTCCTCAACCAGCGCATCATTGCCACGCTGCAACTCTTTGTTGATCTCTGCGGCCTTCGCCGCTTCCGACCTGGCAGAGGCGAGTTCAGCCTCCGCGCGCGACTGTTGTCCGAGCCGCTCGGCATTGATCATTTTCTCTTCCTTGACGGCGTCATTCGCGGACGCGAGCTTGGTGCGCGCCTCGCCCAGTTCAGCTGCGGCGTAGCGGCCGGCGTCGGCCTGCTCAGCGTTTGAAATCGCCTGCTCTGCCGCTCGCAAAGTCGCAGTCGGAGCTGGAGGCGTCGATGCGCAGGCTGCAACGAGCAGCAGTGCGCCGGTCAGGGTAGCCGCGACGCGCAGGCGTGGCGGTCCTCGGGATGATTCACTCATTTGGCTTCTCCACAGGGCATTAAGGGTCCTTCGGTGCGGAATCATGCTCGTCGTCGCGTAGGACGTCGGTACGGCCGCGTACATAGCGGCAGTTTTCGTCATCCCCCACGTACGCTGACGCACAGACATCCGCCCTGCCCCCGGGGACAATTCAGATCCGCGCAGAGATGCGCTTCCATCGCCGCTGCTAGCGGCTCAAGGTGATCTCGTCATGAACAAACAACTCGTTGTAGGCCTAGTGGTGGGCGCGTTGGCCCTCACTGCAATCACCGCGGTGGCTGGATACCGGGTTTTCGGCGGGACGCACTACGCGGACGTGATTGCCGTAAAGCCCCTCACGAAGACGGTGCGCGTTCCCCGAGAGGAATGTCGCGATGAGCTCGTCACACACACGAAACCGACCAAGGATCCGAATCAGATTGCCGGAACTGTGGCGGGTGCGGTGATCGGTGGCGTTCTCGGCAACCAGATCGGCGACGGCAACGGCAAGAAGTTGGCTACGGTCGGCGGTGCCGCTGCCGGTGGCTATGCCGGCAACAAGATCCAGGAAGGCATGCAGGAACGGAACACCTACCAGGAAAGCCAGCGTACCTGCGAGACCCTCACTGACCGCCGGCAGGAACAGGCCGGATACGAAGTGACCTATCGGCTCGATGGGCGGGATCACGTCGTCAGCATGGACCACGACCCGGGCAAGCGAATTCCCATTGAGAACGGCGCGCCCGTGCTCTGAAACAGAGTTCTGCTCGACCCCACTGATCGACCCCGGCGGGCGCGTCTCGCCGGGGTCGATTGCTTTTGGTCTTCCGGGCCGGATCATTAGGGCATACTTGCAAACGGATCGGTCGATCCGGCGCTGTCGGAGACATCCACCGACATCATTCCTGCGAGGTTTCATTTCTCGTGCAAGGAGCGACGCTGCTCAGATCGCGCGCACGCTCGGCTTCAAGCCGCGCGAGCAGGCGATTGTCACGCGTTTCGCCCTGGGACAATGACGAGCTGCTGCGCGAAGAGCTCTTCAGCATCGAGCGTCTCGAGCAGCATGCGGTCAGCCTCGCGCTCGCACAGCCGATCACGCCCCACCCCATACGGCGTCCGCCACTCAGTGCGCGGCTGAGCGACAACGAATCCGTACTGCTCAGCGCCTATCGCACTATTGCAAGGGCGGTGGGCGAAGGGCGTGCGATTACGCCGGCCGCGGAGTGGCTGCTCGACAACTATCATCTGGTTGAAGCGCAGATTCGCGAGATCCGCCAGGATCTGCCGCCGGGCTTCTATCGGCAGTTACCCAAGCTCGCGAGCGGACCCTTCGTGGGATACCCGCGCGTGTTCGGCATCGCCTGGGCGTTCGTTGCCCACACCGACAGCCACTTCGATCCGCACGCGCTGCGTCGGTTCGTGCGCGCCTACCAAAGCGTGCAAGCGCTCACCATCGGTGAGTTGTGGGCCGTGGCGATCACGCTGCGCATCGTGCTCGTGGAGAACCTGCGCCGCGCGGCCCATCGGATCGTGAGCAGTCGCGCTGCGCGCCAGGAAGCGGACGACCTCGCGGACCAGTTGCTGGGCGTGAGTGGCCACGCCGCAAGGCCCAATGCTCTCATCGAGCGCTACGACGAAAGTACGCCTCTCCCAAGAGCCTTCGTCGTCCAGCTCGTGCAGCGGCTGCGCGATCAGGACCCGAAAGTCACTCCGGCGCTTACGTGGCTGGAGGAGCGGATCGCCGCGCAGGGAATGACAGCCGAGGCGATCGTGAGCGATGAGCACCAGCGGCAGGGAGGCTCAAACGTCACGGTGCGAAACATCATCACGAGCATGCGGCTGATTTCGGAGCTGGAATGGTCCGAGTTCTTTGAAAGCATCAGCCTGGTCGACGAAGTACTGCGCTCAGGGAGCACTTTCGCGCAGATGGACTTTGTGACACGCAATCTGTACCGCAGCGGCATCGAGGAGCTTGCCCGCGGCGCAAAGCTCACCGAGGTGCAGATTGCACGCGCCGCCGTTGCGGCCGCGAGCGACAGCACCGCGGTAACGGACGGCCAGCGCGATCCCGGCTACCACCTGATCGCCGCAGGGCGCCGTGCGTTCGAGACCGCGATCGGATATCGAGCGCCCCTCTCGCGCCTTCTTATCCGATGGATCAAGAGGCGCGGCGCCGGAACGTATATCAGCGCGATCCTGCTGTTTGCCGCAATTATTCTCGCCCTGCCGCTCCTTGCGCTCGGCGCAGAGCAAGTGCAGCTCTGGAAATTCGCGTGGCTTGCACTCCTCGGTGTCATTCCGGCGCTGGACGCCGCTGTCACTCTCGTGAATCGCGCGGTCACCAGCGGGATCGGTGCAACCGTTCTTCCTGGCTTGGCGCTGCGCGAAGGTGTGCCACCGCCTCTGCGAACGCTCGTCGCCGTTCCCACGCTCTTGACGACGCCCGAGGCGATCGAAGAAGAACTCGAACGGCTCGAGATTCACCATCTGGCCTCTCCCGAGGGCGAGCTGCACTTCGCGTTGTTGTCCGACTGGGTCGATGCGCCGACCGAACATGCGGCGGCAGACGCGGCATTACTTCAGACGGCCGCTCGTGGAATCGCGCGGCTGAACCGAAGGTATGCGCCTGTCGCATCCGTCAACCGCTTCTTGCTTCTGCACCGTCGGCGCGTCTGGAGCGAGGTGCAACAGCAATGGATCGGATGGGAACGCAAGCGCGGCAAGCTCCATGAGCTCAACCGGCTGCTTCGCGGCGCGACCGATACCACGTTCATGGATATCGACAGTCAGCCGCCGCGAGTTCCGCTCGATGTTCGCTACGTCATTACGCTCGACGCCGATACGCGGCTGCCGCGCGAAAGCCTGCGCCGGCTGATCGGCAAGCTGTCCCACCCGCTCAATAAGCCTCGCTTCGATCAGGGAACCGGACGCGTCGTCGAAGGCTATGCCGTACTGCAGCCTCGAGTCACGCCATCGCTGCCCATGGGGCGGGAGGGATCGCTCTATCAACGTATCGTGTCGAGCGCACCAGGTATCGACCCCTATGCGTCCGTCGTGTCGGACGTGTACCAGGATCTCTTCGGTGAAGGTTCCTATGCGGGCAAGGGAATCTACGACGTCGACGCGTTTGAGGCGGCTCTGGCCCACCGTGCTCCGGAGGGCACTCTCCTCAGCCATGACCTGTTCGAAGGAATCTTCGCGCGCGCGGGGGTCGTGACCGACATTGAGGTCGTCGAAGAGTTCCCGGCGCGCTACGACGTCGCTGCCGCGCGCCAGCATCGCTGGGCACGTGGCGACTGGCAGTTGCTGCCATGGATTCTGGGTCGGCGCGATGCAACTGATGAGGATCGACGCCACACCGCTCTGCCGCTGCTTGGTCGCTGGAAGATGCTCGACAATCTGCGCCGCACGCTGTCCCCGCCGGCAAGCTTCGGCGCGCTGGTGTTGGGCTGGACATTGCCGTTACACGCCGCCCTCTGGACCGCCTTCATCCTGACAACGATCGCCTTGCCGGCGCTGCTCCCGGTTATCGCGGCGATCGTGCCGGCGCGTGCCGGCATCACTGCGCGCAGCCACCTGCGCGCACTTGGCAAGGACTTGTTGTTGGCCGTGGATCGCGTCGTTTTGCAGATCGTCTTTCTTCCGCATCAGGCGTGGTTGATGGTCGACGCGATCAGTCGGACGCTGTACCGGCTGATCGTGAGCCACCGCAATCTCCTGCAGTGGGTCACCGCGGCACAGGCATCGCTCACAGCCACGCCAGGCTTCGTCGGCATCTATCGCAAGATGATCGGCGGCGTTGCCGCTACGCTCGTTGCTGCGCTTATTGTCTACTTTTTCGGGCGCGAAGCATGGTGGATTGCGACGCCGTTCCTGATGCTGTGGATACTCTCACCGGCGATCGCGCTGCGCATCAGTCGCTCACCGCGTGTACCGAGTCACCTCACGGTATCGATTGCGGATGCGGGCGCACTTCGCCTGGTCGCGCGCCGCACCTGGCGATTCTTCGAGACCTTCGTCACGGCAGAAGATCAAATGCTGCCGCCCGACAACTTTCAGGAGGATCCCAAGCCGGTCCTGGCGCATCGAACCTCGCCCACCAACATCGGCCTCTACCTGCTCTCCATTGTCAGCGCCCGGGACTTTGGCTGGATTGGAACCCTCGAAGCGGTGGAGCGCTTGCAAGCAACGCTCCAGACCATGAGTCGCTTGCAGCGCTATCGAGGCCACTTCTACAACTGGTACGACACCCGCGATCTCCGTCCATTGGAGCCGCGCTATGTATCATCGGTGGACAGCGGCAACCTCGCCGCACACCTTATTACTGTAGCTAACGCGACCCGCGAGTGGCGCGACTCTGCTGCGGTGTCGAGTCCTTTCGCTGCCGGTGTTTGCGACGCCATGGATATGGCGCGCGAGGCGCTGCGAGCGCTCCCTGCTGAATTGCGTACGCCATCCAACCTGTGGGGGCAACTGGAAGAGCAGCTCGAGAATATTGCCTCGGCGTTGTTCGATGTCGAGACCTGCGGCGGTGATATCACCGTTCCACTCGAGAACGTTGCGCTGCACGCCTACACGCTCGTGGATATCGCACGGACGCTGGCCAGTGACGGGGGCGATGAAGCTCACGGAGACATCCTCTTCTGGTCGGATGCTATCCATCGCTGCGTCGAGAGCTGGCGGGGCGACCTCAAGCAAGCAGACGACACCACGCTGAAGGAGCGGCTGCTTACGCTGGAGACGACCGCAGGATCGATGGCCGAAGCGATGGAATTCGGCTTCCTGCTCGATCCGCAACGCCGACTTCTTTCCATCGGTTACCGCGCCGCCGACGGCACTCTGGACCCGAGCTGCTACGACCTGCTCGCTTCCGAGGCCCGTCTTGCAAGCTTCGTCGCGATCGCAAAGGGCGACGTCGCGACGCGCCACTGGTTCCGCCTTGGTCGACCGGTTACGGCGGTCGAGTATGGCGCGGCTCTCATCTCCTGGTCCGGCTCGATGTTCGAGTACCTGATGCCGTCTTTAGTGATGCGTGCACCCGCGGGCAGCCTTCTTGAACAGACTAGCCGCTTGATCGTACGGCGGCAGGTGAGCTATGGCGCCACGCTCGATCTGCCGTGGGGCATTTCGGAATCGGCGTACTACGCGCGCGACCTGGAGCTCACATATCAGTACTCGAACTTCGGCGTGCCGGGTTTGGGTCTCAAACGGGGCCTGAGTGAGAACGCCGTAGTAGCGCCGTACGCCACTGCCCTTGCCGCCATGGTCGAACCGGAACTGGCCACGCGCAATCTGGCGCGACTTGCTTCCCTCGGGACACTCGGTCGCTACGGCTTCTACGAGGCACTCGATTACACACCCAGCCGACTGCCAGAGGGCATGCAGTTCGCGATCGTGCGCGCCTTCATGGCCCATCACCAGGGCATGACGATCGTGGCAATCGCCAATGTTCTGCTGCACGGGATCATGCGCAGGCGCTTCCACGCAGAGCCACAGGTTCAGGCTGCGGAGCTGCTTCTTCAGGAACGAACTCCGCGCGACATCTCAGTAGCTCATCCAAGAGCCGAGGAAGTGCGTGCGGCCCCGCACATCGATGAGCTGTCGCCGCCGGACGTGCGTCGCCTGCATTCCGCTAACGATGTGACGCCACAAGTGCATCTGCTCTCCAATGGCCGCTATGCGGTGATGATCACTGCAGCGGGTTCCGGCTACAGCCGCTGGCGTGATCTCGGCATAACGCGCTGGCGCGAAGACGTGACGCGGGACGATACCGGCAGTTACATCTTCCTGCGCGATATGGAAAGCGGCAGGGTGTGGTCCGCTGGCTACCAGCCATGTGGGGTGGAACCCGACCACTACGAAGCCACATTTGCAGAGGACAGCGCGGAGCTGGTTCGGACCGACTCGGGAATTACGACTACGCTGAAGATCATCGTCTCCCCCGAAGATGATGCCGAGGTACGACACCTCTCGATCACGAATACCAGCAGCCGCATGCAGGACATCGAAGTCACATCGTATTGCGAGCTCGTGCTGGCGCCACCCGCCGCGGATACCGCGCATCCGGCGTTTTCGAAACTATTCGTGCAGACGGAGTATGTCGCCCGTCTCGGCGCACTTCTGGCCACGCGTCGCAAGCGCTCGCCCGGCGAACCCGAGATCTGGGTGGCGCATCAGGCCGTCGTCGAGGGCGAGGAACTGGGAGCGCTGGAAATCGAGACCGACCGCGCGCGATTCCTGGGCCGCGGCAATGAAGTGCGAACGCCGATTGCCGTCATGGACGGGCGGCGCCTGTCAAACACCGTCGGTGCCGTGCTCGACCCCATATTCGCCCTGCGCTATCGCGTGCGCGTAGCGTCTGGCGCGACGGCGCGCATTGCCTTCTGGACTTCCGTCGCAGACTCGCGCGAGCGGGTGCTCGATCTCGTCGACAAGCACGACAGCCCCAACGCCTTCGTGCGCGCCAGCACGCTCGCATGGACCCAGGCGCAGGTGCAGCTGCGTCATCTGGGCATTACCGCGGCGGAAGCCAATTTGTTTCAACGACTGGCGGGGCACGTGCTGTTCGCGGACGCGTCACTGCGTCCATTGTCGGATGCTATCCGTCGCGGCGGCGGTGGGCCCGCGGCGCTCTGGAGCCAGGGCATTTCCGGCGACCTGCCCATAGTCTTGCTCAGGATCGACCATGTCGAAGACATCGGCATCGCACGCCAGTTGCTGCAAGCCCACGAGTACTGGCGCATGAAGCAGCTCGCCGTTGACCTCGTGATCCTCAATGAGCGCGCCGCGTCCTATGTGCAGGATCTGCAGGTTGCACTGGCGACTCTGCATCGAATGAGCCTGGCGCGCGGACAGATCGCAGCGGACGGCGCGCGCGGCTCGGTCTTCATACTGCGCACGGATCTCATCCCTGAAGCGACGCGCGCCATACTCCCCTCGGTGGCTCGCGTGGTGCTCGTGGGCCAGCGCGGGAGCCTCGAGGATCAGCTCGATCGTCCTCGCAAGCTCGTGGCGGCCAGCATGCGGCGCGTACCGCGCACAGAGTCTGGTGGCGACGGGGTGGCGACCGGCCCCGCGCGTGGGCAGCTGGAATTTTTCAACGGACTCGGGGGATTCGCTGCGGACGGTAGCGAGTACGTCACCCTGCTCGGACCTGCGCAATCGACTCCGGCGCCCTGGATCAACGTCATCGCCAATCCAGCTTTCGGATTCCAGGTTGCAGCTGAGGGAAGTGGCTTCACCTGGTCGCGGAATAGCCGCGAAAATCAACTCACCCCGTGGTCGAACGATCCGATCACCGATCGCCCGGGCGAAGCCATCTATGTGCGAGACGAAGAAACCGGCGAGTTGTGGGGACCGACCGCGGCGCCCATCCGCGATCCGCGCGCGTTCTACTCTGCACGCCACGGGCAAGGTTACAGCCGCTTCGAGCACGAGTCGCACGGTGTGGCACATGACCTCCTGATGTACGTGCCACACGCAGACCCGATCAAGATATCGCGCCTCAGGATCCGGAACACTTCCGCGCGAGCCCGCGAACTGTCGATCACAGCCTATTGCGAATGGGTACTCGGTCCATCACGCGCCGCCTGCGCCCCTTTTATCGTTACCGAGATCGATGCCGCGACCGGCGCAATGTTTGCGCGCAACCCCTGGACCACAGCGGCGGGCTCACGAGTCGCGTTCGCCGACTTGGCCGGCCGACAAACGGACTGGACCGGTGACCGGCGGGAATTCCTCGGTCGGAACGGCACACTCGCAGAACCTGCGGCCTTGCTGGGAGCTGGCCCTTTCTCCAAGCGAATCGGGGCCGGCCTGGATCCGTGCAGCGCACTGCAGACGTCCGTCCATCTCGAGCCGGGCGATACCGCGGAAGTCGTCTTCTTCCTCGGCGAGGCTGCGGACACGGAGAGTGCACAGGCGCTCCTCGAGCGCTATCGGTCCGCGGACCTGGAGGCGGTCTTTCGAGGCGTGCTCGAGCGTTGGGACGAGATCCTCGGCACTGTCCAGGTGAAAACGCCCGACCGCTCCATGGACATCATTCTCAATCGCTGGATGCTCTACCAGACTCTGGCATGCCGGATGTGGGCGCGGTCGGCGTTTTATCAGGCGAGCGGCGCATTTGGTTTCCGCGACCAGCTCCAGGACTCAATGGCACTTGCGGTTTCGAGGCCGGCAGAGGCGCGCGAGCATCTCCTGCGCGCAGCTGCTCGGCAATTCATCGAGGGCGACGTTCAACACTGGTGGATGCCGCGAACCGGCCAAGGGGTTCGCACACGCATCTCTGACGATCGAATCTGGCTTGCATTCGCAGTTGTGCACTACGTCGAGACGACCGGCGATGTCGCGGTGCTGGATGAAAGCGTGCCCTTCATTGAAGGCCACACGCTGCAGCCTGCTGATCACGATGCGTACTTCCAACCCTCGATCTCGGACGAACGGGCGTCGCTCTACGAACACTGTGCGCGCGCGCTGGATGGGAGCCTTGCCCTCGGCGAACACGGCTTGCCCCTGATCGGCACAGGCGACTGGAACGACGGAATGAATCGCGTGGGTGAACTGGGGCGCGGTGAGAGCGTCTGGCTCGGCTGGTTTCTGCACACGACAATCAAGGTCTTCGCGCCCGTGGCGCGGGCGCGTGGGGAAAAAGCGCGCGCTGCTCGGTGGCTGAAGCACGCCATTTCACTGCAGGCTGCGCTCGAACGCGAGGGTTGGGACGGTGACTGGTATCGCCGCGGCTATTTCGATGACGGAACGCCGCTCGGGTCGGCAACGAACGACGAATGCCGCATCGATTCGATTGCGCAATCCTGGGGTGTGATATCCGGGGCGGCGGACGCGAAGCGCGCCACACAGGCGATGGCCGCCGTCGATGGCCAACTCATCCGGCGCGATGCCGGGCTGGCGTTGTTGTTCGCGCCGCCATTCGACCGGACGCCGCTCGATCCCGGTTACATCAAGGGCTACCCGCCCGGCATCCGCGAAAACGGCGGCCAGTACACGCACGCCGCGACGTGGTCGGTGATCGCATTCGCGCTGCTCGGTCAGGGGGGCAAGGCCGCCGAATTGTTCTCACTGCTCAATCCGGTCAACCGCACGACCACGCGCGCCAACGTGCATCGCTACAAGGTGGAGCCGTATGTGATCGCGGCAGACGTCTACTCAGTCGCTCCGCATGTCGGGCGCGGCGGCTGGACGTGGTACACCGGCTCGGCCGGCTGGATGTACCGGGCCGGGCTCGAGTGGATCCTCGGTTTTCATTTGGAGGGAAATCGCTTGCGGCTCGCGCCTTGCATTCCCGCGCACTGGCCTGGCTTCGAGATCGCCTTCAAATATCGCACTTCACGCTACGAGATCCGAGTTGAAAACCCCAGAAGCGTCAGCCGTGGGATCGCTTACGCCGAACTGAACGGTCAGAGGCTGGCAAATGGCACGACGGCCATTACGCTAGTCAACGACGGACAGACTCACCGCGTGCGGATGGTCCTCGGGGATCACCAGACGTGACCTCCGTGCCCGGATCGCGGGCAGGTGCACCGTGAACTCGCTTCCATGTCCAAGGCCAGCGCTCGCCGCCGTCACGCGTCCACCGTGTGACTCGACCAGACCGCGAACCACGGCGAGTCCGATACCGATCCCCAGCTCGGAGTGTGTCAGTGAGGACTGTGCCTGCATGAACGGCTCGAACACATGCGGCAGAACATCCGGTGCGATTCCAATGCCGGAATCGCGAACGCGAACGGTGGCCCAGCCTGGCTCGTGTTCGACGCAGAGTTGCAGCTCGCCGCCGCTGTCGGTGTACTTCGCCGCATTACCAAGCAGGTTCACCAATACTTGACCCAATCGACCGGGGTCGGCATGCAGCCAAACCGGCGCTTGAGGCAACGCCACCCTGAGCCGGTGATTGCGTTGACCGATTCCCCATTCGACGCTTTCAACCGCGTGCCGCGCCACGACGCGCAGATCGACTCGCTTGCGCTGCAGGAAAAGCCGACCGCTCCTGCTGCTCAATACTTCGAGAAGATCGTCGAGGAGTCGTGCCATCTCGCCGGCCTGACGTTCGATGATCAGCCGTGCCTTCTTCACGACGGGAGGTTCGCGCTGATTCGTCCCCAAAGTGCAGGTCGCGAAGCGGATCGCGTAAAGGGAGTTTCGCAGCTCGTGCGAAACCATTGCCAGATGCTGGTTCATGCGCCCGCCGGCGGCGGCGAGATTTTCGGTACGCCCTCGCTTTCGCCACTCGGGCGGACGGCTTACGACGTCCCGGGCCTTGTGCCCATTGATTGTGGCAAGGCGGACATGAGGCTCCTCTACAGCGAGCGTGGCGGTGGTGTTCAGTCCATTGATCTCGCCGGCCCGCCCGAGCGCGCCATTACCTGACGCGGCCGGATTGCGTGGGTTCATCATGGGCGCGACGCTATCGATCACCGGGCCGGTCGAGCGACCGGCCACTCTTGGTGCTGATGAACCGAGCTCGCATTACCGTGCCGTGCCTCGCCGTACGAGGTTCACGATGGCCAGGAGAATGACTGCCCCTAGAAACGAGACGACCAGGCCAGACACGCTGAAGTTGTTCTGATTGATGGTCGATGCCCCGACGAGCGGGCTCAAGAACCATCCGCCGAGTGCCGCACCCACAATTCCGACCACCACGTTGAGAACAATTCCCTGCTGTCCGTCAGTGCGCATGACCATGCTCGCCACCCATCCGATCAATCCACCGACCACAAGCCAGATAATGATGTTCATGAATGTCTCCTCCGATTTTCGATTGCCGACACAACTTATGCGGCTTCTGCGGCCGCATCTGTACGTCAGCGTACAAAGGGCGTCGGCAAGGAAGGTTAGACTCGTGGCAGTTTCGGAGGGGGAATGCAGTCGCCCGATGAGATCCGTTCGAGATGCCGTAGATGCGTTGTCTTTGGGGTTGCACTCGGATTGAACGCAATTGTGGGCGTCGTGGCTGCGCAATCAGCACCGCAGGAGACACCGCCACCCGAGCACACGACTCCCCGGCTGTCGTGGGCGGACTTCGTGCCGTTGCCTATCGAGCCTCAGGGTCTTCCCACCGACATTACAGAGCTTTGCGAGGGCAAGCTCGGCAGCGAGCCAGGATGGATCGATCGCCTGCATCGGGGACTCTACCGCACGATCTGCCTTTCGGCGGCCGGATTCGATGGCTTCTTCGGCAATGCCCGCTTCGACGATGAGTATCAGGCCACACATGGCAGTGTCGCGGTGGGCACCCTCTGGGACCAGCGCGATCACTGGGATCCGAGCATTCGGTTCCGGGTGCAGCTGCGTCTGCCGCAGATGAGCGAGCGCTTCAGCGCATTTGTAGGCAAGGTCAATCCCGACGAATACGTGAGCGACTTGCGCGACGATTTCGACACGCTGCCCCGGCAGTTTGCCGGGGAAGACGATGATGCAGTGTTGTTGGGACTTGGGTACCGACAGCCTGGTCGCGGCGGTG
The DNA here is from genome assembly GCA_963810775.1 of uncultured Gammaproteobacteria bacterium. GTDB lineage: Bacteria > Pseudomonadota > Gammaproteobacteria > Steroidobacterales > Steroidobacteraceae > DATBVX01. Next base: position 88,968 of record CAWEOT010000018.1, read on the forward strand.
GGCAATTCGATGCGGGCGTGGGTGTCAAGCTTGACTGGCCCCTGGACCCCTACGCCAAAGGCACCTATCGCCTCGCGTTGCCATTCCTCAAGCGCAATATCCTTCGCCTGCAGGAAACGATCTTCTGGCAGGAGAGCGAAGGCCGCTTAGGGGCCACGACGCGCATCGACCTGGAGCGTTTGCTCGGAGAGGCCTTCCTCGTGCGCTGGACCGCCTCGGGGACCTATACGCAGGAAACCGAAGGCGTACGCTGGTTCTCGAGCCTCACGCTCTATCAGAATCTGGGCAACGGGCGCGCCTTCGCTTATCAGGGGTCGATCTTGGGCGAGTCCGACCAGGAGGTACCGATTACTGACTACGGGCTTCGGGTGATCTACCGGCGCCGCATCCACCTCGAATGGCTGTTCCTCGAGCTGCGCTCGAGCATTACGTGGCCGCGTGAGACTCTGCTCGAGACCCGGGAGGCTGATTGGGGCGCGGGGATCGCACTGGAGATGCTGTTCGGCGAGCGCACCAGGAATTGAACAGCGAAAAAAAGCCCGCACAACTTGCGTCGTGCGGACTTGGAAGGGGGTCAGGTTAATGAGAGCTGACGGGAGAGTCACCGCACGCCTTGGCGAGATACATGGCACTGTCCGCCTCTTTGATCAGTTCGCTGAGGTCTCGACCGTCGGCGCGATAGATCGCGATGCCGATACTCGCCGTTAGCACAAAGGCCTGATCGTCGAACACGTAAGGAAAGGCCAGACACTTGCGGATCTTGCGCGCGACGGCCTCCGCGCACGCGCGAGCGTCGATTTCCGGCAACATGATCACGAACTCGTCGCCGCCGTAACGGCAGACCGTGTCGCAACTGCGGATGCACGCCGACAGCCGCTCCGCCACCTCCTGCAACACCTTGTCCCCGGCGGCATGTCCGAGCCTGTCGTTGACGCGCTTGAATTGGTCCAGATCGAGGAACAACAGCCCCACCTGCTTGTGCTGTCGCGCGGCCTGAGCCGTCGCCTGTGTGAGCCGGTCCATCAGCAAGCTGCGATTGGGCAGCCCGGTGAGCTCGTCATGATAGGCAAGGCGGCGCACCCGCGCAGCCTCTCGCCTCAGTCGAGACAGCTTCTGCGTGAGCCGCGCATTGCTCCGACTCAGCTTCTCGATTTGCAGCCGTGCCTCTTCATATTGCTCTCGAGGCCCGGTGAAGCCATCGCGACGCGGAAGGTTGTCCTGAAAGATAGGTCGAGCCGACAAGTGCTTCATGTCCCTCAGTTGCCTGCCACTGCGCTGCATTTTCTCCAGCGTAGGCTATCAGGCAGGGCCTTTTCGTCTGTACGGGAGCGCACATAAATGGGCAGCCACAGGCAGTACGCAGCGTTCGTTCAGGAATGCGCAGCCGCAGGCATTGCGCGGCGTTCGTTCAGGTATTGCGGACGGGCGAAGTCGTCCCGCGACGTGCCCACACGTTCGGCGGAAACTGCGACCGCCCCGCCATTACGTGGTCCTTGATGCTGGCCTGGGCAGCGCGGATGCCGGCGGCCTCACGAGTGTGACTGCACGCATTGGCTGCAACAAATTCGCGGCACACGCAATGCCATCCGCCGCCAGACTCGAAAACCACTCGAAAGCGATCTATCTGGTATTCGCTCCGCACGATGGAGCCGCCGCGCCCGGTACTTTCCACGATAGTCTCCTTAAGTACTCTGCAACCATATAGAGCGTGGGCGAAACCGTGCAGGTGCGTCTGTACGTTGCCCCACGGACTGTGCGCCACCGCGCTTATAGGATTCAGGCACTTACCTGCGGTGGCTTCGAGGTTCCGGGCCACGGCACCACCGCTCTGTACGGTAGCGGACACAGCCGAGGGTAGCTGGGTTAAGCTTGGGCATGGCCGCAGTCAGACACCCTCTCTCCATGCCCGAGACTCACCAGCCGCACGAGAATGAGATTCTCTCCGCGCTCCTGGCTGAAGAGCGCGAACGCTTGTTTCCGCACCTGCAGCGCGTGGAGATGCCGCTAGGGACGGTCTTGTACGAATCGGGCGACACGCTGCGTCACGTGTACTTTCCGACTGACTCCATTGTCTCGCTCCTGTACGTCCTCGAAGACGGCGCATCGGCAGAGATCGCGGTGGTCGGCAAGGAAGGTGCGATTGGCGTTGCGCTCTTCATGGGTGGTGAGACCACGCCGAACCGTGCGATCGTGCAGAGCGCCGGCTTCGCATATCGACTGACGGGACAACGAGTCAAGGAAGAATTCAATCGCCACGGGCAGCTGCTGCACCTGCTCCTTCGTTACACGCAGTCGCTGATTACACAGATGGCCCAGACCGCGGTCTGCAACCGCCACCATTCAGTGCACCAGCAGCTCTGCCGCTGGCTGCTGCTCTCGCTCGATCGCCTGCCTTCGAACACACTCACGATGACCCAGGAGCTGATCGCCAACATGCTCGGTGTGCGCCGCGAAGGCGTCACGGAGGCCGCGGGTCACTTGCAGAGCCTCGGCGTGATCCGCTACAGCCGTGGACAGATCACGGTGCTCGATCGGACAAAACTCGAGCAACTTTCCTGCGAATGCTACGCAGTGGTCAAGAAAGAAAGCGATCGGCTGCTCGCTCCCCGAGAAGACGTAAGTCGCACCAGTCCCCGAGAAGACGCAAGCCGTACCAGGAAGACTGGGCGCCGCGGCGCCGCATCGCGCACCTAGGCTGCGCAACAAGTCAGTCGCGAAAGCGGCCTGGCGAACAGACGAGCGCACCGATTCGCGCCACCGTGCATGGCGTGATGTCCTCGATCTCCAAGTCGAAACGCGTTCCCGCGCAGAATCTTCTGCTCGCGGCACTGCCTGTTGCCGTCCGACGCCGGCTCCTTGCAGACTGTGAGCCAGTCGAGCTCGCGCTTGGCACCGTGCTTTGCGAGCCGGGCGAGCCCATGCAGGACGTTTTCTTCCCCATCGACAGCTTCATTTCTCTCATCTCTCCGAAAGTCGGTGATGCGGCGCTCGAACTGGGCCTGGTCGGCGACGAAGGCATGCTGGGGATTTCCTTGATGCTCGGTGCGGACGTCGCACGACTCCAAGGCCTGGTGCAGGGCGCGGGGCGCGCCTGGCGGTTGAAGGCCGCGCCATTCCTGCGCGAGCTGGACCATGGTCCGGCGTTGCGCCGGGAGCTCAACCGATATGTGCACGTCACGCTGATCCAGCTCGCACAGACCGCCGTGTGTACGCGCTTCCACGTGGTCGAGGCACGGCTCGCCCGGTGGCTGTTGATGACCAGGGATCGGGCGCACGCCGACAATTTCCATATTACGCATGAGTTCCTGGCCTTCATGCTGGGCGTGCGGCGCGCGGGCATCACCAAAGCCGCGAGTTCATTGCGGCGGCGCAATCTGATTCGATACAGCCGCGGTAACCTTCGTGTCCTGAATGTCCGCGGCCTGGAAGCGGCAGCGTGCGGTTGCTACGCAGCCGACAAGAAAACCTATGCGCGCATCATGGGTTAATGGCGGGATCAATGCGGCGCAGGCGCGCCGCCTTCATCTTCCCAGGCGTCGAGTTGCGCAGCCAGCTGCGGCTCACGCGCATCAGAAGTCGCACGCGGGCATTTAGCGACGGTCGGCTCGTTCCGCGGGCGTATCAACTCTCGGTCAAGCTGTCCCGGGTTGTTTCCCGCCGCAGGGTCATGCATGACTCAGTTCCGGACTAAGTGCGTGGCGGTTTCGTTGCCGCGCTGAAAGAGTGAGGGAAGCCGACCATACGTCCCAGCTCCTCATCCCAGAGCTTCATGCGCGCGCATGCGAAGCTGCTGCGCAGGGTAAACCTGGGCGCCCGCTGCAGCAGGGGGCTGGATTCAAACGCCGCGCGCAAGCGGTAGTTGGGAATGCGCGGCGCCAGGTGATGAATGTGGTGGTAGCCGATGTTGCCCGTAAACCAGTGCAGCACTCGCGGTAAGTCGTAGTAAGAGCTGCCGGCGATGGCCGCCTGATTGGGGTCCCAGTCTTCCCGTCGCGACCAGTAGGCGCGTTCAAAGATGTGCTGTACGTAGAACAGCCACACGCCCAGTGCTCCAGCGACCAGAACCACTGGTACATGCACGAGCAGCACCGTGTGCCAGCCGATTGTCAGTGCGCATGCCACGACGACGGCCAGGAGCGTGAAATTATTGAGCAGCACGCTCGCCCACTCCTTCCTCCAGGATAACGGCAGGTCGAATGGAAACCGATGCTTGATCAGGAACTGATAGGTCGGCCCCAGCCCCAGCAGCACGGGCATGCTGCGATAGAGGCGATACCAGAAGCGGCCCCATCGCGAGCGCATCCGATACTCGTTCAGGGTCAGCGTTCGGACATCGCCGAACTCGCGGCGATCGAGGTTCCCGGAGGTGCCATGATGGATGGCGTGGGTCTTCTTCCAGTAGCTGAACGGAAACAGTGTGATCAACCCGAGGCAGGCGCCCACCCATTGGTTGGCCCGCCGGCTCGCGAAATACGAGCCATGCCCGCAATCGTGCTGGATGATGAACATACGTACATAGAGTCCCGCCGTCGGTAGCACTAACAGCAGCGTCCAGCCGTAGCCCCAGCCCGAGTACACACTCCACGCCATCAGCAGCCAAAGGAGCGCGAACGCTGGCAACGTGTTGATTAGCTGCCAGAGCGCCCGTCCCAGCGACGGCCGCGCGAAAGGCGCGCACAGCTGTCGCTCATTTCCCGTGAGATGCTCGCTCGTCGTCGCTGAATCCATGCTGCCACCCAAAAACTCACCAGCGTGTTCTTTAGGCTTTGCTCACAGGGGCGTCTGTACGCCTGCGCACATTGCGAACTGCGTCACCAAAGTGCGAATCCGGTCGTGGGCGCGTCCCGGTCACGCGAGTTCGGGCGCACGCTCCTGGCGCACTCGGAACATCCCCGCCAGCCCGGCCACTAGCAGAATGAGGAGCGAGGCAAAGGCGGCGCGCTGGCGGTCAAACGCGCGAGTGAAAGCCGCCTAGCACGCACGCGAATGCGACAGCGGCAACTGACAGAGGGGGCACGCCGGGATACCGGTGTAGAAAACCTCGAAGCGTCTCTCACTCTGACACTTTGGCCGAAGGGATGCGTGTGCGCCGGCGCTACACTTCGCCGCACCCCGATGCCTGTCCTCGATGGAGCTCGCCCATGAAGTGCCCGCGCTGCAAGACACCGGACCTCAAGCCCACGATGATTGAGGAGTATCTGCCGGCGGCGGGCTGTCCCGACTGCCAGGGCACCCTGGTGTCGCTCGTGTACTACCGCCATTGGGCCGAGATTCAGAAAGCGCCGGCCGAGGCTCCCGCGCAAGACACGACCATCTCGGTCGAGACCACGGACACCACGACGGCGCTCACGTGCCCGAAGTGCAGTCGCGTCATGATGAAGTACAAGCTGACCGGGACGGTTTCCAATCGCCTCGATGTCTGCTCACTGTGTGATGAGGCGTGGCTCGACCGGGGCGAATGGGAATTGCTCGAGGCGCTGCAGCTGAGTCACCTCATGCCTGCAATCTTCACCGACGAATGGCAGCGGCGTATTCGTCGCGACGTGGTGGAAGGTACGCGCCGTTCGGTCCTGGCAGGACTAATCGGAGAGCCCGGCGCAGCCAAGGTGGAAGAATTCGGCGCGTGGCTGCGCGAGAGCAAGCATAAGTTTCATATTCTTCAGTACCTCTACCGCGGCTAATTCTGGTCTCCCGTGTAGATCCGCCTGCACGCCCGCGACGGAACGCGCGCGGTATCGGTCTCACGCTACAATTCGTCGCAATCGTCGGTTTGGATGCGCAAGCGCGCCTCAGCCCTACATCCCGGGGGAACACACCATGTTCGTCCGCAATCAGTGGTACGTCGCCAGCTGGGACCATGAGATCGATCGCACGCCGCACGCGCGAACCATCTGCGGTGAGCCGATCATGCTGTACCGCAAGTTCGACCGCACGGTGGTCGCCCTGCACGACGCGTGTCCCCATCGGCTGCTGCCACTCTCGATGGGTTTCAAAGAGGGTGACAACGTCCGCTGCCGCTATCACGGCCTGTTGATCGATAGCGAAGGCCGCGCCATCGAGATGCCGGTGCGCACCGAGCGCACCCACAAGAGCATCTGCACCAAGGCCTATCCGGTGGTGGAGCGTTATCGCTTCGTGTGGATCTGGATCGGCGATGCCGAGAAGGCTGATCCGGATCTGATTCCGGACTTCTGGCCGTGCTCGCATCCAGAATGGACTTTCGACGGCGGCTACTATCAGATCAAGTGCGACTATCGGCTGGTGATCGACAACCTGATGGACTTGAGTCACGAGACCTACACGCATCAGGGCTCAATCGGTCAGCAGGAAATCCTCGAGACCCCCATCGAGACCAAGAGTGAGGGCAATCACGTTACGGTGTCGCGCTGGATGGCAGGCATCGACGCTCCTCCCTTCTGGCGCAACGCACTCAAGAAGGAAGGACTGGTCGACCGCTGGCAGATCTGCCATTTCCTCGCACCCTCCTCGGTCATCATCGATGTGGGCGTTGCCCCGGTAGAAGCCGGCGCCACCCTCGAGAAGCATGACCAGGGCGTACGCGGATTCGTGATCGACGCGCTCACACCGGAAAGCGACACGAGCTGTCATTATTTCTGGGGAATGACGCGCAACTTCGACGTCCAGGACGTCGGTTTTACGGCACGTTTCAAAAAGCAGCAGGGCGGCGTCTTTTCGGAGGATGTCGAGGTGCTTGAAGCCCAGCAGCGATCGATCCTCGCCAATCCACACTTGAAGCTCAAGGCGTTTGGCATTGATACCGGGGGCGTGCGGGCACGCCAGGTCATCGAGCGGATGATCAAGTCGCAGCAATCCCCGTCAGATCTGCCGGTGTGAAAGGCATCCTCCGCATCCTGATCTCGATTCTGCGGCCGAGTCCCTGATGCAACAGCACCAGGTCACCGCGCGCTCGAGCGTGCTCTCACCCCTGATCCTCGCCTGCCTTGCCGCAACCTGGTTCATCTGGGGATCGACGTATCTCGGCATCAAGTTCGCGCTTGTGAGCTTCCCGCCGTTCTTCCAGATGGGCACGCGCTTTCTGGTCGCCGGAATTCTGCTGCTTGTGTGGGCACGGTGGCGCGGCCAGAAAATGCCGACGCTCGTGCAGTGGCGAAACGCCCTGATCGTGGGTGCGATGATGCTCGGCGGCGGCATGGGCGGAGCCGCCTACGCTGAGCAAACGGTCGCGTCCGGCCTGGTCGTGGCGTTCGCCGCCATCACTCCAGCGGTGATCACGATCGCAAGCCTGCCATTCGGCATTCGGCCGTCGCGCCTCGAGGTTCTCGGCATCTGCATAGGCATGATCGGCGTGTTCGTACTCATCCGCGGCGCCGGCTTTGCGTCTTCGCCGGCGGGCCTGATCGCGATGACGATAGCCACCATCGGCTGGTCGACGGGCAGTGTGCTCAGCCAGAACCTGTTTCGACTCGCGCCGGGATCGGCCGGGTTTGCCGTCCAGATGATCTGTGGCGGGATTTTCCTGCTGGGCTTGTCGTTGCTGGCGCGTGAGTCGTTTCATTGGCCGCCGCAACCCCTTGCGTCCGCCGCATGGATCTATCTTGTGGTCTTCGGATCGCTGCTCGCGTTCTCTGCGTACATGATCCTGTTGTCCACCACCAGCATGACGCTCGCCTCGAGCTATTGCTTCGTCAATCCCGTGATCGGGATGCTCCTCGGAATATGGCTGGGCGGAGAGACAGCGACGAACCATGAATGGATCGCGGTCGCGATCATCGTGATCGGAGTGACCGTGGTCGTCGTGGGCCGGGGTGTACGCTCTTAAGCAGGGCGCCGCGCAAGGCGCCAGACCCCGTAGGTCATGAGCGGCAGCACGTAGACCGCAAGCAGGACGTAGGCCAGTGCGCGGTAACCGCGGGCGATCAACGTGATGAGGCCGAAGCGATCGGCGAGGAAGATCGCGATCAGCAGCAGTCCCCCGGCGAGCGCCAGGCGCGCGCGCTCCGACAGCTCGCGTTGGTACCGCGATCGATACGCGTGAGCGATGCGCTCGTTGACCGCGTGCACGCCACCCGTACCGCTCTCCAGGAGCGCCGCGAAGATCATCAGCTGAAACGTCACGTGAAAAACAGGCAGGTTCATGCGCTGTAACAGATAGTCCGAGGGCAGTGCTTGCTGGCCGATTTCCGGATACCAGGCCACCATGCAGATAAAGAAGAGAAAAGCGGGAATCATCGCCAGCGGACCAGAGAGCGCTCCAGCAATGACGGCATCGCGATTGCTGGTGAGATGCCGCAACACCGGCAGGATGACGACCGCGCCGACGATGTTGTAGCCGGCGTAGGTCAATCCGCCGAGCGCCCAGCCTGGGTTCGATCCGCCAGCAGCGAAATTCGCAGCCACGCGGTCACCGAAGGCGCTCAGCGCCAGCACTACAAAGATGGCGTAGACACCATAGAGAAAGAACGAGACCCACTTGAACAGGCGCTCGACCGACGTATTGCCGTAGGTCGCGAATCCCGCGATGCCGACGATGAGGCACAGCGTGCCGGCAAGTGGCGGCCAGCCAAGACAGTGCCTGGGCGATCGCGCCCGCCGCCGCGCCGAACACGGCCAGGATCAGGATCACGAATAGAACGTACGCGGCTTCGAAGACGATCCATCCGGGACCGAGGAGATTGCGAAAAAAGGTGCGGTAGTCGCGGCTCCCGGTGGCGCGCGCGAACAGGAACGTCACGATGCACACCGCGCTCCACACGACCATCGCCAGCAACATGGCGAATATCCCGCCCCACGGACCGCTCGGCAGAAAGAACTCCGCGAGCTCACGCCCAGTCGCGTAGCCACCGCCGATGACGACGGCTTTGAAGGCAAGACCAGGCAGCAGGTAACGCTGAAACCAGGAGGATCGAGCCGTCACGGCATCAGGTGCTTTCCTGCAGGCAGGCGTCGACCAGGCGTTCGAATTCGGGGCCGCCGCGCATCGGATCGGCGACCGGCAATTGCAGACGGGCTCTCTCTTCGCTCATAAGTCGACGCGCACGCGCCCTCCGACAGGCTCGACGTGTTGAAGCTGATGCCCGCGCAGCGAATGGCGGGATTCGTCCGTCGGCCCAGCGTGAGATTGAGATCGATCGTCTCCTCGAGCGTCGGCAGCTCGAACGTTTCCAGGCCGAGGATGTGGCGCCGCCCCGGTTCGTGGCACACGACGATCACATCGGGCTGGCTGCCGTGGAGCAGGCCGAGCGACACCGCAGCGTAGGAAGGGTGGAACAACGACCCCTGCCCTTCGATCACGTCCCAGTGATCCGCAGCCGCATCGGGACTCAACAGCTCCGCGGCGCCAGCCTCGAAATCTGCCACGACAGCGTCCATCGGCATGCCGCTAGCCCGCGATCATGATTCCGGTCTGTCCGGTGGCGCGAAAATCAGCGTCGACACCGCGCGTGCGGAAGGCACGCGTGAGCGCGAGCGCGGTGTATTTCTTGCCGAGCGCGCAGTCAGTGCCGACGGTGAGCAGCCGCTTGCCCTGATACGCTTCGCACCGGTGCCGATCGAGATGTCGCGCGGCGGCGTGCGGACGTTGATGAGGCGCCGGCCATGACGCTCGGCCTGGCTCTTGAGTGGCGGCATGTCCTCGAGGCGTGCATGCATGCCGCTCACGATGTCGAGACCAGCCTCGAGCGCGCTGACGAGCGAGGGAATCCAGCTCTCCAGGATTCGCCCACCTTCATTGGCGATGCCGATCAGGAGCGAGCGTGCGCCGCGCGCGCGGGCTTCGCGGCCGTGAGCCGCGGCAACCCCGTCGTGACCGTTCCGCCGCCGCAGGAGAGCTCGCCGATGCAGCGCTCGCGAGCCCAGTCACGCAGGCCGAACGCCGTCTTGGCGTACGTCGGGTCGGTGACGTCGCCCAGGAAGAGCAGATAGGGCGACGGCAGCCGGGTCACGAGTGAGTCCGACGCGTCGGCCTTCGCGGCCGCGTTGCTGCACTGCCGACATTGCTCTACCGGTGCCGCGCCGTCAGAAATGCACGCCCAACGACAAGCCGATACGTTCGTGGGCGGATAGGTGCGATGCAACGGCGCCCGTTCGGGAAGGACGGTTCCCGGGAAGCTCGAATGTCGGTGATGCCCTCTTCGTCCGTCACGTTCTTGCCGTAGAGCTCGATCGACCAACGGTCCCAGATGATCCCGGTCCGCAGAGTCGACGGTCGTGTACGCGTCGGCTTCGCGGATGTCGCCGGCGCGTTGCGATTGTCAGAAGTCGCGGTACGCTCGCCGATGTACGCGATCAGGCCGCCGACGTAGGCCCTCGCGTCGCTGAAGACGGTCCATTCGTAGTCGCCGCCGAGGCCAAGACTCCACTCCGGCACGAACGGCAGCGGGTCACCGTCCAGGCCACCCACGAGGCGGGTCGGTGTCCTCGGTGAGCTTGGCATCGGTGTAAGCGCCACTGAGCGTGAGCGTCAGACCCGAGAGCGGGATCGCTGTCGCCGTGAACTCGACGCCCTGACTGGTCGCTGTGCCGCCGTTGGCGTTGATGCCGACGCCATTAACCTGGGCGAACAGCTGAATATCCTTCCAGTCGAGGAAGAAGGCCGCGACGTCGAGGGAGAAGCGTGCCAGCTTCCTTGCCGGTCTTCAGGCCGATCTCGTAGTTCGTCAGCTCGTCGGAGTCATAGGACGTCGGCGTGCCGGCCGGTGTACCGGGCGCCAGGACGTTCGGGCCACCCGGCCGAAAGCCGGTCGCGACGCGCACGTACATGGAAGTCGTGTCCGTGAACTCGTAGCGCGGCGACATCGACCAGGTGAACGGGCTCTCGGACGAATTCACTTTGTCGAAGACGATCAGGTGCCATGGAAACAGGAACGCGTCGAGTACCTGGGAAGCATCCTGATCGTTGTCGCTCCAGCGTCCGCCGAAGGACAGATCGAACTTCGGGCTGATGTGCCAGGTCGCATTCGCAAGACAGCGCAAACTCCTTGTAGGTGGATAGGACGCTGCCAGTCGCCAGATGCGGTAAGCCGGGAAGGGGGCGGCGCAATCTGGGGGGCGTTTCGGTGCCGGGCAAAACCGCACGCAAATCCTGCGGATCGATGGCGGAATCTTCGTCCGTGTAGTAGGCGCCGATCAGCCACTCGAACGCTCGTTCTCGGGCGACACGAGGCGCAGTTCCTGGGTGAGCTTATCGGTCTGCGTGACCTGATGCAGGATCCCGGAGAGCAAGTGTCGTCGAACCAGGGGTGCTGAAGACCAGAGTGCCAGCTGCGCAGTCGGTGCTCCAAGAGCGGGCAGGAGGCCAGGTCCCGCTGGAAGCTTTCCTCGAACTCACCATAGCTGGTACATCGATTGGAGGGTGACGGCACCGAAATCCCAGTTGATCGTTGCGCTGTAGACGCTGGTATTCGATGTCCGTCGAACTCCGGGTGATAGCGGGAGACCACGGAGCCGCCGTACAGGGGCTCGTAGCGTGTCCGGGTCTGCCCTCGAGACCGGTCCGCATTAGTCGCTGCTCGATCTTCTGGTAGAGCGCCGTCAGGTTGAGCGAGAAACTGGTCGGAGGGCTCGAACAGGGCCGACATCCGTCCACCGTAGGTGTCGAGCGCCGTTGAGATTCTTCTCGACCCGTGTCCTCGACGATGTTGACCGTCGGGATCGTGCAGGGTCGGAATCGGGTTGTTGCCGATCGAGTCGATGAAGCCGTCATCGGAACGATAGAAGCCGCTGGCGCGGAACGCGAACGTATCGCTCGGCGGGAATGTTGAGCACGCCGGTCGAGGCATAGCCCAGGTCGCCGCCGTCGACGTCTTTCCACGCGTCCCTGCAGGCGGCCCTCGAAGTCTTTCGAGTCGACGGCTCGTTGGCGACGTACTTGATCACGCCGCCGAGTGAGCTCGCGCCGTAGAGCGTTCCCTGCGGGTCCGCGCAGGACTTCGATCCGCTCCATGTCGAAGGTGTCGAAGTCACCGGAGAGAATCGCGCCGTTCGCCAGACCGCTGCTCGAGCCGAACGGTACGTCGTTGACGTAGACGCCGACCGTCGACGCGACACCACCGGTATTGGTGCCGCGCAGCGTGATGCGCGAGACGCCGGGCGTGTTGGTATTGATGCTCAAGCCCGGCACCAGCGCGACGAGGTCCTGGAAATTGTCCGCCTGCCCCCGTTCGAGCGTTTCGCCGCCGATGACGGAGATCGACATCGGGATCTCCACGAGCGTTTCGGCGCGCTTCTGCGCGGTGACGACCACCTCGCCAAGGCTTGACACTTCTTGTGCCGCGACGACACCTGCGCCCGCCAGCAGCGCCCCGATTGTCAGCGCCATGCGGCGCGCCAGTTGCTTGATGCTCATTTGCAGTCCCCCCCAAAAAAACAATCGCTGCGGCTCACACCCAGGTGGCGCCCAGCAGACGCCGGAAATTGCCGCCCAGTACGGCCGAGATGTTGTCGTCGGAATAGCCGCGACGGATCAGCGCCTCGGTCAAGTCAAAAATCTTGCGTGGATGGTCGTAGCCATCGGTGTCAATCTTGTCGCGGAAGGCGTAGCTCGCCTTGTACGCGGCGCGCAGCTGCTTGAGCTGGTCCGCGGGCATATCGTCGTAGCCGTTGAGATCGGAATCGGAGCCGATTCCCACATGCTCGATACCGACCAGCTTCACCACATGGTCGATGTGATCGACGATGTGCTCGATGGTGGTCGGCTCGCCGTCACGCACGAACATGCGCACGCCGGTGATGCCCATTACACCGCCCTTCGCCGCCAGCTTCTGGATCGCTTCGTCGGTCTTGAGGCGCGGATGGTTGTTGAGCGCGCGACAGTTCGAATGTGTGATGGCGATCGGCTTCGGCGAGAGCTCGATGGCATCGAGCGTGGTGCGATCGCCGCAGTGAGAGACGTCGATCAGCATCCCGACCTCGTTCATCGCCTTGATGATCTCGGTGCCAAAATCGCTGACGCCGCCATCGACCCGATCGGTGCTGCCCGAGCCAAGGGCGTTCTGCGAGTTGTAGGTCAGCTGCGCGCAGCGCAGCCCGAGCTGGTAGAACGCCTTGACGTCCTTCACCTCGCGGAACTGGTCCGCGTTCTGCAGCCCCATGATCACCGCGACCTTGTGCTGCGCCTTGGCGTGATCGAGATCCGAAGCACGCCCGACCAGCGAGTAGAGATCCGCATTGCGTCCCGCGTAGCCCTGCCACGCTGCGAGGAATGTCAGGGCTTCGTCGTACGCGCTGGCACCGCCGATACCGATGGAGTTATGAAAGCCCGTGATGCCGCTCGAGCGAAACATCGCCGCTTCCTTTTCCGTGGCGGGTGACGCAAACGCTTCGGGTGTGAAGTCGAGCTTGAGGACCCCGAGCATGTCGATGACGAGCGAACGCTCGACGATCTTGACCGCCCTCGCGGAATACTTGTGCGGACTGTCTGCGAATACCTGGAAACGGCCGATGTTCAACATCGAAGGCCCGGCGACCAGCAGCGTCGCGGCGCCATGCTGGAGAAAACGCCGCCGCCGGATTCCTCCGCGTATGACTCTCATGGACTCAGTTCGGCTCTTTGGTCCCAATACGGACATCATGATCCCACTTGGAGAATTGTCAATCAAACGGATGCCCGCGATTGTGAAAGGCAGGTCAACCCCAGAGTTGCTCCGGGCACCAGACCGTGCCGCGATCGAAGACGACGCCGGGAGTGCGATCGGCCGTGAGGAATGTTGGCCCGTCGAGATCGACGAAGTCGCACAGTTGGCCGGCCACGAACGCGGGCGCCATCGCAAGACTGGTGCCGACCATGTTGCCCACCATCACTTTCAGCCCGAGCCGACGCGCTTCCTGGATCATGAGGAGCGCCTCGGTCAGCCCACCGCATTTGTCGAGCTTGATGTTCACGACATCGAACCTGCCGACCAGACTTTCGATGTCGGCGAGCCCTTGAACGCTTTCATCGGCGGCGATTGGAATCGGGCAATCGAAATGATCGAGATTCGCTTCGCGGCCGCGAGCCAGGGGCTGCTCGAGCAGAAGTACGCGCGCCTCCAAGAGCACGGGCACGAGCTGCTCGAGCGAATCGAGCGTGTAGCCCTGGTTCGCATCGACGCCTAACCAGACATCGGGCCGCGCGGCACGGACCGCCCTGACTCGCTCGATGTCCAGTTCGAGTTCGCCGCTCAACTTGAGCTTGAGCGCCGCGGCATCTGCGCGTGTCGCCGCAGCCGTTGCGATCGCTGCAGGCGCGTCGGCGCCGAGCGTGAACATCGTCGTCAGCGGCACCACGTGCTCGATCCCGACGAGCTTCCAGACGGGCTGTCCTGCGCGTTTCGCCTCCAGCTCCCAGAGTGCGCAATCCAGCGCATTCCTTGCGCCGCCAATGGGCATCAGCTCGCGCAGTCCGGACCTCGTGATGCCCACTTCGATTGCGGCGCGATGCGCTTCGATTTGCGCGGCCATGCGCGCCGGCACATCGTCGAAGTAGTAGACGCCCTCAGCCTCACCGCAACCGGTGTGCTGTGTGTCAGCCAGCTCGACGAACAGCGCCGGAATGTGTGTGAAGGTGTAGCCGGAGATCCGGAATGGCATCTTCAACGGCAGCTCTTCGACCGCGAGCTGCAACCTCAGTGGTGGGGCAATCGTGCCGATTCGCCCGCCCCTAGTATTCCACGCCGAACTTCATCAGGTGATGGCTCAGCGCAACCCACAGGACGGCCAGGAACGACAAGGCGAGCACCACCGCCCAAACCTTCGCGTACCACTTGCGCGTGCTGCGCACGACGATCCAGGCATTCCAAAGGCCCACGATCGCCGCGCCAAAGAACACGATCGGGGACAGGAATTGCAGCAACCGCAGCCAGATGTCCGTCTTGGTGCTGAGGTACTCAAGGTTCTTCAGCATGATCGACAGCAGCAGCGCCCACCCGCCGAACACGACGAGCGTCGCCAGGGAAGCGAGGCGCACCCAGCGATGCCCCTTGGCGTCCTGTCCGGCGAGTGCGTAGCGCACGCCGTAGTGCCGGCGGATCAGGGCGGAAATAGGCCATGCCAGTGCCGTGAGAAGCAGAGCGCCGAGGCCTCCGCAGAGTGCCGGCACCAACCAACTGCCGGACTTATAGGCGTGCACCGGTTCGAAAGTCATAAAGGGAGTCACCGGATCGACGCTGAAGCGCGTGATTCGGCCGTTCTCGACTCTTGCGGCCATGAGCTGCTTACCGTCGACGTCCTGCCAGACGAAGGGCTCGATCTCACGCCACTTGATCGGCGCGCCGGACGCAGTCGTCAGCAACGGCACCGTAAGGGTGCCGTCGTCGTTCACGGTGACCTTGAGCTCGCCGAGGAGATTCAGGAGGCTGATGAAAGTCGTATCGGCGCGCCGCGAGTTGTCGTAGCGACCGGCAATCAGCTTGGCGTGCTCTGCCGCGGTCTTCGCGTCCACTTCGCCGGTCAGCCCTTCGCCCGGGAAGTAGCGGTCGGTGAACTGCTCGAACAGCGCCTCGCGTAGCGGCTGGGCAGCGCCATTCTTGCCTGGACAGTTCATCGAGAGGAACAGTCCCACGCCTTCATCGATGAACAGGTGCAGATCGCTATGGAACCACTGCGTGTCGCCGCCGTGGGAAATGACGCTATGGCCGTTGCGATTGGTCTCGTAGAAGCCGAGCACCATGCGATTCACGCGCGGCAGCGTCGTCAGCGCTGTCGTGTGCATCATCTGCGCGGTCTCGGGCTTGAGGATCTGATTCGATCCGTAGCGGCCGTTCTGCAGGTGCGCGATCATGAAATGCCCCATGTCGGCGCCAGGCGCCGAAAGGCTTCCAGCAGGTGCGGGGCCGACGATCTCGAATTCCTTTTCCGGCTTGGGCTGCGATGCCTGCGGATACCCTTTCGACATGTCCGCTTTCAGCTGCTCCGGCAGCGGCTGGCGGAACGTCGAGTGCGCCATGTCGAGCGGCTGGAAGATGTTTTTGTCGAGGTAGTCGTCAAACGACATGCCCGAGACCCGCTCGACGATATAGCCCGCCAGCGCTGTGGCCCAGTTTGAGTACGCGGGTGTTTCGCCCGGGGCAAAGATACGATCCGGCGTCCATTCCTTGAGATACGCGCCAAGTTCGGGCACGCCATCTTGCTCACGCGCGATCAGTCCCTTCTCCTGCTCTTCGAAGCCCGAGGTGTGCGTCATGATGTTGCGCAGCGTGATCGGCTTGCCGTCGCGGTCCGGGATTTTGAAGTCGAGGTACTTGTTGATATCGACGTCGAGATCGAGCTTGCCCTGCTCGACGAGCTGCATCACCGAAGTCCACGTAAAGAGCTTCGACACTGATCCCGGCCTGAACAGCGTGCGTTCCGGATCGATGGGCGTGTGCTTTTCGACGTCGGCGTAGCCGTAACCTTTCTGCACCAGGATCGCGCCGTCCTTGACCACGACGACGACAGCACCAGCGATATCGCCGGTCTTGAGACTCATCGGCATGAAGCCGTCGAGCCAGGCTTCCGCGTCCGCACGTGTGAGCTGTGGCGAGCCGTTCGCGGGTTCCGCTGCTGGCATCGCGGCCGGTGCTGGCACCGGAGTCGCGCTAGGTGCGGCATTTTTCGCGGGTGGCGTCTTCGCCGGCGCGGGTCCCTGCGCATGCGCGACCCAGCTCGAAAACAGCATGGCGACGCAGCTGACACTGAAGAGAATTGAACGCATGTTGAGCTCCGGCGAGTCGAACGGTGCGGCGGTGTGCCCGCTGAATTGTGTTATCCCAATCCGGCTATAATAATCCTGATTAGAGAATCGTCAATTCCCACACTATTTGCGCGACTAGAATGTGCGGCCAATGAAATCAAACAAACCGACCCTCGGCCGCCTGCTGCGTGGCCTGCGCCAGCGCAATGACTGGACACTTAAGGAAATGAGCCAGCGCACCGGGATCCCGCTCTCGACGCTCGCCAAGGTGGAGCACGATCGCCTCACGCTCACCTATGACAAGCTGCAGCAACTGAGCGAGCGACTGAAGATTCGCATGTCCGAGCTGTTCGCGGAGCCAGGCGAAGGTCCGGAGCCGGCCGTAACGGCCCGCCGCAGCATTGGGCGCATCGACCGTGCGGTGCGCGTGAACACGCGCAACTATGACTATTACTACCTGTGCGCGGAGCTACGGCGCAAGCGGATGATTCCTGTGCTGACGCGCATCCGCGCCAAGAGCGTCAGCGAGTTCGGCGAGCTGGTGCACCACTCGGGCGAGGAATACATCTACGTCCTCGAAGGACGCATCGAGATCCACACCGAGTTCTATGACCCGATCGTGCTCGAGGCTGGCGAGTCCATCTACATCGATTCAAACATGGGACACGCTTACGTCGCAGCGGAGGGCTGCGAACAGGCGACGGTGCTCGGGGTTTGTTCGAGCGCAGACGAAGGCCTGATGGAATCGCTCCTCGAATTGCACGGCGACGAGGAAGTTGAGCCAATCGCTCCTGCAGACACCGGACGCATGCCTTCAGTCGCACGCGCGCGCCGTAAGGGCCGTCGACGTGGACACGCCGACGACAAAAGCGAGAAGAAAGCATCCTGAGAAGTCCGCCTACTGCTAGTGGCGGTACACCTAGAAAGCCGGGATCACTGTCACTGAGCTTTGCTCATCTCGGCAGAGACTTTTTCTGCTTGCTGCAGGACCCGCAGCACGTTTTCCCCGGCAAGGAGCTTCAGGTCCTTATCGCTCCAGCCGCGATGAATCAGCTCCGCGAACAGGTTCGGATACATCGACACGTCCGACAGTCCCTCGGGCCAGGCCGTGTTGCCGTCGAAGTCACTGCCAATGCCAATGCTCTCGACGCCCGCCACGCGACGCACGTACTCGATCTGATCTGCCACCTTCGCGATCGAGGTCGGTGGCACCTTGACGCTCCCAGTGATCTCATCGAAGAGCTTCGTGCGTTCCTCTTCGGTCTTGACATCGCGTGACCGGCGGTTGAATTCCTCGATCACCGGCTGCATGACCTTCGCGACATCAGGATCGGTGAAGCCCGCGACGAAGGTAACCATCACGACTCCCCCATTGGCGGGCATCATCTTCAGGATGGCATCGGGCACGTTGCGCGGCACGTTGCAGATAGCACGGGCAGACGAGTGCGAAAAAATCACGGGCGCGCGCGACACGCGCAGTGCGTCCTCCATGGTCTCGGCGGAGGTGTGCGAGAGGTCCACGAGCATGCCGATGCGATTCATCTCGAGCACCACCTGTTCGCCGAACGGGGTGAGGCCATGGTGCGCGGGGACGTCGGCTGCCGAATCCGCCCAGTCCGTGTTGGTGTTATGTGTAAGCGTCATATAGCGCACGCCCAGGTCGTAATAGGCACGCAGCGCGCCCAGTGAGTCCTCGATTGCGTGCCCGCCCTCGATGCCAAGCATGGATCCGATACGGCCCGCCTTCTTGGCTGCGCGAATGTCTTTAGCCGTGCTCGCAAGCTGAAACGCTTCGGGATATTGCGCGATCACACGACGCATCAGATCGATCTGTTCCAGCTGCGTGTGTGCCCATCCCGAGGTCAGCTCGCCAGGGACATAGACGGACCAGAATTGCGCGCTGAGACCACCCTGTCGCAGCCGGGGAATATCTGTCTGGCCCGCGGTTGGCTTGCGCAGGTCGTACGCGACGATGTCGCCAGGCGTCTTCTTGTCGGTACGAATTGCCCACGGCAAATCGTTATGCCCGTCGAAGAGAATCGCGTCGCGGAGCACACGGCGCGCATGGTCGAGATCGGCCTGCGTGGGCGGTGATGCGACCGCAAAGTTCGCGCACACCAATGCCAGTACCAGGACAGCAGATCGAAGTATCATGTGTTTCCTCAAGTCAGGCCCGCTGCTGCGAGCACACGCCCATAGTACATCGTCATCGGAAGTCGCCGCCGCCGAGCCGCGTTCGAGCCGCGCGTCTTCCGGTTTTCCGCTGGCCGGCCATCATATGAATAAAGAAACCTCCCGATTGCGCCAAAATGCCGACGGCAAGCGTCGCGCACGGAACCGAAACTACAGCACTCAGGGACAATACGACGCCGCTATCGCCCGCCGTAGAATGCGCCACGGCGGCTGATCTCAACAACGTCGAGCGCGCATTGCCGTCGGACAGCTCGGTTGGTGTAGCACTGTTCCCGCACGTCGCGACTCATGGAAGCGCTCATACATGTCATTGAGGCCTACGGACTGTGGGTCGTGTTCATCTGCGTTTTTCTCGACCAGGGCGGATTACCGTTTCCAGCGTATCCACCGATGATCGTGACCGCCGCGCTCGCGGTCGAGACGGACAATTCCCTCTTGCCGATCGTGATCGTCGCGATCTTCGCGACCGTGGTCGCGGATCTGCTCTGGTTCGCGGGCGGCAGGCATTTTGGCCCGTCGCTCCTGCGCCTGATGTGCAAGCTATCGCTGTCGCCAGATTCCTGCGTCGGCATGACTCGCCGTGCCTATGATCGATGGGGAGCGCCCTCCCTCATCTTCGCCAAGTACATTCCCGGATTCGCCGCAGTCGCGACGACACTCGCCGGCGAGACCGGCACGACTTTCAGGCGGTTTGTGTTCTATGACGCCATCGGCGCTGCACTGTGGGCGGGCGGCGCGATCGCACTCGGCGCCATCTTTCACGACGCAGTGGATGCGGTCCTGACGCAGCTGGACCTGCTGGGGCGTTACGCCGTGATACTGCTGATAGCCGCCCTCTTGCTGTTCATCGCCGTCAAGTGGTGGCGCCGTCGTCAATTTCTGGTCCGCTTCCGGATGGCGCGCATCTCTCCGTCGGACCTGCACGCACTCCTTGAATCCGGATCGCCCGTGACTGTCCTCGATGTTCGCAGTGAGGACCGACGTCGATCATCCGGATGGATTCCTGGCAGCATCTACGCGCCCGATGTCTCGAATTTGCCGTTGTCCCCGAACGAAGAGGTGGTCGTCTATTGCGATTGCCCCAATGAGGCTTCCGCCGCAATCGCGGCGAGAAAGCTGCAACAAAGAGGATTCCAAAACGTGAGGCCTCTTTTCGGTGGCATCGAGGCGTGGCGAAGGCAGGGTCTGCCGCTGGATAGGTCGGCTGTGGATCACGCGTTGCAAACGGTAGCATCGCCGGCGAGCAATGAGTTCTAGTCCTCCGAGCCAACTGCGGCGCCTGCTTCCAGATCGCGCAGCCGCGCGACCAATCATTTCAAAGCTAGTCGATCGGCCAGGGCATAGTCTTCGGCAACGTAGTCGCCACAGGCGTGTCGGGCTCCGGTTCCAGTGCAATCATGTCGACAACGCGCCACCATGGCTCGACGCGCTCTGCGTGCGCGGGCTCCACCGGTTGGCCGAGACGCGGCATCACGAGTCGTGCTCCGGCCTTTGGGCCCAACTGCAGCAGGGTCTCCGCAGGCTGGTCCCACGCATGCATCGCAAGGCTGAACGTGCCCCAATGCACGGGCAGGAAGGCGCCGCCGCCGAGCAGTGTCAGCGCCTTGAGTGCGTTCTCGGGCCCCAAATGGATGTCGCCCCAGGCGGGATGGAATGCACCGACCTCCAACATGATGAGGTCGAAGGGCCCGAGCCGTTCGCGGATCGTTTGATATTCCGTCGTGAGCCCCGTATCGCCGCTGAAAAACGCTGCGTGTCGCTGCGAACGGATCACGATCGATGACCACAAGGTTGCGTTGCGGTCCTTCAGGCCGCGCCCGGAAAAATGCTGCGAGGGTGCCGCGGTCACTGTGAGATCGGTGTTCGGCAGTCGGTGTGATTCCCACCAGTCGAGCTCGACGATGCGCTCGGGTCGCACGCCCCAGGCTTCCAAGTGCGCGCCGACGCCGAGCGAGGTCACGAACGGCACGTCGCGCTTCGCGAGCTCGCGGATGGTCGGATAGTCGAGGTGATCGTAGTGATCGTGCGACACGATCACGAGGTCCATCGGCGGCATCGCACGAAGGGGAACCGGAACGGGCTGGAAGCGCTTGGGGCCGGCGTGCCGTGATGGCGACGCGCGCGGTCCCCAGACCGGATCGGTGAGTACGCGAAGACCGTCGATCTCGATCAGCACCGTGGAATGGCCGAGCCAGGTGGCGCGCAGTCCACTGGCCGCTGGCTTGGTCCAAGCTTCCAGCGGATTCATCGATGGCAGCGGACCCCGCGGCACGCGCCGCTCGCCACCGCAAAGAAAATCCTTGAGCGTCGGCATCGACGCGTTCGGATCGCGCAAGCCCGGCAGGATCGCGTGCACATTGCGAAACCGCTCGCCGTTCCAGAGCGGCGAAGTCTTGATGCGTTCGAGCCGCGCGCCTTCCGACTTTCTACCGAGTGATTTCATAAGACACCATCGGCGCCTCTACGCTGGTCCTTTCATTGATCGGTATTTGTGACTCCCGGACCTTGGCGTGCGAGGCGATCACCTCGAGCCACGTCAGACCGCCGGCGACGAGGCGATCGCCAGCGACCAGAGGTGTTTCAACGGTGCTGCGGCCCAAGCCGCCCGAGCTTTCAGTGCACATGGCGCATACCTCAGATATATAGAGTAGACAAATCGAGCGCGTACTCACTCATAGAAAAGATCAAAAAAATAGCAGCGGACCTAGTGGGTGACGGCGTTCCAGAACGCCTCAAAACCGGAGTCGATGTAACGCTTGGCCTGCCTGGGATCGCGCGCCATGAATTCGATGGTGGTCTCCGCCAACGAGCTCAGAATTGCCGATACGAATGCAGGCGGGAGCTTGCGCCCGCCGTCGCCGGTGCTCACCTCGACCATAGCGTTGATGTCGGCGAAGGCCCGCGTGGTGGCAGCCTTGGTCTCGGCGCTGATGCGTTCTGACACGGCTAGCTGTGCGAGGACCTTGCGCTTCTTCGGCGATCGCACGCCCCAATCCACATATGCCTGCCAGGTGTGGCGCACCCGGTTCTTCAGGATTTCATCCTTCGGGTAGCCCGCCGACACGGCCTCGCGCAGCTCCGTCTTGAGATCCAGATAGATCTGGTTCAGCAGCTCGTCCTTCGTGTTGAAGTAGGTGAACAGCGTGCCTTCGGCGACTCCCGCGAGTTGCGCGATCTTGGCCGTCGGTGCGCCCACCCCCTGTTCCGCGATCACCTGGATGGCGGCTGCCAGAATCGCGTTGCGCTTGTCTTCGCTCTTGGGACGGGCCATGGAAGTAGTAGTGGCATTGATTGAGTGTGTACTCAATCATAAATCGACTGGGGCCTTCTTGCAAGCCCAGACGTCGAAGGTGGATCGCCGTGTGCCTAGCAAGCCTACTCGTCGCGCGCGAGGCGCGCTTCGGCGAGATCGATTTGACGCTCGAGACGGGTCAGCACGTCATCGCCGATCTCACCGTTCTGCCACAGCTTGAGCAGCGCCTCGCGTTGTGCGGCGGCTGCGCCGAGCCACAGGCGCACCTCGCTGTCGGGCGAAATCGCGCTACCTGATCGCTGCAGTGATCGGTTGTTGAAGAAGCGCTTCACCGCCACGGCTTCATGCGCGGGCAGCCCATGCTCGGCGACCAACCGGTTCACGGCCTGGATCGCCGCGCGGCGCATTGCCTCGGCCGCGACCTCCGTTTCGGTATCTGCGGATGTGTCCTTCTCGAGTCGCAGTGCCTTGATCAAGGCCGGCAGCGTCAACCCCTGGCCTACCAGCGTCACGAAAACGATGCCGAAGGCCATCAGGATCACGAGGTCGCGCTGCGGAAACGGCTCACCGCCCGGCAGTGTGGTCGGCAGAGCCAGCGCCGCGGCCAGGGTGACGACCCCGCGCATGCCACACCAGCTGACAAGAGTCGAAATTCGAGCGGAGGCCGGATCAGTGCGACGCAAACGCGGCACCAGCAAACGCACGCCGTAGGTCGCCGTGAAGATCCACAAGAATCGCACGCCGATCGCGACCGCGCTCAGCACGGCGACCAGGGCTGCAACATGCTGCCAGGACAGGGCCTGGTGCTCCATTAGCGACGCGGCGGCCATCGGCAACTGGATCCCGATGAGCACGAATATGAGGCAATTGACCACGAACACGGCGGCGCGCCAGAAGGTGAGAATGTTGAGGCGCGCAACCGCGGAGCTGCGCCGATGTGCCCACCGTGCTCTATAGAGTCCGACCGCGACCACGCCGAGGACACCGGACACCTGCAGCAACTCGCACAGCCAGTAGACCGCAAAAGGAGTCGTCAACGACATCGCGAGCTCAAGCATCGGATCGTGCAGGCGCTCCTGCAGCTGCGCTGTGATCCAGCCCATCGCCACGCCGAGCACGATTCCACCGACCGCGATCAGACCAAACTGGCCGACCAGCGCCCAACCGGAAAATATGCCGGTCAGCGCAGTAGCCACGGCGAACCGGTAGAGCACCAGGCCCGTGGCGTCGTTCACCAGGCTCTCGCCCTCCAGGAGCGTCACGATCCGGCGCGGCAAGCGGAAGCGTCTCAGCACCGCGGTCGCCGCCACTGCATCCGGCGGCGAGACGATAGCGCCCAATGCGAATGCGACTGCCCACGGTGCTTCTGGTACCAACCACTTGAACGCGATGCCCACGGCCAGCGTCGTCGTCGCCACGAGGCCGATGGCGAGCAGCAGGATGGGGCGCAGCAACGAGCGGAAATCGCGCCACGAGGTGGCGAGAGCCGCCGGGTACAACACGGCGGGCAGCACGATGGCCAGCACCAATTCGGGCTCGAGCCCCAGCCCGGGCCAGGGGTACGCGAATCCGAGTCCGATTCCCGCGATGACCAGCACGATTGGGTACGGCACGCGGATACGGTTCGCCAGCCAGCCGGCCGCGATCGCGCATACCATCACCAGGATGAAAGAAATCACGGTGTCCCCTCTCCCGCCTGCGGGAACATATTTGTAGGATGCAGGAGGGGATGCAAGCACCGGGCACCGAAATGTTTCACGACTGGGAAGATTTCTACCTCATCGTGGGTTCAGCGGCCGGAGCGCTGATCGGCATCATGTTCGTGGGATCTGGGAACCTATCTCTTGCAGAGGGAGCGTGATCGGCGCTAGCAACAATGATTCGTGTCACTGGAATCGATCATC
The DNA here is from genome assembly GCA_963810775.1 of uncultured Gammaproteobacteria bacterium. Lineage (GTDB taxonomy): Bacteria > Pseudomonadota > Gammaproteobacteria > Steroidobacterales > Steroidobacteraceae > DATBVX01. The sequence continues at coordinate 112,945 of CAWEOT010000018.1, forward strand.
TCGCCATCCGGGTCAGTGACTACGAGAAGTCAAAAGCCTTCTACGCTCGCCTGTTCAAGTTTCTTGGGTTCAAAATTTCTGACGAGTACGAAGACGCGATCGGATGGACGAACGGCAAGACGCGCTTCTGGATTTCGCCGGCCGATGCTAAAGGTCGCACGCACAAGCATCGCGCCGGCAATATCGGCTTTCATCACTACGCATTCCAGCTTCGCAGCCGCAAAGACGTGGACGCCTTGCAGGCGTTTCTTGAGGAGATCGGCGCGACCATCGTGGATCCGGCGGCCGAGTATTACGACGATTACTACGCGGTGTTCTTCCTCGACCCCGACGGACTGAAGCTCGAAGGCATGAAATATGGCGAGCGCCACGCGCAGGCTGCCCGAAAGAGGGCCAAAAGAGCCAGGAAGTGACGCGTGCCGGGTGCGATTTCACCGAGCACGGGCGCCTGATAGCATCACGGCCTCGCCGTCGGATTTCCAGGGGAACCCAGAATGAACAACAGAATAAAGGTGCTGCGCTGCGCTAGCGCACTCGCACTGGTTTTGAATCTCTCACTTGCCTACGCCGACATCACGATGGAAGAGCGAATCTCGGTGGAAGGCCTGGTGAAGTTTGCAAACATGAATGGCAAGACGGTGACTACCGTCGCCGGTGACCGAGCTCGCACCGATAGCGACCTGCAGATGGAGTCGAAACTCATGCGCATGTTCGCAGGCAGCGCCATGGGGCCGACGGCTGAAATCATTCGATTGGATCAGGAGAAGACCTACTCGTTGAATGTAAAGAAGAAGGAATACACCGAGCAAACCTTCGCCGAAATGCGCGCGAACTGGCAGAAGATGATGGACCAGGCGCAGCAGGCACAGGCTCAGGCACAAGCCCAGGCCCAACAGACACAAGGCGCGCCGGGACCCGTGGACCAGTCGCAATGTGAGTGGTCGGAACCCAAATCGGAGGTCAAGCGCACGGGCGAGAAAAAGACTTTCGGTGGCTACGAGGCAGAAAGGGTCAGCATCGCTGCGACCCAGACGTGCAAGGACAAGAAGAGCGGCGCGGTGTGTGATTTCACGCTCAACCTTGACGAGTGGCTCTCCGCTGGCTTCACCCAGGACGCTGAGATCACGCACTTCTACACGACATACGCGGAGAAGATGGGCTTCACGACGCAACTGTCCCGCGATGCCGCTCAGCGCGCAGAAGCACTCTTCGGCAGTTACAAGGGCCTTTGGGGCGAAGTCGCTACCAAGCTTCGTGATGTGCAAGGACATCCGGTCAAAACTACATTCGGCCTGAGCGTCGGCGGCCCCCAATGCGACACGACGAAGGGCGCGGCCGATGCGTCTGCAGCCAGCACGCCACCGACCAGCGATGAAGTAGGACAGGCCGCAGCGACGGCCACTGGCGAAGCTGTAGGGGAGGCAGCTGCCCAGAAGGCAGGAGAGTCATCACTGAGCGGAGTTGCAGGCAAGTTGGGTGGCAAGATCGGATCACTCTTTGCCAAGAAGAAGACCGAGCCTGCTCCGACAACCGCGGCGCCCGCACCTGCCGAGGCACCGACCACCGCGCCGGGCATGGTAAGCATGATGCAGATGTCCGTCGAATTGATGTCGGTCAATCACAACGCGGCGGGCGCCGGCACCTTCGACGTGCCGGCCGACTTCAAGAAGGTCGCGGCAAAATAGCTCGTCTTTCGATTCTGCGCGACGTGGGGCCGCCTGACGGCCAGCGGAACCATGCGGCTCGAACTGACCACTGCATCGACATGAAACTTCATCCACACGGCCGCTTCGACAATCAGGCGCAGGACTACCGCCACATCCAGGCGCGTCCGTTGGCCGCGGCGATGGGCGCGGAGATCCGTGGCGTCGACGTGGCGAGGGTCAGCAACGAGCAGTTTGACGAGATCCAGCACGCGTTGTTTCGGCACAAGATGATCTTTTTCCGCGACCAGGACATCGCGCACGCGGATCATGCCGCCTTCAGTCTGCGCTTCGGGCCGTTCGCCGAGGACGCGTACACCGAGGGCGTGCCCGAGCACCGCCACGTGCAGCCAATCATCAAGGAGGCAGATGACAGGTCCGCCCATGTGTTCGGCGAGAGCTGGCACACGGATTCGCCCTTCCTGCGTGAGCCGCCATCGATCAGCACGCTCTACGCAGTCGTGATTCCTCCATTCGGTGGCGACACGATCTGGGCGAACTCGGCGCTCGCCTACAGCATGCTCAGCGATGGCATGCGCAACCTCATTGCTGGCCTCAAGGTGCACATGTCGATGCGCGATGTGCTCAGGTCCGCGCAGGACCACGCGGAACCGCGTGACAGCCCCATCGGCCGGCTGGCCGCGACGCGAGGCGAGCCGCTCTCGGACGAGCTGGCTGCCAAAGTGAGAGGTGCTGTTCATCCGTTGGTGCGCACGCATCCCGTGACGGGCGAAAAGGCTTTGTACTGCGACAGCTCATACGCGATCGGGATCGAGGGCTTGCGACCGGAGGAGTCCGCGCCGATCCTGCGCTTCCTCGCTGAGCACATCACACAACCAGCCTTCACCTGCCGGCTGCGCTGGGAGCCGAAGACGCTCACGCTGTGGGACAATCGCCTGTGCGTTCACCAGGCGTTCAACGACTACGACGGCTATCGCCGCGAGATGTACCGCACGACGATCGCGGGCGAGATCCCTCGTTAGCGCCTGGGAGATTTTCTTGAACGAAGAGCTCATGGCCAATACTTGGGCTGACTTTCGTCTTCATTGGCGCAAGCCACTCGCCTTTCACCTGCTCATGCAGCTGCTCGGCTTCGCGATCTTTGCGCCGCTCGTGACCTGGATCGGCCGCCGCATCGTGCTCACTTCACTCGTCGCGAGCTGCCTCGTGTTCCCGTTCGCCCACGCGCAAGCGCCATCGCAGTCGCCGGTCGCCGCGCCGCCTCAGTCCATGGCCGGCCAATACGAACGCATTACGGTGCACGGTGCTTCCCTCGTGGGCAATCTCGAGGGCGATACACCGGACCGGATGGTATCCGTGTACCTCCCGCCGAGTTACGCAAAGCATCCGAAAGCCCGCTACCCCGTGCTCTATCTCCTGCATGGGTTCACGGATTCCGACAGCCAGTGGTACGGATTGCGCGGCCCGCATTTCATCAACGTTCAGCGCGCTGTGGATCGCGCCACTGCCGCCGGCGCGATGGAAATGATCGTCGTCACCCCCGACGCCTTCACGAAATACCAAGGCAGCATGTATTCGAGCTCGGCGACCATCGGCAACTGGGAGGCGTTCATCACCGAGGACCTGGTGGCGTACATTGACACGCATTACCGCACGCTCGCGCAGCGAGCGAGCCGGGGACTCGCGGGCCACTCGATGGGTGGCTACGGCACGATTCGACTCGGTATGAAATATCCGCAGGTGTTCTCGAGCCTCTACGCGATGAGTCCTTGCTGCCTCGAGGCGAGTCTCGAACCGAACCGGGAGCTGGTAGCGCGGGCGGCAAAGGTGAACACCGATGAGGAGATCGCCGCCGCGGACTTCTTCACGAAAGCGACGCTCGCTCTGGGAGCGGCCTGGTCACCGAACCCACGCAATCCGCCGCACTTCTTCGACCTGCCGATCGTCGACGGCAAGCCGGTGCCCGAGACGATCGCAAAGTGGGCTGCGAATGCTCCGCTGGCAATGGTGTATCAATACATTCCGAACCTGAAGCGGTTCGATGCGATTGCGATTGATGTCGGTGACAATGATCAGCCGATCGCGGACACGGTGCGCGCCATGGACGGCATCCTGAACGTCTACGGGGTCGCGCACGTGGCCGAAATCTACCAGGGCGATCACGTCAATCGCATCGAGGAACGCCTCGAGAAGAAAGTGTTACCGTTCTTCAGCGAACACCTGGTCGGCAAAGACCCATGAAAATCCGCTCGTCGTCGGAAGGCTTACCGTATGGTGGAAACGTGAACGATGGCTGGGTTCTTAGGTCAACCCTGAGGCATCGAAGCTGACACTGCAATGAACCCGACCTCGTCAACGAATACGACCTGTCGACTGACTTGCCCGCACTGCGGGCACGCATCGGTCGAAACGATGCCAACCGATGCCTGCATCTACTTTCATGTTTGTGCGGGTTGCGGTGCGACGCTGCGTCCGAAGCCCGGCGACTGTTGCGTCTTTTGCTCCTATGGCTCCGTGCGATGTCCGCCAGTTCAGGATGTTCACGTGGATACGAAAAGATAGGCGAGCATCAGCCGCTCGCGCTTCGCAGCCGAAGCGCATTGCCGATGACAGAGACCGAAGAGAAGCTCATGGCGAGCGCCGCAATCAACGGACTCAGAAGCCACCCGGTCAGCGGATAAAGCACGCCAGCAGCCAACGGAATCCCGAGCGCGTTGTAGCCGAAGGCGAAGAACAGGTTCTGCCGGATGTTGCGCACGGTCGCGCGGCTGAGCTGTCGCGCCCGGACGATGCCGCGCAGATCGCCCTTGACGAGCGTGACATGAGCGCTCTCCATCGCGATGTCAGTGCCGGTGCCCATGGCAATGCCCACATCGGCGCGAGCCAGTGCAGGGGCATCATTGATGCCATCACCCGCCATTGCGACTCGCCTGCCCTGAGATTGAAAACGTGCGATCGCGTCCGCCTTGGCGGCGGGCCTTACTTCCGCAATGACCTCATCGATCGGCAAGCGTTCAGCGACGGCCTTGGCTGTGGTGCGGCTATCGCCGGTGAGCATGATGATGCGCAGTCCATCCGCCTTTAACGCTGCGAGAGCCGGCGGCGTGGTTTCCTTGATCGGATCGCCCACGGCGATGAGTCCTGCGAGACGCCCATCCACCGCCAAGAACATCACCGTTTGGCCCTGCCGGCGCAACGTTTCGACGGCGTCGTGAACCTCGGCCAACGAAACTCCAGCGGTCGTCATGAGTGCAGCATTTCCCAGCGCAAGTGCCCGGCCCGCGATCGTGCCCCTCACGCCCTGGCCCGTCACCGAAACGAAATCCGCAATCTCCGCTGGTGCGAATCCGCGCGACGCTGCGCCGTCGACGACAGCGCGCGCCAACGGATGCTCGCTGGCGCGCTCGAGCCCGGCCGCCAATGCAAACACTTCCCGTTCCGTGAAACCGTTGAGGGCCACCGCGCTTTCAAGGGCGGGACGACCCAGCGTGAGCGTTCCGGTCTTGTCGATGACCAGCGTGTCGACGCAGCGCAGAGTTTCGATGGCCTCTGCATTACGAAACAAGACGCCGAGCTGCGCGCCTCGTCCGGTGGCGACCATGATGGATATCGGGGTTGCAAGCCCAAGAGCGCACGGACACGCGATGATCAGAACCGATACGGCGCTGACCAACGCATATGCCAGGCGCGGCTCGGGACCCCACAGCCACCACCCGGCAAACGTCGCGACTGCGATCCCGATCACCAGCGGCACGAACCATCCTGCGACGCGATCAGCGAGGCGCTGCAATGGCGCGCGCGAGCGTTGAGCCTGAGCGACGAGCGTAACGATCTGCGAGAGAAGACTCGCCGCGCCGACGCGTTCGGCCTCAATTATCAGAGCACCCGTCTGGTTGACGGTAGCGCCGTAGACGCGGTCACCGATGCTCTTGTCAACGGGCAGGGGTTCACCCGTCAGCATCGACTCATCGACGCTCGATCGACCCTCGATCACACGACCGTCCGCCGGCACTTTTTCCCCCGGCCGCACGCGCACACGATCGCCGGGCAGCAGAGAGTCCAGCGGCACTTCTTCCTCGGTACCGTCGGCCAGGATGCGTCGTGCGATCTTCGGCGCCAGTTCCAGGAGTTGACGAATGGCCGCACTGGTACGTCCGCGTGCGCCGAGTTCGAGCCATTCGCCGAGCAGCACCAGCACCACGATCACCGCGGCGACCTCGAAATACACACCGACCATGCCGTGCGCGTCCCGCAGCTCTGGTGGGAACGTCTCCGGAGCGAGGGTCGCGAAGACGCTGTAGACGAACGCGACGAGCACGCCCAGGCCGATCAGCGTGTACATGTTCGGCGTCCGATTCATGACGCCAGACCAGCCGCGTCGGTAGTAGTCGAAAGCCGCCCACAGCACGATCGGTGCCGTCAAGGCGAATTCGGCAATACGCAGGGAGTATGCGACCCTGTGCGTCAGTGTCAGGTTGATGAGGTGAGGCACCATCGCAACGAGGACGACCGGCACAGCAAGAACAATTGAGACCCAGAAACGGCGCCGCACATTCCGAATGGCACCATCGTCATCGGTCTTCGCCGGCAACAGCGGTTCAAGCGCCATCCCACAGATGGGGCAAAACCCGGGGCCCACCCGGCGCACCTGGGGATGCATCGGACACGTGTAGACCGTGCCCTCTGGCATCGCGGGCTGCACCGGGGCCGCCTGGTCGTGCGGGTGAATAGGTCAGTCACTCCTCAGCGCGCCGAGCGGGGTGCGAGGACCAATGCACGTGCACGACTCTCCAACCTGCGGTGCCTTTCTTCAGCACCAGCGTTTCCGTACTCAGCACGTCTATGGTTTTGTCCGTCGATGCACCGGTCATGCGCGACTCACTCGCCACCCATGCAAGATCGCCAACAGTGTCGCCGGTCTGGCGTTGCAGCTTGTAGGTCACCGTTTTCAGGAAATCGATGTCAGCTTTCAGGTGGTGCGCAGCGTATTCCGCTCGTGAGCGCTCGGCTGCACCGCTCTCGAATATCAGAACCTTCGGATCGAGCAGTGCTTTCACTTGGGCCTCGTCGCCGGAGTTCAGAGCCTCCTGGAAGGCTGCCGCTGTAGCGACGGCCGAGTCCGCCGCGTGCGCGTGTTGCGTGCCATCGGAGTGGGTGTGCGTGGTGCCCTGGAGTTGAGATTCATCGGCACCATGATCGCCCGCCCCGCCCTGATGTTCATGCTCGTCCTCGTGCGTGTGACGTTCGCTCTCGCCGCCACCGTGTGAGTGTCCCTCGCTCGTCGCGACTACTTCCTCATACGATTCGGAATTCAGTCCGGGCAATTCACGCACGAAGGCGACCAGTCCCCAGATGTATTCGTCCTGCATGCTCTTGCCCCATGCAGGCATGCCGGTAGCCTTGATGCCGTGCTTGATGACCCAGAACGCCTCGGCCGGATTGTCAATCGCTTCCTTGGTGAAGTTCGGCGGCGACGGGTAGAGGCCTTTGCTGATCTCGGTGTCCTTCATCCCCGGCGCGAGATGACAACCCGCGCACATCGCGTCGTAGTTGCCCGCACCGGAACGGATGAGGTCGGCACTCGTCAGATCCGGTACCGATACGCCGGCGCTGTGGGACTCGATCGAGCGTTCGCGCAGCGTCTCCAGCAGCGCGTAGCACCGGGCGGGTGTGCGGGTCGTCAGCTCCGATGTTGTACGTGCCCGACCAGACGAAGCCGGCCGCCAGCACTCCCAAGACCAGCAGCGCCCCTGCAATCGTCAGGACCACTTTCATGATGTTCTCCTCAGAACCAGATGCGAAGGCCGGCGACCCATCGGGTCTCCTCGGCGTCCTCGCCATTCATCGTGGCGAAATCCGCGGTGTCTCCCCACTTGCGATTCCACGTCACACCGATGTACGGCGCGAACTCACGGCGTAATTCATATCGCAGCCGCAGCCCGACCTCGCTGGTGCTCAGCCCCGAGCCGACACCGCGCTGCGGATCGTCTTTGCCGTACAGATTGAGCTCGACCAGAGGCTGCAGGATCAGACGATTCGTCAACAACAGCTCATACTCGGCTTCAAGCCGCGCGGCCGTCTGGCCTGATTCGCCGAGGTACGCGGTCGCCTCCAGCTGGAACTTGTAGGGTGCGAGGCCTCGCACGCCAAACGCTCCCCACGTTTGTGAAGGACCGGGGCGCGGATCATGGCGCACGCCAGCAACCAGATCCCACCACCGCGCGAAGGCATGGCCCCAGAGCGCTTCAATCTCAGCGTTCGGGGTGCGGCCATCTTCGTATTCACCCTGCGTGCGCAACCACAGTCTGTCGAGGTCGCCGCCAATCCACGCAGTTGCGTCCCAATCGAGAGCGCTGCCCTCCTCGGCGTTCTGCCACTCGAGCTGATCGAAGAGCACGTAGTAGTTGATCGACTGATCGTGTGCGGCGTGACCCGGCAGATCCGGGAGGGCCGCCGCGCGATCCGCGTCGGTGATCGGCGGAAGATCCGGCGTCTGGGCAATCGCGTCGAGATTCGCCACCAACAAAACCATCGCACCAATCGTGTGAGCAGCGAGAGGGCGCTGTGGCCGCGTCATCATGACCGACGCGTTCATTCAGTCACCCTGACTTCCCGCATCATGCCGGCTTCCATGTGGTAGAGCAGATGGCAGTGGTACGCCCAGCGACCGAGGGCATCGGCAGTGACGCGGTACGTGCGCCGCGTGCCGGGCGGAATGTCGACAGTGTGCTTGCGCAAATGAAATGCACCGCGCGCGTCTTCGAGATCACTCCACATGCCATGCAGATGGATCGGATGAGTCATCATCGTGTCGTTGACCAGCACGATGCGCAGGCGCTCGCCATAGGTGAGCCTGACCGGCTCGGCATCGGAAAACTTGATGCCGTCGAATGACCAGGCGAAGCGCATCATGTGGCCGGTGAGATGCAGCTCGAGCGTGCGACCGGGATCACGTCCGTCGGGGTCGGCGAACAGGTTCTTGAGATCGGCGTAGGTCAACACGCGCCGTCCGTTGTTGCGCAGCCCGATACCCGGATCATCGAGGCGCGCGGTTGGCGACGTGGTCTGCATGTCCACCAGTGGATTGCCCGTTTTCGCTCTCGGGATGCGCCTGCATGCCACCCTGCTCATCCGCGGGCATCGTGTGGCCACTGTGCTCGTCCGAAGTCGACGGCATGTCGTGGCTCGCTGTGGACATCGCATCCATGTCGTGCCCACTGTGGTCCATCTTGCCGTGGCCCATGTCCGCCATCGTCAGCACCACGCGCGGATCCAGCTGCGGTACTGGCGCACTCAAACCCTCGCGCAGCGCAAGCGTGCCGCGTGCATAGCCGGTGCGATCCATCGACTGCGCGAAAATCGTGAAGGCATCCTGACCCGCGGGCTCGACAATGACGTCCAGCGTCTCCGCCGCCGCGATGCGAAACTCGTCGACGCTTACGGGATGGACGTATTGCCCATCAGCGGCAACCACGGTCATCTTGAGACCGGGGATGCGCACGTCGAAATAAGTCATCGACGAGCCGTTGATGAAGCGCAGGCGAACGCGCTCCCCCTTGCCAAAGAGAGCCGTCCAGTTTCCGGCAGGGGCCGTCCCGTTGAGTAGATATGTGTAGGTGTAGCCGCTTACGTCCGCCAGATCGGTAGGGCTCATCCGCATTTCGCCCCACATGGCGCGGTCCGCAAGCGTCGCTTCCCATCCCTTTTGTTTGGCATCGCGCACGAAGTCGCCCACGGTGCGCTGTTGAAAATTGTAGTAGTCCGACTGCTTCTTGAGCTTCGCGAACAGCCGCTCCGGATTCTCGTCGGTCCAGTCCGAGAGCATCACGACGTGATCGCGGTCGTAGTGAAACGGCTCCGCTCGCGCGGCTCGATGACCAGCGGGCCGTAAAGGCCGCGCTGCTCCTGGAATGCGGAGTGACTGTGATACCAGTAGGTGCCCGCCTGGCGAACTTTGAACCGGTACTGGTAGCTCTCGCCCGGGGGAATGCCGTGAAAGCTCAAGCCGGGCACGCCGTCCATGTTCGCCGGCAGCAGAATGCCGTGCCAATGGATCGAGGCGTCCTCGCGCAAGCGATTGGCGACCCGCAGTGTCACCGTGTCGCCCTCGCGCCAGCGCAGGATCGGAGCGGGCAACACGCCATTGACTGTGAGCGCGAGGCGAGGCGCCCCGGTGAAATTCATGGGCGTTTCACCGATCGACAAGTCGAAGTCGGTGCCGGCAAGTGCCGCGGGTAGATTCGTGCTGGTCCCGGCCCGCGCGGATGGGCGCCACAAACCGAGTCCCGCCGCAACGCCTCCAATCGCGAGACCCTGGACGAAAGTACGGCGTGGGAGTCGGGCGCCGCTCTCGGACTGAATAGTGTGAGTGTGAATCTTCATAGGTCGGCGATCACCGGACGCGTGTAACTTGTCAACTAGGCTCGTATGAAGGCCAATGTCGAACATGACGGCCGCTGCACGAGTGCGCAGGCGTCGCGCTACGCGCAGGAATACGAGTCTTGGGACGCCGGTCGGTGCCGGCGTCAGGGTGGAATCAGGCGATCGGAGGCCTGAAGAGCGGCAATGGCGCGAGTGAGTGGAAGGCGACGCGCGGAATCATCAATACAGTAGATGCGCCTCCGAGCAATGCGAGGCTGGGACTGAACAGCGAGAGCGCCGGGCTGTGGTAGGCGCATGCACAAGTGCAACCCAAGCCGCCGCAGTGATGTGCGGGCGGAGATTTGTGATGAGCGCCAGTATCGCGACCTTGCGGCGCTTGCTGAATGGCATCACCGTGCTCAGCGTTCGTGTGACAGCTCGGAGATCCGGCTTTTGCAACAGGCGCATGCGATCGGCTGGTCGCGCTGCCTTGCATGCCGTGCGCGCCGGTACCGTTCAGGATCAGCGCCACCAGAACCAGAAACTTCAGCGAGTGCGCCAGAATTTTCATTACGCTCGAAGCTACTGGATTTGATCGGTACCGGCAAGCGCGTCAGGAGTGGCGGATACAGGCATAAAAAGAAATCGACACGCATAAAATCCAGCTACCGCACCCAGTAGCTGCGCCGCGATGAAACCCGGAACATCCTCCGGCCGAATCCCGGAAAAGGTGTCCGAAAGCGAGCGTGCGATCGTGATTGCCGGATTCGCGAAGGACGTCGAGGCCGTGAACCAGTAGGCGGCACCGATCCATGCGGCTACCAGCCAGGCTGGATTCTGACCGCGACGAACTCCGAGTACTACGAAGAGCAGTCCGAACGTCGCCACGAACTCCGCGAGCCACTGAGCGAGTCCAGTTCGCGCGTGGGTTGATGCCTGCAACTCGGGCAACGCAAACATGGCGTGCGCCAGGAGCGCACCTGCGCAGCATCCTGCGACCTGCGCAGCGATATAAGCACTTGCCTCGCGCACGCTGAGCACGCGCCGGATCGCCATGACGAGCGAGACAGCAGGATTGAGGTGCGCGCCGCTGATTGGCGCCAACAAGGAGATGAGTACGCCCAGGACCGCGACCGTTGCCCCGGTATTCGCAAGCAGCGCCACAGCCATATTTCCGGCCGCGAGGCGCTCGGCCATGATTCCGGAGCCGATGACAGTAGCGGCGAGCAGGAGCGAGCCGAGCGCTTCGGCCAGCAGTCGGTGGGACAGGTTCACGCCGGTTCTTCTGTTCGCGATCGTCCGATCGCATCGAGCCGCTCTTGCAGTTTTATCCGGTCCAGTGAGCGGATCGGGAGGCTCGTGAAGATCTTGATGCGGTTCTCGAGTTCCTTGAAGGTCCTGCGAAACGCGAGCCACTTCTGTGTGTCCGGACCATCGACTGCGGCTGGGTCCTCGACGCCCCAATGCGCGGTCATGGGTTGGCCTGGCCAGTAAGGACAGACCTCGCCGGCTGCGTTGTCGCAGACGGTAAAAACGAAATCGAGGGAGGGAGCACCCGGCTTCGCAAACTCATTCCAGCTCTTACTCCGCAATCCTTCAGTTGGCAGTTTCATGTGGCGGAGCAGTTCAAGAGCGATCGGGTGCACGGCGCCTCTTGGGTGGCTACCCGCACTGAAACCGAAGAATTTGTCGCCGCCCCAGTAGTTGATCAGCTGCTCCGCCAAAATGCTCCGCGCAGAATTGCCAGTGCATAGAAAGAGCACATTGAACGGACGCTCCTTCATGACGTCACCTGCGCTCCCGCGATCGGCGTGCAGCACGGCTTTGTGCGTTGCTCGACTATCGGATCACTGCCGTAAACGGTGCTCTCCCCGGTCGTGAGAAAAGTCTCCCATTGAATGCCCTGCGGGTCTTCGATCCAGCTCTTCTCACTCTTGGCGTAGCAGCAGGTCGTTGAGCCTTCCTCCAGCACCGGTGCCTCGGCTCGCTTCAGGCGGGAGTACACGTCAGCCAGCTCGGCGCGATCCTCGACCTGGATGCCCAGATGTCGAATACCGACCTCACCACCGCGTTTGCTGATTGCGAAATTGACGCGAGGATCATCGAGCATCCACTTCGCGTAGTCGCCCTTCGTGATCGTCGGCTCGGCCGCAAACAGTGTGTTGTAGAACTGAATCGAGGCAGCAACGTCATCGACGCTCACGTGGATATGGAGACGCTTCATTGGGGAACCTCAGCTCAAAGTTGCTTGACCATGAATGCGGAGCTCGCTGGACAAAGGTCGGCAAACTCACGCGTGTCTCGGATGGCGGCGGGAGCCTCGTCTCGTGTCGCGGGCACGTAACCTCGGTGAGCGAAGAAAGCTTCCGCCGTCGTCGTCAGGAGAAAGATTGCGCGAGCGCCGCGGGAACGCGCATAGGATTCCGCGTGATCGACCAGCGCGCTGCCGAGACCGGTTGAACGGCAATCGGTCGTGACGACCAACGAACGCAGCAGCGCATCCGGTCCACGGAACTCCAGGCCGACCAGGCCCCGTGGCATCGCAGCCGGCCCGCAAAAGAAGAAGTGCTCCATGTGCTCATCGGTGAGGTCCGAAGCCGGCAGCGCCGCTGCTTGCAGCATCGTGCAGGCAACGTGCCTGGAAGGGCGCGGCAGAATGGCTTCGCTCGTCATCGCAGGCACTCTCAAGCGGCCCTGGAGGTCCTCCTCGCCGACTTTCTCAAGTCTCGGGTGGGCGCGCATTTGGGCGCGCAGGCTGCCGTTTCCCCACCGCAACAGTTCTCGGTCAGGTACCCGACGAGACCGTTCATCGCCTCGAAATCCGCCGAATAAATGAGCTGACGGCTATTTCGCTGCTGAGTGATCAAGCCCGACCGATGCAGGTGCTGCAGATGAAACGTGAGTGAAGACGGCGGCAGCTTCAGGCGCGTCGCGATCGTGCCCGCGCTCAGCCCGTCTGGCCCCGCTTCGACGAGCATGCGATAGATGCTCAAGCGGTACTCGTGGGCGAGAGCGGTAAGCGCGGTGACCGCTAGTCGGTGCTTTGTCATTCCGATATTTCGAGAATTATCGAAATAATGACGAGCCACCTTATGCTTGTCAACTTCGGGATCGCAAGCAGGAACTGTTGGCGGGCGGCCGGATCGTTACACGGGAGTGCCCGGAACGATGATGCCTTGGTCAGTCACCGGACTGGCCCAACGCGCGGGAATGATTTTTGGGCGGTGCCGGGGTAAAGTTCTGTACCTCAAGAAGCCGGAGATTGACATGACACCTTGGGAAATCGAGGGGCGCGAGCTCGTCAACTGCACGTGCGAGTACGGCTGCAATTGCCAGTTCAATGCGCTGCCAGACAAGGGCCATTGCCATGCCGTCGGCGGCATTCAGATCGATCGAGGCCACCACGGCTCCACCAAGCTCGACGGCCTGCGGATCGCGTCCGTCTTCAAGTGGCCCGGTCCCATCCACGAGGGTAAAGGCGAGGCCATCGCCTTCGTCGACGTGAACGCCGACGCGACGCAGCGTGAGGCGCTGTTGCGGATCATGACCGGACAGGATACGGACCCGTTCGCGACCATGTTTGCGGTCTTCGCATCGACGGTGACGAAGATGAACGATCCAGTCTTTACCAGAATCGATCTCGAACTCGACATCGATGGGCGTCGAGGACGCATCTTCGTCAAGGACTATATCGAGACCGTAGGCGAGCCGATCCGCAACAAGGTGACGGGCGCGGAATCGCGCGCACAGATCGTGTTGCCGGAAGGATTCGAATACATCGTCGCGGAGATCGGCAGCGCGTCGAGCACCACCCAGGGCCCGGTCAAGGTGGCGATAAGAGACAAGTACGCTCAGTTCGCGCGCCTACATTTGAACAATCATGGTGTAGTGCGCGCCTGAAAGACTGTTACGAGGCAACCGTCGACCAGGCCGTCAACTGCTCACTTCGGCGTCAGCGCCTTGCGCAGGAAAGGCCCCAATGCCATCGGCGCGCGTCCCATCAGGCGCTCCAGCTCTGTGGAACTTGCGTCGAATTCGCCCGCCCGGACCGCCTCCCCAAGCGCTATGGTCATTTCAACTGCCGGCGCCGGCAATCCTCTTGCTTCGAGGGCCTTGCGGAACTCATCAGTTGTGATCGGCACGTATGTCACGGGCTTGCCGACCGCCGCGCCCAGCGCACTGGCTACCTCGCTGAGACTGTACGGGGTGATCGCGGTGATCGGGTATTCGCAGTTCGTATGCTGTCCCTCGGTGAGCACAGCAGCGAGCGCATAAGCAATATCTTCACGCGAGATGAAGCCGATGCGACCGTTGCCGCCGTTGTGCGCAAGCGAACCGGTTTGCAGCGCTTCGCCGAATATGAAGGGAATGATGTCGAGATAGAGATTATTGCGGAAGAAGGTATATGGAATACCGCTTTCGCGAATAAGCGCCTCGGTGTGGAAGTGTCCCGGCGAAGCGGCGAACTTTGCCTTCGCTGCGGGCTTGATGGCACTCGTATAGACGATATGGCGGACATCTGCAGCGCGCGCCGCGTTCACGACGTTGCGATGATGGAGCATGCGCTCCTCGCCGAGTGCAGTCGTGGAGATGAAGAGGAGCTTGTCGGCGCCGCGGAATGCGGTCTCGAGCGACGCAGAATCAGTGTAATCGCCGCGTCGCACCTGCACACCGCGTGCAGCGAGATCGGCGACTTTCTGCGGGTCCCTCACAACCGCAACGATGCTGTTCGGCGTGAAGTTGCGCTCGAGCAGAAAACCAATGGTTGCGCGGCCGAGCTTCCCCGCCGCGCCGGTGACAGCAATCAAGGTCATGACGGTCTCCATTTTTCCGATCCGTAAGCTCAACTCCTTGCGTAGGAGTTTCGCTGCCGCGGAGAATAGCCCAATGATGAACCCACAAGTACCGTCTCGGACGTCCGAATGGCTCATTGCCGAGGCCAAAAAGATCGCGGCGGAACTGCGCAAGGAACAGGACGCGAACGATGTGCGCGGCTGCTACTCCGATGCAATCCACAATCGGCTGCTGGAGGGCGGGTTCTATCGCATCCTGCAGCCGCGCATGTTTGGCGGTCTGGGCGCGGACTGCGAGACCCACATCCGCGTGATCATGGAGCTCTCGCGCGGGCATCCGGCCAGCGGCTGGTGCTATACCCTCGCGTCCTCTCACGCGATCGTTCTCGGTGCCTGCTTCAGCGAAGAGACGCAGCGCGAGATGTTCGGACCCCGGGGTGACTTCCGTGCGGCGTACGCAGCCGGGCCTGCTGGCATTCCGAAGTTCGAGCGAGTCGATGGGGGCTATGTCGTCAGCGGGCTCTGGGCCTTCGCCTCAGGAATTCCGGTGTGCACGCATTTCTTCGGGGGTGCCGTCATCCCCGATGAGTCCGGCAAGCCGAGCGGCATCGTGTTCGTCGTACCCAAGGAGCGCATCACGGTGCTGCCCGACTGGAGCGGCGATACGGTCATGGGAATGCAGGGAAGCGGGTCCAACAGCGTTCAGCTCACCGACCTGTTTGTACCGGACCATCACATCGCGCCCTCGCCAATCATGAGACTTTCAACCGCAGGGCTCCCCGAAGGCACACCCGGCACACGCCTTCACCAGGAGGGACTGTTTCTCGGTCTCATTTTCGGCTGGTTCAGTTGCGAGTTTGGCGCCATTTTCACCGGCACCGCGCGCGCAGCTTGCGAGGAATACGAGCGGCTGTTGCGCGTCAAACCGAGCTTTGCAGATCCCACGCGCCGGCGCATGGAGGAGCCGGAGTTCCAGCGGTTATATGGCGAAGCGATGTGTCGTGCGGATGCGGCCGAGGCCCTGACGCTGGGCGCGACACGCCTCTATATGGAGCAGTGCGAAAGCTGGATGAAGACGCGGGCGCCGATCACTGCGGAGGATACGATGCGCGTGTGGGGCACCTCGCGCGAAGCGAGTCGGGCGGCCTGCGAAGCCATCGAGATGCTGTTTCACAGCGTGGGCGCGTCGGTGGTCAGGCGCGGCGAGCGTCTGCAGCGCTATTTTCGCGATGCGCAGATGTATCGCGTGCATTTCCAGTCCCAGGCTCACGGCCCGATGCTCAGAGCCCAGGTGCAGCTCGGGCTTCCGATACCTCCGCCGTTCCATAGGTGAGCATTCATTGTCTAGCAGCGCGCGAGCCGTGCGAGCATGACTGTCACCAGATCACGTGCTGCCTCGTTGTCCAGATGCGCTAGTGCCGCGACGGGCCGATTTCTTGCCGCCTCTGCTGCTATGAGGTAGCCGACGTAGTATCCAAAGCGTGGCGGCAAACCTCCGGGCGGGGAACCATTGGAAAACAGGGCCGCGTAATCGGCATCGTCAGTCGAAGACAAGCGCGACTTGAGGGCGCACACGGCCGCATTGCGATTGCGTTCGACTTCAGGCCGGATTGGCCGCGGGCTGCTCAAAAGAAGCTCGGCGTCGGTCGCACGAGGATTCAAGCGCTGCGCGACCAGTACTGCCAGGCCCTCCGACCAAACCGCGCACCACACTTCCTCACAATCGGAAAAGAACTGCGCGTGATAGACATGAAAAAGCTCGTGATGGAAAAAGGGCGTCTCGTCGGCAAAATCGTGCACCTGCGCCATCACGTCGGCGCCAAACACAAGGCGGCTTTGGCCGGATATCTTGCGCGTTCCGCCGTCGAATTCACCCAGACTGTGGACGATGTAAACCGGTCCAATGGGTTGCAGATCAGGGAACACCCGCGCAAAGCTGTCGTACGCGGGTGCGAGGAGCTTGGCAAAGCCCGCCGTAACGGCAGCAAACCGTTCGCGTATCTGGGGGAACCGGTCGAACGATTGAACGATCGCAGAATCGTATCGCTCGTTGGTCCAGCCCACACGCTCAGCTGAGAAGAACCCGGGCAGCAAAGCCTCGAATCGCGCTTTGAATGCAGCCAAGCGCTCGGCGGCCGGCATGCTTTGGCTTTCATCCCAGAACGATGCGTAGGACGAAGCCAGATCGACAAGGGTATAAGGTGTCGATCGTGACGCCTCCGCCATAACTGCAATGAAGCTGGCCGCGACGATGGCCCATGCGTACCGCTGTGCCCGTCGCAAAGTGCGGGTCAAGCCCATCGCGCGCTCACGGCCGATTTGATCCAGTCATTTACTGCCTTAGTACCAAGCCTGCTTCGTAGACACCAGCTACGTTGAGCGATTTGTCCCGGCGTTGCTGCGTCGCCGAACAGAAACGCAAAAATTGTCTTCCTCGACTGTCGAACTTGCGGCTTCTCCATCGTCCTAAGTCCGTGTAACAACACCCAGACTGGAGCGCGATCAATGAAAACCTTTCTAGCCATCTACATCGGCACGGCAGCGTCACGCGAGAGATCGGAATGGGGCACGATGGACGAAGCGAAGCGCAAGGACCGGGAAGCAACGGGAATCAAGGCGTGGGGCGATTGGATGACGACTCATAAGGCGGCCATCGTCGAGTCGGGAGGCCCGCTCGGAAAGACGAAGCGCGTGGCTGCGCAGGGAGTTTCGGATACGAAGAACAATATGACTGGGTACGTCGTGGTCCAAGCGCGAGTCCCACGACGCTGCTGCAAAGATGTTCGAGAAGCACCCGCACTTCACGATCTTTCCCGGCGACTCGGTCGAGATCATGGAGTGCTTGCCGATTCCTGGACAGCCACAACGCTGACAGCGTCAGCCTTGCATCGGCTACGGGCGCGATGACAGCGGATCAGGATGCGTCGAGCCGCGCCTGAATGTCGTCGGCCCGTTGGCTGGCTCGGAACTCGATGATGCGAAAGTCGGCAAGACCGTGCCGATGAAATGGATCTTCCTTGACGATGGCTTCGATGTCCTGCCGACTTTTGCCGACGGCCAGGATGATCCCACCATCTCGCGGTATCTTTCGGCCCGAGACCAGGAAGTTGCCGGCCGCGTAGTACTTCTTCAGGAACCGGACGTGCGCAGCCATGTGCGCGTCAATTTCATCGAGGCCGGCCTTGTAAATGAGTTCGATGACGAACATCGCGAGCCAGCTTGCATCAAGCGACCATGAACGTCTATGCGCGTTCTCTAGAAGGTAGCAGGCCGTGGCTCGAATCCCTCGTCGCCGAAATACATCTGAACGCCGATGCCCAACCCCCAGCTTGCCTTGCGCGTCTCTTCCGGCAATTCCTTCGGCCACGTGACACTCGGTCGTACTTCCAAGGCCAGCCAGTCACGAAATATGCGCTGACGATAGGCAACCCTGATGCCGTACTCCCCCAGCGGCACCGGCGCATCGAATTCCCCATCGGTAAACACCTGGACGCCGATAGCACGCATGTACGACATCGTGCGATACGCCGTAAGGGCCGTGTAGCCATGCACGCCCTGGGTTTCTTGAGACACCGTAGCCGATGCGGTCCAACGCACCCGCCAGGCGACATCCACGATACGCTCCAGGTCGATTCGGCTCGTGACACCGAATCCTTCGGAGTTCTGCCAGAAGGCAACCTCTCTCAGGCTGAGCAACAGGCGCTCCGACGTACCCCGGCTGTAACGCCAGCCGCCCTTGACGAAGGGATCGAGCGGAGAGGCGAGACGCAGCCCTGCATCGGCCTCGAAACGCCCACCTTCTTTCTGCGGCCGAAAGCGGATGCCAAACAGCGTCTCATCTTCGTCGATGGTGCCGCCGACATGCTGGTTTGCGATTGCGCCGGATTGCTGGTCGCGCTCGGTAACGTATTCGTCCCGATTGAACGTGCCGACGAAAGCGTCGAAACGTTCGTCGAGGTGCGGCAACGGGAATTTGACGCGGAATCTGAACTTCTGATCGAAGCCGTGATATTCGTCCCAGAAGAGCGCGGGTGTGATGCTGCCTCGAACGTGATCCTGATACACCCAGTCATCGGCTCGAGGGCCAAACCACTGGTCCACGTGACTGGCCGAGCGCCACACCATTGAGTACAGCCCATCGTGCAGATGATCGATCCAGCTGTCTTGGGCTTCGACCGTTGTGTTGGTGTCAGTTGGTTCCGGAGCTTCGTCTTCACTCTGGGCGTACAGGGGTCCAGCTCCGACAAGAGCCCAACTAATGGCCGTACAAAGGATGAGGCGCATATCTCCCTAGGCGATCCGGATCGGTACTTCCACCCACTTAGCCGCGAGGCTTACTCTGCTTGGACAGCGGCGTCGGTTAATGGGTGCCCAAAGTCCTAGTGCTATGACACTAGGGGCCCACATCGGCTGTCGAAAGAGGGGAAAGGCCTACCTTCCTAGTCCGTGCTTGTCTGACGTGGCCTCACCGGGCCCCTCCAGGGCATGCGCGCGCCGAAAAGCGTGTGCCAAAATACCGCGGGGCGCTCATGGACAATCCACCGGAACCTGTCGGGCTGGACGGGAGTAGCGGCGCCGAGATCAAGAGAAAGGAGTGTTGTCATGATCGACCACGTCGGTTTCGCAGTGTCGAACTATGATCGTGCGAAGGAGTTCTACAGCAAGGCGCTCGCCCCGCTCGGTTATGTGCTGATCATGGAAGTACCCTCAGAGAAAACCGAAAGCGGCTTTGCGGCGGCGGGATTCGGGATCGACCAGAAGGCTGATCTCTGGATTGGTGGCGAGGGCAAGTTGGAGAAGCCGCTGCATGTCGCGATCGCGACAAAGAGTCGCGCCAGTGTCGACGCCTTCTACCGCGCGGCACTGTCTGCTGGCGGGAAGGACAACGGAGCGCCGGGCGTGCGCGCTCACTATCATCCGAACTACTACGGCGCGTTCGTGCTGGATCCGGACGGCCACAACATCGAGGCGGTGTGTCACGCACCGGAGTAGGCCCTCCACCGCTCGACATCCAGCCAATACGACCTTGTGTGATGGATGCCCACCTTTGTCAATCGTCCTACGTCGGGCACCGGACGATTACGTTATATTCACGAATACCCGCGGCGAGGGAGGGCCGAGACGACTGCAGAGCGATCGCACCTGATCGTCTGAGCATCTGAGATATCGACGCGATTCGGGGTGCGTCATTCGCAATGACGCGAGGATCGATGCTGCAAGTGTCGTTGGAGTGTCCGCTGCACGCCCGCATCGGGATGCGCCACTCGTCACACCTCGTTCGTGTCTTCACGCTGGTCGCCATAGCAGCGACATCGCCAACGCAGGCGCAGACGCTGAACTGGGACGCCAACGGGACGTTGCCCGTGAACGGTAACGACACCGTCACACCCGGCAACAATGTCTGGGATACCACCAATCTGCGCTGGTACAACGGTGCCAGTTACCAAGCGTGGAACAATGCGGCGCTGAGCAACGCCGTGTTCGCGGGTACAGCCGGCACGGTGACTCTCGGCGTCCCCATCACGGCCCACAATCTGACCTTCAGCAGCAACAACTACGTACTCGCCGGCAGCGCACTCACGCTGGGCGGCGTGAATCCCACGATCACGGTCAATACGACCACCTCGACCATCAACTCAATCATCGGGGGCGCTTCGGGCCTGATCAAGTCCGGCACCGGAACCCTGGTGCTGTCAGGCGCCAATACATACGGCGGCGTGACACTGCTTCAGTCCGGCACGCTGTCGCTCACTAACAATGCGGCGCTCGGCACCGGGCCAAACATTGCGTCCAACTTCGTGATCGGCAATGGCACGACGCTCAACTTCAACTCCACCACCATCGATCGTAACTTCACTCTGAACGGTGGCATCGCGCGCATGTCAGCCGCCGCGGCTGGGATCTATTCCGGCAGCCCGACGCTCACCGCTTCCACAGAGCTGCAACTGATCAGCAGCGGCACCTTCAGCGGAAATTTCGCGGACAGCGGTGCGAACGTGTTGAGCCTCAGCAAGACCGTGACTGGCACGTCCATCCTGAGCGGCACCAACACCTATTCCGGAACGACCCTTCTTTCAGCCGGCATCCTGCGCGTGACGAGCGCCGGCGCACTCTCCGCCAACAGCAGCCTCAACCTGACCGGCGGTGGTGTTCTGGAGTTGGGCGCAGCGGATCTCACGCGTTCGCTCGGTACCGGAGCCAACCAGGTTCGATGGACGGGGAACGGTGGCTTTGCGGCATTCGGCGCCACTCGCATCGTCAATCTTGGCGGCGCCGGCGCAACGCTCACGTGGGCGGGCACGCCGGACTTCGTCGGCGCCGGCCAGACTTTAATCCTCGCCTCCGCCTCTGCTACCGGGATGCTGGATTGGCAGAATCCGATCAATCTGAATGGCGCCGCGCGCACCGTGCAGATCAACAACGGCTCAGCCGCCACTGATGTAACCCTGAGTGGCACGCTCAGCAATGGCGGCGTGATCTACACGGGAACCGGCACCGTGCTCGCAAGCGCAGCGAACACCTACACGGGCGCGACCAGCCTCAACGGAGCGACGGTTCGGGTGAACACGATTGGTAACGGCGGCACTGCCGGTGGTCTCGGCTCTGCCAGCAGCGCGGCCGCGAATCTCGTGTTCGACAACAACACTTCGATTCTCACCTACGGCGGCACGGGCGAGAGCACCGATCGCAACTTCTCCTTCGGAGCCGCAACGCAGGCGCAGATTGCTGCGAGTGGAACGGGGGTGCTGGTCTGGAATGGCACGGCCGCTATCGCCAGCGGCGTGCGAACGCTCGTCCTGCGCGGCACGAACACCGGTAGCAACATCTTCGCGGGAACACTAGCGGACGGCGGTGGGACGCTGTCGCTCACCAAGAACGATGCGGGTACCTGGCGGCTGACTGGCGTCAATACATACACCGGCACGACGCAGGTGACTGGCGGAACGCTCGAAGTGGACAGCCTCGCGGATGGCGGTGTCGCGAGCAGCATCGGCGCCAGCAACGCTGTCGCCAGTCTTCTCATCAACAACAGCGGATTGCGTTATGTCGGCAGCGCGAACGCCAGCACCAATCGAAACTTCACCGGCATCGCGACGCCACGCATCGAGTCGAGCGGCACGGGCAGCTTGACCTGGAACGGCACGATGGTGACGACCGCGGCAGCCAACCTCACGCTGGGTGGCACCAATACCGGCAACAATCTCTTCGCGGGCGTGCTCACGGACTTCAACACTGCGGGCGCGGTGCGTACCGGGCTGATCAAGGCGGGTGCCGGCAACTGGGCTCTCTCCGGCGCGAGCACTTACACTGGCGATACGCGCATCGATGCCGGTCTTTTGACTTTGAACGGTGCGGCAGCACTTTCTGGCGGGCTGGCGGGCGACGGCGCGACGCAGGGGAGTCTGCTGGTGCTGAACGGCGGCGTGCTCGGCCTCACCGCCGCGAGTGGCGACTTCAACCGCGCAGTTGGCACGACTCAGTTTGTCAACCAGGTGCGTTGGCAAAGCGCCGGCGGCTTTGCCGCGTTCGGCGGCGATCGGGTCGTCAATCTGGGCGGCGCGGGAGCTACGGTTGCCTGGACTGCCGGTGGATTCGTGCCCAACGGTCAATCACTGATCCTCAGTCTCGCCACTGCCGACAGCACCATCGATTTTCGCAATGGGATCGATTTCGGCGCGGCGAATCGCACTGTTCTCGTCAACGATGGGACTGCGGCCGTGGATGCTGTGCTGAGTGGTGTTCTGTCGAGTACCGGCGGCGGTCTGGTCAAGTCGGGTTCGGGCACGTTGATTCTCGGGGCCAACAATACGTATACGGGAACTACGACGATCAGCGCGGGTGTGCTCCAGGTGGGCACTGGCGGAACCACGGGTACGCTCGGCGCCGGCAACGTCACCAACAGCGGTCAGCTCGTTATCAATCGCAGCGACGCCCTCACTCTGGGCCAGACCATCACCAGCAGCGGCGTTCTCCGTCAGAGCGGCAGCGGCACCACCATCCTCACGGCGAACAACACCTACACCGGCGGCACCGTCATCAGCGCGGGCACCCTGCAGGTCGGCAACGGCGGCACGACCGGCGCGTTGGGCGGGGGCGCAGTGACCAACAACGCAGTCCTCGCGATCAATCGCAGCAACGCCCTCGCCGTTTCTTCCGTGATCAACGGGACCGGGAGCCTGCATCAGGATGGTGTCGGCACGACGACGTTGACGGGACTCAACACGTTCACCGGATCGGTGGAGTTGAACGCGGGTGTGCTCGCGGTCGCGAATCTGCAAAACGGCGGCGTCAACAGCAATCTGGGCGCGTCTGCCAATGCTGCGGCGAACCTCGACTTCGATGGCGGCACCTTGCGCTATACGGGTGTCGCGACCAGCACCGACCGCAATTTCCTCATCGAAGACGGCGGCGCCACGCTCGATGCCAGCGGCAGCGGAATTCTGACCTGGACGGGTGCGCCGTCGTACGACTTGGCGAACCAAGCGCGCAGCCTGACCTTGACTGGTACGAGTAATGGCAGCGTGTTTGCCGGCGCGCTCACTGACAACGGTGCCGGTGCGCTCTCGGTGACCAAGATCGGCACCAGCCGCTGGATTCTTGCGGGCAACAACAGCTACTCCGGCACGACCACCATCTCGGCCGGAACCTTGCAGATTGGCAATGGCGGTACCAGCGGTACTTTGGGGAGCGGTGCGGTCGTCAACAATGCGACCCTGACTTTCCTGCGCTCCGATGCTCTCAATGTCGCGAGCTCGATCTCCGGTACCGGCACGCTCAATCAATCGGGAGCGGGAACGACGCTGTTGAACGGTTCCGCCGCTGCGGCGTTGACCAACGTGAACCTCGGCACACTGACGGTCAATGGCGCTCTGGTGACCCCGACGCTCACGCTTGCGAATACAGCCACGCTCGATGTGCGTGGCACTGTGGAAGCGGCTGGCGCGAGCGCCACGACGATCACCGGCAGTGCCGGTGTGAATACCGTGCTCGTCGCGACCGGCGCAATGCTGCGAGCCACCGGCGACCTCGGCAACGGTTCTGATCTGCTCGACGTCTCTGGAACCGTCAACACCGGCGCCGGCACGCTGAGTCTCGGTAACGGCAATGACACGCTCACCATCCACGATGGCACGAACATTGTGGGCACGGTCGCAGGTGGGAGCGGGACCAATACGTTCAACACCGACATCGCCTCCGCCGCCAATCT
The DNA here is from genome assembly GCA_963810775.1 of uncultured Gammaproteobacteria bacterium. Taxonomy (GTDB): domain Bacteria; phylum Pseudomonadota; class Gammaproteobacteria; order Steroidobacterales; family Steroidobacteraceae; genus DATBVX01. The sequence continues at coordinate 136,971 of CAWEOT010000018.1, forward strand.
TGGCGCGGCCACCGGCTTTCAGACTCTCCTGAAGACGGGCATCGGTACCCTCAACATCAACGGACCCGCGGTCTCGCCCTTCACGACCGTCACGGTCAACGCGGGCACATTGAACATCGCGGCAACCGGCAGCGTCACCGGCATGACGAGCGCTACGGTGGCCAACGGCGCGACACTCAACGTTGCTGGCACCTTCGTCGGCACCGGGGCGGCCAATTCGCTGACCGTAGCGGGCACGGTGTCGGGAGCGGGCTCGATCGACCTCGCCGCCGGTAACGATGTGCTGACGCTGAACGATGGTGCCGTGATCAGCGCTGCCATTGGCGGAGGCACACAGACGACCTCCGACTCCGTCGTCCTGAACAACGCCTCTGCGCTAAGCCTGGACAGCGCCTCGCTATCAGGTTTCGAGCTGCTCACCAAGCAGAACAGCGGCGTCGCGACATTGACCGGTCTGCACAGCTACACGACGGGCGTCAGTATCAATGCCGGCACTCTGCAGGTCACCGGTGGGCTCGACACGCCGAACGTGAGTCTTGGCGATGCCAGTACTCTCAACGTGCAAGGCAGCGTTCAAGCGCCCGGTGCTACTCAGGCCCTCTTAAGCGGCAATGCAGGTATCAACACAGTGCTCGTCGGCGCGGGCGCGATGTTGCTCGCCACCGGCGATCTCGGCGCGGGCGCCGACGTACTGGATATTTCTGGAACCCTCGATACCGGAGCGGGTTCCCTCAGTCTGGGTGCTGACGATGACGTCTTCACTATCCACGACGGCACCGCTGTCCTCGGCATCGTCGACGGCGGCTCGGGAACCAATACCTTGAACACCGACATCGCCACGGTTGCTGATCTTGGAGCCGTGACCGGCTTTCAGACCTTGCTCAAAACCGGTGTCGGCACACTCAATATCAATGGTCCAGCCGTTTCGACGTTCACGGCCGTCACGGTCAATGCGGGCACCTTGAACGTCGCGGCCACTGGCGCCGCGAGCGGCGTGAGCACAACCACGGTTGCGACTGGTGCAAGCCTCAATGTGGATGGCAGCTATCTTGGCAGCACCGGCAACGACACGATGACCATCGACGGCACCGTAGCCGGCTCGGGCACGATCGATCTTGGGGCCGGAGACGATGTACTGACGTTGAACGATGGTGCCGTGATTACTGCAAACACCGGCGGAGGCACGCAGACTGCCGCCGACTCCATTGTCCTCAACAATGCCGCTGCACTGACGCTCAGCACTGCGGCGATATCGGGCTTCGAGCAGCTCACCAAGCAGAATACGGGTGTTGCAACGTTGACTGGTGCGCAAGCCTATGCCGCCGGCGTGGGCATCAGCACAGGGACGTTGTCGGTCGCGGGCACGCTCGACGCGCCGACCATCGCGCTGGGCGATGCCAGCACACTGGAGGTGCTCGGAACCGTTGAGGCAGCCGGACTCGCACCCGCGATCATCACGGGGAGCGCCGGCATCAACTCAGTCTTTGTCCACAGTGGCGCCACCCTGCGTGCGTCGGGAGACCTCGCCGCGGGTTCAGACCTGCTCGATGTCGCGGGGACGCTCGATACCGGCGCGGGCACGCTAGCGCTGGGAGACGACGACGACACCCTCACCATTCACGATGGCACCAGCATCGTGGGCACGGTCAACGGAGGTGCGGGCACAAATACTTTCAACACCGACATCGCCACGGTTGCTGATCTCGGAGCCGTGACCGGCTTTCAGACCTTGCTCAAAACCGGTGTCGGCACGCTGAACATCACGGGTCCGGCGAACTCGATCTTCGACACGGTGCTGATCAACGCCGGAGTCTTGCATGTGGGCGCGAGCGCCACGGTTGATCCGGTGACGACCGTGGTCGCCGCCGGCGCAACGCTCCAGGTCGATGGCAGCTATCTCGGCACGGCGGGTAACGACACGATGTCGGTCTCCGGCACGATCTCCGGTGGCGGGACCATCGATCTCGCTCCCGGCGATGATGAACTGACCCTCAATGATGGCGCGGTACTGAGCGCAGTAGTCAACGGCGGTGCGCAGGCGGCTGGAGACGTGGTCGTGCTGAACAACGCCTCTGCATTCGCCTTCGATGGTACGCACACCTCGGGCTTCGAGCTCCTGCGCAAGCAGAACAGCGGCGTCGCTACGCTAGCCGGCTCCCAGTCGTATGCGGCGGTGAGCGTCGACGCCGGCACACTCTCGGTCGGCGACACGCTCAACTCACCCGCGCTCACTCTTGCTGACAATAGTGTTGTCGAAGTGCTCGGCACCCTGCAGGCGACCGGATCCACGCCGACCACGATTACGGGTAGCACTGGCGCCAATACGCTGCGCGTCGGCAGCGGCGCGATCTTGCGTGCGATCGGTGACCTCGGGGCAGGCGCGGACCTTGTCGACGTCGCCGGGTCGCTCGATACCGCAGCGGGCATACTGACCCTGGGCGACGGTGATGACACGCTGACGATCCACGACGGCGCCAACGTCACAGGCATCGTCGCGGGTGGTACCGGGACCAACACGTTCAACCCCGACATTGCTGCGAGCGCCGCTATCGCTGCCGTGAACGGTTTTCAGACTCTCCTCAAGACGGGCGCGGGCACCCTCAACTTCAACGGGCCCGCCGCCTCGACGTTCACGACCGTCACCATCAACGCGGGCACCGTGAACGTTGCTGCGGCGGGCAGCATCGATGGGGCGACGACCACTACGATCGCGGCCGGTGCAACACTCAACGTGGATGGGAACTATCTGGGAAGCGGTGGTACAGACACGCTATCCGTGGCGGGCACGATCTCGGGGGCTGGCACGATCGACCTCGGCGACGGCGACGATGTCCTCGCGCTAAGTGATGGCGCGCTTCTCAATGCGGCCGTCGATGGCGGAACGCACTCCGGCGGCGACACCATCGCGATCATCAATTCGAGCGCATTCGCGCTCGATGCCAATCGCACGACAGGCTTCGAAACGCTCAACAAGCAAGGCGCGGGGACTGTCACGCTCTCCGGAATGCCAGAATTCGCGAACGGCATCAGCATCACCGGTGGCACGCTCGCCAGTAGCGGAACCCTCACTGCTGGCCTGGTCAATATCGCGGCCGCGGGCACCCTTTCGAGCAGTGGTGTGATCGTCGGTGACCTCACCAACGCAGGCGTGCTCAATACGGGCGGCACGCCTTTCAGCAACCTGACGATTCGCGGTGACTACATCGGTGCGGACGGGCGACTGGATATGCGTGTCGCGCTGGGAGATGAAGCCTCGCCAACCGATCGGCTCACGATCGACGGCGGAAACGCGACGGGATCGACGCGCGTGCGCGTCATCAACCAGAATGGACTGGGCGCTCGTACGAGCGGCAGCGGAATTCAGTTGATCGCAGCCACCAATGGCGCGACTACCGCAACCGACGCCTTTGCGCTGGATGGCCCCGTGATGGCTGGGGCCTACAGCTACGATCTGTTTCATGGCACTGCGGCAGACACAGATCCGCAGGGCTGGTACCTGCGCTCGCTCCGGCTGGTGCGGGATGTGGCATCAATCTCGACTGCGATCGTACCGCTTGCGCATCTCTACGGACTTTCCGTGATCGGGACTTTGCATGAGCGGGAAGGCGCTGATGTGGGCGCGACCTGCAGCGGCAATGCTCCACGTTGTCAGTGGGGACGCGTGCTGTATCGCTCAGGCAGCCACGAAGGCGGCGGCACGGCGGCCAATGGCGCAAATTTCGACTATGACGTGACGGGAATGCAGATCGGTACGGATGTCTATGAGAACGTGGACGAGAATCGAACCAATCGTGCGGGGCTGTATCTCAGCATGGGCCCCACCAATGGCTATGTGGACCGCGACGACGGCACTCGTGCAGGCACTGCTCAATCGCTCGCGTCTTCGATAGGCGCATATTGGACAGGCCGCCATCCGGCCTGGTACGTCGATTCAACCGTGCTGGGAACGTACTTCAGCCGGATCGATCTCGAGCCTCGCGACGACGAAGCCGCCGAGACCGACGGCTGGGGAGTCGCCGCATCGATCGAGGCCGGGCGCAACCTCAGGCTCGGGACGGAATGGAACCTGCAACCTCAAGCGCAGGTCATTGTCCAGCACCTCGATCAGTCAGACTCAAGAACCTCCGGAACGACGATTCGCTTCAGCGGCACCGACACGATCGTGGCTCGTGCCGGCCTGGAGTTGGGCGTGTCTCGCCCCCGCGGCAAGGACGACTCGCGCTACTTCAGCGCCTGGCTGCGCGCGAATTACTGGAGTGAGTTGTCAGGAAGCGCTGAGACAACGCTGACGGCACCGTCTGCGCCCTCGACCGTATTCCGCACAGACTTCGATGAGGATTGGGTCGAGGTGTCGGCCGGTGTCGCCGCGCAGGTCAACGAGCACACCAGCGTGCATGCGAGCGTGACAACGAATCACGGTGTGAACGGCAGCGACAGCCAATCCGTGAATGCGAGTCTCGGCCTGAGAGTTCAGTGGTAGCTTTTACGATTCGAGCAGCAGGTCTTCGTAAAATGCCCCGAACGGGAGCGTGGGATGCCGAATCTGGATCTCGAGCACCCACAGGTCGGTGGCAGGTGTGAAGGACGTCGCCGCGAGCGTTCCTGAGTGAAATGCCTTGTGCGGAAAGTCGCTGAGGCGATGGCCATCAACGCCCGGCGCCAACTCCCAGCCCATCGAACGGGCAACCTCGGTCGCGTAGTCGTAGAGCGCCGCTCCGGTCACCGATTCGGTGCGCCATTTCTCGTGAACGCGATCGAAGACCTGGCGAACAGCGACGCGCGCGCGCTGCATTTCCGGATCGTTACCGACCACGAACGTGTTGCCGCCGTCACCCTCCCATTTCTCCCATACCGGACCGATGTCGATATAGAAGATGTCGTTGTCGCGAAGCACGACGTCCGGCGCATCCTTGTCCCAGTACGTGAGTACGGTGTTCGCGCCGAAGCGGAGATAGACGCCGTGCCAGCCGCGCAATAGTCCGAGGTCCTTCAGCACGGCCTTGGCCAGCTCGACGCCCTCACTCTCGCGCATGCCCGGTCGTATGCCCGCAGCGATTTTCTCGATCGCGTGCCAGGTGTGCCGCCGCGCCTCCAGCATCTTCGCCTTGTCGTAGTGCGGGCCGACGCGTTCCTCAACGTGCATGTCGCTCATCGATGGGATTCTCGTGTTGCGTGGGTGGGCTGCCGCTGATCGTAACGCGGATTGTCCGGACAGGGCTCGCGCTGATTTGAATCACCAGTGGAGTGTTCGGGTCAACCGAGAACTCGACGCCCCCTCGCGACCAAATTTAGTCGTCGCCGCACTCTTCAGGTCAACCGTCTTGAGGATCCCGGGGGCAGTACGTCAGCGTCGACCTTGAGGCCAACTGAAAGCGCAGTGACGTCCGGCACGTACGGTACGCCTCGCTCTCGAGGTCGTCCGTACGAGACCGCACAGATGTTGGGGTATAGCGCTTAGGCGATGAAGCGCGGAGTCAGCTTTGCTTCGAGGGCCGCAGGATCTTCATCACGTTTACAGTGTCATTGCGAACTATAGGATCGGCCCAGAAGCTGATGCTCAGGATGTAGCCGATGGTTACGAAGACAAGCGTCAGGGCGATCCTGAGGCCGAACCATTCACCCACGACTCCGACCAACAACGGAACCACGGCGCCGCCGAGTATTCCGGTGCAGAGGATGCCCGACAGCGCCCCGTGATGGCGCTGCGTCGAATTCAGCGCTAACGAGAAAATCACCGAGAACATCACCGAGAGGAAGAATCCCGAGAGCGGGAATGCGATGAGGGCGGTCTCGCTCGCGCCGAAAAGCGCGGCAGCCACGCAGACCATTGCGAGGCTGGAAAAAATGCTGAGGACGACTCGCGAATCGAGCAGCTTCAGCAACAACAGGCCGAGCACGCAGCCCACCGACATGAGACCCCAGAAAGATCCAACGGCCTTTGCGCCCTCCGCTGTCGGCGAGACATGGTGATACGTGCTGAGGAATTGGGACATCCAGTTAGCCAGGCTTTGTTCTGTCCCGACGTACGCGACGATGCCGAGAAAGAAGAGTCGCACGTGCCTGTGGCGGATGAGGTTCCAGTAAATTTCGAATGTTCCGGCTCGTTCGTCGGCCTTCAGCTCGATCCTTGGAATGTTCATGGTGAGCGTGATCGCCAGCACCAGCACAAAGATTGCCGCGAAAGCCCAGTAGAAGGAGACCCAGGGAAGACTGGCCGGCACGAGCGTGGCGAGCGGTCCCAGGATGCCGCCATCGGGCCGCGTGCCCTCCGCAAAATTCTGCATCAACGCGGAGAAAGCCAGCGGGCTCAGAAAGGATGCAAGGCCGAAGACGAGCTGCCCCATCACCGAGAAGAACGCGAAATGCGCTTCACCTCCTGCTGTTCGCATCAACGGATTGATCACGACCTGGAGCATCGCCATGCCGACGCCGATGATGAACAGGGCCGTGATCACGACGAGATACTCGGGGAAGAGCGCAATCGCGAGGGTGCCGAGCAGGTTGAGCAGGAAGGCTGCGAGCAGTGTTTTCTTCGGGCCAAGGTTTTCCACCATGATCCCGGCGGGTATCGAGACAATCCCGTACGCGAGAAAGAATGAGAACGGCAGGAAACCCGCGAGCGCCAGATTAAGCTTGAAGTCCCCGATGATGATTGGCATCAAAGGACCGATGAGGTTCGTCACGAAGGAGATGACGAACCAGACGCACAGGATGTAGACGACGATGAGGCCGCGGCCCTTCATCATCTATTCGTTGCAGGCGAGAGCATCCGACAGTGCAATTCTGCCGGCGAGCTCGCCCGGCCTGATCTGCCGGCGAGGGAAACGCGAAATGATCGAAGAGGCTGCATTGCAACCGGCGATGAGGGAATCCTGAAGGTCGTAACCGGTTAAGCGGCCAAGGAGATAGCCGGCATTGAATGAGTCTCCCGCACCGATCGTGTCGAAGACCACAGGACTACCCGCCTTGCTGCTTGCAGTAATACCTTCCTGCAGACCCACGGCCCCTTTGGGGCCCGTCTTTACGATGAGGCTCGCACCTGGCTTTACCTTCCTGCTGAGATCGTGGAGCGCGGTGCGCAGATCCTGATGGCCGGTCAGGCTCGCCGCTTCCAATTCATTCAGAAGAACGTGATCGCAAGCACCCACCCACTGCAGCACTTCGAAGCGCAATTGTTCGTCCCAGTTTCCAGGGGGCCAGCCTGTGTCCAGTGCCACCTGGTGGCCAAGCGCCGAGATCTCGCTGATCAGGCGCTGGTAGTGTTTGCGGATTCGCGGCGTCAGGAAAACACCCGACAGCAGGACGATCGAATTCCCGTGGCGAGCGCGAGACAGCAACGGCCTGACATGTTCATAGGTCAGTTCTTCGAGGTGCCCCCTGGTCGTCAGGATGGTGCGCTCGCCGCATGCATGAATGATTCCGACGGACAGTGAGGTCGCGGCTTCGCAGATCGGTAAGGACGCGGCAATGCCGTCAAATTGCTCTGCGAGCCACGTCCCCAGACCGTCATTACCCACCAGGGACAGCAAGCGACAGGGCGCTCCGAGGTAGTGAGCCGCCAGTGCGGCGTTGCCGCCCGATCCTCCGGGGCGTAGTTCGCTCTTCTCCATCAGTGACTCGGTGCCGATCGTCGGCCAACCGTCGATCGGGCCGAGAACCAGGTCGATGCTGACGTCGCCGACGATCGTCAGCGAGGGAAAGCTGCCACCATCGTTCATTGATGATTCGCGCCGGGGTTTATTGAAAACACAGCCAGACTGTAGAGGTGCTGGACTAATGCTGTCAATTAATATATCTACTGGATGTAAGTAATTAACGCACGTTCTGGCTTTTGAGAAATGATCGTCTAAAGGCGGCCGGCTCTGCCTGCGGGCCTCTGACCCAGCAAACCTTCAACCCGCGGTTGTTCGCGCCGTTCTTGCACCAGCATTTCGAACCGAGGCGACAGCATTTCATAGACGGGCAGCACGGCGGCGCCGAGGATCGAGCTTTCCTCCTGCCGTTGCGAAAGGAGAAGACGCTGCTTCGCTCCTGCGACGCCGGCTCGCACGGATCCGGACAACGGCTTGGACAGAGTCACGATGTGTTCGACCAGCGGCTTCGGTGCCGATCCGCCGATCACGATCGTCTCAGGATCCAGCAGGTTTTCGATGATGCAGATCGCGTTACGCAGATGAACCGCTGCTTCCCGGCACCATTCCATCAGCTTCCGGTCCTTGCTGGCGAACATCCGCGCCAGCTCCTCTTTGCTGCGTTCTTTTACGCTGGCCTCACCGAGGGCCTCCGACAGCGAATGTAGAGAGAGATACCGCTCGAGGCAGCCCTGATTTCCGCAATAGCACTGCTTGCCCCCTGGAACGATCGGAATGTGTCCGATTTCGGTTGCGTTGCCGTTTGCTCCCTTATAGGCGGAGCGATTGGCAACCAGCGTCCCGCCGAGACCGACACCGAAGTGCATGTAGAAAAAATTGTGGAGATTCTTGGCCACGCCAAACAGCGATTCGCCCAAGGCTCCGGCGACACTATCGACGCTATAAAACACGTGTAACCCGGTCACTGCGTGCAGTTCGTCCAGGATCGAAAGATCGGTCCAGCCCTCCAGGGCCGTCGGTCCGACGAAGCTCATGTCCGTCACCGCGAACGGACCGGGCAGCGCAACTCCGACTCCCCAAAGGCGCTCAGTCGAGGAAGATCGCGCGACGAGGTCTTTAACGATGCCAACCATCACCGACAGGGTGCGGCGCTGATCGCGCACGTCTATCTCCACTTCCTGCTTCTTGATGACCTCTCCAATAAGGTTCACCAAGGCGGCAGAGGCACGGCCGGGCTCGAGGCTGATACCGATCGAGCTGCCACCATTGGGGTTCAGCTCCAGGACGATCGGCGGTTGGCCGCGGGATTTTTCGACCTTGAGCCGGCGCGAAATGATGAGACCGATCGATTCCAGGTCCGCAGTGATATTGGCCACGGTCTGCGGGCTGAGAGATACCCTATCGACGATTTCCTTGCGCGAGATCGATCCCTGCCGCCGGATTACGTCGAGGACGATGCGCCGGTTGTAGGGAGCGCTGGACTGTTGAGTTGTTCCGCGCGTGACCATTGCGGGTAATGTATCGAAAAGGCCGTGACTAAAGCATTGCGATAGTGTTCCGGGTGCCCTTACCGCCGCCTGAGTGCGTTGACGGTATGAAGGACCTGTCAGGCAACTGCGCTACTCCGGCTCTGGAGTGATGACCAAGTCTCGCACGCATTAATAATAAAAACATCCAGTAGATGTAATTATTGACAAGGGCACATTTCCGCGCTTATCGTGCCGACAACCGTCGGGCCGTTCGAGGCCGCAGCGGTGAAGCGCAAATGGGGTCAGCTGCTCCCGGCTATCTGCCTGAGCCAAGCGGCAGCCGCGGAGGGGGAGAGCAAAATGCCTGCGAAATCCAGAACACCAATACCGAGCGCATATCCGACGCTGGCGCTCGTGACCGTCGCCATCTCGACAATTTCGCTACCCGCGCTGGCAGACGACGACACCGAGCTCGCGGACAACCGTCTCGGTGAGATCACGGTGACCGCTGTCAAGCGTGAAACGAATCTGATGCAGACACCGCTCGCGATCACTGCCTTGAGCCAGGACTACCTCGATCGAGAAGGAGTCCGGTCGGCGCGAGACCTGGCGGGCACTGTCCCGAATCTCCAACTCGGCACCGGCGCCGACTCCGGAACCGCAGCGACGATTCGCGGCGTCACATCGACTGACTTCACCGAAGTGGGTGAGGGGGCGGTCGCGATTCACCTCGACGGCTTCTACTCGCCGCGTCCGCAAGGCGCGCTCGCGCTGATGTACGACGTAGAGCGCGTCGAAGTGCTGCGTGGGCCGCAAGGCACGCTATTCGGCATGAATTCCCCCGGCGGCGCCATCAATATCATTCCGGCCAAGCCCGAGTTCGGGCGCAGCTTCGCGAAAGCGGAAGCCGCGTTCGGTAACTACAACGAACGCGAGGCACGCGGGAGTCTGAATCTCGCAGTCACTGAGAACTTCGCGTTGCGCCTCTCCGGTACCTACGACAGCCACGACGGAATGCTGCAGCAGGGCAGGGATGTGACCGACATCGAGTCGCCGGATAACGGTATCTTTCTGGACGGCATTCCCGACGTCGATCAGCGCCGCAATACCGACGTCAGCAAGGCCAACTACTACAACAACAAGGACGAATGGGCCGCGCGCCTGATCGGTCGATGGCAGGCGACGGACTGGCTGGAATTGACCGGCACGATATCGCGATATGCCGACCGGGGCACGGGCGATATCGATTTCATCGACTGCGAACAGGCTGCCGGAACCCCGAATGCATGCACTCACGACTTGCGCTGGGTCAACATCAACGTCCCGGGCAGGAAGGACATGACCATCGATGATTACCAGCTGAAGCTGGTGGCCGCGGCCGCCGAGCACCTGGCCATCGAATACCGGTTTTCCTACCAGGACCAGCAACGCCAACAGATCGAAGACGTGGACGGCGGTACGCGTCCGCCTACCGAGTGGTCGTCCATAGGGGCGCCATTGACACCCGAGGCTGAGGAGACGGGTTACTACCCCATCTGGGACGAAAGCTGGAATACCCGACACAGCGCCTACAAAACGACCACGCATGAGCTGCAGTTCAAGTCGACAGGCGACTCGAAGCTGCAGTACGTCGCGGGCCTCTACTACCTGCATGAGGACAAGCAGATCCGCTATGACATGGAGATGCTCAACAACAAGAGTTGGTTCGAGGATCCGAGCCTGCCACTTGGATTCAATCCCGACGGCCTGCCCGACAGCTGGGTGTTCGATCAGAACAAACGCACGACGACGTCGAAGGCGGGGTTCGCGCAATTCGATTACCGAATCGCCGAAAAGATTGGCCTGACTGCCGGCTACCGGTACACCAAGGATGAAAAGACCGACCAGAACGGAATGACTTACGCGTTCTGGGAAGGCAGTACCGACTGGTACAACGGGGAGTACACACCGACCACGGTGAGGGCCCACCAGTCCGATAATCTCACGGCGGACATGGGCGCCGGTGCGCCGCTCGGGACTGTAATGCCGGCGAGCGAGCCCAACAACGTCACGAAAAACTGGAGCCAGGGCATCTACCGGCTGGGCGGCCAATACTTCGCTACGGACCAACAGATGTGGTTCGCTTCGGTCGCCACCGGCTACAAGATGGGTGGCATGTACGAGATGTTCGACTTCTGCAACAACGGGTGTCTGCAGCTCCTCAGTTACAACCCAGAGAAAGTCACGACCTACGAGCTGGGCTACAAGGCCACGCTGCTCGACAGTCGCTTGCGCCTGGGTGTGACGGCGTTTTACAGCGACTACACCGATATGCAGAACACCGGTGAGAAGGTCGTCGGCGTCGATGAGGATCCCAACAGCCAGACCTTCGGCGAGCCGGTCCTTGCATGGACCACCGACAATCTCAGCAGCTCCAGGATCCAGGGACTCGAAGTCGAATTCGATCTCATTCCCTGGAATCAGGGCCGGTTGTTCGGTTACCTCGCCTGGCTTGACACGTCCATCGTCGATCCAGGAAGTTTCCAGGATGGCTATGCCTGCGCTGAGCGCATCATCTACGGACAACCGGAGTGCGGCAGCCCGCAGACGGCGGACATCCGCGGTAACCAGCTACCCTTCGCGCCGGAGTACTCCCTGACGCTGAATTACGAGCATCGGATTGGGCTGTCCTCCGGATACTCGATAGTCCCCTTCGCGTCGATGCACTGGCAGAGCAAGATGTGGTTCGACATCCTGAACTACGATGGTGCTCATCTGTCGCAGGCTCAGGACGCATACGCGAAGTTCAACTTGAGCGTCCGCATGAACTCACCGGGCGAGCGATACTATGTCGAGCTGTTCGGCGACAATCTGACCGATGAGAACACCAAGAATTTCTACGGATTCAACCGCGGCGTGGTGAAGGGTTACTACGATCCGCCCCGTACCTACGGGCTGCGCGCGGGTTTTGCGTTCTAGCCGCGTCCCGAAGCTCGGAATGACGCACGCCGCGCGATGGCTCGGGATCGCACCGTTCCTGCTGGCGGCATTCGAGCTCTGTGCTCAGGAGCGCGCCGGGGAAGAGCGCCGCCTCACAGTCCACATTAACCAGGTAGCCTTCGAACGGCGCGGCCCGAAAGCCGCGGTCATCGAATATTCCGGTGGTCAGAACGCGGGCCGCTACAGCGTGTTGAGAGACAGTGCCACGGTTCTATCCGGTGAACTGATCCGACTGCCCGAGTTCACTGAGTGGAACAGCGGGAAGAAATACCTCAAAGCCGATTTTTCCTCGCTGACTGTCAACGGCGTCTACCAGGTTGAAGTCACGCTTGGGGACGACAAGGCGCGCTCCGCGCCATTCAAGGTGGACGATAACGCCACGTTTGCCACCACCGCCGCGGCGCTCCTCAGCTATTTCAAAGCGAGTCGCTACACCAACGAAGCCGACCGCAGAATTCGGATCTTCGAAACCGATCGGTTCGTCGACGTGTGGGGCGGATGGAAAGACGCGGGTGGCGATAATGGCAAGTACCTTTCTCACCTTTCGTACGCCAATTTCTTCAACCCGCAGCAGACTGCGCTGGTCGTCTGGGCATTGGCGAAGTCCTATGACCGCGCTCCCGCTCTGTTTCGCACCGCCGGCCTGGAGCAGCGTCTGACGGAGGAGGCGCTCTGGGGTGCAGACTACCTGCATCGCATTCTGGATCCCGCGGGCTATTTCTACATGACAGTGTTTGATCGCTGGGGCGAGCCGGGCGCGGAGCGAATGGTGACCGGTTACGAGGGCATCGACGGGGTCTACACCCGCAACTACCAGGCGGCCTTTCGCGAAGGCGGGGGCATCGCGATCGCAGCACTCGCACGCGCCTCGCTCTTGAGCAAAAGCACGGGGAAGCGCGGAGAGTTCACCGCTCGCCAGTATCTGGAGGATGCGGAGAGGGCCTTTGCCCATCTCGAGAAGCACAATCTCGAATATTGCGACAACGGCATCGAGAACATTATCGATGACTACACCGCGCTCCTCGCTTCGACCGAGCTGTACCAGGCAACGCAGAAGAACGCCTATCTCGATGCCGCGAGGCGGCGCGCAGCAAATCTCAACAGTAGATTGACTGCTGAAGGCTGGTTCGTCAGCGATGCCGAACGCCGGCCGTACTATCACGGCGCCGAGGCTGGATTCCCGCTCATCAGCCTCGCGTACTACCTCGGCATCGAACGCGACGCCGCAAGAGCGGCTGGCGCGCGCAAGACAATTCGTGCCGCGCTCGACTACCAGTTGGCACTGAACCGAAAGGTGTCGAACCCGTACGACTATGCCCGGCAGAGCTTCAGTATCTACAAGAACGGCAAACTCGGACGCGACCACATGGAAGGTTTCTTCATGCCGCACGCCAACGAAACCGGCTACTGGTGGCAGGGCGAAAGCGCCAGATTGTCATCGCTGGCCGCGGCGGCGATTCTGGGTGGACGAGCGGTGTACCCCGCGGCTGACAGGGCGTTTGGCGTCAGCGCGGAACTCGGCGAGTTCGCGCAGCACCAGGTGGATTGGACGCTGGGAAGCAATCCGTTCGACATCTGCATGCTCTACGGTTTCGGCGTCCACAATCCCCCGTCCGCCGAAAGCGCCGGCGACCACGTCGCCGGCGGCATTTCCAACGGCATTACCGGCGCCACGCTGAGCGACGAGGGTCGGGGCATCGTGTTTGCACCCGGCCCGGATGAGAACAATTGGCGATGGCTGGAGCAGTGGTTGCCGCACTCCACGTGGTTTCTGCTCGCGGCGACCCTCATGACGTCCGGATGAAGGGAAGTCTTAGGCAAGCGCCAGAACGGCGCTCACTCGATCGTGGGTTCGAATTCGGCAGCGCCCCTCTCGCCGTCACTCTCAGCGACCGGTCATTCGCTCCAGGTTTTCTGACATCGAGCCCTTTCAACCTTGATCTTTGTCACTGATGCTCTGACAACACCGGGTCGATCGACGTCAACACCGTTGGGCCCGCTGTCGGGCCGAAGATTTTTACCGTTGTAGAGAAATAGCACGGCATCGTGAATTTCCGAGTGAATTTGCCTTCGCCCAGCATTGCAATGTAGCCGTTGCGTGGTCGATCCAAGGTGACAACATACTGGTCGTGCTTGCGCTTCATCGGCACTGATTCCCAGTGCGCATCACGAAAGTCCCGGGTGTCACTTCGCGCCATCCATACCCGCATCTGCTTCGGCTTCATGCTGGGGCTCAGCTCGAGGCGCACGTCGTCAGTCCCTTCCACAAATTGCCATTGCAACTTGGGCAGCGGTGCGCCGTGGGCCACATGTTGATGCAAGGCAACGAGACTACCGATGACTCGATCGTAGTCCTTGATGTCGTGGCCCTGGTTGGGGACGTACAGTATGTATTTCTCGCCCTCCAGTTCGGACCAGTACAGATTGAGCGCATCGAGCGGCCAATACTTGTCGTTCGTACCGTTGATGATGAGCTTCGGTTGCAGCAGCGAGTGGCGGTAGCTGTACGGATCAACGATGTCGAGCAGCGATTGGCCGCCTGGCGAGGCGAGCCTTTCAGGCAGGTTACGTTCTGTATAGGGTGCAATCTGCGCCGAGGGTGCGCCCCACGTGGCGCTGGCGTGCTTCATCTGCGCGCCCATGTTCACGACATCAATCACGATCGGGGCGATGGCGGTCGCGCGAGCATCCACGGCACCGGTCAACCACGTCGTCCAGCCGCGCTTGGAGGCCCCCGCAACGGTAAACGACTCTATCTGCACGCCCCATTCCTGCGCGGCGAATGTCTGAATCGTGTCCATCGCACGCACTACGGTCTTCACCATCGGCAACAACAGCGGCCACTCGTTGTCCCGGGTCTCGAGATAACGATCGAAGGTCAGCGCGATGATCCGGTCCTCGGTCAACCCATCGAACAACGGTTGGAAGGGGACATGTCGCAGCACCGCAACCGGGGTGCGCAGCTCTTCGGTCAGCTTGATGAATCTGTCCGCACCACGCGGTAGCTTGCCCGGCGTCCTGTCACTCTCAAGCTCCGGTTTCCAGCGGCCTCCGGCGACATAAAGGAGTGCCTGTCGCGAGTTCGGGTCGAGATTGGCCGGAACGATGACAAAGAGTTGATGCCGCCACAGCGTGTCCCGCCAGGTCTGCGAGTTCATGATGAGCTCTACATATCTTGTGCTGCCGACAGTGCCTGACGAGCGGACGTGCCAGCCGTAGCTTGAGTCGGGGCGTGCGATGTAGGCGGCGAGTGCATCGGACGAGGTGGGGGCGCTCTGGTCTGCTCGGGCACAAACGCCGGACGCGAGGACGATCAGCGCCGCGAAGACGCCTTGCCACCGCTTTGAGTGAGCAATCATTGTTATTCTCCTGCGCCGTTTGGACCGCGCCGTTATTCGTAGATTGCACGAGCAGGGTAGCGCTCTGCCGCGTGGGGAACGCGGACCTACTCGACACAAAAAGTGATTTAACTTTGCGCCGCTGAATGCGGCGTGTAGCGGAGAACATTAACGTCGCGGCCACGCCCTTCTGCTCACTGCAGTACGGCCGCTACGCGTCGTTTGTCCTTGGTCCTTAGTGGCTCCTGGCCCTTCGTCAGGTGAGCCTGACCGCAGGCGGCAAGAAAAAGCCCGCCGGGTCGCGTCAACCGATAGCCGTCCTCTCCATCGCCCGCGCCGAATGTACGGTGAACGAGGCTCAACGTCGTGAGCCTGCTTAGCGCCCGCTCGATGTGAGTTGAGCTCACGTCCAGGGCGCTCGCGATGCCGCTCGCCGTCAACAGGTGGCCGGGCGCCAGCTTGACGTGACATCGAAGGACCGCGAGCTCGAGTGCAGTGAGCTCACCTTGCTCGGCGACTTCCGTTCTCGCCAATCGCGCCTGCCGCTTGAGCGCGCCCGATCGATAGGCAATTGCCAGCCACCTCGCGACGATCCGTCCTGTCCGCTGCAATCCCTCATACAGGCGCACGATGTATGCGGTCAGCGCTCTGTCGAGCCTATGAACCACTTTGCAAGCAGCGACGATCAGGGCAATCGCGCCAAGCCAGACCACACCGGAGATGATTCCGGACAGCACACTTCCGTGACCGACAGCGCCGAGCCCCAGGAATTGCCCAACGCGCGGCGCATGTGTGCTCAGAATCGAGAAGACATAATCGCCTGGGACGAAGAAACCGTGATAGAGCCAAAGCCCGGCATCGATGAGCGCGCTTTGAACATTGGCGCTTACAGCGTCCTCAGCCACGGCACTCTCCTGCTCACTAAG
>CAWEOT010000019.1:0-11197 GCA_963810775.1 uncultured Gammaproteobacteria bacterium
GCGGCGCACTGCGCCGCGTGTTATCGGCGTGGTCAGGACCGAAAATACCGGTGTTTGCGCTATTTCCCGCCGGCGGCCAGCACACCCCGAAGGTCCACGCGTTCATCGAGTTAGCGCTCGCCTCGCCCCTGACCTAGGACCGGCCGGTCCGGAGTCATTGACGCTGCTTATCGCCGAAATACTCACGCTGCGCTCACCGCCGCGTACCTAGAATCTTCGGCCTCAACCGCGGAGCACACCGACCATGGATGCCGTATTCATCATCGTCGTCATCGCGATCTGGGCCGTGACGCATTGGCTGATCCGGGCCGTATCGCGCATCGGAGGTGTTGAATGAGCGGGATGTATCTCCTCGGCGCTCTGCTCGCGCTCGGACTCCTGGTGTATCTGCTCTACGCGCTGATCAAGCCGGAGAAATTCTGATGATGATCGAATCACTGATCCTGATCGTCGTCTTCCTGCTGGCTCTGCTGCTGTGCGTGAAGCCCGTGGGGCTCTATATCGCGAACGTCGCCGAAGGCAAGGCGATTTGGCCATTGCGCGTGGGCGCGCGCGTCGAGCAGCGCATTTACCGTCTCTGCGGGATCGACCCGCAGAGCGAGATGGGTTGGAAGCAGTACGCAATCTCGCTCCTGTTGCTGAACACGCTCGGGATCATCGTCGTCTATGCCTTGCAGCGACTGCAGGCCTGGCTGCCACTGAATCCGCAGCAGTTTGCGGGCGTCTCGCCGGATTCTTCGTTCAATACTGCCGTCAGCTTCGCCACCAATACCAACTGGCAGGGCTACTCCGGCGAAGTCGCCATGAGCTACCTGACGCAGATGGCCGGGCTCGCGGTGCAGAATTTCTTCTCGGCGGCCACCGGTATCGTGGTCGCCATTGCGTTGATTCGAGGGCTGGCCCGGCACAGCGCCAAGACCATCGGCAACTTCTGGGTCGACTTCACCCGCATCACGCTTTACGTGTTGCTGCCTCTGTCGACCGTCATTGCCATCATCCTGGTCTCACAAGGCGCGATTCAGAATTTCAGCGCCTATAAAGATGTGACAACTCTCGAAAGCGTCACCTACCAGCAGCCGAAACTCGACGCGCAAGGCAATCCGGTACTCGATGCGTCAGGTGCTCCGGTGCAGGAGGACGTGACGACCCAAACGCAGACGCTGGCGATGGGTCCGATCGCCTCTCAGGAGAGCATCAAGGAGCTCGGCACCAACGGCGGCGGATTCGTGAATGCGAATTCCGCGCACGCCTACGAGAATCCGACTCCATTGACGAATTTCCTGGAGATGTTTGCGATCCTGCTGATCCCGATGGCGCTCACTTATACCTTTGGCCGCATGGTGGGAGATACGCGCCAGGGGTGGGCGGT
Source organism: uncultured Gammaproteobacteria bacterium (assembly GCA_963810775.1). GTDB lineage: Bacteria > Pseudomonadota > Gammaproteobacteria > Steroidobacterales > Steroidobacteraceae > DATBVX01. The sequence continues at coordinate 1,370 of CAWEOT010000019.1, forward strand.
GTTCGTAGCGATGGCCATTCTTTTCGTGTCGCTCCTCGCGGTTGCCGTCTACAACGAACAGCAAGGCAACCCGCTGATTGGCGCGCTCGGCGTCGATCAAACGGCGAGCAGTACTCAGCCCGGCGGCAACATGGAGGGCAAGGAAGCGCGCTTCGGCCCTGTAGTCTCGGCGCTGTTTGCGACCATAACCACGGCCACTTCCTGTGGCGCGGTCAACTCGATGCACGACTCCTATACGCCTCTCGGCGGCTTTGTGCCGCTGTTCCAGATGCAGCTCGGCGAGGTGGTGTTTGGCGGTGTCGGCACCGGGCTCTATTCGATGCTGATTTTCGCAATCATCGGCGTCTTCATCGCCGGGCTCATGATCGGGCGCACCCCCGAGTATCTCGGCAAGAAAATCGAAGCCTTCGAGATGAAGATGAGCTCGGTCGCGATCCTGGTCATGCCTTTCCTCGTCCTGGTGGGAACGGCGGTGGCGGTTTCGGTCAGCGTCGGTACCTCGAGCGTCGCGAACCCGGGTGCCCACGGCTTTTCCGAGATCCTGTATGCATTCTCTTCGGCTGCCAACAATAACGGCAGCGCATTCGCGGGAATCTCGGCCAACACTCCTTTCTACAATACGGCTCTGGGTCTTGCGATGTGGTTCGGCCGCTTCTGGCCCATTGTCGTCGTGCTGGCAGTAGCGGGCTCGCTCGCCGCGAAGAAACGCATTCCAGTCTCAGCGGGCACGATGCCGACCCATGGCCCGACGTTTGTAGTTCTTCTGATCGGCACCGTGCTGTTGGTGGGCGCGCTCACGTTCGTTCCGGCTCTCGCGCTGGGACCGATTGTCGAGCACCTGATCCTGTGGGCCGCCTGACGCCTTGCAGGCTTGACGAGGAGAATCCATGACCCGTCCGAAGCTATCGATGTTCGACCGCACGCTGCTGGGGCCCGCGATGCTTGCGGCATTGCGCAAGCTCGATCCGCGCGTGCAGTGGCGCAATCCGGTGATGTTCGTCGTCTACGTGGGCAGCATTCTGACGACAGTTCTCTGGGTGCGTGCGCTTGGCGGTCATGGCGAAGCGCCCCCCTGGTTCATCCTGAATATCGCGATCTGGCTGTGGTTCACAGTGCTGTTCGCCAACTTCGCCGAGGCGCTGGCTGAGGGTCGGAGCAAGGCGCAGGCATCAGCGCTTCGCGGTCTCAAGCAGACGGTCTGGGCCAAGAAGCTCCTCGATGCCCGCGATCACTCGCGTCACTCGCGCGTACGAGCGGATGAACTGCGGCGTGGCGATGTCGTCGTCGTGGAAGCCGGCGACTACGTTCCGGCGGACGGTGAAGTGATCCAGGGCGCTGCGTCCGTGGATGAGAGCGCGATTACGGGCGAATCCGCCCCCGTGATTCGTGAATCGGGAGGCGACCGTTCCGCGGTCACGGGGGGCACGCGCGTTCTCTCCGACTGGATCGTAGCGCGCGTAACGGTCAACCCGGGCGAGACTTTCCTGGATCGCATGATCGCGATGGTCGAGAGCGCGAAGCGACAGAAGACGCCCAATGAAATTGCGCTGACGATTCTGCTGGTCGCCCTGACGCTCGTATTCCTGTTCGCGACGGCCACGCTGGTGCCTTATTCCCTGTACAGCGTGGCCGTCGCGAAACTGGGCGAGCCCATCACGATCACCGCGATCATCGCGTTGCTGGTGTGCCTCATTCCCACGACGATCGGCGGCCTGCTTTCGGCCATCGGCGTCGCGGGCATGAGCCGCATGCTGCAGGCGAACGTCATTGCCACTTCCGGCCGCGCGGTGGAAGCAGCCGGCGACGTGGATGTGCTGCTGCTGGACAAGACCGGCACGATTACTCTGGGTAACCGTCAGGCCGCAGCGTTTCTGCCGACGCCGGGGGCCACGGAGCAGGAACTCGCCGATGCCGCGCAGCTCGCTTCCATGGCCGACGAGACACCTGAAGGACGCAGCATCATGGTGCTCGCCAAGCAGCGCTTCCAGCTGCGCGAGCGCGACCTGGCCTCGCTCGGCGCTACGTTCGTGCCGTTCTCCGCGCACACGCGCATGAGTGGCGTGAACATCGGCGATCGACAGGTGCGCAAAGGCGCAGCGGACGCGATTCAAAAACACGTGGAAGCGCAAGGGCAGGTATTTCCGAAGGCGATTCTGAGTACCGTGCAGGACGTGGGGCGGCGCGGCAGCACGCCATTGCTCGTCAGTGACGGAGTACGGGTGCTGGGAATCATTGAGCTCAAGGACATCGTCAAGGGCGGGATCAAGGAGCGTTTTGGCGAGTTGCGCCGCATGGGCATCAAGACGGTGATGATCACCGGCGACAATCCGCAAACCGCGGCGGCGATCGCGGCCGAGGCCGGGGTCGACGATTTCCTGGCGGAGGCGACACCGGAAGCGAAGCTGCGCCTGATTCGCGATCACCAGGGGCAGGGCCGGCTCGTCGCGATGACCGGCGACGGGACCAACGACGCGCCGGCACTGGCACAGGCGGATGTGGCTGTGGCCATGAATACCGGCACGCAGGCCGCCAAGGAAGCCGGCAACATGGTGGATCTCGACTCGAACCCGACCAAGCTCATCGAGGTCGTCGAGACTGGCAAGCAGATGCTGATGACTCGTGGCTCGCTTACGACCTTCAGCATTGCGAATGATGTCGCGAAGTATTTCGCGATCATTCCCGCTGCATTCGCCAGCACCTATCCACAGCTCAATGCGCTCAACGTCATGCATCTCGCGAGCCCGCTGTCCGCAATCCTGTCGGCGGTCATCTTCAATGCGCTCATCATCGTGTTCCTGATTCCGCTGGCGCTCAAAGGTGTGAAATATCGGCCCTTGGGTGCCGCGATCCTTCTGCGCCGCAATCTGCTCATCTACGGTGTGGGCGGGATCCTGATTCCGTTCGTTGGAATCAAGCTCATCGACCTTGGCCTGGAGCTCGTGCGTCTCGTCTGAGGAATCCCCATGTTGCGTACTATGTTTCGCCCGGTTCTGGTCCTGTTCGCGCTGCTGACGGCCGTGACGGGATTCATTTATCCGCTGATCGTGACTGGCATCGCCCGCGTCGCATTTCCCGATCAGGCAGCCGGCAGCCTGATCGTGAAGGACGGCAAGGCAATCGGCTCGCGGCTCATTGGTCAGAGCTTCACCGATCCAAAATACTTCTGGAGCCGCCCATCGGCGACCGGGCCCTATCCCTACAACGCGAGCGCCTCGACGGGGTCCAATCAGGGTCCCTTGAACCCGGCATTGACCGACGCCGTCAAGTCACGCATCGAAGCTCTGAAGGCTGCCGACCCGACTAACCCGGCGCCGATCCCTGTCGATCTGGTGACCGCGTCGGCGAGCGGCCTCGATCCGCACATCAGCGTCGCCGCAGCCAACTACCAACTCGAACGCGTTGCCCGCGTACGCGGGCTGAGCGCGGACAAAGTTGCGGCTCTCGTGACTCAGCACACGGAAGGCCGGTTGTTCGGTTTTCTTGGCGAGCCGCGCGTGAATGTGCTGGAGATGAATCTCGCGCTGGATGAGATCGCCGCGCAAACTCCGTAAGCCCAGCAGTCCCGGGCCGGGATTGTGCTAGCGTTCGGGCAAGATCAGATACCCTAACGTGGCATGAATCATGGCCGAGGCTCGGCCGGATCCAGATCGACTCCTCGCGCAGGTCCAAGCCGAAGAGGCGAAGGCGAAGCGCGGGCGTATGCGCGTCTTCTTCGGCGCATCCGCGGGCGTGGGGAAAACATACTCCATGCTCGAGGCCGCCCGCAGCGCACGCGCCGCAGGGACCGACGTCGTGGTGGGCTATGTCGAGCCGCATGGCCGCGCCGAGACGGAGCGCCTCCTCGAGGGCCTGGAACACCTGCCAACCCTTGCGGTCCACTACCGCGGCATAGTCCGGCACGAATTCGATCTCGACACGGCGCTGCATCGGCGTCCAGAGATCCTGCTGGTCGATGAGCTCGCTCACTCCAACCTGTTGGGCGGCGAGCCCGAGCCGCGCCACCCGAAGCGCTGGCAGGACATCGAGGAGCTGCTCGACGCCGGCATTAACGTCTGGACCACCGTCAATGTGCAGCATCTCGAGAGCTTGAATGACCTGGTGGCGCAGATCACCGGAGTTCGACAACGCGAGACGCTCCCGGACCGGGTTTTCGACGAAGCTGACGAGATCGAGCTCATCGATCTGCCGCCGGACGACCTCCTCGCCCGTTTGCGCGCCGGCAAGATCTACATTCCGGATGAAATCGCGAGCGCCGTCGAACGCTTCTTCCGCAAGCCCAACCTCATGGCGTTGCGCGAGCTGGCGCTGCGGCGTGTCGCCGACCGCGTCGAAGCCGCCGCACGCGCCTCGCTCGACACCGACCGTGGCCGACGGGGTCGATTGGCAGGAGACCGAATACTGGTTGGCATCGGCCCCGATGCCCAGGCTGAGCAACTGGTGCGTGCCGGCAAACGCATGGCGGATGCCTTGGATGCGAACTGGACCGTCGTCTACATCGAGACGCCGGCGCTGCTACGGCTCTCCGAAGCCGAGCGCGACCGGCGAGTCGATTTGCTGCGCCTTGCCGAGTCGCTGGGCGCCGAAACCGTCACGCTCGACGGGCCGTCGGCGGCTGCGGCCTTGATCGAGTACGCGCAGACCCGCAACGCGACACGCCTGATCGTTGGCGCCCAGAAGCGTCGTGGCTGGCGCGCCTGGATGCGGCCGTCGACGGCGACCGAGCTCGTTCGCCGCGCGCGTGGCTTCGATGTCATCACGGTTGCGGCCTCCGACCCGTCGCTGGCGGGAGTCGCTCGCAGATCTGCAGCTGCTCCGGGGCAGAACGTCCAACCCATTCGATGGCAGCGCTACCTGTGGGCCCTGGTGATCACCGCCGTGTGTTCCGCGATCGCCTGGCTGATGGGGCCGTACTTCGAGCTCGCCAATGTGGCGATGGTTTATCTGCTCGGCGTGACGGTTTCGGGGCTGAGACTCGGACGTGGTCCGTCGGTACTGACGGCGATCTTGAATATCGCGGCACTGGACCTGTTCTTCGTTCCGCCGCGCTTCACCTTCGAGGTAGCCGACGTCCAGTATCTGGTCACCTTCCTGGTGATGTTGATAATCGCGCTGGTCATCGCGACGCTGATGGCGAGCGTGCGGCAGCAGACGCGCGTGGCCGGTGCACGCGAACGGCGCACAGCGCTTCTGTACGCTATGAGTCGCGAGCTCGCTGCGACGCGCGAGCTTGCCAGCATGGCACGCGTGGCCGTGCGACACGTCGCTGAAGTATTCGAGTGCCAGGCGATCGTTCTGCTTCCTGACGACACTGGCAAGCTGCGATACCCTCCAGAGCCTGCGATCGATCAATCCTTTCGCGACGCTGATCTCGCAGTCGCGCAGTGGGTCACGGATCACGGGCACCGGGCCGGACTCGGCTCCGATACGCTCCCGGCCGCGCCCGCTCTGTACGTGCCGCTGGGAGACGAGAATCGGGCACTCGGCGTCCTCGCTGTGCTGCCATCCAACCCGCGTCGCGTGCTCCTGCCCGAACAGCGTCACCTGTTGGAAACTTTCGCGAGCCAGATCGGGCTGGCACTCGAACGGGCTCGGCTCGCCGAAGCAGCGGAGGCTTCGCGCATCGCGGCGGAAAGCGAGAATCTGCGCAATACCTTGCTGGCCTCGATTTCGCATGACCTGCGCACGCCGCTCGCGGTGATTGCGGCCTCTGGCAGCACCTTGGCCGAGCATGGCGCGACATTGGACCAGGCAACGCGAGACTCGCTGGCGCGCTCGGTCGCGACCAAGGCACGTGAAATGTCGGAGCTAGTCTCGAACGTGCTCGATCTCATGCGCTTCGAATCGGGCCAGATAGCACTGCGGCGTGAATGGGAGACACTCGACGATCTGCTTGGGGCCGCGCTCCATCGAGCGGAGGAGCGACTGGTCGCGCACCCGGTCGAGCTGCACATTCCGGCAGACCTGCCACCGGTGTACGTGGACGCGAAACTCGTGGTTCAGGTGCTGGACAATCTGTTCGACAACGTGGCGAAGTACACCCCTCCCGGCACGCGAGTCTTTGTTTCCGCGGTCTCTGACGGAGCGTTCATGCGCGTGACCGTCGATGACGAGGGGCCCGGGCTGCCGCCCGGCGATCCGGCCCGGCTTTTCGACAAGTTTCAGCGCGGTGGCGAGGAAGGCACGATCATCGGCGTAGGCCTCGGACTCGCGATCTGTCGAACTATCATCCAGGCCCATGGGGGCTCGATCGAAGCGCGGCGACGACCCGGTGGAGGCGCACGATTCGAGTTCATGCTGCCCGCGACGGAGCCTGCGACGTGACCCTCGCGATGCACCAGGTTCTCGTGGTCGAGGATGACCAGGGCATCCGCGACGTTCTGCGCGTGCTCCTGGGGACTGAGAATTATCGCGTAGTCGAGGCGCCGACCGCGGAGCGCGCACAGATCGAGGCGCGCAGTCACAAGCCGGACCTGATGCTGGTCGACCTGGGTCTGCCGGACGGTAGCGGGTTGGAGGTCATCCGTCGCGTGCGCGAATGGTCCTCGCTACCGGTAATCGTGCTGTCGGCGCGCACCATGGAAGATCAAAAGATTGCGGCTCTCGATGCGGGCGCCGACGATTACATCACCAAGCCATTCAGCGCCCCAGAGTTGCTCGCGCGAGTGCGTGCGGCGCTACGCCGTAATGTAAAGAGCGCCGACCAGAAAAGCAGCTTGCGTTTGGGTGCCGTAGTCATCGATCTGGCGCTTCGTGAGACGCGCGGCGCGCAGGATGAGATCCACTTGACGCCACTGGAATACCGCGTGATCGAGTGCCTCGCACGGCACACGGGCATGATCGTTCGCCAGGATCAGCTGATTCGCGAAGTGTGGGGTCCCGATCGGATCGGCGACACACGGAGCCTGCGCGTTTGCATCAAGAACCTGCGCAACAAGCTCGAGCCCGATCCCAGGCGTCCGAAGTACATCATCACGGAAGCGGGCCTGGGCTATCGGCTGCGCGCAGATGAAAGCCCGGAGGTCGAAGCGCGCACGGACTGATCACTTGAATAGATCAAGCATGCTCACGCAGCTTCCGTCATTCTGCCAGCCGGCGGCTCGCTCCGCGGCAGCGTGATTTCAATGTGCGTACCATGCCCCTCTCGCCCGCCGCGTACCGAAATGCGGCCCCCCATCACTTCGACGAACCCCTTGCAAATTGCGAGACCCAGTCCCGAGCCCGGCTGACTCTCATCGCGGTCCCGTACCCGGTAAAACATGTCGAATACGCGCTCGCGCTCCACCGTCGGAATTCCTGGTCCCTCGTCGGTGACGGAAATGATGACGTTTTCGGCCACAACGGCAGCATTGAGCTCGATGCGCGATCCGGGTGGCGAAAACTTTGCGGCGTTGTCGAGGACGTTCACGATTACCTGCTCCAGGAGCGTCGCATCGGTATAGATTCTCTTTGCCTCCTCGGTGACATTCATTTCGAGGCGATGCGCGTGCAGCGGCTTGTCGACGCGATCTCGGGCGCCCTCGAAGACCTTTCTCAGATCCACCCAATCGCTGTGGGCGGTGAGTGCTCCGCTGCCAAGGCGCGTCATATCCAACAGGTTCTGGACGAAACGGTTCAATTGGCGAGCCTGCTCGAGGATCGCGCTCGCCAGCTCGCGTCGTGTTCGCGCCGAGGTGTCGTCCTGGACTTCCGCCAGCTGCGCCGCGCAACCAAGGATCTCGGCCAGTGGTTTGCTGAGCTCCTGAGAGAGGGAAGAAAGAAGTGCGGAGCGCAGACGATCAGACTCCGACATCAGGTGCGCACGCTTCAGGTCCTCGGTGAGCAGAATTCTTTCCAGTGCCGTGGCGGCCTGATCGCGCATGGCGAAGAACAGGCGCCGCTGCTCCGGCGTGAGGGTAGAACGCTTTGCGCCGAGATCCAGCCCCAGCACGCCTAGCGGTCTTTGACTGGTGCCCAGCGGCGCGAACAGCCACCACGAGGCGGGCAGCGTACCAGTGCCCCATCCGGCGGCCTCGTTATGCCCCACTGCCCATTCCGCAGCTGCGCGCTCGACATCAAGGAGCGTGGGTGTCTCGGCAGCACCGATCGGATCACCAAGTTCTGACCCGTGGTAGGCGCGCAGCGCAATCGATTCGAAGCCGAGTGTTTCGGTGAGGTATTGGCAGGTCGCCCGCAGCAGATCCTCTGCGCTGACCGCACCGGCGATGCGCCGGCTGAAGTCGAACAGCAAGCCGCTCTGCTCCGCGGACTCGCGCGTGATCCGGATCTGCGCGCGCAAGCGCGCAGCGAGGTTGCCGCCGATGATGGAAACCAGCAGAAAGAAAAGAATCGAGAGCACGTTTTCCGCATGTATTACCTGCAGCGAGAAACGTGGCTCGGTGAACAGATAGGTGAATGCCAGGGAAGCCAGGACCGCTGCCAACAGTCCTGGACCTAGTCCGTGCCGGATTGCCGCTATCAATACGGCAAACAGGAAAACGAGCGATAGATCGCCGACCGCCAGGTAGCGATCCAGCAGCGCTGCAACCCCCACGGCAACGAACACCGCGAGCACACTCTCAAGGTAAGGCTGGACGCGATGTGCCCTTGCCTCAACCAGCGTCGCTGCGGGTGCGCCAATCGGCGTCGCATCCTCCGACTGACTCGCTATGATGATCTCAAAGTCATCGCCGCGTTCAATCAAGGCCGTTGCGAGCGCCGGCCTTAGTCGCAATTGGACCAGCCGACGACGCGAGCGACCCACCACGATCTCGCTGACATTCCGAGCGGCAGCGTAGGCCAGCACTTCGTTGGCCACGCCGGTTCCATTGAGAGTCTCAGCTCGGCCACCGAGCTGTTCGGCGAGCGTAAAGGCCGCCTGCAGACGCTCGCGCTGCGCGCCCGAAAGTTCCTCGGCCCGGTTAGCCTGCACGTGAAGTACAGTCCATGGGAGCTGGCGCCGCTCGGCAATGCGCTTGCCAAGGCGCACGAGCCGCTCGGCCTGCGAGTCCGCGCCGATGCAGACGAGGATGCGCCCGCCCGCCGGCCAAGGTCCCTCGATCGCGCGCGCGCGCATGTAACTCTGCAGATCTGCATCGACGCGCTCAGCCGCGATGCGCATTGCCAGTTCCCGCAGTACCAGCAGATTCCCGCGCGAAAAGAAATTCTGCACTGCACGCTGTGCGACGTCGGGAACGTAGACCTTGCCCTCGTGCAGTCTCTTGATGAGCTCCTCAGGCGGCAAGTCGATCAGCTCGATCTCATTGGCGGTTTCGAGCACCCGATCGGGCAGGCGCTCGCGCACCTTGACGCTGGTAACACGTTCGACGAGATCGTTGACACTCTCGATGTGCTGGACATTGAGCGTCGTGAACACGTCGATGCCGGCGTCGAGCAGTTCTTCCACATCCTGGTAACGCTTTTCGTGCCGGCTGCCGGGGACATTGGTGTGGGCCAGCTCATCGACGAGAGCGAGCTGTGGTCTGCGCGCGAGCAACGCATCGAGATCGAGTTCCTCGAAGTCGCGATCACGATAGTGGATGAGACGCCGTGGAACGACTGGCAATCCCTCGAGGAGCGCGGCTGTCTCCGACCGACCGTGAGTCTCCACGATGCCGGCGACGACGTCGGTACCCTCGGCCTGGCGGCGCCTTGCGACCGACAACATCTCGTAAGTCTTGCCAACCCCGGGGGCAGCCCCGAGGAAAATCTTCAACCGGCCACGCCCTTCCCGGCCGGCCTCCGCCAGTAGCGCATCGGGGGAGGGGCGATCATCGCTCACTGCAGTAGGCTAACCTGAGCGCGACCCCGGCAGAAGCGCGGTCGGGAAGCAAAAAAAATCCCCTCTCCCGC
>CAWEOT010000020.1:0-49474 GCA_963810775.1 uncultured Gammaproteobacteria bacterium
GCCAGAGGAAAGAACGATTGAATTCAACATGCGACGAGTAACGCGCCTTAAAAGCCTCGTTACCACGAGTGAAGTCAAGCGCATCGAAGCCACGTTCCCGCGCATACGCCACCAGATTGCTCAGGAGCACGTCGCCCGGCGAAAAACGCGCGAACTCCACGTCATACGATGGCTTGTACCAAAGAAGGTCATTGCGAGAGATCAGACCGAAGTGCTGAGCGACCGGCCGGCCGTCCAGATAAACTATGGAGAAAAGCACTCGGCCTGCGAGGCTGGTCGAGTCGATCAGTGCATTGTAAAAGTCCCGATTCCGCTGTCGCTCGAACAGGCTGGGGTGCGGAGTTGAATGCCAACGACGCACGTGTTGATCAAAGAATTCGCCGAGCATCGCCTTCGTGGCTGCGGGATCTGTCAGGTGCTCCATGGTCATCCGACCTGCACGGCGCAACCTAGACTCTCGGCGACGCGCGCCGCTTTTTTGCTCGATGCGGAGAACGTGCGCCGTATTGTCGCGAATCTGCAATCGCGGACATGCTGTGGCAGCCAGGCCGTCAATTCCCGCGGATCGGCCGCGGGTCGCCAGACACAGCGCTAGAGTCGAAAACTGTGGTATCTCGCTCAACTCAATGACGGCCGCGCGCGGCAACGACTCATGCAGACCGTCGAGCAGAGCCTCCACTATGGTCGGTGAGCCGTGCCGCGCCAGAAACACGTGGTAGTCGGAGTGCCCCGACCCAAGAAACGTCACGCGCGTGCGACTGCGAGGAGAGTGCCGGTCGCTCCGGCTGCAGAGCGGCGCCAGCCCCACGAGCTCGTCATCCTCAAATGCGGCCACCAGCCACGGACGCACGTTCGAGCCACCAATCGTGCGAGTCCACGCCTCGATCCACCCAAAGCGTTGAAATACCGTCGAGTCGGGACACCTGTCAGCCAATGAGTCCCAGGAGGCTGCACCCAGCTCATGAACGGACTCGAGGATCTTTACCTGCAATGTCATCTGATCCCAGCTCTAGGCGTCTTATAGTCCGTGCGCCCGAATGGCGCTCCTCAGCTCCCACAGGCCGTTCACACAATTCCGGAACATCGGGACATCGTCGGGTGCTGCAACTCGCCGCAAGCGAAGCAAGTCCGCAGGTCCAGGATCCAGCATGCCTCCACACGCCATTACGGCGCTTGTGAAGCCCGCCTCCCGGACAATCCGCACCGTCTCATCCGTAAAATCATCGGGCTGACCGTTTGGATAGCAAAACGCATTCACCTGCGCGCCGAGTTGTGCCTCGATTGTCTGCTTGCACTCCGCGATCTCGATACGCTGCTGCTCCCCTGTGCATGTAGCGAGGATCGGATGTGACTTGGTGTGCGCGCCCACTTCGATGAGCGCGCTGTCAAGCCGGCGCACGTCATCCCACGACATCGCTGCGTATTCCTGCGTCGGCGTTGCAGGAAGGGCGATCTCAAGCTGTGATTGAAGGTCCGCGACCGCCCTGGCTTGCTTGCTCGGAGCGAGCACCGTGCAGCGGGCGGTAAGCCACAGCCATAGCTTGTGCCGGTCTTCTTCGGACACAATCTTTGTACTCGATGGTGTGGCCATCGATCTGCACTCGCACATGGCTGCGGCGTGTGGAGTGAACCAACCAGTGCAGCGCGTCGAACCATAACCAGACTTTCTGGCTCACAAAGTCCGACACAAGGTAGACGGTGCAAGGGATCTCGTACTTCAACAGTACTGGATATGCAAACTCGAAGAAATCGCGATAACCATCGTCAACGGTCACGACTACGGTACCGGGGTCGAGAGCCTCACCGTCCTGGAAACGCCTTATCACGTCTCGCAGAGCACTAGGCTTGAAGTGGTCTGCGAGATACCGGATCTGCTCCTCGAAGACTTCTCTAGGAAGGCGCCGACTCACTGGACCACTTGCGAAGCGGTGGAACATGAGGATACGCCCGCGTGAGGCGGTCAGTGCCCGGACGAAGGGACTGAGTGCACCAGCAGTAAGGTTCTTGGCTGCCCTCAGCACTTTCATAGCAGGACTACGCTCTACACCGAGCAGACAGAGAAGCGGTATTTCCCTGACTTCTCCAGGCCAATGGATTCGCGATACACCACTTCGAACTGCATGTCGTTGCCCAGAAATTCCTTCAGCCTCAGATTGAGCTCGCCAAGTGCCCCGGCGCTCCAGTTCGGCCCGCGGGCAAGATTGATCACAATGAGCCCGGGATCATTCTGTACAAATTGGATTTGTCGGATCCCCGGGACATTTGTGATCGCATAGGTTGCCAATACGATACCGGACACTCGCTTGCCGGAGAGTGTTTTCAGGAAATCCGTAACCCGGCCACCGGAGAGTTCAAGTAAGGGAAGGCCCCGTGAACATGGACATTGCTCCTGGACGAGCCTTCCCGTGTCGCCGATCGCATATCGAATCATCGGCATCGCGAGATTCCGGAGATCAGTGATGAGGAGCTCGGACGTCTGGTCCGCGGCGGTCGACTCGACCAGGAGATTCTCCGCATTGATGTGCATCCGCCGATGCTGTTCGCACTCCGACGCAACGACGCCAAACTCTCTGGACCCATAGCGATCGAACACCCGACACCCGAAGGTTTGCTCTGCAAGTTGTCTCGTCTCGGCAGTCAGCACCTCCGCAGAAGTGATTATTGCCAATGGCCTGATTCCCTGGATGCGTTCGGCGGCGACAAAACTGGCAAAGAGGCCCAACGTGTTTGCATACGCGAGGAGAATCCTGGGCTTGTAGTGGATCAGTTGTTGAGCGAAGTGATTCATCGCCTCGTCGTCCAGAGAGGACGCATCCAGCATCAGGCGGCGTTCGATGAGTTGCTCTCTCAAGAGACTTCCCAATCGCCCAGATAATGCGGTATCGCGCGGCGCGCCCCACAGGAGCGCCCGGCGGTCGCCTATCCGCCAGCCAGTCCAGTAATCGTGGCGAAGGGCAGCCGCTTCGCGCCAATCGCGCCTGTCGGCGTCGTACGCAAAGCGCATCGGCTTACCAGTCGAACCTCCCGTCATGTCCCAAATCACTGCGCGGTTTCGATACGCATCGGACAGCAACTCGGGACCGTGCTCCTGGATCTCTTCCTTGGAGATCGAGGGTATGCGTACGAGGTCCTGCGGCGAACGCAGATCTCCAGGGTGCAGTCCCGCCGCCTTGTACTTCTGCCGATAGTATGGACAGAACTCAAAGGCGTGCTTGATGACTTCGACAAGCCCCTTCCACTGGTGCGCCACCAGCTGCTCACGAGACCAATACTGACTGCGCTCGAGTTGGCCGTGGTAGCGCAAGCGAGCACTGCGGTTCTTCGCGACCCACACTGGATACACGGCATGGCGAATCGCGAGCCCGGCGAGATCACTCATGAGGCGACTTCACCGAGGACTTCAGCAAGTTTTCTGGTCAGTGCAGCCCGCTCGAACGAGCGGACATACTCGCGGTTCGGCACGCAGATGCGTCGCTCCGCACCCTGCGACAACACCAGTCCACGCAATGCCGTGACGATGTCCCCTACAGTGTCCGGAGCCACGACGATACCCACGCCGCTCCGCCGGACAATTTCAGTGAGCTCACCTTCCCTCGCTATTGCAAGTATCGGCCGCTCAGCCCAGAGGTACTCGAATACCTTGGCAGGGATGTGCGAGGGCATGTATTTCGTGCCCCCCATGAGAATCACCAGCACGTCACTCTGCTGCATCATTGCCAGCGTACGCGCGTGCGGTAGCAGTCCATGGGCCTCCAGGACACCAGTCGCTTGCAGGCGCTCAACTGTAGCGCGGTACTCGTAGGCCACCTCGCCGACCAGTCGGACACGAATGCGATCTGCAATGTCGGGGGTGTCAGCCACCAGGCTGGACAATGCCTCGAAGAACTCTCCCGCAATGCCTGGATAGATGGTGCCCGAGTGAATGAGTGTAAGTTTGCCGTCGTCGCCGCGCGTTTGGTTCTGGCTCACCAGATCGTTGGGATCAAAGCCATTAGTAATGAACGTGAAGCGTTCCGGCGGCAGGTCTGGGAACTCTTGCACCATTTCCTCTCGCTCCCCCCGGCTCACACAGATCACGCGCGCTGCACTTCGTACGACAAAGTGCTTCATCCATGTTTCGAAGGTGAGGAGCCAGTTGGCCTTTGCGCTCGGCGTTCTTATCGAGCCACGCACGTACCAGGGGTCGCGGAAGTCGAGCACGAGTGGAACGCGGAAAAGCTTTGCGAGCACGGCGGCGGCAAGGTGCGACGAGTGCGGCGGGGACGTGCAATAGATGATGTCGACCTGCTTTGTCAGCAAGACTCGAATGCCACGCACTATGACGAACGGAATCCAGAAGACGTGTGAGTCCGGGTTGTCCGTCAACAGCGCTTTGATCACCGACTTCGCCTTGGCCCACAATCCGGGTCTGCGATTAAGGGCTGCAGCACTCGGTGCGGCTACCGCGGACGAGTCGTTTGACTTTGCAGCGCGCCGCTTGATCTGCCATTCGGCGAGTCTCGCTTCCCACTTTGCCGGGTCAAGGTCGAGAGTTCGATGCACGACGACCCGGCTCGGCACCTGCTTCAGCAGGCTTTCGTCTGTGAACGTAACGCCGGAGGTGCGCGGCGTCAGAACGATGGGCGTCCACCCGTGGTCGCCAAGGTACTTGCAGTACTTCAGCGTCCTGTGCGTTCCAACCCATGCCGAAGGCGGAAACACGTACGTAATGATCAGGATGCACCTGGCCTGACGCGCGGCGTTCGTCATCGTTCGCGTACAGCGGAGACAAGACTGATGACTTCCTGCCACTTGCCCGAGTTCTTACTCCTCGGAATCTCTGCCACACGGTGCAAGCTGATTTTCATCTGAGGACCGACAAGAGTTCGTATCTCTGCAACCGCCGCTCGTTCAAGCGTCTTGCGTAAACTCCGGGGTCGCCACCATCGCTACATCCAGTTCGTCGATGGTCTTCTGGACAAACTGCATATAGCGCACGCCGGGCATGTCGATAAACAGGTCGGTCAGCATCATTCCGGCAAGTTTGGAGCCATTGGGCAAGTGCACAACATCCGTCTCTCGCCCCTGTAGTGACTTCAGGAGCGGAAAGGGTGACCCGCACGAGCATGGCTCCGGCGAGAGAATCCCCAGATCGCCGGTCCTGCTCCGAATGAACGGCATCCCGCGATTCATCAGATCCGTTATCGCTATCTCGCCGGGTTGCCCTGGGGGCACGGGTACTCCATCAGCGACTATCTCGACGTATACGCTTCCGGTATCCAGATGGAGTCCCTTGTGCAGGTGGCACTCGTGCGCGACGCAACCGTGTTCGCGAGTGCAATACAGGTTGAAGACTTGACCGCCGAATGATTGCTCGAGCTTGGAGCGCGTGGATTCCGTGAGACGCTCAGCCGTCGTGATGATTGTACGCACGGTAATCCGCTCGAGCGATTCTTCGGCAATGAACTGAGCGAGTTGGTCAAGGGCCGAAGGGTAACCGTACAATACCTGAGGTTTGAAGCCGCATAGACGCCTGTGGTAGTCCCGCATGCCCGCTGCATCCATGATCGTGCAGCCCATCACAGCGTCCCCGGCAGCGAAGGTGCGGAATGTGCTGCGCAAGGGTCGCAGGCGCATCATGCGTTGCGAAATCGGAATGAACGCCCCAGAGCAATCCTCGACGCATCCCGGGCCGGTAACCGCACAGCTCGAGCGCGCCCCACTGCCTGCCGAGGCGTCGGATCGCGCACGCACTGTCGAGGTAAAACGAAGTTTGAGCGCCGGTAGTCCCTCCGGTAAGGGACTGCTTGAGCCGGTGTGCGCTGTACTCGCTGGAGATCAGCTGCGCTTTCCGCTCCCGGATGACCTGCTTCGTAAGAAAGGGCAGCCGTGTCAACTCCTCCGTGATGTCCGACGCATCGGGATTGAACCCGACCTCCTTCCAGCTGGTTGCGTAGTAAGGACTGGTCCGGAAGGCATGGTGCAGTATTCGTCTGATCCTTGACTCGCACTCTCGCTTGAGCGCCCTGCGTTCAAGACTACGATCAGTGCGAAAGGCCGCACGACCGGCTTGCCATCCACCAACTCCGTCGCGAATGCAAAGCAAATCGTAGGCGCGCGCTCGAAGCCAGTTTTCCGTCTTGGGGTTCTTCATGCTGTAGGGACGCTTCTGACACACGGTCGGCCTCAAGCCTGCAAAAATATACGGCTGCCGCTCCGGGATGCTGAGACATTCCTCGCATTATGAAGTCTGGGACGCGACTATGCTTGATGACTCGCGCCCTGCGACCGATACTTGCGCGCAGGAACGGCCATCATTCGAAAACGGTCGACAATCACTACGTAATGATGGACTCCAAATCGAGGGCGGGGCATATCCGCTTCAAATCCGGCGCTCGGGGCCTACCTGATCTTCGTTGCGAGTTGGCTACTGCACCTGCCGGCGAGGATCCCGATCCTGGGAATTCTCCGCTTCGATCTCGTGCTCGTGGCGATACTGGCGGTTGTTGCGATCAGCCAAAGACCTGCTGTGAGGCGCTCCAGGACATCCACAGACAAGTGGCTGCTCATACTCCTTGTCTACTCGATACTCACCGTCCCATTCGTCGAGTGGCCCGGGAGCGTAATAAAAATTGGTCTGCCCAATTTCATCAAGGCAATCGTCTTTTACTATTTCACAATTGCGTTCGTTAGGAACGAGCGGGACCTGAAGCTGCTGATCTTCGTGTTCCTCACAGGTCAGACTATTCCGTGTCCTGGAACCCCTGTATCTGAACGTAACTCAGGGTTATTTCGGGTCGCAGGCTTCAATGGAAGGAGGCGGAGAATTCCTGGACCGGCTATCTGGAGGACCGTATGACGTCGTGAATCCCAATGGTCTCGCATTCATTATCTGCACAGCACTGCCGCTGCTCTACTTTCTTACGTCGCGATCGTCGTGGAAGCTTCGGATCCTGCTGCCCCTGGTTGCGCCCTTGCTGCTCTATGCGCTGGCACTGACCGGCTCGCGATCCGGGCTGATCGGGCTGGTGATCGTGGCCATCGGAATTGTCTGGAAGGCAAGGCATAAGGGTGACCGTTGCGGTGATCGTCGTCACGATTGCGGCCATCGGCTTCACGATGCTGAGTGCAGATATGCAGGACCGGTACCTTTCCATCTTCGGCAAAGGCGAGAAGAACGCTGCGACAGCCGACGAACGTCTAGAAGGCATGCAGGAGCAACTCCACGTCGTCATGCATAGGCCGCTGTTCGGTCATGGCCTCGGCACATCTGCCGAAGCCAACTATCACTTTACGACCGCCGGTCCCTATGGCAGGGAGGGCGCTGCCGGCCCACAATGTCTACATTGAAGTGGCACAGGAACTGGGCTTAGTGGGACTGCCCATCTATCTCGCTTTTCTTGTTTCCATCCTACGCAGGCTTCGCAACCTGCCGACGCGCAGTTGCTCATAGCCAGGCCAGCACGTTTCTCAGAAACCTCGTCGATGGGATGGCGGTGTGGCTTGCCATGAGCCTGGTCTTCAGCTTCGCAAGCTACGGACTATCGAGCTACGACTGGTATCTGTTTGGCGCGCTCGCGTACGTTACGCAACAATTCGCCCTTAGGAACCCCGCGTCCAGAGCACCCTCCTCTCGACCAGGCACTTCGCTCCTGCCAGCTTCGCAGCGTAGCGCCTTTCGCTAGTATCGCGCCCAGCCCGAGTTGCATCATGCAGCGCGCTTGTCGTACTGCGGTGACTCTTCGAGCTTGATCGGCTTCCCTTCCATGTACTCCGGCTGTGGAACTCCGAAGTGTCGGAGAATGGTCGGAGCGATATCGAGGATTGAAACGCTCTCCGCGGCCACTCGATGGTGCCCCGTGCCAATCCAGAGCAACCCACGAGGATCATGTTCACCGCTTCGCATGGTGTGGATCATGTAGAAGATTTCTGCGAACGGCCTTCGCATCCCGTCGGAGCGCCGCGTCATTTGTCGATCTATCAGTCGCGCATCGGCCGCCGCGCAGCCACAAAACAAGTTCGTCTCGTTCTCCCGACGAATCAGCATGAGAGGTTGGTCATCAAGGAACAAGTCGCCCAGAGCCAGCTCTGCGCGCCGGCTCGCCTCGCTGGACGCGAACTCCAAATGAAACTGCTCTGCCATGACCGGGCTTACTTTTACCGAATCCAACGGAACGCCTGCGAAGTCCAACAGTGATTCAAACTGTCGCGGCCTGAACGTGCACTTCGTCGTATTCCAGGCGTGCTGGCTCAGCGCAGTACACAAGACCAGAATGGCATCCGGGTAGTCACGCAGTGCGCGCCGCAGGAGTCGTCCATGGACTGATACCCGTACAAGATCGCAGTGCTCAAACTCTCGTGGTCATCGGCTGGCTGGCCGATCTCGAAGCGCTCGGGCTCCATGTTGCGCCAGTAGTAGTGCTGATAGTGCGCCGTACTGTTGCAGAAGAAAGTAGCGAATCTGACGTTGTGACGCCTGTTGAGACGTCGAAAAAGATCGTACTGGATGTGATCGAAGCAAGCTGGCACGACGCCACTTCAGACCAGGGTCGTGACGTTCGCTCACGAGCTGCCGCGCAATGGCTCTGCCTGTCCGTAGCGTCAAACCATTGCGCAACATGAACCATCCCAGCGCAGCCATCTCCGTCCGGGAGAGGGCGTCATCCCTCGATGACTCCTGAACCTGCCTCGCGATGATGTCGTAGTACGGCTGGAGATACCCGGGACACGCCTTGCCGAGCTTGTGCCAAGGGTCAGGCATGAAGTAGCCGTTGAGCTGCGATAGTTCGTGTTCATGCTCCCGAACACGCCAACCCGTGTGCCGGCATCCGACAAAATCTCCGCGACAAACTTCTCGCGAACCTTGTGGGCGTCTCCCAGATGGAAGACCTGGTGGCGCGCGTACGGCATGCCGGAGTGAACCGAGGGCCACTGGATCCACGGCTCCAGGGTTGCGAAGGTTCCCCAGCATCAGTTGCGAATACGGTTGACCGTTCGTAAAGCTGACGAAAACCCGGCAGCAGGCCAGGCCCATGAACCGATGGATCAGGTCGGAGTTCAGCTCGTTGAATTCCAGCACGACCATCGACTTTGCGGCTGGGTGCTCGACTGACTGCGGTCAGCACCGTGCCATTTGTACTGGCCGATTGCATATGGGATCTCGTTGCCGTTGCGACGCTGGTCGCGTACTTCGGGCGTCAGCGGCTTTCTGAGCAGGAATGAGACAGGCGCAGGCAGGACCTCACGTTGTTCATGTCGTAAGCGTACTCAAGATCTTTCTTGTGCCACTCCAGGGCACGGCGCCGACCAGATCCGGCCTTACGAAGCCCAGCGGTATGGCCCACTTGCTGAACCCGTAAGTGCCCTGGACGTCTCTACTGGAATTTGGTGCTCGATGCTGCGCAGGGTCGACTGCGGTAACGGGATATTCCCACGACGCGTCCGTTTGAAAGGGCCGATACGCCAGGCGCAGCAGCTTCATGGGCAACCACGTCTCCAGCGGATCGTCGAGAGTGACCACGACTCCGCCGGGCACCATGCGGTTGCGCAGGTTCTCGAGAAACGCATCGAAGTACTTGAAGTGATGAAACACGGCCCGCGCATAGACGACATCGAAATCACGCTCCGCGAATTCATCGCTGAGAATGTCCGCCACCAGCGCGCGAGCGTTCCGCGTACCGGCCTTCGTCAGCTGTCTCTGGAACCTCTCAACCAATGGCGCGCTGAGGTCAATTGCGACGTACTCCCTCGCTTCGCGAGCCAGCTTCATCGACAGCGGATTGCCATACCCTACTCCGAGGTCGAGCACCTTGAATCGCGACAGATCTCCGCCCAACCAACGCAGATGCACTTCACTCAGTGACTGGTCGATCGCGGCGTCGTCGTAGACAGAAAGGGCCTTGCCACGCCATCGTCTCCAGAAATTCGTTGCCGCGCTGTTGATCTCTGATTCGGCGGCGCCGTCGGCGTGCTCGTAGTAGTTGCGCTGCGCCTCGTTGATGCGCAGCATTTCGTTGACTTTGTGTCTCCATTGGAGCCTCTTCGCCGCTGCGCCTTTTATATCACGTCCGTATTTGCTTGAGCCCGCAGGGCTCGGACACAGATCACACTCTGAGACGCGCCGCGTCATCGACGATCGTAAACCTGACATCTGAACGTTATGACAGCTACGAGGGCGGCTAGGAGCGAGAAGGCCGTTTTGCGGCGAGCTGTGCGTGGCCCGCAGCCAAGGGTACTGGCAAGACGTGTGCCCGGGCCTCGAGTTCGAGGCTTGTTTCTTGTGCAGGAGTCGGCTGCAACAAGGCGTCGAGTGCGCGTCCTTGAAGGCCTGATAGGGCTGTGCACCCCTGATCACGCGCACGACCTGCACCGAAGGCTTCTTCGGGTCGGTCACGCCCAGAAAGAACGTCGGTGAGCCGAAGACACCGGCCTTGCTTCCAGCCTCGACATCCGAGTCGTACAGCTGTCGCATGTGCTTCCGCCGTCGAGGCACTGACCAAAGGCAGATGTTCCTTGAGACCCAGTGCCTTCGCATCGACTGAGAAATCGTCCGGAGCCCGACTGTTTGTCGCCGCCAAGAATCGCGCACGCATATCCCAGTACTTGCCCTGGTCGCCTGCACAGTGCGCAGCTTCATGCTTCTTGAACGAATTGGGATGCAGCGAATCGATGGGAAAGTCCCGCGACGACGTACTTGACCTTTCCCGAATGGATGTAGTCGCGCTCGATCTGCGGGAGCGTCTGCTGCACGTGACGCATACAAAACGGACATTCGTAGTCGAAGAATTCGATGAGCGTGATCGGAGCGTCCTTGTTGCCGAGGAACGGCGAGCCGTCGATCGACAGGACTGAATCGATCTGGCTCGATCTTCTGCTGCTGCGACGGTGGCGGCGGTGCGGCTTGCGTCTTGATCAGCGCCCTGCAGCTCGTCCAGCTGCTTCTGGATGGCGGCTTGCTGCTCCTCAGGGCTTCGATCTCGCGTCTCAAAGACTCGACTTCTGAGTTGGAGGCCGAGTGAGCTGGCGGTAGCGCCGCCGGACCAGTGCAAGCCCGATCACGAGCACGGTCAAGATGCATGGACTTGCGAGCCATCGATTTCGAACCTCCGGGTGGGTAGGCGCGCCGCCGTGCCGACGGCACGCGCTCGTGTACTCACTATTGAACTGAGTTGGTGATTTTCTTAACGAGTGCAACCGCCTGCTCGTTGATCGGTGCCATCCGCCGAGTGAATGCGGTGATGCGCCGCGCACGAAAGCTTGTCTGTGGTGGAGACTACTCTCGCCTTGCCGTGTTCGAGCGGCGGAACGTTCACGAGCACGATCAAGCGTCCTGTCGCGGCGCCATCGAGGTCGCAAATGTGACCACGCTTTCTGGAGCTACATCTGACTGCGACGGCGGAACCTGCGGGTTCATCCTCTCGTTGAATAGCTCGATCCCGACGTTCACGCTGGTCGCGTCATGGTTCGTGCACACCACAACGGTGTCGTAGAGGCCCGGTTGGAAATAGACGGGCCCAAGCGATACGCGACGTGGCTGCCGTTCCATCGAACAGCGGGGAGGCGGACTGTCCAGGAGTCCGGCATCCAAGTGCTGACCCGCCAGGATTCCCAGAGCTGCGAACAGTAACGTGCAATCGTGTCGTCATGACCCATCCCCGTAGCACGTGCGCACGCCCTGCGTAAACCGCGGCGGATCACGGAGGCGGCGTAACGGTCAGAGAGAAATTGCCACCGCCTCCGTTATATCCGTCAACAATGATGAAGTACGTTTGACCCGCGGTAACAGTGGGAGTAATCTCGACCCGTGATCGCCGACCTCCGGCTGAACATCCGCCCGTGTCATCGTTGCACGAGAGCTGAGTTCCCGTGCAGGTGCCGCTGCGCATGTACAGCACCGAGTCGTATGAGTTGCCGGCACCGCACGTCTGAATGGTAGCCGTGCCGGACGTCGCCGGCGTCCACTGGAACACCTTGTCGGGAGACAGCCCCGCTGTTGCCGCAGGTACCGCTTTGAGTACTCGGCCCGCTCGTCGTTCCTGTGAAGACGCCTCCGGCAGCCGGTATGACTGTCGGACTGCCGCAGGATCCCCGAGGGGCGGCGGCGGCGGTGGAGGCGGCGGCGGTGGAGGCGGTGGCGGTGGTGGGGTGGTGGCGGCGGCGGCGACGTCGATGACGGGGGCGTGATCGTGACGTTGTAGGCGCCGGCGGCTCCGTTGTACCCGTCAACAAGAGTAAAGTACGTCTGTCCCGCGGTGACCGTCGGGGTTAGTCTCGATCCGCGATTGCGGCTCCTCCATTGATGGAGCACCGGCGTGTCGTCATTGCACGAGAGCTGGCTCCACGTACACGTCCCGTTCCGCATGTAAAGCACGGAGTCGAAGCCGTGCCGCACCGCAGGTCTGGATGGTCGCGGGCCCGAAGCAGCGGGCGTCCACTGGTACACCTTTTCGGGCGATACGCCAGTGCTGCCGCAAGTGCCGCTTTGCGTGCTCGTCCCACTCGTCGTCCCACTGAACGAGCCACCAGCAGCGGGAACGACCGTCGGGGTATCGCACGAGTTGCGGCGGAGGTGGTGGGGGCGGCGGCCACCTCCACCGCCGCCAGTGAGTGTTATGGCACGTTGCGCCACGTTGTTGCTTTCGTCGAGCTCGGCGAATCGCCCAAACGGATCGACCGTGACTCTCAACTGGTAGTTCCCGTTGGGTACTCCCGTGATGTCGAGGTACTGACACCCAAGACTCGAGTAGTAGATATCTGCGCAGCCGGCGCTGATTCCCTGGAAAGCCACAACTGTATTGCGGATGTGAGCAGATGCTGTCGAGGAGGCAGAAACCCTGTTTGTGGCCGACGACCACGGCCTGGCCGGTGGCGTCCAACAGTTCGTAACGCGCGTAGTTATTGTAGTGGGGTGATTGTGACCTTGAGCAGGGCTGCAAACGAAGTTCGGGTTGCCACAGTCGCCAACGGGTTGGTGGAACAAACCGGACATTGCGGATCTCCGAGGAAGAGATCTGCCGTACCAACGTTGCTGGCTTGAACGCCGAAACGCAGCAAGTCCACTCCGGATGTGGCCTTCCGCGCAACCCTCGGAAACATCTCCGGAGGTCACGGTTGTGTTCCGCTGCACGAACAAGTCCGGGATCGAGGGTGTCATGTCAGGGAGGCCGGAGGGCGGCGGCTGACACGTGCATTGAGCCGTGCACTGACCGGTAACGCATTGCGTCGACGTCCGCGCCGTCGCATTGCTCCGCACCTTCGCGTATGCCGTTGCCGCAATTCGAGGGCGGCTGTACGGTGAGCGCGAAGTTGCCACTCGCTCCGTTGTACCCATCAACGACGATGTAGTAGGTCGGACCTGCAGTCACCGTGCTCGTGATGCGCGAGCCATGGCTTGTTGATCCGGTGATCGCGCAGGCGTCGTCGTTACAGGCAACCTGCGAGCCGGTGCACGTGCCCGAACGCAGGTAGACAACGGTGTCGTATTGGGTGCTGAGGCCGCACGTGCCGATCGTGGTGGTGCCCGAAGACGTCGGTGTCCATTGGTAGACTCGCTCGGCCGACGACCCGACTGCTGCCACAGGTTCCCGCTAGCGTGCTCGAGCCGCTGGTTCGGCCGAAGAAAGTGCCGCCCTGGGCCGGGATCGTGGCGACCGCGGAACACGCGTTGCAACTGGCTGCGCGATCGCCGCCGACGCACGTGCCGGCGACGCAGACATCATTTGTCGTGCACGAGTTGCCGTCAGAGCAAGTGGAACTGTTGTTCGAGTGCACGCAGCCGAGCGTCGGATCGCAGAGGTCGTCCGTGCAGGAATTACCGTCGTCGCAAGCGTTCGGACACTGGGCTTGAGGGTACGCGGCACTACAAAGCCAGAGCGACGTGCAATCGCGCAGATCCGCCCAATGGCGACCGGACGGGTCATGGATATCGCCCTCTTCTTTATTGTGTTAGGCACTTGCGACGTCTGCCTCAGGTAACCGCCTGATGCAGAGCATCGATTTTTGCGTCTTCTTGCAGACGGAGGGAGATGACCCTCCGCCATCGCCGGGAGTTCGTATATGCACCTACGATGCGCGAGTCAACTAGGAATTCAGCGGCGGGACGGCCGTCGGCGCCGCCAGTCCGGGCGAGTACGAAACCGCGACGACCAATCAATCGACCGGCATTAAGTCAAGTGAGCCGAGAAACTCGAGCCAGGTCTACCTACTGGGCATCAACCTGCGTGGGCGGCTTCGGCACGGTCACCGTCGTGGCGCCACCGCCGATCGTCACCGGCAGCCCCGAGCTACTCGGGCACGCCAGACGGGTCCACGACGAAGAGGTACGCTGTTTGGCCCTTCGCAAATCGCCCAAGGTTCACACTGATGTCAATGGCGGACGATGTCCACCTGGTGGGGATCTGAGTTTCAATGATCGTCGCACTACCTAGGTTGGCATTATTCGCCAGCACTACGCGAGCCGCGAGAGTAGTCCAGGTAGATATCCGCAAAATAACGCCAGTTGCTTGGTTTCCCGTAATTGTCGGGCGTAGCCGCCAATACCCTCCGCTCGCGAGGACCCCGCGTAGCGATCTGTGTGACCTGAATAGTCGACCTTCAGTTTGCCGTTCTCCCAGAGCTTGATGTAGCCATCGCTCTGGTTCGTATATTTGATCTCGAGTTCAATCTTGCTCCATTGACCCGCCATGGGATTGACTGCCGAGCCATACCACCAATTACTTGTTGGCCCATCGATAGTCGACTCTGCTTGACTATAGCGCATCATCAAGGAGGTGCCACGATGCCCCGGACGAGCGACTTGTGGGGCGGGGGTTATATTCCAGATACCAATTGTTAGGCAGGTCATAGCCCCCTGATCCCTTCGTGAAATCGAAGCACTTGTAGTTGTCATCACCTCCGAACACCCATGCGTCATCCGTTCGCTGGTACCAGCTGGCATACGTGTAGGCGGGGTACGAAGAAATGGTTCGACTTTTCCACACCGCCACATTTGCGCCATTGCCGGCATTTCCTGTGTCTCCGTGTGCGCCTGCTATGTACCGTGTAATGTTGTTATGGGGCAGAGAAATACCACGCTGAGGATTCCGATATGCGATGTTGTAGGTGGTATTGCTGTTCGGCCAGGTCAAACTCCATTTGTCGTTGATGTTGCTTCCTGAAGCATCGTCCCACACAACTGGACCTGCAGAAGACTTTGTACCAAATCCGGACCCAGCAATCGTTACGCTTGCCTTATGGTCAAACTTTCCTGTGGCTTGCTGAAGCGTAGGTGCGCCGCTCGCGACTTGGACAAGCAACGCCGAAACGCAGACGCCCATGAAGAGAACTCGTCGTGCACGAGCAACCATCACTTTTGTCATCTCATTACTCCCAACACCTGGTATCAGAGACAAGAGCCCACACTCACCGGGACAAGAAAACGCGGGGGATATATATATACGATTCGCGTCCGAATATCTGCGAAAGATCCGTGCATCTCGAGCCTACATGCAGCTCGTGTCGCGAGATGGCGACGGGTTTTGCATTAATGGAAAGTCGCCGTCGCCATGTGCCGACAGTAGTCCACGGATGAGTGGTATGCGAGACCTCCGCATTGCAGTCATCGCAGCAGGAGAAATCTTCGGCGGCGCGGAGCGCCAGATCCTCACGTTTCTCAGCACAGCGGCTCCGCAGCTAACAAGGAGCAAGCCTCAATTACTCGCATTTCATGATCGGGAATTGGCAGAACGCGCGCGGGCACTGGGCATCCCGGTCCACGTGTTAGGAGCGTCAGGGATCGTTGATTGGAGAGCACGTAAACGTCTGCAAGAAATTCTCGACGAACAACAGTTCGACGTCCTCAACATCAACGGTTATCGAGCCGCAGTTTATGTCGCACTCGCAGTGCGTCGCGCGCCGCCCTTGCTAGTCAAGACCGAGCATGGCGGCGTAGAGGGCGGCTCCAGTCCCTTGAATCATTACAAAGCGCGCGTCTATCGCTGGCTCGAGAATCGCGCAACGTACCGACTAGGTGCAGCGATTGTCTACGTAACCGACGAACTCAGACATGCGTGCGCACTGGAACATGGCGGACTTGCAACGAGCGTCATTCACAATGGGATCGTGCCACCGACGCGTGCGAGCACTACGAGGCCTGCGGAGTACCGAGAAGACCGGCGCAATCTGGTAGTTGTCGGCCGCCTGGAGCGTGTCAAGGGGATCGACGTTGCCATACGTGCGATTGCGCAAAGCGCAATCCTATCCACGCAGTGCCACCTGTTTGTGATCGGCTCAGGTCCAGAGCTTGAGACCTTGGAGCAATTGGCCCTTGAGCTGGAGATCGGCGGACCGAGTTTCCTTCGCCGGGTTTCGAGTCAACGCGTACGACTATATTGCTCACGCCGACGCACTTCTCATCCCTTCGTTCCATGAAGGACTTCCCTACACCCTATTGGAGGCCCTCGCGCTGGAGACGGCGGTGATCGCGTCTCGCGTCGGGGGGCTCGTGGAGATCCTTAGACATGGGCAAAGCGCGCTCCTCGTTCAGCCTGGCAGTCCGCCATGACCTAGCTGCAAGCGTGGAGCTCCTGATCCAGTCACCTGAGCTGCGGCACACCCTGGCTTTCGAGGGCAAACAGCTCGTTCTGAGCCGATTCACCGCCGATGCAATGACACGCGCTTATCTCGCGCTGTTTGACAAGCTACTCTCCGCGAGTTCGCGATATAAAGAGGAGTGATGCCCGATCATGGCTGACGCCGTAAAGAGCTCCGATGTGCGGAGCCGGCCCTCCCTCCCGTAAGACGCGGCGCGCGCTGGATCATCCAGCAGAGCAGCGATGGCGTTCCCGAGGCCTTCCACGCTATTGCACGAAACAAGCTCGCCAGTTTTTCCAGACAGGACGAGTTCGGCGTTTCCTCCCACGTCCGTGCAGATCACCGGCTTGCCAGCAAGCATGTATTCCATGATCACGTTGGAGAGTCCCTCGGTTTCCGAGCACAGAACACAAATGTCTGCCAGATCGATTGCCGGGAGCGGGTCACTCATTTTTCCGGCGAAGTGCACTCGCGAGGAGACGCCCACTTCTCGCGCCAACACTTCAAGTTCAGCGCGGTGTGACGTTCCCGCTCTGCCCTCGCGATCCTCGCCGATCACAAGTAGATGGACCGGACGCCGGCGATCTCGCAATGTCGCGAGCGCGCGCACCGCAATGTCAATGCGCTTGAGCGGCCTGAGGTTTGCCACCGTCACGATGAGTGACGCGTCATCCGGAATTCCAAACACCCCCCGGTTCGAAGGTTCAGCAGTCGATCGCAGCGCAATGCCGTTATAGATCACACGAACTTTTTCCTGAGCGATTCGCTCTGCCCTTACGACGACGTCCCGAACCGCCTTGCAGTTAGCAACTACCACATCAACAAATCTTGCCTGCAGCCTCAGCAGCCTGAGATTGATATTCGAATACCAGAATCCGAGGTCACGCCTCGAGACGATAACCCCAATGCCAACAAGCTTGAGTACTATGGGAAAGATGAGAGCACTGTCATTGAAGAATATGTGGGCGACCTGGAATCCGGATCGCTTGGCCCGATAAGCCGCGGCCATGATGCGCGCCAACCCAAGTGGCGAACGCAAACGAGGGACATTCAGCACTTGCACTGGTATAGGCGCGGCATGGGTTTCCAGGAAAGCCGAGCGTCGTAGCAGCAGAATTGAAGGCTCTACTTGCGTGCGATCGAGGCCCTGCAGCAGGAGCCAGAACTGACTCTCCGTGCCCGCATGCGGGTCTGGAAAGTCGTCCAGAATGTATAGCAGCTTGATAGAGGGGCAGGCAGCGTTCAACCTGTGCGAGGTTGCCATACCACTTGCTTCTCACCGCGAATGAATCTGACAAATGCGACCGCGCATGCCAGATTCAACAAGAGGAAATAGCTGCAGTAGCGAGGTAGCGCTCGAGTCGCCAGTGAGCGCGGGCCGACACATGCGATCAACACCATCGAGGCGAATACAAGTTCCACGCCGACCGCCCAACGATAGATCGCCTCCTCAATCGCGAGGAACCACGCCAGAACGGCCGCAGTCCCCAAAAATGCGAAGCTGATGTAGCGCATAAGCTTGTGAGAGATAAGTTGCCATGCGTAGATGCCGCTGCGCATCGGATTCAGCAAACGAGGATTGTCCCGGAGCGCCCACAGGGCACGCAGGGCGACCCTGATACGCATGCGATACTCAGAAGATGGCTTCGTTAAAGTCTCCTCCATAACGACGGCTTCAGGCTCGTATACGACTCGGTAGCCTTGCTCCACAACGCGCAAAGGCAAAACAAAATCCGGCAGCTGGTCGGCGTGCATGGGCCGATACAGGGCGCGGACTACCGCGTCGACGCCACCATCGACCCCGACAATAGAGCCTATTCGCGTTTCCGTCTCCCGCAACTTGTTTTCGTAGCGCATGAATGCGCTGCATCCATCACCGATGAGCGACCCGTCCGGGTTGATGTAAAGCATCTTCCCCGTCACGTATCCCACGCTCGAATCAGCAAAGTTTCTAACTAGTCTGCGAACTGTGTCCGGACGGTAAATGGAGTTGGCGTCAGCAAAGACAATGATTTCGCTGTCGGCTGCCGCAATGGCAAGGTTGAGTCCGGCAGTCTTGCCTTGCCTGGGCGTCTGCCGCATCAGGCTAACTCGTTCGTGGTCAGCGCAAAGGTGGCTCACTAGTTCGTCGGTCCCATCGTCTGATGAGTCAGACACGACGATTACCCGGAGCTTGTCGGGCGGGTAGTGCTGCGAGAGCTTGTTGCGCACGGTTGCTTCAATGGTTGCGCGCTCATTGTATGCAGCGATTACAACCGTAACAGTCGGCAGATGATCATCGCGTCTAGCTACGCGCTGATCCAGCACTCGTACCAACACCCACGCTAGTGCTGGATAGATGACATACGGATATATACCAACTAGCAGTAGGACCCAGAAGACGACGGCGAGAGTTGACACCGGCAGCGCGCGTCACAGCGCCGGCGAAGTGACGTGATAGATGTATTGGAGACCGGCCCGATTTTCTGTAAAGGTCCCCTCATCAAAAGTGCTGTCTTGATCGAATCGCTCGAATAAAAGAGACACTTCGGATCGACGACCAATCCGCCAGCCGAGACTGACCGTACCGTCAAGTCTCTTGTTTTCAAGTGCCGAGAGGTCGTATTCCTCACGCTCGTAGCTCGCCGCCAGCCTGAGGCTGAGAAATGGCGTCAGCAGTCGGTCAAAGCTCGCCTCGGCAACCTTGACCGTTCTATCGAGTGTCTCGTCGGTGTCATGATCCTCTTTGGTGAATTCGATCCTCATCGCGAAGCCGGTGTTAGCCTTCTCGGATCTCCACCCGATACCGAAGAGGTCGCTGGTAAATACGTCCGACGTGGCAAGTTCGGTCCGCGGCGATATAGGGGCTTGCCGGGTCGTCTCGGTCCGAAAGGTGTTCGTGGTATCTCCGATGTTGCGCGAAGCGAACGCCAGGAATGTTGAAGCTGGCGAAACACGTCGCGTCAGCTCAAAGCGCCCGATCCAGCCGCCGGTCGCCGGGCTATCCCCGCCTATCTCGGTGTATCCGATCGCGACATGCAGTGCAGTACGCGAGCCGCCGAGACGATAGCCCGAGGTAGGCCAGATCGCTGTCGTAGTCGAGGGCCGTTTCATCCTTGAAGTCGATCTCCTGCGCTTCCACGAGCAAATACAGATTGGATGCGTTGGAGATGTCATGCGTAAGTGTCATGTCTCCGGCATAGCGCTCACTGTCGAGATCGTCGGCTTGAGACGCGTCGGAACTCGAATTTACCACTGAGTAATCGGCTCGCAGCGTCAGTCGTGTAGACGACCCGACGTTCAGGTCAATCTGCGGTCCAGTCGTAAAGTAGTTGATCGACTGTTGGTTGTCTGGGGTCAACGCCACAACGGGGTCTACGATCGCCTGGTTGAAAGTGTCCTGAAAGTTCCACCGCACGCGTTCAGGTACAAGATCGACATCCAAGGACACCATCCAGGTAGCCAATCGGCAGGCTGCTGTAGTTGTCGTCCAGGTACGCCGTCCACGCTATGTCTGATTTCAGGTAGTAGTCCAGACGAGGACCGTTCCGGGCGATGTCGGCAACCAGGCCGACCGTCATGAGAGTGTCCTCAACTTCGTCGGTGGCCGTGCGGCGTACGTTGTCGGAGCGCGTAGCCCCTGCTGTCAGGTCCAAGACATGGCCTACAGGGATAGCGGCTTCGGCGGCACGTTCAGGCTCCGAAGCCTGCGCGTACACAAGGCGAGGCAACCCGGCAGCGAGTGCGACGCAGGCTGCCAGCCAACGCGTATCACTTCGAAACGCCGGACCCTGACGCATCGCTGTAGTAGTAGCCGGAGCGCGGCTGCATGACGCTCTGGTTCAGCACCAACGACACCGGCTTGTCCTGGCCCAACTGTGTCAGGGCCTCGAGTACTGTCTTCTGCGGAGTCTTTTCGGCACACACGACGACGACGATCTGGCCCAGGACGTGGGCTAGCGCGAGCGACTCGGTCGTTAGAAGCAGTGGTGGTGAATCAAACAGGACTATCCGGTACGGATCCCGTTCGCTCATGCGTGAGAAGAGTTCCTGCATGCGAGCACCGGCCAGCAGTTCGGTAGCGTTCTCACACGGCTTTCCTGCAGGCAGGACCGACAACCCCGGAATGCTGGTCTTGAGAATCAATGATTCGATGTCGAGTTGGGCAACTCGCAGTACATCGAGCAGGCCAGGCTCGCCTTCAACTCCGAGCAGCTTGCTGATATGCGGTTTGGCGACGTCCGCATCGACCAGCAGCACGCGAATATCCTCCTCCAGAGTCATGCTGAGCGCGAGGTTCAAGGACATGAAGGTCTTGCCCTCGCCCGGTATCGCACTCGCCAGCATGATGAGGTTACCGTTGGCAAGAGGGGTCGTTCCACGCCCCAGCGCCTTGGCGATCAGTGGCCGCTTGATGCGGCGATACTGCTGCGCCAACGTCTTGTCCTGGTTTTCTGGCGGCAGAAGTCCCGCGGCTCGCAGCGCTTGGTGATCGATGACGATTTGTCGTGAAGGCACTTCGGATGCGGGTTCTCCCTCGACACGCCTCGCGGCTGCCCCACCTCCGATCAAGGTTCCGATTGGGATGGGCGTCGGGCGCGAGCCGGGCCCTCGAGACGATTGCAACTTCTTCAGGGCTGTTTCGATGACGCTCATGGACTAGCCCACCAGCTCTCGCAGCGCTCGCGTGGCCTGACTTTGCACCACGAACATGACGACGCCTGCCGCAACGAGCATGACCACCATTGCGGCATACGCAATGGCTCCGCGCCGAGCAGCAGCGGTGTATCGACCCAGCCAAATCATGTTCACGGCACCCAGTACGGGGAGCCCTGTCACCTCGCTCAGTTGTCGGGGCGAGCTGAACACCGGCTTGAGCTGATAGAGCAAATAGGCCAGCCCTCCCCCGACCGCAAAGGCCGCGAATAGCACCATGATGATGAGACGAGGTCGATTCGGCGCTACGGGGAATAAACTGGCCGTTGGGGGATCGGTGGGTAGGAAGGTGCTCTTCTTGCCCGTTTCATCAGCCTGCTCGGACAAGCGCACTCGGTTGCGACGCTGTGCAAGGTCATCATACAGCTGTTGCGTGGCCTTGTAGTCGCGGTTCAGGTTGACGAACTCCGCTTCAACTTCCGGCGCGGTCTTCACCAGTTTGTTCAGCTCCGCGATTTTGTGCTCGTGATCAGCGATCTCACGCGCGAGCGCCGCGATCTCGACTTCCTTCTGATTGAGCTGCTTTTGAATCTCCATATAGACCGGGTTCGATGTCAGTCCGAGTCTCCCAGCCGCGCCTTGATCGCCGCGCTTCACCGCATCAAGTTCCTCGCGTTGACGCGCTTTGAGATCCTCCAGGGTTTGACGCAGCGCTTCGACATCCGGGTGCTTCTCGGTATAACGAAGCAATAGGTCATCCAGTTTTCTTTGCGTCTCCCGAATTTGAGAGGCAGTGTCGTTGCCAGCGACTGGACCGGAGGTCCCCGGGGCGTAGGAAAGATTGGTCCCTCCGTTGAGGAATGGCTCCTCGCTTGTCAGCTGAGCGCGCAACTCGTCGCGCTGACTGGTCGCGACAGAGTAAGAGGACTTTGCCTGGTCGCGCAGGTTCATCTCAGCTTGCAGGCGTTGAAAATAGTCTCCCTGCGCCCCCGGCATCAGACCGACATACTTTGTCTTGAAATCTCTCAGTTTTTGCTCAGCCTCGCGCAGACGCTGCTCAGTACTTGCGATCTGCTCGTCAAGAAACTGCTGGGTGCTCTTTGTATCTTCACGATTGCCGCCCAGCGAGCCCTCCATGAAGGTATTGAGCAACCTGTCCACGATTTGCAGGCTGCGATCTCGGTTTTCATCCGTGTAAGAGATGAGATAGGAACCCGCAGTGGGGTTTTCGCGGCTGGCGCTGCCCGTAATCGTGATCCGATCACGAAGCTTTGACACGATCAGCTGACGCTGCTCTGGAGTTCCAGTCGAGAAGTCGGGGAACGCTTCGCGCGCAACCTTTTCGATCTGAGGACCTCCGAGTATCGCCTGTCGCACGCGTTGGATCTGCGTATCGATATTCGTGTCGACCGCGATGCCCTGTGTGACCTGGCTCAACATTGTGCGTGAATCGACGAAGACGCGCGCGGTCGCTTCGTAGGTGTCTGGCATGGCGAGCACGACGGCCCATCCCCCCAGCGCAACGAGCCATGCCACGAGCATCGCGACCCATCGGAACCGCCACGCTCCACGAAACTCATCTAGAAGTTTTTCGAATAGGTCTTGCATGTTCAGAACCGGCTCTGCGGCACCACGAGCACGTCTCCCGGCTTCAGGGGCAGGTTCTGGCTCAGGTCGCCCTTGTTGAAGAGATCGTCGATACGCACGCGAGTCTTCGTCTCTTTACCGCTTTCCGTGCGTACTAGTTGCGAACGGTTACCCGCTGCAAATGGTGCCAGACCCCCGCACGCCAGAATCGCATCCATGACCGCTATGCCCTCGTGATAGGGGATTGCCTGGGGCTTGCCAACCTGTCCAATTACCTTCACCTGACTGAAAGTGCTCAGCGCACTCGTAACGATGACGTTGACTTTCGGTGATCGGACGTAGTCCGCTAGCTTCTGCTCGAGGTCACGAGCGAGCAGTGAGGGCGTCTTCCCTGCCGCCATCATATTCTCCACGAGGGGCATCGAGATCTGACCATCCGGTCGCACCGGAATCTGGACGCTGAGTTCGGGATGATTCCATACGAAGAGGTTTAGTTGGTCACCCGGTCCGATGACATATTGAGTGTCCGAGGCGGCAGTTTGTGCCGGTGGCGGTTCCTGCGCCACAGCGAGAGAGGCGGCTGCAATGAGCAACGCCACAAGGGTCGCGATCCTTCCGATCCGCACAGGCATCTTCGTTGGTTATTGCGCCGGAAAGTTGAATGCTATCAGATACATTCCGGCGGCTGTCGGTACCCATTGTGTGAAACAGGCCACAAATGGAATCTCAGTTCCTGAGCTGACTCAGAAGTTTTTCGGCCTCGGCGCGTTGCGCGAATGTCTGCGAGGTGTTCACGGCTTTCGTTAACACAGTGTGCGCTTCGTCGCGACGCCCTGCGGCGGCCAATGCGGCTCCGTAGTGATAGGCAATCTCGGGGTTCGTCGGGCGCCCCGCTCACCGCTTTCCCGAGCAACTGGGAATGGCACGCTCAGTTTGCCGTTTTCCCAGCAGTATCCAGCCATACGTGTCGGCGATCGCCGCGTTGGATGGCGGCGATCTCATAGGCGCGCCGCGCGGTTTCTTCGGCGCGCGCATCGCCTTGGATGTAATAGAGCCAGGCCAGATTGTTGAGCGCCACGGCATTGTTCGGCGCTTGGCGGCTGACCGTTTCAAGCTCCGCCACCGCACGTTGTGACCGGCCCGTTTGTAAATAGTACTGGCCAAGCACCACGCGCACCCGGCTGTCTTCCGGCCGCAGAGCCAGCCAGCGGATGAGTGGTGCTTCGGGGCGATCGAGGCCACCCAGCCGCATCGCTTCATGGGTCTTCACGGCCAGTGCCGCATCGGGTCGAATCCGCTCGGCGTCCTCATAAGCCTTCGCAGCGGTTGCGTAGTCCTTCATGACCATCCGCACATCGCCCTCCAGAACTATCGCGACGGCCGCGTCGGGCTGGCGGCTGCGCAGCTCCTGAGCGCGCTTTAGCGCGGCGTCGGGTCCGCTGGAGCGCAGATCGAGCAGCACGAGCAGGCTCTCAGCCGGGATCCAGCCAGGGCGTATCGACAGCGCCTTGTCCAACGATTCACGCGCAGGCGCCGGCTGGTTGAGTGCCAGTTGAGCCCGTCCTGCATTCAGCCAGTAGAGGACGTTGTTGGGATCGAGGGTCGTTGCTCGTCGAAATCTCGCCAGCGCCTCATCGAAGCGCTGATTCTCCAAGAGCAGTAGTCCCGCGGAATTCTCGACATCGGCGCGCCCGCCACTTGCTGTCACCGCGGCATTCATCTCGGCGCGAGCTTGGGCGAGGTCGTTGCGGCTGAGATAGAGTCGGCCCAGCGCGAGATGCAGGTCCGGACTCTTCGGCTCGCTCTTTAACGCTCGGCGTAGTGCTTGCTCCGCACCTTGCAGATTTCCCGCAGCGAATTCCACGCTTGCGAGCCCGCGCAGCGCAGGTCCGTTTTCGGGGGCAGCCTCCAGTACGCGACCCAGGTAGACGCGAGCGCGCTCAAACTCACGCTGCGAACCGAAATACATGGCCGCAAGGTACAGCAGTTCGGCGTTGTCGGGCTGTTCAGCGATGAGCCGCTCCAATTCCGCGCGCGCCTGCGGCTGACCTTGCTGCGCGGCAGTCGCGACGACAATCAAGGCCGCCCGCCTCGCGCTCGGCTTACCCGGCGTGCCCTTGAGCACGTCGAGCGCGTCAGCATAGCGGCGTGCGGAGATGTAGGCAGAGGCCAGATCTAACCGGGGGGCTTCGTCGTCGGGATGCAGCCGAACGTTCTGCTCCAGGGTCGAGAGCGCTTCTTCGCCGTTGCCGGCGCGCAGCTGCGCAGCGCCCGCCAACGAGTACAGCTGCGGATCGCTGCCCTCGCTCTTCGAGCGCGGGCGTCAGCACGCGCAACGCCGCGTCCGGGCGATCGAGTTGCAGGCGCACGCGCGCCAGGAGTTTGCGCGCCTCGATATTGTCCGGAGCGCGGTCCACGACCTGGGCGAGCTGATTTTCGGCTTGCTGGAAATTCCCTTGGGACAAGAGCGCTGCGCCTAGCATCATCCGTGCTTGAACAAAGTCAGGCGCGGCGGCCAGCAGGCGCTGCAACTCGGCAATGCCAGTCGTGTAGTCACCACGCGCCAGATGCACGCGTGCGCTCAGCAATTGCCCAGCCGCCAACTCGGGCATTTCACGCGCCAGTATCTGCTGCGTCTTGGCGGCGGAATCGACCTTGCCCTGGGCGAGCTGCGCTTCCGCCAGATAGGTCCAAAGCATCGCGCGATGTGGCACGGCAGTGGCAGGTGGAAGTTGATCGCGCGCGTGAAGCAGAATCGTCTCAGCTTCCGAGTACTGCCCACGGCCGAGCAGGATGCGGCCCTGCATGATCCGCGCTTCCGTTGCTTGCGGGTCAGCGTCGGCAATGCCGCTGAGCAGTTTCAACGCTTCATCCGAGCGCGCGCGCACCACTAATGTCTCGGCGAGCCCAATCTGGGCGGCAGCGTCGCCCGGGTCTGCCTGCAGTGCATGTTCGAATGCGTCGGCAGCCTCGGCCGGTTTGCCCAGGGCACTGAGCGCGTAACCGCGAAACGTCGAGCGCGCCGGTTCGACCAGGGAGAGCTTCCCGTCATCGATCTGTTTGACAAGCTCAGCATGCTGGCCGAGCCGGAGCTGAATCTCCGCCGTGAGGGGCGCGCTTCGTGCCGCATCCGCGCCATCGTGCACGGCACGCGCAAGCTCGCTCTGTGCAGTGTAGGCATCGCCGAGCTTCAGCAGCAGCGTGGCCAGCATCATGCGAGTTTCGGCATCCGTCGGTTGCTTCTTCAGCACGTTACGCAGATCGATGGCGGCAGCGCGAAAGTTACCCTGCGACATCTCGTGCTGCGCGCGCTCGATTCGAGCTTGCGACGACATGAAGCGATCACATCCGGAGAGCGCCAGAAGTACGGCCAGTGCGCAGGCCGAGACGAGGCGCTTAAGAATGGCGTTCATTAGGGCGCACAGAAGAATCGCGTCAGCGGCGCCGAGGCAGCGAGGTCTCTATCTCCCGCGCCATCTGCTCGAGGAAAGTGTCGGTCAAACTTCGCGCGCTGTCGCACGATCCATTGCAGGGTGCGCTGTAGGCGAGCAATGCCGAATATGGCGCGCCGCCCAGGGAACGGATCCCATACCAAAGTTGAGACTTCAATGGTTCCACAAATTGACGCCCGCCGATGTCGTACCGGTAACGGATGAGAAATCGCCGGCTTTCGCGGTCCTGGCCAATCAGTTCGCGAAACTTACCCGCTGGAGTGCTCACTATCTCATCGCTGATCGCGATCGCCTTGCTGTCACCCAACAATGAGGGGCCCTCGCCGATAAGTTCCGCACCCTGCTGCTGGAGCCGATAAATGATCGCAGCCACCTCGACCGAGTTCCCGGCACCGTCGCGATATGTGACCTGTTCCACCATATCGGCACCACGAAACTTCGGGTGCCAGTCGGAAATCGCCAATAGCTCCGGACCCGACCAACTCATGCGGCCCGTCGGAAATTCCATCTTCAGTTGCTGCCCGAGACCGGCCATCGGCAGCCGCCAGCCCCTGCCCCAGGATCGGTGCGATCATCATCACTGCTGCAGCAGCCATGTAGGCGATTGCCTGTGGGCCTCGGGACTTCACGGGCAAGTCTGTGTGTGTTGGCGGGGCTGCCCCTGGATCGGGCTTGGCGGTGATCCAAATGAAGGTACCGACGCCAATTGCAAACAGCACCCAACCGAAGGTGTAGTGCTCTCTGATCAGGAAATGCTGCATGCTGGTCAAGTGTCCGGCCATCACGATCGTGAATACGCGAATCCAATTGCAAACAATCGCGAGCGGCACCATGACGGCTACCAGTTTCATACGCCGGCGAATTGGAGCGTCTATGAGTTCGCCCTGCAACACTGCCAGGGCCAAACCAACCACGAGAAAATGAATACCGCTGCAGCCGCCTTCGATTTCGAATGTACCTTCGGGGATGCCTACCGCGTTGCCCTCGATGTAGACGCGGCACGCCGAAGGCCGAAGCAAGTAGTCCTACGGCGCGCGTCGTCAGCGCCTGCAGCACCGGGGCGAGATACGCCCATCCCGGCCAGGCGAAGTATAGAAACCCGATCGGCAGAGCCAGCGCCATCGCCACGTTGCGCCCGAACGCGGCAAGAATGCACAGCCACAGGATGGCCGGAATGAGCATCAAGTGCGGGTCCTGCAGGCCACCTCGCCAGAGGATGAGCCATGCGAAGCTCGCCAAGAGCAAGCCGATCAATGCCACGATCGAGGGGCGTTCGCCCGTGCCATTGATCGCGCGACGCGAGCGAAAGACCAGCCACAGGCTGATCCCCAGAACCAAAAACCCGTGCGTGTCGCCGAGGTTCCTGAAGTCGGTCCAGACCTCGTACAGCGCCTTGCTCGCAGGCCAGTACGCTACAGCTGCCAATGCGAACAGCAGGTAGACGAGAGAAACGTTGCGAAGCACAGGGAGGGAAGCGAGCGGTGCCGCCTTTTCGCCGACTGTGCTGCCGTCCGTTGCCGCGACCATCGTCACCCGGCTGCCTTGCCGTCGCGGGAATCCGGCCGCATCCCGTAACGTTCCATGAGGTCATAGAGCGTCGGTCGGGTAACGCCCAGGAGCTCCGCTGCACGCGATACATTTCCATCGGCGATCGCCATGGCCTGACGAATCGCTTCCTTCTCGGCCTGGGCGCGCACTTCCCTGAGGTTGAATGCGAGAGTCCGGTCGAGGGCGGTGGCGAGCCCGAGATCCTCTGCGGTGATGACCGGAGCATCGCTCATGATCACCGCCGTCCTGATCTTGTTTTCCAGTTCGCGAACGTTTCCCGGCCATGCGTAGGCACTGATGGCGGCAGTGGCCTCCTCGGTGAAGCCACGTTTCGGTCGCCCTTCAGCCGCACAGAAGCGACGCAGGATTGCATGGGCGAGCACGAGTGTTCCGTTGCCGCGCTCCCGCAGCGGGGGTACGACGATCGAGATCTCGCCGATCCGGTAGTAGAGGTCCTGACGGAAGCGTTGGCTGGCGATGAGCGCGCTAAGATCCTGGTTGGTGGCGCACACGATGCGCACATCGACACGTATTTCCTCGCGACCGCCCACTCGTTCGATGACACGGTCCTGCAGAAATCGCAGTAGCTTGGCCTGCAGGGCGAGCGGCATGTCACCGATTTCATCGAGGAACAGCGTCCCGCCGTCGGCCAGCTCCACCTTGCCGATCGTCTGCTTTGCGGCTCCAGTGAACGCGCCTTTCTCATAGCCGAACAGTTCGCTCTCGAGCAGCTGTTCCGGAATGGCCGCGCAGTTGATGGCCACGAACCTGCCGTCGCGCCGATTACTTTCAGCGTGCACGGCGCGAGCCAGCAGCTCCTTGCCGGTGCCGCTTTCGC
This sequence comes from uncultured Gammaproteobacteria bacterium, assembly GCA_963810775.1. Taxonomy (GTDB): domain Bacteria; phylum Pseudomonadota; class Gammaproteobacteria; order Steroidobacterales; family Steroidobacteraceae; genus DATBVX01. The sequence goes on from CAWEOT010000020.1 coordinate 28,609, forward strand.
CGAGGATCAGCACCGAGGCGCTGGTCGGCGCGATTTTCTCCACCATGCGACATACTTTCAGCATGCCCTCGTCGGTGGCGATGATGCCCTCAAGCGGACTGCTGTCTCGTGCTTCCCGGAGCTGCCGGTTCTCTTCCTCGAGGGCGTAGATATGAAAGGCGCGGTTCACCAGCAGCCGCAAGATGTCGGTGTCTACTGGCTTTTCATAAAAGTCGTAAGCACCGAGCGAGACGGATTTCACGGCACTGTCGCGATCGTGGTTGCCGGTGACCACGATCACCTTGGTCGCAGGCGCGAGGCTGAGAATCTCCTGCAGCGTTTGTATTCCCTCGCTGACGCCGTCGGCATCGGGAGGCAGCCCCAGGTCCTGCAGCACAACTGGCGGGGAATGACGCCGCAGCTGCGTCAAAGCCTCGGTGCGATCGGTCGCGGCGATGACCTTGTACTCGTCGAAACACCACTTGAGCTGCGTCTGCAGACCCAGGTCGTCTTCGACGATCAACAGTATTGGCTTGTCTGTGGACACGTGAATTTCTTGCTTCAGGCCGGTTCCGCTGCCACGCTGGTCACGAGCGGCAGATTAATCGAGAAGGTGGTCCCCTGCCCGGGTCTGCTTTGCACTTCCACCTCGCCGCCGAGCAGGCGCACGTACTCGCGAGCCTGGAAGGCACCGATTCCCATCCCTTCGGCGCCCTTGGTCGTCACGAATGCGCGAAACAGCTTGTGACGCACGAACTCGGCATCCATGCCACAGCCAGTATCGCTGATCTCTATCACCGCACTACTGGCGTTGCTCCGCAATCGAACCTCGACCGAACCTCGTGGCGGAGTAGCTTCCTGGGCGTTGCGTATGACGTGCTCGAGCGCGGAAGTCAGCTTTTCCGGATCCGCTTCAACCATGGTCGGCGTCGCTCCTGGTCGAAAATCAGGCACCGGTTGCCGACCTCGACAGCGCTCCACGGCGCTGCGCGCGAGCTCGTTGAGATCGGCGGGCCGCGGGCTGCCAATAACCGCCTTCTGTTTCAACTGCTCCGTCAACCGTGTCATTCGCTCAACGGTATTGGCGATGGTGCCGATGGCATCGTCGATGAAGTCGGGATTGTGCTTGTGTCGCGCGGCGTTGGTGACCAGAAGCTTGAGCTGAGCCACCGAGTTCTTGAGGTCATGCATCATGAATGCGGTGAGCTGGTTGTAGGCATCGAATTGGCGCCGGTCGGCCAGACGCTGATCCGCTTCATGCTGAGCAATGTGGGTGGCCACGTGCCGGCCCACGGTCTTCAGCAGGTCACGATCCTCGTAAGTCATCCTGAATCGCGTCGGCGGATTGTCGAGCGCCACGAATCCGACCAGGCGATCGAGGGCGAGCAGCGGCGCTATGAGACGCAGCTCCGTATTGGAACTGGCCCATGCCGGCAGCTTGAGGTTGTCGTACGCCTCCGGTGAGGCGCGGTGCTCCTGCAGATCGATGATCCACTGCCTATCCCTCAGGAACACGACCAGGTCATCGCCGATCGCGACATCCTGGATGCGCCGTCAGCGCCTGTGCATCCTTCGGCCAGACGGCGGCGGGGACGTAACGTCGGCCTGAATCATCGGCGACAAACAGAACCCCTCGCGGGCTCGAGAAAATCTGGGCCACGGCGCGAAGGGCGGTACGCCCGACATCTTCTACGCCGCTCGAAGAGAGCGTATGGATGAAGCGCAGCCACTCGATGCGGTAGTCGTACTTGTTACGATAAAAATGCTTGCTGAGAAAGACCCTGGCCCCCGCGCGCACCCGGCCGGAAAGAATCAGCGCCGCCAGCACCAGCCCCGACCCCGCCAGGAATACGATCTGCGCCACGCCTCCCCAGGTGCCGCCGACGCTGCGCACGTAGTAACCGCCGAACGCCATCAGCAGCAGGTACGCGCCGACCAACAGCAGACTGCCCGAGTAGAAGACGACGTGTCTCGACACGAAGATGTCGAGCGACCACTGCGGACTGCGCCGCACACCGATCGCGACGGCCGGGACGACCAAAGCGTTCACTACGCCTCTGGCATTCCACGCATCGAAACTCAGTTGCCGCAGCAGCTCCGCCTGCGAGTACAGGAAGAGGTCGTAGGCGAACATTCCACCGATGCCGAATGCCAAGTAGCGCAAGCCGGAGCGCGCCGACGCACTCGCGCTGCGATACACATGCTCGATGAGAAGGAGCGCCACCAACGCAACGCCGAGACCGCTGCGGATCAGCAACAGCACGGGCTCGTCGGGGCCGATTCCCAGTCGCTGCAGGGGCGCCAGGGCCAGAGCCCAAAGTAGCATTGCGCACCACAACACCGGTGCCGCCAGTCGGACTGCACTGGGAATGACGGGTCGTGCCATGCCGGCAAGCACTGCCAGCCAGGCGCCGTCGCGCAGGAGCTCAGCAACGTAGACCAGGAGGAAGGGAAAGTGCGCCGATGCAGCTTGGACCGCCAGCACAAGCGCCCAGAGCGCGCTCGCCAAGGATGCGCCGATGACGCGGATGCCTGCTGTGCGCCCTTGCGAGCCGATGAGCAATAGCAGCGTCAGCACTACGAACGCCAGCGCTGCCAGGCCATAGCTTGCCGACCCAAGAGACATGCCGGTGGGCGACCCTCGATCCAAAGCGCGGATCATATCCTGTGGGGAAGGATCGTGGCGCAGTGTGAACTGCGTCACGAGCGTAGCCCTCGGACGCAGGCGCGCTCGCCAGAGCGGGCACTCACACGCGGGTACCGGCGCGGCGAGCCTGGCGCTCGGGCTTGCGGCGCCGAAGCTGGAGTCGGGAATCAGATCGTTTTTGACGCGATGTTGGAAAGCACGCTCTCGACGCCCTGGTTGCTCACTGCGATCACGCCAAAGAACCAGGTTCCGGAGCTGAGGTTGTCGATCACGTAGGTATTGATCGCCGGGTTCTCGATGGACACCGACTCGCTGAGGTCGCTGTCACTGCGCCCGTATCGGACACGAAAGCCAGCAAGATTCGTGAGCACCGTGCCATCCACGTTCATCGTGGGCGGAACCCACGAGACTGTCGCGGTTCCCGTGCCGATCTGCGTCACCGAAATACCGAAAGGTGCAAGGGAAACGGTTGCCTTGCCGTCGCTCACGCTGATCGTGATGCCGGCATAGTTACCGACATCCGCCGCAGCGGGCGTGCCGCTGACGCGACCGCTCGCAGGGTCAATGTGCACCCACGATGGAAGATTGGCAGCTGCGAACTGCAGCGCGTCGCCGTCTGCGTCGCTCGCGGTCGGCTGAAACATGTAGGCCTCAGCCACGCGCACGGATGTTTGTGCTTGTCCGGAGATGACGGGCGGTGTGTTCGAACCGCTGGGAGGTTGTGCGCTACTCGATTGCGAGTCTCCCCCATCCCCGCCCCCGCAAGCGCTAATCAGTAACGCGGCCCCGGCGATCAGTACTGACGCAGCAAGCCTCGCCGGCAAGTACGGAGTGGTGCTCAATCGAACCTCCGGTCCTCCAGATTCACTGTCCTAGTTGATGGTTTTGCTGGCCAAGACGGAAAGATCGCTTTCCGCCCCGCTGCTGTTGTACGCCTTCACAGCAAAGAACCAGGTCGCGGGCGAAAGATTTTCGACTACATACGATGAGGCCCCGGCGTTCGCGATCTGTACGGTCTGGGTAAGAGACGCGGAATTCGTGCCGTAGTAAAGGCGATAGCCAGCCAGGTTCGTCAGACTGCTGCCATCCGTGTTCTGTGTCGGCGGGGTCCACGTGATCGTGGCGCTGCCGTTTGCCACCTGGGTGACGCTGATTGCGAATGCGGGCAGGGACGCGCTGGCGGAGCCGTCACTCACGCTGATCACGATGTTCGAGTAGGAGCCGACGTCCGCGGCAGCCGGCGTGCCCGAAAGCCGCCCGGTCGATGTCGAGAAACTCGCCCAGGCGGGCTTGCTCTGAATGCTGAAGGTGAGCGCATTGCCGTCCGGATCGCTGGCAGTGGGTTGAAAGCTGTACGCCGTACCGGAGTTCAGCGAAGTCGTCGGTGAACCCGAAATGGTCGGTGGGCGATTCGTGGGCGCCGCCGCCGTGACGGCGATCGAGAATGCGCTGAGCGAGGCAGTGGCCTGACCGTCACTCACACCGATCAGGATGTTGGAGAACGTACCGGCGGACGCTGGCGTGCCGGAAAGCCTGCCGGTCGAGGTATTGAAAGTCGCCCAGGACGGCTTGTTCTGGATGCTGAAAGTCAGCGTGTCGCCGTCGGCATCGTTGCCTGTCGGCTGGAAGTTGTACGCCTGGCCCGCGGTCACCGAAGTCGTCGGTGAACCCGAAATGGTCGGTGGTCGATTCGTGGGCGCCGCCGCCGTGACGGCGATCGAGAATGCGCTGAGCGAGGCAGTGGCCTGACCGTCACTCACACCGATCAGGATGTTGGAGAACGTACCGGCGGACGCTGGCGTACCGGAAAGCCTGCCGGTCGAGGTATTGAAAGCTCGCCCAGGACGGCTTGTTCTGGATGCTGAAGGTCAGCGTGTCGCCGTCGGCATCGTTGCCTGTCGGCTGGAAGTTGTACGCCTGGCCCGCAGTCACCGAAGTCGTCGGTGAACCCGAAATGGTCGGTGGTTGATTCGTGGGCGCTGCCGCCGTGACGGCGATCGAGAATGCGCTGAGCGAGGCGGTGGCCTGACCGTCACTCACACCGATCAGGATGTTGGAGAACGTACCGGCGGACGCTGGCGTGCCGGAGAGGCGCCCCGTCGAAGTGGTGAAGGTCGCCCAGGCGGGCTTGTTCTGAATGCTGAAGCTGAGCGTATTGCCGTCCGGATCGCTTGCGCTCGGCTGGAAGTTGTACGCCTGGCCCGCAGTCACCGAAGTCGTCGGTGAACCCGAAATGGTCGGTGGTTGATTCGTGGGCGCTGCCGCTGTGACGGCGATCGAGAATGCGCTGAGCGAGGCAATGGCCTGACCGTCACTGACGCTGATGAGGATGTTGGAGAACGTGCCCACGGACGCTGGCGTACCGGAAAGCCTGCCGGTCGAGGTATTGAAAGTCGCCCAGGACGGCTTGTTCTGGATGCTGAAAGTCAGCGTGTCGCCGTCGGCATCGTTGCCTGTCGGCTGGAAGTTGTACGCCTGGCCCGCGGTCACCGAAGTCGTCGGTGAACCCGAAATGGTCGGTGGTCGATTCGTGGGCGCCGCCGCCGTGACGGCGATCGAGAATGCGCTGAGCGAGGCAGTGGCCTGACCGTCACTGACGCTGATGAGGATGTTGGAGAACGTGCCCACGGACGCTGGCGTACCGGAAAGCCTGCCGGTCGAGGTATTGAAGCTCGCCCAGGACGGCTTGTTCTGGATGCTGAAGGCCAGCGTGTTGCCGTCGGCATCGCTGGCTGTCGGCAGGAAGTTGTACGCCTGGCCCTCGGTAACCGATGTTGGCGGCGATCCGGCAATCGTGGGCGCACGGTTGGCGGGTGCCGTTGTTTCGACGGTGATTGAAAACGCTGGCAGCGATACAACGGCCTGACCGTCACTCACGCTGATGAGGATATTGGAGAAAGTACCGACGGATGCCGGCGTGCCGGAGAGGCTGCCCGTCAAGGTATCGAAATTCGCCCATGATGGCTTGTTCTCAATGCTGAAGGTCAGCGTGTTGCCGTCGGCATCGCTCGCCGTCGGCTGGAAGCTGTAGGCCTCTCCTGTGGTGGCCGACGTGGCCGGTGATCCGGAGATGATCGGAGCAGTATTGGCGGCTGCGTTTACCGCGATCGAAAACGGCTGCAATGACGCGCTCGCCTGCCCATCGCTCACGCTGATGATGATGTTGTCGAAAGTGCCGACATTGCTCGCCGTCGGCGCGCCCGAGAGTCGCCCGGTCGTAGCGCTGAAACCGGCCCACGATGGTTTGTTGGAGATAGAGAACGTGAGCGGATTGCCGTCGGCATCGGAGGCGGCAGGCTGGAAAGTGTATGACCTCCCGACGCGCACCGATTTCGGCGGGTTGCCAGCGATGTTCGGTGTGCGATTTGGCTTGGGTTGCTTGCGCGCTTCAACGCGGATCGAGAAGGCAGTTAGCTCGCTGCTCTCCTGCCCATCACTGACGCTGATAACGACATCGAGTGCATCGCCGACATCACCATCGCCGGGCGTTCCGGTCACCGTTCCGGAGCTGGCATCGAAACTGGCCCAAGCAGGCAGACCAGTGACCTGAAAGAACAGGTCATCTCCGTCCGCGTCCTGCGCCGTGGGCTGAAAGACATACGCGATACCAGCCTCAGCGCTGGTCAGCGGTGTTCCTCCAATCGTCGGCGGCGCATTTCCTGTAGGTATTGGAGGCGGCGGCTCGGCGGCCTCGGTTGTCGCCTCAATAGGAGGTTGTTCACAGCCCGCCGCCATGATGGCAAGCAGAGCTACTACGAACCACTGGTGCAATCCGAGTGCGCCGGGTCGTTTGCGTTCGAGCATGCTGTCGAGTTCCCCGCTGCCGCAAAGGACCGCGCGTCTTTGCGTCGGCTTTGCGTCCCACCTTTCGGCGGGCTCTCCCTGCTACATCGAAACGGTTGATCACGCTCGGCCGATTGCGTGCAACCACCACGCACAGCGCACGCGTAGCAATTCGCGCGCTGCGCTGGACACTGCTCCGATCGAAGAACCCAAGGGATTGCGAGTTACTGAGATGACGACAGCTGTCACTTGCTGCCGGCAACCCCGCTATCGTAGGTCTCTAACCCTTAGATCGGAGGCTTTGCGTCCCCGTCTTTCGACGGGTTTGCCCTGAAACGAAAGCGAGTTAACAGCAAGCGCGCATGACGCGCAATGTCTTCAGTCGCCGACACTTAACAGTTATGCACGAGTGCTGCGCGCTTTCGTCTGCACTTTGCGACAAACAATGGCTGGGGACCGCGGACCAAGCGTGAGGCACGCGTTTCGGAATCAAAAAGGCGCAGGGAAAGGCTGGTGCCGCCGCTCAGCGGCCCTTGCCCCAGAGAACGACTTCGGCTGTCTGCAGAAGAATAATAATGTCAAAGAGGAGACTGTGATTCTTAACGTAGTACAGATCGTATTGGAGCTTCTCCAGCGCGTCGTGCTCGGATGAGCCGTAGGGATAGCAGAGCTGCGCCCAGCCCGTGATTCCCGGCTTCACGCAGTGTCGCTCGCGGTAGTAGGGAATCCTGTCGTTCAACGCCGAGACGAACTCCGGCCGCTCGGGGCGGGGCCCGACGAAGCTCATGTCGCCCTTCAGCACGTTGAAGAACTGCGGCAACTCATCGATGCGCATCTTGCGCAGAACTGCACCCACGCGCGTGACGCGCTCATCGTCCTGGTCGGCCCAGCGTGCCCGGCCGTCGAGCTCCGCATCGATGCTCATGCTGCGGAACTTGAGCACCTGAAACACCCGCTCTTCGAAACCGACACGCGCCTGTCGGTACAGGGCCGGGGCAGAGAAGCCGTCCTCGATCTTGATTGCAGCAGCCGCGATCAGCATTACGGGCCAGGTGATCAGCAGCAATCCCACACTTGCGATCACGTCGAACGCCCGCTCGGATATGAGACGCAGCGGATCGCGCCGGAAGCCGTCCGAGAAGATCATCCAGCTCGGGTTGAGGACGTCGAGTCGCACACGCCCCGTCTCGCGCTCGAGGAAGCTCACGATGTCGATTACATCGACGCCCTTGAGGCGACATTCCAGCAGCTCCTGGACCGGAAAGGCGCGGCGCCGGTCGTCCATCGCGACCACGATTTCGTGAATTGCATGCTGGCGCGCGAACTGAAGCAGATTGCCCTCGGGAGCCAGGATACGTTCCGTCGGCACAAACACCCGATCACCCGGCGCACGCACGTATCCGACGACGAGAAAGCCGCGTTGATCGGCGCGCCGGCGCAGCTGCACGATGTTCGAGGCCTGGCTACCGCAACCGTAGACCAGTACCCGCCGTTTGAAGATGTCCTCGTCAAGATACGCGGTGAATATGAGGCGCACTAGCGCCGCGGCGACGAACGCGAGCAGGGCTGTGATCAGCATCTGCCTAGGGCCAAGGTAGAATTTTTCGTTGTCGAAGACATAGAAGAACAGCGCCATCAGCACGGTCGCGGCAATCACGCTGGCCGCAATCCTCAACAGGACTCCGAGATAGGTGACCCGCAGCCGGGTGCTGTACAGGCCCATGGCCAGCATGCAGGTCAGGAGCACGATCACCAGCGCCACAGCGCGCGGCCACAGCGGGCCGATGTCGCCTTCGACCGCGGCGATGTTCTTTCCGAAGCGCAGGATGGCAGCGAGATACGGAACGAACAGGAACGCCAATGCTTCGATCAGCGCCAGCGCGACGATCGGCAGGGCGACGTGAAAACGAAAGATCCGCACGTGCTGTTGTGGCTCTTATAAACGGGCCGGCAGTGTAGTGGACGCACGTTACCGTACGCGTGAGGCGAATCACAAAGGTTCGTAGTTCAGCGGGTTACGGCGCAATTCTGGCGTTGAGTCCCAGCTCAGGGCTCGCGTGCAGGGCCCTCGGAAATGGCCCTTGATCCAAGGGCGCTCAACTGCCCGTTTGGATAGTCGTCTCTCTCAAGTTACTGATTCCTGCAGGGCTGTGCATAGGACCTGCCCCCTGAACGTCGGGACGGCCACGTCTGCGGATCCACTCGGCCAGCAACACCAGAAGCAGCGTGCCCGTCATCAGGAGCACGGCCAGCGCGATCATCACCGGCAAGCGACTCGCAAAGCGCAGTTGACTGAAGAGGTATACCGGGAACGTCGGCTGGTTGCCGGCGAGGAACAATGCCAGCGCGAATTCATCGAGCGAAACGGTAAATGCAACGAGCCACGATGAGACTACGGCGGGCGCAATGAGCGGCAGGATGATCCTGCCAACCACGCGCCGGTACGGCGCGCCGAGATCCATCGCTGCTTCCTCGAGGCTTGCATCGAATCCGGCCAGGCGCGCCGCGATGATCAGCACGACGAAGGGCAATGCCACGACCGTGTGGCCGATGGCGACGGTCCACAATGAGCGATCGATGCCGGCGGCCAGGAAGAGCACGAGCAACGCCACCGCCAGCACGATGACGGGCACGACCAGCGGCAGCATCGCGAGCGCAAACAAGAAGACCTCGCCACGAAAGCGAAATCGCGTGAGCAGCAGCGCGACCGCGGTCCCGAGCATCGTTGCCCCAGTGCCGCTCACCGCGGCTACGAACAGGCTGTTGCGCGCCGCCCGCAGAACTTCCGGTGAATCCCACAGGCGCTCGTACCAGGCCGTCGTCAGACCCTGGAGCGGAAAGGACAGACTCGTTCCGGCATTGAAAGAAAACAGAAACAGCACGGCGATCGGCAGATAGAGCAGCACGATCAGCGCCGCGAAATAGAGGCCGAGGAGTCGCGGGCGTGGCAGTGCCCGGAGCGCCGGCGCGCTCATTGGAGGAGTCGCCGCACGTTGACGAACCGCGCCGCGAGAAATACCAGCGCGAGTGACACAGCGAGCATGATCATGGAGAGCGCGGCTCCCCGCGGCCAGTTTGCGGCCTTGGTAAAGAAGTCCTGGATGATATTGCCGTACATGCTGCCGCTGCTGCCACCGATCAGCAGCGGCGTGACGTACTCACCGACCGTCGGAATGAACACCATGAAAAACGCGGCGAGCACGCCGGGCAGGCTCAGAGGGAAGGTGATGGCCCAGAAGCTACGCCACGGCGGCGCGCCGAGGTCGGCAGCCGACTCGAGCAGCTCGCGCTCGATGCGCTGCAGGCCCGCCGCGATCGGCAACGCGGCGAAAGGAATCCAGACGTAGATGAGCGTGACGATTACCGTACTGCGGCTGTAAAGCATGCCGCTCAAGGGCTCCGTGATGAGCCCGGCATAGACGAGCAAGGAATTGATGGCGCCTTCGGAGCCCAGCAGGAACTTCCAGCTCATGACGCGAAGCAGAAAGCTGGTCCAGAACGGAATGAGCAGAAGGACGAGGCAGAAGCCCGCGGCGCGCCCGGCGCGAAAGACCAGAAAATAGGCGACCGGATAGGCCATGGTGACCGCGGCGAGCGCCACCCAAAACGCCATGGCAATCGAAATCGCAAGCAGCCGCCAGTAGCTGCCGACCTGGAAGAGCGCTTCGTACTGTGCGGTGGTCGGCGACCAGAGGCCGAGCAGATCGCCCTGCATGTCCGCGCGGAAGCTGAGCGCGAACATCAGGACGATCGGCACCAGGAAGAACAGGCCCAACCATCCGACTGGCGGGATGTAGAGAACCCAGAATGCCGCGCGCCGCCCCAGTGGGCCGCGCTCCCGTGGGAGCTTCAACGCGCGGCTTTCACTTCCGTCCACATCGCGGTCCAGTCGTCGCGCTGCTTGGCAGTCAGGTTCGGCGTGAAGTTGGTCCGCTGCAGGATCGTTGGGTCATCGACCGAAAAAGCCTGCTTGAGCGTCTCATCGGTGATCGCTCTCATCACTTCCTGGTTCGACGAGCCGTAGTAGAACTGATTCACGACGTTCGTCGAGGTTGCATTGGCGAGCTTGTCGTCGAGGAACTTGAGCGCAAGCTCAAGATTCGGTGAGCCCTTGCGAATGCCGTATACACCGACCCAGGAGTTGCGGCCTTCCTTCGGATCGGCGTAGGCGACCGGCACGCCTTTGCCGAGGAGCGTTGCGTAAGCACCTTGCCAGGCGTACGCCACCCACACATCACCGTTGGCCATGCCGTCGATCAACTCCGGTTCGCCCGCCCAGTAGAAAATGTTCAGCGGGCGCTGCTTGATCCACTCCGCCTTGATCGCGGTCAGCTGCTCGGGGCTGATATTCGTTTCGTCGTAGCCGTGAATGTACGAGGAGACCGTCACCATGCCTGGTCCATCGTCCCAGGTGGAAATGTGTCCCTTGAAGGCTGGGTCGAGCAACGCCGACCACGAATCAATCTTCTTCTTCACCTTGTCCGTTCGATAAAGAATGGAGGTGAAGCCCCAATCCCAGGGGATGAAGTACTGCTTGCCGTTGATCTGCCCGATCGTCCGGAAATGCTCCGGCACCTTGCTCCAGTTGGAGAGCTTGGAGACGTCGATCTCCTCGACCAGGCCCTCGTCCACGTAGAACTGCAGCCAGCCGGTGTATGCGTGGAAGATGTCGGCCTTGGCGCCGCCCTTCATCTTTCCGTACACGTCTGCATCTGAAGAGCCTATTTCGAAGCTCACTTTCGCTGTGGGGTTCTTGTTGCTGAAGTCGATCCAGAAATCCTTAGCGTCGTAGCCCGCCCACTCGAGCACTGCGAGCTCCATCGGCGGTGGTGGCGCCGTGCCGGTGCTTTCTTTCGATTTCGAACACGCGGACACTGCGAGGCAACAGGACACGAGAACCAGCGGTAACCAACGCCGCATCTTATTCATGTATATGCGCTCCCCCGGTTGTTCTTAGAAATGCCGGGGCATTATGCGAGCCTCACGCGATCCAATCCAAGAATTTGTACCAGGCGGCGGCAAGACCCAGGAAGCCGCCTTTGCTCCGGTGCAGCCCCAGAGGTAGGTCGGGGAAAGGCACACGCGAGAACGGAATGGTGTCGACCGCGTCGGTGCCGAGCGTCTCCCCCATTCGCGTACCAAGATACGTTGCGAGGGCGACCCCGTGACCGGCATACCCGAGTGCGTAGTAGAGGCCCTCGACCTTTCCCGCATGCGGCAAGGTGTCGAAAGCGAAATCGAGCGTACCGCCCCAGGCGTACTCGACGCGTACGTCCCGCAATTGCGGAAACACGGCGAGCATTCCCTGTCGGAGGATCGTCGCACTCTCGTTGATCGTGGACGGCGATTCCGGCACGAAACGCGCACGCCCGCCAAAGAGCATGCGGCGATCCGGCGTCAGGCGAAAGTAGTGCAGGAAATGTCGCGAGTCGTACATCATGCGATCGCCCGGGCACAATTCTCGCGCCAGCGGTTCCGGCAGCGTCTCGGTTGCGATCACGTACGAGCCGATCGCCAGGATCTTCCGATACAAGGACGGAGTAATCGCGCCCGTATAACCACTCGTTGCGATCAGGATGTCTTGCGCCTCGAGTGCTCCGCGTTTCGCAGCCACCCGCCAGCGAGCGCCGACACGTTGAATGGCAACGACCGGTGTATGCTCGTGAAGCGCAGCGCCTGCCCCGCGGGCCGCGCGCGCCAGTGCCCATCACGTACTTTGCCGGATTGATGCCACCGCTGGCCTCATCTATTAGGCCACCGAAGTAGATACCCGAGCCGATTTCGCTGGACAGATCGGCGCGCGACACGGGCCGTACCTCATGGCCGAAGTCTCGCGACAGCACCTCGGCCGCGCGCACAAAACCTTCGTAGTGCGCCGGTTTGCTCGCGAGCGAAAGGTGACCGCGACGATGGAAGTCGCAGTCGATCCGCTCGTTGCCGACGAGCTGCTCAACACAATCGACAGATTCCACCGAGGCTCTGAAGAGCTGCTTCGCCAGGTCCCGGTCAAAACGGTCGAGCAGAGCGCGGGCGCCAACTTTGAGTCCGGTCAGCACCATGCCGGCGTTTCGCGTGCTCGCGCCCCAGCCGATCGTTTGCGCCTCGAGCAGGACCACATCGACACCGCGTTTGGCGAGGGCTCGCGCCGCGCAAAGGCCGGTGATTCCGGCACCGATCACCACCACATCGGCACGCTGCGGGAGCGGCGCCGCCTCCAGAACTGGGATGGCGACGGTGTCACTCCAGCAAGGACGCTGACTGAAGCGGCTGCTTGACAGTCCCGTGTCGCGCGATGCCAATCGATGTGAAGGTGCAGAACTAACGCTAGCTCCTCTTGCTGCCTGGTGTTATCAAAGTGGCAGGCAACAACCAGCAGGTGAAGCAAATGAAGACAGCACTGACCATCCTCCTGATGCTGCTATCTTGGAGCGTCCTTGCCGTTGAAGTTGAATTTCAAGGAACACCCAGGTCCAGGACGTCGATCACCAATGACCACACAGTCCGTGAGGTGTTGGATAAGAAAGAGGCCGCCAAGTATTCAGTGAGCATTACCCGCGAAGGAGATCAGTATTTCTGGGCGAGCCGGGGGAATCTTCCCCTTATTAAGACCAAGAGCGGCGCATACACGACCTACATTTCGTCCACAGGTGAGGGGTACATCCGAGTCAGGGACGACCAGCATATCTACGTGGAACATCTGACGGTGGAGATGACGTCAGTCACCTACTACGGCAGGTAAGTGAGGCAACCCATATGACGTTACCGCCCTGCCCTCCGTGACCACATAGCGCCTTGTTTTGATTGGCGTCCCCAGGGGGATTCGAACCCCCGTTGCCGCCGTGAAAGGGCGGTGTCCTGGGCCTCTAGACGATGGGGACGTCGAAAAATCGAGTCGGGCGCGGGCTTGGTGGAGCTGATCGGGATCGAACCGACGACCTCCTGAATGCCATTCAGGCGCTCTCCCAGCTGAGCTACAGCCCCACGCGAGGGGCGCGACTCTACGTAGCGTCCGCGGGTGTGTCAACAAATCGAGCCGCTACTGAGGGTTACGACCGATGTACTCGAGCGCACGATCGATGCGCCCGATGGTCGCTTCCCTTCCGAGCAAGGCAACGGTGGCATCGATCGGCGGCGAAACAGCTCCGCCGGACACGGCCACGCGAAGCGGTTGCGCCACTTTTCCGAGTCCAACGCCAGTGCTGGTGCAGATGTCTTCGAGAACCGCATGCACTCCGGGCGCGGTCCATGGCGTGAGCTGCACGAGTCGCTCCCGAGCCATTGTCAGCAAGGGCCGGCTCTCGGCGCTGAGATTCTTACGCGCCGCCTTCTCGTCGTACTGCTCGAATTCCCGGAAAAAAAACAAGCTGGCCTGCGCCATTTCCTTGAGCGTCTTGGCGCGTTCCCGTTGCGCGGCCACGATGCCTTCGAGCTGCTTGAGATCCTTCGCCTGGACTTCGAACCGCTCGAGCTGCCACTTGAGCTGCAGCGCGAGGTCATACAGCGGCGCGCGCATCATGTGCTGCTGATTGAGCCACAGGAGCTTGTCCGGATTGAAGGCCGAGGCCGACTTGTTGACGTCCTTGATATCGAAGAGCTGCGCCATTTCCTCGAGCGTGAACACTTCCTGATCACCGTGCGACCAGCCGAGGCGCACCAGGTAGTTGAGCAGCGCTTCGGGCAGATAACCCTCCTCCCGATACTGCAGCACGCTCACGGCGCCGTGTCGCTTCGAGAGCTTGGCTCCGTCGGGCCCAAGAATCATAGGCACGTGTGCGTACACGGGCGGCGTCGCATCGAGCGCGCGGAGCATGTTGATCTGGCGCGGCGTATTGTTGAGATGGTCATCGCCGCGGATCACATCGGTGACCTTCATGTCCATATCGTCCACGACGACACAGAAGTTATAGGTAGGCGAACCATCGGCGCGAGCGATGATGAGATCATCGAGCTCGCGATTGTCGAACACGACGCGCCCGTGAATCACGTCATCTACTACGACCTCGCCCTCGAGCGGATTCTTGAAGCGGATCACCGGGTCGACGCCGGGGCGTGAGTCGGTGCGATCGCGCCAGCGCCCGTCGTAACGCGGCTTTTCCTTGCGTGCCATTTGCTCAGCACGCAGGGCCTCGAGTTCTTCCTTGGTGCAGTAGCACCGATAGGCCTTGCTCTCCCGCAGCAGTTGCTCAATGACTTCGCGATAGCGGTCCATCCGACGCGTCTGGTAGTAAGGACCTTCATCGGGCTTGAGTCCCAGCCATTCCATGCCGTCCAGGATCACTTGGACGGCCTCCTCCGTTGAACGCTCGCGATCAGTGTCCTCGACACGCAGGATGAAAGTGCCGCTGTTCCGACGCGCGTATAGCCAGCAGAAGAGCGCGGTACGCACGCCTCCGATATGAAGCATGCCGGTGGGGCTGGGCGCGAAACGGGTGCGGACGGTCATGATGCGATTCGGTGCGCGTCTGATTTGTTGCCAATAGCCGCCGCCCTGCCGGGTGAACGGGGCGGGAAGGATACAGGAGAGAGGAGCGCGGGAACTACTGGCAGCTTGCGTTCATCGCGTTGATCCAGTTCTGGATCAGCGCGGCGCCCGCAGTGTCGACCAGATTGCTCGCGAGGGGCGGCATCTGGTGCAGGTCACGGCGACTCATGCGCACGTAGATCAGCGAGTTTGAGGCGTTGCCGGGCGCGATCAGGCGCGCACCCAAGATTCCGAGATCACCACTGTTCGGCGCGACGTTGCAGGTCCCGGTTGACCCGATCGCGATGTTGAAGCGCAGGTCCATGTTGGACGGCGTGCCGCCCGACGGTCGATGGCATTGCGCGCAGTTCGTGTGCAGGTACGCACGGGCACGTTCCGCCGCGGTCCCGGTAGATCCGTACGGATTCCGATACGCAGGCAACGCGCTCGGCGGCTGCGCCAGCGGCGTCGTGAACATGCCAATGGCGTTCAAGGTAGTGAGCTGATTTGCGGTGCGCCCCGTTGTCGGGTAGGTGAGGTCGCCATTGAGCTGCGCGGTCTCCAGCCCCAGGCTCCGACCCGCGGCATTGGTATGGCATTGCAGGCATTGAGCTTCGCTCGGATAGATCCAGTCCTGGTTAGCTGGCGGGGCGATGTGTGTGATGAGCCCGCCCTTCACGAGCGTTGCCGCCGTCTGCGCTGCGTTCCATTGATACGTATAGCCACCCCAGTTGCCGTTGGTATGGCGCATGAAAAGACGTGTCTCGATGAGCTGGGTGCCGAGTTTGAAGTTCTTTACCAGCACGGTGCCGTTGGGGAATGACCAGTCACCGTCGGCACCGATCGTGATCTGCTGTCCGTTGGGCAATGCCATCCAGCGTAGCTTGTCGGCGCCGTCGGACCAGAAAGGCGCATTCGGCGCATAAGGAATCAGGCCGAGCGCGGGTTGCTTCGGATCGGCCATGCTCACGCAGCCAGTGTCGATCAGGTTGGCCGGAATGGTGTCGCTGATCGTGCCGCTGTCGGCCACTATCTTGTGGAGGCCGCCGTTATAGTCGGTGAGGTACAGCTCGCCGCTCGCATCCTCGGCGAATGACGAGATGTTCAACCCCGTGGAGACGATCAGGTCACGACGATCGAAACCACCCGAGGCGTTGGTGGCAAGGTACATGAGCCTGCCGCTCACGAAATCGGCGAACACGTAGCGGCCACGTAGCGACGGAATCGCGTTGCCCCGATAGACATAGCCGCCCGTAGTGGACTGACCGATGGAGTGATCGTACTCGGCGATCGGATCGATCAGCGGCGCGCCATTCGCGGTGAGCGGGCAATTGCTGGATGGGCTGAAGCAATGACGACCCTCGCGGATCTTCCAACCGTAGTTGCCGCCGCTGACGATGCGATCGACTTCCTCCCAGTTGTCCTGCCCGACATCGGCAAGCCACAGATCCGGTTCCGTCGCTGCGCGATCGAAGCTCCAGCGCCACGGATTGCGCAAGCCGTACGCATAGATTTCCGGACACGGCGCCGAGCCCGAACCGGTCGGGCACATCGCGTTGCCGAAATAGGGATTGTCCGTCGGGATCGTGTACGGGTTCGCACCGTCAACGTTGATGCGCAGGATCTTCCCGAACAGCAGGTTCCGGTTTTGCGACCGATTGCCCGGATCTCCTCCGGAGCCACCATCACCAAATCCGATGTACAGATTTCCATCGGGCCCGAACAGGATGTTGCCACCATTGTGATTGTCGAATGGCTGATCGAGCCTCAAGAAGATGCGCTCGGTCGTCGGATCGAGCAGGCCGTTCGCGCCACGACGGAACTCGGAAATGTGCGACTGGAAGGGACTTGCTCCCGCGCCCGTATAAGAGAGGAATACTCTGCCGTTTGCCGCGTAGTTGGGATGGAATGCCATCCCGAGCAAGCCAGCCTCGGATGCGCTGTCATCCACGATGCTCTGCAAATCGGCCCATTGCGTCTTCGTTGTCGGGTTCGTGCCTTGGAAGCGCTGGATCGTGCCGCGCTGCTCGGCGATGTACCAACGGTCCGTCGGTTCGCCAGGCGCCTGCGTCATCAGGATCGGGCTGGCAAACGAGATATTCGGGAATACGGGTTGAGTCGTGACCGAAGTGTTCGTCGTCGGCTGACTCGGAGCGATGCACGTAGTATTGCTCGGACGCGAGTCGAGTCCCGATTGCGATTGCGCTGGCGGCGTCGCTGTAACCGGATTCGAATCAGCAGAGACGTTGCCCGCGTTGTCCGCGGCGCGAACCGTGTATGTGTACGTCGTTCCCGCGACTACCGTTGTGTCGCTGAAGGATGTGGCCGTCGGCGTGCCGATCTGCGTGCCGTTGCGCAAGACACGATAGCCAGCGAGACCCGAACCACCGGTGTCGGTCGAGGCGCTCCAGCTCAGGCCCACCTGCGTTGCGGTTACGCCCGTCACCGTGAGCCCGCCCGGAATGGAAGGCGCCGTCGTATCCGCTGGCGTAGTGACGTGAGCTGCCGTCGACTGCGCGGACTCGTTGTTCGCGTTGTCGATCGCCGAGACCCGATAGTCGTAGGCCGTATTGGGCACGGCGGTCGCGTCCGTAAAAGTCGTCGCGCTGGCTGCAGCTGCGCTCAGCAGCACGCCGTTGCGATAGATGCGATAAGCCGCTAACCCGGACCCCCCAGTGTCAGTCGACGCACTCCAGTTGATGCGCACTGAAGTCGAACTCAGCGCGGTCGCGACGACATTGGTCGGCACTGAGGGCGGAGTCGTGTCCTGGGGTGTCGTAGCGGACGCCGTGTTCGATGCCGCGGACACATTGCCGTCGCCATCGAATGCGCGCACGACGTAGCTGTAGGTCGTGCTTGGGCTGCCGGCCCGTGTCAGTGAAGGTGAGAACACCGGCGCCGACAGTGGCGACGGGGTTCGCTCCGCCGTCGCGGAAGATCCGGTAGCCTGCGAGGCCCGAGCCACCTGCATCGGTCGAGGCAACCCACGTGACCACGATGCTCTGCGAAGTTGTGGCGTTGGCGGCTACACCTGTCGGTGCGGTCGGTGGCGTGGTATCCGTCGCGGCGGGTGTTGTCGCCGAGGCGGTGTTGGAGAATGCAGAAGCATTGTTGGCGCCATCGATAGCGCGAACCGCATACGTATAGGTCGTCGCCGCGCTCACGGTCGAATCGATGAAGCTGGTAGCGTTGCCCGCCGCGTCGCTGATCTTTACGCCGTCGCGCTGAATTTCGTAACGCTGAATTCCCGACGCATCCGTCGATGCGGTCCAATTGAGGAGGACTGCACCCGCTCCTTGCGCTGTCGCCGTCAAAGCACCTGGCACCGTCGGCGGTGTCGTATCGGCTGGAATTGGCGTGGTGATACTGACCGCAGTCGAAGGCCCGGAAACATTTCCCGCGCCATCGAAAGCACGCACCACGTACATGTAGGCGGTTCCGGCGGTGAGGTTGATGTCCGAATAGCTGGCGATGGCAACCGTCGCGATGGGAGTCGTGCCTCCATTGCGGAAAATGCGATAGCCGGCAACACCGGAGCCGCCGGTATCCGTCGACACATCCCAGGTGAGGTTGACCTGCGTGGGCCCGCTCGCGACCGCCTGCACGTTGGCGGGAACCGCAGGCGCAACTGTGTCAGCCGCAGAAGGCGTTCGAATCTGCACTACCGGCGTCGGGCCGGACTCATTGGGTGGTGCAGCGTCGTCGAATGCGACGACGAAATACCCATAGGTGGTCGCCGGTGTGACGGTATCGTCCGTATACGTAGTGGTCGTGACCGTTGCGATTGCTGTCGAGAGATCACTGCGGAACACGCGATAGCCCGCTGTATCGCTGTCAGGCGATGCAGTCCACTGCAGCTGCACATGCGTTCCATCTGGTGCGGTGGCCTGTAAACCCGTTGGTGCCCCGGGCGCGATGTTGTCGTCGTTATTCTTCTCAACACCGACCAGGTCGCACGCGGAAACGAGACAGACGGCGACGATTGCGCCAAGTCGCGACACCGAAGCGTTGATGATCAACAATCCACCCTGACGTGCCTTTCGCTCTTGCGGAAACAAGTGGCAGTCCGTTGCACGCCTTGAGAATCGTGTCACGACTGCTGGTAGCGCGCCAGACGTCTGCGCGTGACGACATATTCCAAGAAATCGCAACCGACCCGGGCTCAAGAGCCTGGAATCACGCCAGCCAGCCGCTGGATACGGAGGGCGCACCGAGCAAGCGCCCCGCGCAATTCCAATGGTCGATGGATCTCGAAGTCAAACGGCAGGCGGGACAACTCGCGAGCGAACCACTCGAGGTTGTCCGCCTGTGCACGCAACAGCACACCGTCGCTCGCCTGCTCCAGCACTCCGAGGGATGAGAACAATTCTCTTTGTGCGACTTCCAGCTCGGTCTTGAGCAGCACTTCGATGGCGTGTGCACGTGGCAGTGTCGCTATTGAAAACGCGAGATGTCCCAGCGCATCGAAGTCATCCGGCCGCGTGAATCCAGCTTCCAGCGGGCGAACGGCTTGCACGCGATCAAGCCGAAACGATCGCAGCCCTTTCCGCAGGTGACACATGCCCACGACGTACCAACGGCCGCCGCGGAAGGCGAGGCCATAAGGATCAAACTCGCGCTCGGTCTCGTCGCGCTGTGCGGCGCGATAGCGCATTGCGACTCGCTTTTGAGCCTGCGCCGCGGCGCTCAGGGCAATCAGTGCATCATTTCCGGCGGACGCTGCGTGGCGCGACAGATCCAGCGCGACGGTCTCGTCGATCGCACGCACGCGTCGTTTCAGATTCGCGGGCATGACACGCTCGAGTTTCGCCTGAGCACTCGCCACCGCCGGGGCTGCGCCGGAAAGCCCGAGGCTGCGCGCAGCGAGCAGCCCGACCGAGAGCGCCAACGCCTCCTCGTCCGTGAACATCATCGGCGGCAGCTTGTAACCCGCCACGAGCATGTACGCGCCATAGCGTCCGCGCTCGGTCGTGATGGGCACACCTATCTCCTCCAGCCGTGCGATGTAACGGCGCAGCGTGCGCGCATCCACTTTGACTCGCCGTGCCAGCTCCGCACCGCTCATACGGCCGTGAGTCTGCAGCAGCTCGAGCACGCCGAGGACACGTGTAGTGGGGTGATACATGCAGGAAGATGGTACGCCGAATCAGGGCGGTTTACGCCCTAAATAAGGACTAGGCTGCGCCCTGTCAGAATTGTTGTCACTCGCGAGGAGAACAACCATGCGCATATCCGGGATCGTCGTGGCGCTGGCGCTTGTTCTGGGGCTCGGTCTCATTCCTTCACTCAGCAGCGCAGAAAACGTCAGGGCGGAATGGCTCCTGGCGCTCAATCAAGCGCGGCAGGCCGAGGAACAGGCTCGCGCATTCGATTTCCTGATGGGGCGTTGGCAGATCCACAACCGCCGACTGGTAAAACGGCTGCAGGGATCGAACGAATGGCAGGAATTCGAAGCGCGCAGCGTGTGCGGCGCCCTCCCCGGCCGGCTCGGCAACCAGGACGAATATCGCACCGATTTCTGGCAAGGATTCGTCGGGCTCAGCCTGCGCTTCTTCGACCCGAAGAGTGGCCGATGGTCGATCTACTGGATCGACAATCGCGGCAGCGCGCTGCAGCCGCCGGTGATCGGCGCATTCGCCGGAGACGTCGGCGTATTCGAAGGATCGGATCGATACCAGGGCCGACCGATCCTGGTGCGCTTTACCTGGTCGCGCGTCACGACGCCCCACCCGCGCTGGGAACAGGCGTTCTCAGCGGATGGTGGTAAGAGCTGGGAAACCAACTGGACGATGGATTTCACACGCACTGACGCAACGGCCCTGAGTTCGCGATAGATGGACCAGGCAGCTCACCTGTGGCTTTTCTTCGTGCTCGTGTTGGGCACGATCCTACTGCCCGGACTCGACATGGCCTTCATTCTCGCCAGTGCACTCACCGGCGGGCGAAAGTCAGGACTCACTGCAGTCGCCGGCATCATGGTCGGCGGGATCTGTCAC
>CAWEOT010000021.1:0-26130 GCA_963810775.1 uncultured Gammaproteobacteria bacterium
GATGACCGAACCCTCATCGCAGCGCTCGAATCCCGCCACGATATTGAGCAATGTCGATTTGCCGCAGCCCGAAGGCCCGACGATCGCGACGACCTCACCGTCATCGACCGTAAAGCTGATGCCGTCCAGCACTCGCAGCCCACCACTGTCCGACGCGAACGTCTTGGTGAGATTTTCAACGACGATCTTAGCGGGCATAGCGCCACCTGACGGATTTCAACCGTTCCAGAAGACGCATCAGTCCGTCCAGCATTAATCCAATGAGCCCGATCATGACCATTCCCGCGATTACGAGGTCGTAGCGGTTCCCGGCATTACGCGAATCGATGATGAGGTAACCGAGCCCGGATCTGAGAGCGATCATTTCCGCGGCGACAACCACGAGCCATGCCACACCAAGACCGATGCGCATGCCGACGATGATCTGCGGCAGAACGGCCGGAATCACCACCCGCCGGAACAGCGTGTAACGCGAGACTCCAAAATTGGCGGCCGCCCAGAGATAACGCCGCTCGATCGTATGCACTCCCGCAATGGTCTGCACCACCATGGGAAATACCGACGAAATGAAGATCAGGTAGATCGGTGAGGCGTTGCCCACGCCGAACCACAGGATGGCGATCGGGATCCAGGCAATCGGCGAGATCGGGCGCAGCATCTGGATGAGCGGATTGAGCGTCCTGGAACGCACCGCGCATCCAGCCCATCCACAGGCCGAGTGGAATGGCGATCAGCGCGGCCAGCGCAAACCCGCTGCCCACGCGAAACAGCGATGCTGCGATGTGCTGCCAGAGTGTGCCGTCGCGCATCAGCTCGCCGACACCGTTCACGACTTGCCACGGCGTTGGAAATATCACGCTGCCGGTTGCGATGACGACCGTCCACCATGCGCCGATCAGCACAGCGATCACGGTGAGAGAGGGGAGAGCCTGCTTGAGCCTTCGCATAGTTGTCATGTTGATTGTGCCAGCTTCGTAAGCGCCAGCATGCGCCAGCGGAGCTTAGCCCACGGGGTTGCCGGGTACGGGTCGACGACGATCGTCATCTGCCCGCTGACGTGCGCTGTGCAGGCGAATTGATAGCTCGACGCCACAGCGAACGGCAGCTCGAAGCTCTGGCCGGGCATCAACAGGGTGGGCCCGAATATCTGCGGGACCGCGTCGTGGTTCTCGAGGACGAGAATGTCACGCACACCGAGTGTCAGGCGGACCTGCGCGGGGAGAATTTCGACCTTGTCGCCGGACATCCTGCGGGCCCAGGTGCCGTTTGGAATTCGGAACACTTCCTGACGTGATGGCGATGTGACGGGAGCAAATGCGGCCCAGCTCGCTGCAGCGAGCGCGCCAGTCACGAGCAACATCAAGGGCCAACTCCGACGCACGAGCTCGATCTCACAACCCCGTACACGTTCACGTCTTCAAGAGGATCCGCAGATCGTGCACGTAGTCATCGGGCGTATGTCCGTAGGGCATCAGTGCGCGAAGCCGCCCTTCGCGGTCGATCAGATAGGTATACGAAGAATGGCCCACGGTATAGCTCGAACCGACATTCTTCCGGTTCGCAAAGATTCCGTATGCGTCACGCACGGCAGCCAATTCTGCAGCGGTCCCCGTGCCGCCCACGAAGGTCGGATCGAAACCCGCGAGATAAACGCGCATGCGTGACGCATCGTCCCGTTCCGGGTCCACCGTAACGTAGATGACCTGGAGATCCTTGCCTTGCGTTCCGAGCAGCTTGTGAGCTTGGGCAAGAACACCGAGCGTCGTCGGACACACGTCGGGACAGGACGTAAAGCCGAACGCGAGCACGATCACCTTGCCGCGATGGCCGCTGAGTTTCAGCTCGGAGCCATCGGAGCCTTGCAATGAGAAATCGGGCGCGACCCGCGGCGGGTCAAAGACGCCCGCTCTCAGGGCCGTGTCTGCTGCGCTACTCGCGCCATAAGCGAGAGCGAAGAGAAGCAAAGATGCGAGCCTCGCCGACAAAGAGTCTTTCCTCATCTCAAACTGCTATCGCGGCTGGCTGGGAATTGCGTGCGAAGCGGTCATCGACGTAAGTTTCATATGAGATCGGATGCTTGATCGTGCCGGCCTCCACCGAAAGCTGCATCAACTCGTCGAACTCTGCTTTGATCATGCGCAAGTCGCCGTAGGTTACACGGTCGGTCGGATTCTCCATGACGAACCGAAGAATGTTGGGATCCTGATTGAAGTACTCGCGGCCCGCAGCGATCGCCACCGCCTTGTCCCGATTCTCCTGTTTGGTATCGAGCCATACCCCCGCGCCCAGCACCTGATTGACGAGATCCTGAACCATCGGAGCATGGTCATTGATCAGTTCCTCGCGCACGGTCAGGACGCAGCAGATGTAATTCCGCCACTCATCGCGCGTCATGCGCAGCGGTCGCGCATATCCTGCGCGCTGTGCGGCGGCGCCGAACGGTTCGCCGGTGCAGTACGCGTCGACGGCATTGGCGTAGAGCGCAGCGGGCATATCAGGCGGCGGCATTTCAACAATCTGGATATCACCAGGCGTCATTCCTTCCTGCGCCAGCATTTTCCGCAAGAACAGAAAGTCGACGGCGAAACGGCTTGGAATCGCGATCTGCTTGCCGCGAAGTTGTCTGAAGTGCTGATACGGTGATTCGGTACGCACCATGATGACCGCACCGGAGCGATGACCGAGCGAGACGATCTTCACGGGTATCTTCTTGTCGGCAAGATCCATGACGAGTGGCGCCAGCATGTACGCCGCACTGATCCGCCCAGTCATGAGTGATTCCTTCACTTCTGGCCAGCCGCTGTACTTGCTGTATGCGTATTCGAATCGCGGAGCGCCTGGCGCCGCTGTGCTATTCCGCTTTGCGTTGGAAACACAAACGACGGGAAGCGTGAGATTGCACGTGACGGGCAAGCCGCCAACAGTCAGTGCTCCATGCTTTTCGGTCGAGCAGGAAAGCATGCCGAGCGGCAGCGTCGCTGCGAGCAGCCCCTGCAAAACCTCTCTGCGTCGAATCAATGCGTCGCTCATCAAGCTTTCCGAGCTCATTTTCTGCAGTGTACTTGTGCGGCGTGGTGTCTGTTGATTCGTGCTTGGTGCGCGCATCGCGTGCACCATGTGAACGTCAAATTCATGAGCCTTGTTACGTTGTCGTGCACGCACCACGAAGTCGCGAATGCGCGAACACGCAACTTTCGTCTGCGTGCGAGCCTCGCGAACTGGCGTGAACAGCAATTTGTGGTTCGTCTCCGCTCAGGCGCGGCATGTGACGCGTTATTCCTCCATGTTGCGCCGGAATGCACCGTCAATTTTCTGATCGCGGGGTGTGGATGCCGGCTCGAGTTCCAAAATCGCGGCCGTGGGGACGTCCGTTTTTGTACATAGAATCAAACTGTTGCGACCGTAGCGAACGGCCTCGTGCGAATTGCTATGACGGATTGTTGCGAAGGCCTTGCAAAAAATTTGCGACTGGATCATCTTATTGCCAAACATGATAGCGGTACCAGAGAAGTTGATTGACTATAAATTGACAGCGCTGTCCTAGATTGTCGGCTACTGTGTGGCCCCGTGATTCAGCAGCGGCCCGCACACATGAAAGTAGCAGCACGGCAATCGCGACAGTCCGAGTGAGTGCGAGGAAACAACGCTCGACTTCGGAGCAACAGCGGTCGCCAGAAGAAGCGAGTGTGTGGAAGTCTGATCAGGGTCAACTAACAAACTACTTGGGATAGGGGGGCGGCTGATGGTTAGGCACAACAAGTTGGCTGTTGCCATTGCGGCAATTCTGGCATCTGCAACGAGTCACGCAGACACGCAGGACGCGCAGACGACGAATGGCGCCGCGGCGCCAGCGGCGAGTCCCGCTGCGCAGGAACCCGGATACCAGGCACCGATCGGTGAAGTGGTCGTCACGGGATTGCGAAGCAGCCTCGACAAGTCGATGGATATCAAGCGCGAAGCGCACGGCGTGGTCGACGCGATCAGCGCCGAGGATATCGGCAAGTTCCCCGATACCAATCTCGCCGAGTCGTTGCAGCGAATCACCGGTATTTCGATCGAGCGCCGCGACGGCGAGGGTGCGCAGATCACCGCGCGCGGCTTCGGCCCGGAGTTCAACCTGGTGACGTTGAACGGCCGCCAGATTCCCGGCGCCGACGGCTTCGGCAGCGGCGACCTGGTTGTCGGCGGCCAGGACTCGGGCACGCGCGCGTTCAACTTCGCGCAGCTCTCCTCCGATGCGATCAGCGCGCTCACGGTCTACAAGACCGGGCGCGCCGATGTGCCCAGCGGCGGCATCGGTGCCACGCTCGATATCAAGACCGACCGGCCGTTTGATCACACCGGCTGGTTGCTCAACGCCGGCGTCAAGGGCGTCTACGACGACTCCGAGCTCTTCAGCTCTGATATCACGCCGGAGGCGTCGGCGATCATGAGCTACGCCAATGATGACAAGACCTGGGGCGTTGGCGTGAACGCCAGCTACCAGAAGCGCCATGGCGGCGCGGTGCAGTCCACCGTGAATGCCTGGAACATGCAGAGCTGGAACGGCACCAGTTCCGCAATGCGCCCCGATGGCACGGTCACGAACGCGCCGGCGATCGGCCAGCTCTACGGCATGCCGAACGATATCCGCTATGCGTTCTCGGACTTCGAGCGCGAACGCATCAACGGCCAGGCAGTCGTCCAACTGGCGCCGGTCGACAGCGTCACGCTGACCTTGGACTACACCTTCTCCCGCAACCAGATTACTGAGGAACGCGGCGAGCAGACGATGTGGCTACAGCGCAGCAACAGCTTCACCGACTTGACGTTCGACACTGGCGAAGCGGTTGCCACACCGGTGTTCCTGCGCGACATCGTCGGCGGTAAGGACTTCGGCTTCGAACAGCAGCATAACGAACAGGAGTACAAGCTTGATTCGATCGGTTTCAACGCCAAGTGGCAGGTGAACGACCGCTTGAGTTTTAACCTCGATGCGCACGACTCGAAGACCAAGAGCGACCCGAACGACCCGTCGGGCGCCAGCCAGGTCGCCGTCTCCGTTGCCGGCACCAACTGCGCCAACGGGGACTGCACGGGCGCATGGGCGCAGCAGTTCACGTTCAACAACGAGCTGCCGATCGCCGAGCGAGTATTCTTCCCGACGGTCGATGACGCGGTAGCCGGCACCAACGGCATCGTGGACCCGGATTTCACCGAGAACGAAGTCGCCTCGCAGATGCTGCGCGTCTGGTCCAGGAAGCAGGAGACGGAGATCAAGGAGGGCCGCATCGACGGCGCACTCGACTTCGAGAACGGCCGCTTCAGTTTCGGTGTCGACTATTCCAAGGTCAACGCCACCCGCCAGAACAGCAATGGCACGGCGGTGCTGGGCAACTGGAGCGCCTCTGACGCCGGCCAGGTGCCGGACATGATGGCACTGCTCAAGCCGTTCAGCATGACCGGGCTGTTCAACGACTTCAACGCCAGCGGCGCTCCGACCGGTGCGTGGCGCGGCAACGCCGACGCCCTGGCTCAATGGGCGATGACCGACGGCATGACCCATCCGGAAACCGGCGCGCCCTACAGCAACTGGAACGAGGACAGCATGACGGACGGTGTGCTGATGAACAACCCGCAGCTGGCCAACGACAACGAAATCGACGAGAAGACCAAGGCGGTTTACATTCAGTTCCAGCTGAACGGCGAGCTGGGCAGCTTCCCCGTCAGCACCGTCATCGGCGTGCGTTACGAGCAGACCGATGTCGAGTCGACTTCGACGATTGCAATCCCGAGCGCGCTGGTGTGGGAGGCGAACAACGACTTTTCGGTGCGGCTATCGCCCGACGTGCAGCCCTTCAGCGAGAAGGCCGACTACGACTACGTGCTCCCCAGTCTCGACTTCAGTGTCGGGCTTACCGACACATTGAAGGGTCGTGTCTCCTTCGGCCAGACTATTGCGAGAGCGCCGTATAGCAACCTCTACGCGGGACCCACGGCCAACCGCGCGAACGGTTCGGTGCTGATCGATCCGTCCACGCGCGCCACCGGCGACGCGCAGAACCCGGCACTGAAACCGCTCGAGTCCGATAATCTCGACGTGGCCCTGGAGTGGTACTTCGCCCAGTCCAGCTACGTGTCGGCGACCTTCTGGAACAAGCGCGTCACGAACTTCGTCGGCAACTCGGTGGTGCAGGAGCCGCTCTACGGCATAACTGATCCGACTTCGGGCCCTGACGCGCAGGCCGCGCTCGCCTTCCTGCAGAGCGGGGCCTGCCAGACCCAGGTCGCCGCGGCAGGCAACGACGTCGCTGCGGGGTGCTCCGCTAACGACACGGCGCTGTTCACTGCGGTGGCGATGCTGCGCAATGAGGCCGCGACCGGTGGGCTGGCGGCGTACAACGGCAGCTCAGCGCAGATCCTGTCGATGGAGAACACCTACGACCTGGTCGGCGAGGCGGACGATCCGCTGTACCAGTTCAACGTCAATCGGCCGGTCAACCAGCACACGGCCGACTTGAATGGCTGGGAATTTGGCGGCCAGTACTTC
Organism: uncultured Gammaproteobacteria bacterium; assembly: GCA_963810775.1. Classification (GTDB taxonomy): domain Bacteria; phylum Pseudomonadota; class Gammaproteobacteria; order Steroidobacterales; family Steroidobacteraceae; genus DATBVX01. The sequence continues at coordinate 6,530 of CAWEOT010000021.1, forward strand.
CTCGGCGACACCGGCTTCGGCATCCTCGCCAATTACACGATCGTCAACGGCGATGTGAACTTCAACAACGCCGGGGATCCGAGCGTTGAGCAGTTCGCGCTGCTGGGCCTCAGCGATACCGCCAACGCCGTGCTGATGTACGAGAAGTACGGCATTTCGGCGCGCCTGGCGTATAACTGGCGTGACGAGTACCTGATTCAGACGAACCAGCAGGGCACTAACCGCAATCCGTACTACGTAGAGGCCTACGATCAGTTGGATCTGAGCGTCAACTACCGGTTTAACACCGGCCTCTCGCTCGGGTTCGAGGTGATCAACCTGACGGGCGAGGACGTCCGCTGGCATGGCCGGTCCGACAAGCAACTGATCAAGCTGATCGACCAGAGCCCGCGCTACATGATCGGGGCCCGCTACAACTTCTAATCCCTGCCCGTGCAGGGAGTGCGGAGTTGCTGCACCAGACAGGGGGGGCCGCTGCGAAAGCAGCGGTCCCTTTTTTTATTCTCTCGAACCTCCCTGACGTCGTAGCTTTCCCAGCCTCACAGCTCGGACGACTTTTCCCGCGGGACCTCCGGCTTGCGACCTCAGTGGGTTTCTGGAATGGTTGCCGAAGCCGGCCGGCAGACCCGGTCGACCGCTGGAGCCGAGATGGCGCGATACGAATTACTCAACAACGTGACGCACAAGGACCTGCACGTCATCACCCGCTTCGGCCGCGAGTTCGGCGACGACGTTGGCATGCTGCCGGCGTTTCCGACCGAATGGGCCGAACTGCATAGGGAGTACCCGATCTTCTTCCGCAAGGACCGCGGCAGCGACGACTGGCAGTCGGTTGCACTGCTGGGTTTCGAACAGAAGGAAAACCTGTTCCTGCAGGACGAGCGCTGGAACGCCACCTACCTGCCGGGCGCCGTCGCCAGGGGACCGTTCCTGATCGGCTTCCAGGAGCAGAGTGTCGCGGGTGAGTTGCGCCGGGAACCAGTCCTCCATGTCGACCTGGAACATCCGCGCGTGACCTTCGGCAAAGGCGAAGGTACTCCGGTGTTCCAGCCGCATGGCGGGCACAGTCCTTACCTGCAGCACATCATCGAGGTGCTGCGTGGTATCCGCGACGGCGCAGAAGCCAGTAAGCCGATGTTCGCTGCGTTCGACTCGCTGGGGCTGATCCAGCCCGTCAGCCTCGACGTCCAGTTCGACGACCAGCACCGCGTCAACGTAGGCGGCCTGCACGGCATCGATCGTGAGCGGCTCGCCGCGCTTGACGCCGCATCGCTGCACCGCCTGCACGCCGCAGGTTATCTCGAAGGCGCGTTCCTGGTGTTGGCCTCGATGCACAACGTACGCCGGCTGATGGCCGAAAAGCAGCGTCGCCTGCGCCACGAGGCGGCGGCGGCGGAGCGCATAGCCTGAGTGTGGATGACATGGTCCAGGTGACCGAACGTGTGCGTGTGCTGGACGGTGTCCGGCCCGATGCATTGCCGCTCGGCGAACTGCTCGATGCAGGCGAGCCCGCACTCCTCAAGGGCCTGGTCCGGGACTGGGGCCTGGTGCAAGCCGCATCACGTTCCACCCAGGAGGCAATGGCCTACCTGCGCGGGTTCTACAACGGCCGACCGGTGCAGTATTCGTACGGCGGTCCGGATGTCTCCGGGCGTCCGTTCTACAGCGATGACTTCACGGCGCTGAACTGCGAGGTCCGACGCAGCGGACTGGGCCAGGTGCTGGATGAAATCGCGGCGCATGCAGGCGACGCGCATCCGCCTACGTATTACGTCGCTTCGCTGCTGATCGATACCTGCCTGCCCGGGTTCCGCAGCGCGAACGATCTCAACTTCGCGGCCCACGGCGTGCAGGCGCCGCCGAGCATCTGGATCGGCAACCGCGTTACCGCCTCCTGCCATTACGATGCGCTCAACAACATCGCCTGCTGCGTGGTTGGGCGGCGCCGCTTCACGCTGTTCCCACCGGAGCAGATCGCCAACCTCTATCCCGGTCCGTTGCAGCCGACGCCCGGCGGGCAGGCGGTCAGCGTCGTCGATTTCGCCGCGCCCGATTTCACGCGTTACCCGCGTTTCCGCGAAGCGCTCGCGGCGCGTCGAAGTGCCGTGCTGGAGCCGGGCGATGCGATCTTCATCCCGAGCATGTGGTGGCACCACGTCGAAGGATTGGAGGCATTCAACGTGCTGGTCAATTACTGGTGGAACAGCATGCCTGCGTACATCCCGACGCCGATGCACGCGCTCTATCACGCGCTGTGGACGATCCGCGAGAGGCCGGAGCGGGAGAAGAATGCCTGGCGCCAGGTCTTCGACTGGTACGTATTCGGGCCCGGCGAGCGCGCCGGCGAACATTTGCCGGCGCCGGCGCGCGGCATGCTCGGGCCGATCGACGAGGTGCTCGCCCGTCAGCTCCGGGCGATGCTAGTCGACAAGCTCAATCGTTAGGACCGCTGCGAGGCACGCGTCACCCGATCGAAAGGCAGTGCGGGGACAAGTTCAGACATGGGCAAGATACGCAAGGTAGTGATCACGGGCGGCGGCACTGCGGGTTGGGTCGCTGCAGCGGCGTTGTCGCACCAGTTCCGGGACCTGCTCGACATCGTGCTGGTCGAATCGGAGCAGATCGGCACGGTCGGCGTCGGCGAATCGACCATTCCACCGTTACGGACCTTCCACCGCCTGCTACAGATCGACGAGCGCGAATTCATGCGCGCAGTCGCCGCCACCTTCAAACTGTCCATCTCCTACGAGAACTGGCTGCGGCCGGGCGACCACTACTTCCATCCGTTCGGTCACACGGGGCTCGGTACCTGGGCCTGCGATTTCCATCATTTCTGGCTCGACGGCCTGCGCCGTGGCATGCGCTCGGAGCTGGGCGATTTCTGCCTGGAAACCCTGGCCTCGCGCGCGGGCCGATTCACTCTGCCGGACCGGTCGGAAAGCGGCGATCACCAGTGGTCCTCGAGCCGGGTGCAAGTGTCCACAGCACTGGATCATCCCGAGGTCAGCTATGCCTACCAGCTCGACGCGGGTCTGTACGCGCGCTTCCTGCGCCGCTTCGCCGAGCGCCACGGCCTCAGGCGCATCGAGGGGAAGATCCGTGACGTCCGCCAGCATCCCGAAACAGGCTTCATCACCGCACTTGTGCTGGAAGACGGCCAGCTCATCGAAGGCGACCTGTTCATCGACTGCACGGGCTTCCGCGGCCTGCTGATCGAGCAGACCCTGAAGACCGGCTACGAGGACTGGACCCACTGGCTGCCCTGCGACCGCGCGATAGCCATGCCGATTGAAACGGCGGGCCCCGCGGTACCGTACACGCGCGCGATTGCGCACGAAGCCGGTTGGCGCTGGCAGATCCCGCTGCAGCATCGCGTCGGCTGCGGCTGGGTCTACTCCAGCAAACATATGTCTGATGACGAGGCCGCGGCCAGGCTGCGGCACGATGTCGGGGCGAAGCCGATTAGAGATCCGTGGCTCGTACCCTTCCGCACCGGCCGCCGGCTGAAAACCTGGAACAAGAACGTGGTGTCGGCCGGGCTGGCCAGCGGTTTCATCGAGCCGCTGGAATCGACCAGCATCCACCTCGGCATCACCGCCGTTGTGCGCCTGATTCAACTCTTCCCCTTCGACGGCATTACCCCGGCGCTCGTGAACCGCTACAACGAAATCAGCCGCGCCGAGATGGAGCACGTGCGCGATTTCATCATCCTGCACTACCACGCCAACCAGCGCGACGAGCCGATGTGGAAGCAGTGCCGCGAGATGACGCTGCCCGACTCGCTCGCGCACCGCATCGCGCAGTTCCGCGAGCGCGCCCACGCCTGGCAGGGCGAGGACGAACTGTTCCGGCTGGATTCATGGACGCACGTGATGCTGGGACAGGGCATCGTGCCGCAGCAGCACCATCCGCTGGCGCGGGGACTGGCCGACGACGACATGCGCCGCCTGTTCGACACGATCCGTCAGCCGATCGGGCGTGCGGTGGCGACCATGCCGTCGCACCAGGAGTTCGTCGAGCGCTATTGCAAGGCGTCGCCGGAAGTGTGGGGGAGCCGGCGGCCAGCGGTGGCGCAGTAATCCATCTTCACCAACGACGTCGTATATATTAGAGAGTCGAAATCACGGGAGAGACGCAATTCGCACTTGGAACGCCAATGTCGGCAATGGCGGCGCCGAGAGTGCATGCGGTTGGTGTAAGGACAAGTGGGGCTTGTCCTGGCAGATCACTGCTCGCGTTCTGTTAGAAGCAATTACCAATCCGGACCTTGCGGCTGCGAAGCGAAATACGCAATGAATAAGTCACCACAAACAGGATGATCCTCGAGCTCCATCCCGAGATTCGCATCCAGAAGCTCACGATCGGCAGCGAACAGGCGCCGCTCCTCGTGATCGACAACTTTGTCTCCAATCCCGACCGCCTGGTCAGAAAGGCGGCCTCGAGTCAGTTCAGGCCCGGCGGTCAGTTCTATCCCGGCATCCGGATCGAGGCGCCGCTTTCGTATCAGCGCTTTTTCATCGAGCGGCTCAAGGATTTGCTGGCGGAATATTTTCAGCTGCGCGCCGATTCGCTCAGGTTATCGATGTGTCACTACTCGCTCGTGAAGACGCCGGCTGCAAAGCTCCACATTCTCCAGCGCATCCCGCATTTCGATTCGCTGGAGTCGAACGGACTGGCCTCGATTCACTATCTGTTCAAGACGGACCTGGGCGGCACCGCCTTCTACCGGCACCGCAAGACCGGCTTCGAATACATCGACGCATCGCGCCGAGACACCTATTTCAGATCGCTGGAAAGCGAGAACGACGGGCCCGACATGCCGGGGCCTGGGTACATCAACGGCGATACGGCCTTGTTCGAGCAGATCGCGAAGCAGGACGGCGTGTTCAATCGCCTGCTCGTCTACCGGCGCAATTCGCTACACTCGGGCTGCATTGACCCATCCTTCGTGCCGGATCCAAACCCGCTGACCGGACGCCTGTCGATCAACAGCTTCATCGACTTCGTACCCGCCGGCTGAAGTCGGCCCTACGCGGGCCGAGATACCGGTATCGCCAAAACTCACGAATGACCCCTTGGCCCTTTGCGGCAGGCGGGGCACCGCGAAAGGGAACACAACGTGACTGGATCGAAGAGGTACGAGATCGTGTAGAAGATGACGACGTCGATGATTGATTTCGTCCTGAGGGTGAGGGCGCTGCGGGCAACTGCTCGATAGGCGTTAGCAAAAGCTCCGGAAATGGCTGTTAGAGGCTGCCACTTCGACTCCGCTTCACGACAACAACGTCAACTCACTCCAGTACGCCGCATCGTGCGTGTCACTACGGAGGCGCTGATCTGTGCCATGAGGCGACCGGCTCTGGCGGCAGCGCAGGATTCACTGCTGTAGTGAGATCACACTGATTGACTTCGAGGCCAGAGTGGCCACCAGCTTGCCTCCAGCGACGGCAGCTCGCATCGGTTTCGGCGCCAACGTCTGCGGCGCCTCGAAACTGTTGACGCTGTCGACCTCGGCCGCAGTCAGAGTTTCGCCCGCAACCGATCGAATCGCGGCACCCTTCAGACTGGCCTCGATCTGGACAGACCGGTTCGGATCCAGATTCGCGAGCGCGAGCCAGAGTCTGCCGCTTGCATCCTTCGCGCCAATGGCATCCACGCGCGGGAGCACGGTCGAGCCCTGCGTGTAGGTTCCCGCATCGAGGTGCACCGGGATGAAGGTGGCATTCTGGAATGGCACGTACATGCGGAATACGTGATACGTCGGGGTCAGAAGCATCTTCTCCCCGTCCGTCAGGATCATGGCCTGCAGCACATTGATCATCTGCGCGATGTTGGCGATGCGCACGCGGTCCGCATGTCGCGCGAAGATGTGGATGTTGAGCGCAGCGAGCAGCGCATCGCGCAGGCTGTTCTGCTGCACCAGGAATCCCGGATTCGTGCCCGGCGTCGGTGCATACCAGGCACCCCACTCATCAACGGCGAGCACCAGCTTCTTCTCGGGATCGTACTTGTCCATGATCGCCGTGTGCTTCGTGATCAGGCTGTCCATCTTCAGCGTCGCTTGCAGAATCTCGGCATACTCCCGTTCGCCAAAGCCAACGGCGGCGTGCTTCTTCTGCCAGTCCATGACCGTGTAGTTGTGCAGTGAGAGGCCTTCGATGTCCCAGCTCCACTTGCGAGCTTGCCAGGCCTTCATCACCGCTTCAGTCCATTCCGTGAAGCGTGGTTCGTCGCCACCCGGCCCCACCGCGATGCGCAGCATGCGATCGCTGTCTTGCTGTTGGGGATGAAAGTTGCGGACGAAGCGGCTATAGATCTTGAGCTGGCTTACGTAGTACTCCGGCGTCATGTTGCCGCCGCAGTCCCAGCTCTCGTTGCCGATGCCGAGAATGGCAACGCGGTAGGGCGCCGCATGTCCGTTCGCGCCGCGCTCCTGCGCCAGCGTGGTGGGCTGGGCGGACGTCAGGTACTCGAGCCACTCCGCCGCTTCCTCTGGCGTGCCCGAACCCATGTTGATGGAGATGTAAGCGGCGGCACCGATCTGTGCCGCAAAGTCCATGAACTCATGCGTGCCGAAACTGTTCGGTTCCGTGACGCCACCCCAATCGGGATTGAGTGTCACGGCCCGCCGCGGCCCGATACCATTGCGCCAGTGGTAGTTATCCGCGAAGCACCCGCCGGGCCAGCGCACATTTGGCACCTTCAGCGCCCGCAGCGCCGCCACCACATCGTTGCGGATGCCACGCGTATTGGGAATCGGGGATTCCGGCCCCACCCAGATGCCTTCGTATACACCGTGGCCCAGATGCTCTGCGAACTGGCCAAAGATGTTGCGATCGATCTGTGGTCCGGGGTGCGCAGCGTCGATGGACACCGCTATCCGATCGACTGCGCTGTGCACGTCCGTAGCCCACAACAGCAAACAGGCCGCCAGCGAGCTGAATCGGAGCATCATCGGTGACTGCGCATGGATCGATTCAGTGCGAATCGCGGGGCACGTCAGCACCGCTACGGCCGACGAGCACATCGAGATCCGCGCCGAGATGCGCCTGTTGAACGTGATCGGTATACAACTTGTACCAGCCACGTGTCGGCGCAGGTACGCCAGTCCAGCTCGCGCGCCGTTTCGCCAGTTCTGTGTCGCTCACGGCGAGATGCAGGCGCCGGCCAGGGACATCGAGCTCGATCACATCTCCCGTTTGCACCAGCGCGAGCGTTCCGCCGGCTGCCGCTTCCGGAGAGACATGTAGCACTACTGTGCCGTAGGCAGTGCCGCTCATGCGCGCATCCGAGATGCGCACCATGTCGGTGATGCCTTTGCGCAGCATCTTAGGAGGCAAAGGCATGGCGCCGACTTCCGCCATCCCAGGGTAGCCACACGGTCCGCAGTTCTTGAGCACCATGATGCAGTGTTCATCGATGTCGAGACTCTCGTCGCCGATGCGCGCCTTGAAATCTTCAATGTTCTCGAAGGCGACGGCACGACCTCGATGCCTCAGCAGGTGCGGTGACGCGGCCGACGGCTTGATGACCGCGCCGTTCACGGCGAGATTGCCGCGGAGGATGGCGATACCTGCCTCGCGCTTGAACGGCTCTGCAAATGGGCGTACGACGTCTCGATTCCAGCAGGGCGCGTCCTGGATGTTCTCCCCGATCGTCTGGCCATTAACCGTCAAGGCATCCGTGTGCAGCAGGTGTCCGATTTCTTTCATCACTGCAGGCAAGCCGCCAGCATAATAGAAATCCTCCATCAGGTACTGCCCGGACGGTTGCAGGTTCACGAGGCACGGTAGCTCCGAGCCCAGACGATCCCAGTCATCGAGCTCCAGCTTCACGCCGATGCGCCCCGCAATCGCCAGCAGATGAATCACTGCATTGGTTGACCCACCGATCGCCGCGTTGACCTTGATAGCGTTTTCGAATGCGTGGCGCGTGAGAATCTTCGACAGACGCAGGTCTTCATGCACCATCCCGACGATGCGCCGTCCAGTCAATTGCGCCTGCCGCGCGCGCCGTGCATCGACAGCGGGAATCGCGGCGTTGCCTGGCAGCGATACGCCGAGTGCCTCGACCATGCTGGCCATCGTCGATGCGGTACCCATTGTCATGCAGTGGCCCTTCGAGCGATGCATGCATGACTCGGCAGCGTTAAATTGCTCGGTTGCCATCCGGCCGGCGCGCACTTCCTCGGACATTTTCCAGACGGACGTGCCGGATCCGAGATCCTGCCCCTCAAATTTGCCACTCAGCATGGGCCCGCCGGAAAGTCCGATCGTGGACAGATCGCAGCTTGCGGCACCCATCAGCAGCGCGGGGGTGGTCTTGTCGCAGCCCATCAGCAGAACGACGCCGTCGATCGGGTTGCCGCGAATCGACTCTTCGACATCCATGCTGGCGAGATTGCGGAACAGCATCGCCGTCGGCCGAAGCTGCGTCTCGCCGAGCGACATCACCGGAAATTCGAGTGGAAAGCCGCCGGCTTCGTACACGCCACGTTTCACATACTCCGCGAGCTCGCGGAAATGACCGTTACATGGCGTGAGTTCCGACCACGTGTTGCAGATGCCGATGACCGGACGCCCGTCGAAAAGGTCCTCGGGATAGCCTTGCCCCTTCATCCAGCTTCGATGCATGAACCCGTCGCGGTCGGGCTTGCCGAACCACTCCTGACTGCGCAGGCGCCGTGGCTTTTTCGGTGAATCCATGATGGCCTTCGGCAATGCTCCGGGCGAGACGCCCGGCAGCCATCGTACTAGGCCTGGTTAGACCCGAATAATCACAATCTGCCGAAGAGCTATAACGAGTTTCGTATGGTCCTCATTCGAGGCGTAGGCTCCCTCGATGTCGCTGGTGCGTAGTCATAAACGCTGATCGCCGCGGTCCTGAGCGCTCTCAGGACGACTTTGGCTGCCGGTGAGAGCAGCCAGTCCTTGCGCAAGATGATTCCAAACGCGTCCATCGTGCACGACAGTTGAATCGGGAGCATGGCCAGCATTCCGTACGAAGCGTAGTAGCGCGCAACCTCCGTCGGCACGACAGCTATGAAATCGCTCTCCTGGAGCATCTTCGTCGTGAACAGGATCGAGGACGTTTCGATGAGGCGTGGTGGAATGTCCAGCCCCGCTTCCTGGAACATGAGTTCGAAACGATGGCGCAGCACGCTGCCCGTCGGCGGCACGATCCACTCGGCCTGCTCCAAGTGCGCGAGCGCAAGCGTCGCGTCGCCGAGCATGGGGTGACCGGGTCGGGCCACTGCACACACCGGCTCGTCCGCGAGGCGCTCGTAGGACAGATTCGTCTTGTCGTGCATTTCGAAGAGCCGGCCGACCATGATGTCGAGCTTGCTGCGTCCGAGCCGTTCTAGCAGGACGTCACTCGAGTCCACCACGAGCTGCAGCCGCAGGTCGGGATGTTCGCGCGCGACCATGGCGACGGCGTGCGGCAGCAGGCTCACGGCAGGCCCTGTGATCGCGCCGACCGTCACTTCACCGGCTCGTCCGGTCTTCAGGGCTTCGAGCTCGCTGCCCGCGAGCGACAGGCTGGACAGGGCGATGCGGGCGTGACGGATCAGCGTTTCTCCGTACCGCGTCGGTCGCATGCCGCGCGGCAGTCGCTCGAAGAGCGAGATGCCGAGGACGTCCTCCAGATCCTTGAGCAGCTTCGAAGCCGCTGGCTGCGACATGTTCAGGATTTCGGCCGCGCGATGGATGTTGCCTTCATCACCGATCGCGATCAGCAGCATCAGCTGCCGGGTCTTGAGTCGGGCACGCAGGAACCAGGGCGTGGTGGTGGGCATGGCGTCTTTCCCCCATCGATATGCCAATCACTATATCGGTTCCGACGTATTTTGAATTTGTTTCGTATCGCTGTGATCCTCCACACTCTAGTGGAGGATTACGAGCCCAAAGTTGTATTCCGGTGCGATTCGACAACCGATGCGACTGATCCAATTTCTCGATGAGGCGGGCCGTACGTGCGCAGGACGAATCGACGATGGCGGCACGCTCGTAACGGTAATCCAATCGTCGACTTACGAGCTGGCTCTTGCCGCGATCGCGAAGGGCGTGACCCTCGAGAACCTGCTGAGCGGTACCCGATCATGCAGCGAAGTGTCGTACCCGATACTGCTCGACTCCGGCAGGTTATTACCGCCGCTGACCCACCCTGATCCCGCGCACTGCCTCGTTTCGGGTACCGGCCTGACTCATCTGGGCAGCGCCTCGGCGCGCGACGCCATGCACCTGAAGGGAAAGTCGCAGGCGCGAGACGAGGAGGCACTCACGGATTCGATGCGGATGTTCCAATGGGGGCTCGCGGGGGGCCGCCCGCCCGACGGTCAGTCCGGCGTGCAACCGGAGTGGTTCTACAAGGGCAATGGCAACATTGTCGTCGGGTGTGGCAGGCCGATCGTCGCCCCCGCTTTCGCGCCGGATTTCGGCGAAGAGCCGGAGGTGGTCGGGTTGTACGTCATCGGACCAGACGGCTGCCCCAGACGGCTTGGATTCGCGATCGGCAACGAGTTCTCCGATCACGTCACCGAGCGTCGCAACTACTTGTATCTGGCTCATTCCAAGCTGCGCCAGTGCGGCGTCGGCCCGGAGCTGCGCACCGGGCCGCTTCCCGCGCATCTCGAAGGTCGCAGCCGCATTCGTCGCGGCGCAACCTTACTGTGGGAGAAACCATTCCTGACGGGTGAGGAGAACATGTGTCACTCGCTCGCCAATCTCGAATTTCATCATTTCAAATACGCCGCCCACCGGGTCGCCGGCGACGTGCATCTGCATTTCTTCGGCACGGCGACGCTTAGCTTTGCGGATGGCATTCGCGTTGAGTCGGGCGACCAGTTCGAGATCGAGCTGCCAGCACTCGGGGCGCCGCTCGTCAATCCACTCGTCGTCACTGCTGATGGTTTCGCGCCCGGCGATGTAGGGGCACTCTGATGAAGAAAACCATGGCTGCGCTCATCGCTCCGGTCGCGCTCGCCTGTTGCGTGTTCCTGGATGGCTGCCAGAAGAACGAAGGATCCAGCCGAGCCACGCACGAAGTGGTTCTGGGATTCAGCCAGATCGGCGCCGAGAGCGAGTGGCGAACGGCGAATACCAACTCGATCCGCAGCGCGGCGGCTGATGCCGGCATCCGTCTGAAATTCTCCGATGCCCAGCAGAAGCAGGAAAACCAGATCAAGGCGCTGCGCTCGTTCATCGCACAGCACCTGGACGTCATTGCGTTTTCGCCAGTCGTTGAAACCGGATGGGAGACCGTGCTGCGCGAGGCCAAGGCCGCCGGTATTCCGGTGATCATCACGGACCGTGCCGTCGATGTACCCGACGAGTCGCTCTACGTGACATTGATCGGCTCGGACTTCGTCGAGGAAGGCCGCAAAGCCGGTCGCTGGCTGCTCGACAACACGACGGACCGCAAGGGCGATATCAATATCGTCGAGCTGCAAGGAACGGTGGGCTCCGCCCCGGCCAACGATCGCAAACGTGGCTTTCAGGAGATCATCGCAATGGATCCGCGCTACAAAATCATTCGCTCGCAAACCGGCGACTTCACGCGGGCGCGCGGCAAGGAAGTGATGGAGGCGTTCCTGAAAGCGGAGGGCAAGCGGATCGATGTGCTCTACGCGCACAACGACGATATGGCGATAGGGGCGATCCAGGCCATCGAGGAAGCGGGGCTGAAGCCAGGCCAGGACATCCTGATCATCTCCGTAGACGGCGTGAAAGGCGCCTTCGAGGCTATGATGGCTGGAAAGCTCAACGTCACGGTGGAATGCAACCCGCTCCTCGGGCCGCAACTCATGGCCGCTGTGAAAGATGTCGTCGCAGGCAGGCCGCTACCCCGCCGCATCGTCACCGAAGAATCCATTTTCCCGATGGAGACGGCGCGGGACGTATTTCCGACACGCAAGTACTAGGGGGCGCCCAGTGGCGGGTGATGAGCACGATGACTGCGTTCTGCGGGCCCGCGGTATCCATCGCGCATTTCCGGGTGTGCGGGCATTGGATGATGTGAGCCTGTGCCTGCGTTCCGGCGAAATCCACGCACTGATGGGCCAGAACGGGGCCGGCAAGTCGACACTGATCAAGGTGCTGACGGGTGTCTGCGCGGCGGACTCCGGCTCGATCGAGCTCGACGGGCAGATTATTCATCCCCTCTCACCGTTACACGCACAGCAACTGGGCATCAGCACTGTGTTCCAGGAAGTCAATCTCTGCCCGAATCTCACCGTTGCCGAAAATATTTTTGCGGGTCGCTATCCGCGCCAACCATGGTGGCGCGGTGGAGGCATCGACTGGACGGCGGTCGATCGAGAAGCGAGACGGCTGCTCGGCGCCATGCAACTCGACATCGATGTGACGCGACTCCTGTCCGCATACCCTGTCGCGGTCCAGCAGATGGTGGCGATTGCGCGGGCAACGGCTGTCGCCGCACGCGTGCTCATTCTGGATGAACCGACGTCGAGTCTCGATGCGGACGAAGTCAAACAGCTCTTTGCGCTGCTGAAGCGCCTGCGTGGGCAGGGAATGGCGATCCTGTTCATTACCCACTTTCTCGATCAGGTGTATGCGATCGCCGATCGCATTACCGTGCTGCGTAATGGCCGCTTCGTGGGCGAATATCGGGCGGGTGAGCTGAATCGCCCGGCGTTGATCGTGGCGATGGTCGGTCGGGAAATCGCCTCTGCAAGCGATCGGATCATTACACGCGAACCGGCAGCGAACGCACCAGGCCAGCCGGTCTTGCAAGCCCGCGCGATCAGTCGCAAGGGGCAAGTTCACCCGACGGACATCGAGTTCAGACAAGGTGAGATCGTGGGAGTCGCGGGCCTCCTGGGCTCGGGACGCACGGAGCTTGCGCGCTTGCTTTTCGCCCTGGATCCGTTGGACGGCGGCGAGATAAGGGTGAATGCTCAGCTCGTGTCGCTGCGCGGTCCAGCGGATGCTGTCGCCAGAGGGCTCGCCCTTTGTCCCGAGGAGCGCAAGACCGAAGGACTCATTCCCGATCTCTCCGTCCGGGAGAACATTACGTTGGCACTACAGGCCCGCGCGGGTTTCGTGCCTTACCTTTCATCAACACAGCAGAAAGCGCTGGCCGAGCGTTTCGTCGCTGCCCTCGGAATCAGGACGGCGGACATCGAGACACCCGTCGGACAGCTGTCCGGTGGCAATCAGCAGAAGGTCTTGCTTGCACGCTGGCTGGCGACGGATCCAACGCTGCTCATCCTCGACGAGCCCACGCGCGGCGTCGACGTGGCGGCGAAGGAGGAGATCATGAATGAAATCGCAACCTTGGCTCGCGGCGGGAGGGCTGTGATGTTCATTTCTGCCGAGTTGGAAGAGGTCGTGCGTGTCTCGGATCGCGTGATCGTCATGCGCGATCGTCGCAAGGCTGGAGAGCTCCCCCGCGGATGCGGCGAGCAGGCAGTGCTTGACTTGATTGCGCGGCAGTGATGGGCGGCCCAGGTCTCGCAAGGTTTACCCGCGCATTCGGCCAGTGGAGCGCGGTCCACCAGCTCTTCTGGCCCGTGCTTACACTCGGGCTGTTAGTCGCGATCAGCGTCATCGTTCAGCCGGGCTTTCTCCGCCTCGACTGGGTGAATGGCCATCTGCAAGGCAATCTCATCGATGTGCTGAATCGCGCCGCTCCACTGATACTCCTCTCGATCGGCATGACGCTGGTCATCGCGATCCGTGGGCTGGATATCTCAGTTGGCGCGGTCGTCGCTATTTCTGCCGCGGTGGCCGCGCTCCTGATCGGCGGCTCGATCGATGCCGCTGCCGGCCAGCCGAGCCGTTTCCCACTCGGTGTCGCGATCAGCGGGGCGCTGGCGGTCGCGATGCTGTGTGGACTCTGGAACGGGCTGCTGGTCGTCAAGGCTGGCATGCAACCAATCGTTGCGACGCTCATCCTGATGGTGGCCGGTCGCGGGATCGCGCAGCTCATTACCGATGGGCAGATACTCACCATCTACTACTCGCCATACTACTTTCTCGGGAACGGTTACCTCGCGGGGCTGCCGTTCGCGTTGATTGTTGCCGTGCTGGTCGCTCTCGCGGTGCACCTCCTGCTCACGAGGACGGCCATGGGGCTGTTCATTCGCAGCATCGGCATCAATCCTGTAGCGGCGCACGTGGCAGGAGTCCGTTCGCGGCTGATAACTGTATGCCTGTACGTCTTCTGCAGTTTCACGGCAGGCGTAGCGGGACTGATCATCAGTTCCAACGTGAAGAGCGCCGACGGCAACAACGCGGGCCAGCTGATGGAGTTGGATGCAATTCTGGCGGTTGCTCTCGGCGGAACGGCACTGGCTGGCGGACGCTTCAGCCTCGCCGGTTCGATCATCGGGGCACTGATCCTGCAAACGCTGACGTCGATGATCTATTCGAGCGGCGTGCCGCCCGAAGTGAACATGGTAGTCAAGGCGGTGCTGGTATTCGCGGTCATGCTGCTGCAGTCGGCGGAGTTTCGTCGCACGGTTTCACGTGGTGCCTTCGAACATAGCGCCACGGGGAAGGGACGTTGAGACGTATCGATCCTCGTTTCGTGCCGCTCGCGGTGACGATCTCTTTGTTCATCGCCATGGCCGGAGCCGGCTCCGTGTTGTACGACGGGTTCTTCGCGCCTCAGGTCTTTCTGAATCTGCTGATCGACAATGCATTCCTCTGCATTGTCGCCGTTGGCATGACGTTCGTGATCCTGACCGGCGGTATCGACCTCTCTGTAGGAGCCCTCGTCGCCCTGACAACACTGCTTTCAGCGCAACTGGTCGAGCGAATTGGTGTGAGCCCGTGGCTGGTGTTTCCTCTGGTGCTGGTGGTCGGCGCCCTGTTCGGAATGACGCAAGGTTATCTCGTGCAGAGGTTCCGCCTGCAGCCCTTCATCGTGACGCTCGCCGGAATGTTTCTGGCCCGTGGCCTCTGCTACATCGTCAGCACGGAATCGATCAGGATCTCCCATCCCGTATACAGTGCGATCGCACAGGCCCGTGTGCCCCTGGGAACTCGCGCCTCGCTCTCCGTGAGCGCAGTAATCGCCATCGTTGTCGTGCTGGCGGGTATGTGGGTCGCACACCTGACGCAGTTTGGTCGCACTGTTTACGCCATCGGAGGCAGCGAGTCGTCGGCGCGCCTGATGGGATTGCCTGTGGACGCCACCGTCGTTCGCGTTTACATGCTCAGTGGATTCTGTGCCGCTCTCGGCGGCGTCGCAGTAACGTTTTACATGCAGTCCGGCTATAGCCAGCACGCCGTGGGTCTGGAGCTCGACGCAATCGCAGCAGTGGTTATCGGTGGGACGCTGCTCCGCGGCGGCGTTGGTTATGTACTGGGGACGCTCTTCGGTGTGCTGATTCTCGGCACGATTCAGATATTGATCACGTTCGAAGGCACGCTGAGCTCCTGGTGGACGCGGATCGTCGTGGGCACGTTGCTGTTCGCGTTCTGCATCTTGCAGCGGCTCTTCGAAGCACGGCGTCCGGTCTGAACTCCTATTGAACGCAACGGGGGCACTATGTGGCGGTTTGCAATCTGGGCCTTGCTGGCATCGACCTCCTGCTGGGCACAGGGGGCCAACGACTTGCAGGCTGCAACGACGAACGTCTGGGGCTCGGAATATCCCCGCGTCGACGGCGAGGGCAGGGTGCAGGTGCGCGTCAAAGCACCTGAGGCCGTCAAGGTCAAATTGAATTTCTGGAGCGGCCCGAAGGTCGACATGGTGAAACAGGCGGACGGCTTCTGGACCGTCACCACCACGCCACTCTTTCCCGGTCTCCACTACTACATGTTGATCATCGACGGCGCGGAAGTCGCCGACATTGGCAGCCAGTCATTCTTCGGCGGCAGCAAATACGCGAGCGCGGTGGAGATTCCCGAACCGGGGTCCGACTATTACTCGATCAAAGACGTGTTGCATGGCCAGGTGCGCGAGGTCTGGTACAACTCGAAGGTCACGGGAAGCTGGCGACATGCGCTGGTCTACTTGCCGCCCGGTTATGACACTGAGACCACAACTCGCTATCCGGTGCTGTATCTGCAGCATGGTGGGGGCGAGGATGAGACCGGCTGGATCAGGCAGGGCCGGGCAAATTTCATTCTGGACAATCTGGTCGCAGCCAAGCGCGCCAAACCGATGATCGTCGTGATGGCGTATGGCTACGCGCGCCGCGCGGGCCAGCCGGCGGCCGATATGACCGCGAAGCCGTTTGGCTCCGCCGACATGCTGAGGGCCATGGAGGAGATGGCCTTGATGTTCGAGGACGACGTGACTCAGGTGCTGATTCCGTACATCGATGCGACGTTCAGGACGCTCTCCGATCGCACACATCGCGCAATGGCCGGCCTGTCAATGGGTGGCATGCAGACCTTCCACATCACGCTGAATCACCTGGATCTGTTCTCGTACATCGGCGGTTTCAGCGGCGCGGCGAGCTCGCTGGTCTTCGGCGACCGGAAGCTGGATCCGAAGACGGACTACCAGGGCGTGTTTGCCGATCCGACAGCGTTCGCAAAGAAAGTTCCGGTGCTCTGGCTGGGCGTGGGCACCGAGGAACCCGAGAGAATGCGCGCTGGCCTGTTGCGACTGCATGCCGCGCTCGATGAAGCTCACATCGCGCACGTGTTCTACGAATCACCCGGCACCGATCATGAATGGCAGACCTGGCGTCGTGATCTGCAGGACTTCGTGCCGAGGCTCTTCTGATGCGAGTCGTTCTGTCAGCAGGGTTGATTTGCGTGGCGACCCTCGCCACCGCAGCGGAGCCGATCTCGCGGGCGAAGGCGGAGGAGCAAGCGACCGCGCTGGTGGCGCAACTGACTCTCCAGGAAAAAGTGGATCAGTTGCTCAACACCGCGCCGGCCATCCCGCGGCTGGGCATTCCCGCCTACAACTGGTGGACGGAATCACTGCACGGCGCCATCGGCGAAGTACCGACGACAAACTTCCCCGAACCGATTGGCCTTGCGGCGACCTTCGATGAGTCGCTGCTGCACGAGGTGGCTGGCGCCATCAGCATCGAAGTCCGCGCGTTGCATGACCGCGGGCGCAGGACGCGTCGTCTCGGCTTCATCGGCACTGGACTCGACACCTGGTCGCCGAACATCAACATCTTCCGCGACCCGCGGTGGGGGCGCGGACAGGAGACGTACGGAGAAGATCCGTTCCTGACATCGCGGTTAGCGGTCGCCTACGTGCGCGGAATGCAGGGACCGGATCCGGAGCACCCGAACGTCATTGCCTCTCCCAAACACTTCGCCGTGCACAGCGGTCCAGAGTCCACGCGTCATGAGGCGAACGTCTACGTGACGCCACACGATCTCGAGGACACGTATCTGCCAGCATTCCGCGCGGCCATCGTCGAAGGGCGAGCCGGCTCGATCATGTGTGCCTACAACCGCGTGAACGGGCAGCCCGCGTGCGCCAGCGACCTGCTATTGAAGGAGCGACTGCGAGGTGCATGGCAGTTCGATGGCTATGTCGTTTCGGACTGCGATGCCGTCGCCGACATCAGCCGGAACCACAAGTACGCACCAGATCCGGCAGCCGCCGTGGCGGCCGCGCTCAGAACGGGCGTGGACAACGAGTGCAACACCGCGACCCTGCAAAACGAACGTGGTCTCGGCAATCGCTACCAGGAAGCCTATGAGCGCGGGCTAATCGGTATGCAGGACATCGACCGGGCGCTGATCCGCTTGTTCTCGGCCCGGTATCGAAACGGCGACCTGCCTTCGAGCGTCGCTGTCGATCCGCAGGCGAACTTGCCATCGAGCCTCACGAGTCCGCAGCACGATGCGCTTGCATTGAAGGCCGCCGAACGCAGTCTCGTGCTGCTCAAAAATGATGGCGTGCTGCCGTTGAACGGCGTGAAGCGCATCGTAGTAATCGGACCGCACGCAGACTCGACGCGGGTGCTCCGCGGGAATTACTCCTCGTCGCAATCGAGCCCGCCTGTCTCGATAGTGGAGGGCCTCCATCGAGTGCTGCCGAGCGTCATTGTGACGCATGTGCCGTGGTCGCCGTCCGCCACGGATGGTGATCCCGTACCCACATTGTCGTTGCGCGGGCCCGACGGGAAACCGGGGCTCCGCTCCGAGGACACGGGCGATGCGAAGAATCGCGTGACCTGGACGGGTCTTCTCGTGCCACCTGCCGCGGGGACGTATCGCCTCGGTGTCCTGGGTCCGGCGAGTGAGCTCACCTTCGACGGTAAGGTGCTGGTGGAGCCCGGGCCGCGTCCCGCGGCCGACCTCCCGGAGTTCGCGCTGGTCACGCTCGAGAAAGGACGCCGCTACCCGATTCGCATCACCAACGAAGTACGCTTCGGTTGGCGCAGCCCCGGATTGTTCTGGAAACGCGTCTCCCTGCAGGCGGAAAAGGATCTCTCGGCTGCTGCCGCGAGTGCCGATCTTATCGTCGCCGCGGTCGGACTCACGTCGGACCTCGAAGGCGAAGAGATGAAGGTCGATATTGAGGGGTTTTCCGGCGGAGACAAGACCTCGCTCGACCTGCCGGCGGATCAACGCAAGCTCCTGGAACAGGCCAGGGCAACTGGAAAGCCTTTGGTCGTGGTGGCATTGAATGGCAGCACAATCGACTTGTCGTGGGCCAAGGAAAGCGCGGCCGCGATCATTGAAGCGTGGTATCCCGGTCAGGCTGGAGGATTGGCCATCGCGAACGTCATCTCAGGGAAGGTGAATCCCGCCGGGCGCTTGCCGCTCACTTTCTATCGAAGCGTTACCGATCTGCCGCCATTCAGTGACTACTCGATGAAGGAGCGAACGTATCGCTACTTCTCCGGCACACCGGTCTATCCATTCGGGTATGGCCTCAGCTACTCGAGCTTCGAATATGCGCCGCTCAGGATCGAAGCAATCGGCGCGAGCATGGAGCACGGACTGCGGGTCACCACCACAGTGACGAACACGAGCAGACGGGCGGGCGAGGAAGTCGCTCAGCTCTATCTGGAGCCGCCGCAATTCGAAGCCGCGCCGCGAATGGCGCTGCGTGGCTTCCAGCGCTTCAGCTTGCAAGCTGGCGAGCGCAAGATGCTTACTCTCGAGCTCTCACCGCGTGATCTCAGCTTCGTCAGTCGCGATGGCGTGAGAGAGGTCATGACCGGGAAATATCGTGTCAGCGTAGGTTCCGGGCAGCCGGGTACGGGCGTCGCAGCGCAGTCGGCTGCATTCTCGATCTCGCGCCAGGTTCCGATTCCGGAGTAAATTGGATTACATCACCTCGGCAAACGGCAAATTAGCAGCGAGGTCGGCAGCTCTGGGAATTCAGGCTCTGGGTTTGCGCTAGTCAAAAGGCTGACCAATATCGTCAACAACAGCAAGGGTGCTCTCGTTGCCAATGAAGCCTTTCCCGACACAGTCCTGCCGGGAACAAACCTGCCGTGTCCGCAATCGGTGCTCGGCCAGGCGCAGGGCGAAGGTGAGGGCAGCATCACCGAAGGCAATGCGATGCTGCAACTTACCTCGGGATGCGGCAGCTACAAGAATGGAAGTCGGGGTATGTTCGTCTGGGGCGTTGGACTTGCGCTAAATGAGGCAGCGCTTCCGGCAAGAGCACCAGCCCGACTCGCTCGCGCAACGAATTGC
>CAWEOT010000022.1:0-23480 GCA_963810775.1 uncultured Gammaproteobacteria bacterium
TCGCGAGTCTTCGAAGACTCCTGCGGAATGCGCGCGATGACGTCGCCTCCCGTGACCTTGGCACCGTCTTCCAGGCTCACGATCGCGCCGGGCGGCAGTGCGTAGACCGCTGGAATGTCGGTATTCGCAAAGGTGATTTCCTTGCCCTTGGAGTTGACCAGTCTCACCACCGGGCGCATGTCCTTACCGGCCGAGCCGCGCTGCTTCGGATCGCTCACCACGATGCTGGACAGGCCGGTGATCTCGTCCACCTGCGCGTTAACCGTAATTCCGTCCACGAAGTCCTGGAACTTGATGAAGCCCGCAACTTCCGTGACCACCGGGTGAGT
The DNA here is from genome assembly GCA_963810775.1 of uncultured Gammaproteobacteria bacterium. Classification (GTDB taxonomy): domain Bacteria; phylum Pseudomonadota; class Gammaproteobacteria; order Steroidobacterales; family Steroidobacteraceae; genus DATBVX01. The sequence goes on from CAWEOT010000022.1 coordinate 330, forward strand.
GTGCGGATCCCAGGTCGCCACGACCTGGCCCGAAGTCACCTGGTCGCCTTCATTGACACTGATCATCGCCCCATAAGGAATCTTGTAACGCTCACGCTCGCGACCGAACTCATCCACGATGCCGAGTTCGCCCGAGCGCGAGACCGCGACCAGGTGGCCCTTTTCGTGGTGCACCGTCTTGATGTTGTGGAGCCGGACGGTTCCCTTGCCTTTGATCTCGACGCTGTTGGCCGCCGCTGCCCGCGAAGCCGCGCCACCGATGTGGAACGTGCGCATCGTGAGCTGTGTTCCGGGCTCACCGATCGACTGGGCTGCGATGACGCCTACCGCCTCACCAATGTTGATGCGCCGGCCGCGGGCCAGATCGCGCCCGTAGCATTGGGAGCAGACGCCGTACCGCGTCGCGCAGGTGATCGGTGAACGCACCATCAACTGATCGACACCCATCTGCTCGAGCTTTCGCACCCAGCCCTCATCGAGCAGCGTGCCCGCTTCGACGATGACCTCTTCACTGCCCGGTGCCTTGACTTCTTCGGCCACCACCCGGCCGAGCACGCGCTCACCGAGTCCTTCGACGACATCACCGCCTTCAACCATCGGTGTCATCATCAGGCCGTTGTTCGTACCGCAATCGATTTCCGTGACGACCAGATCCTGTGCGACGTCGACCAGTCGGCGCGTCAGGTATCCGGAATTGGCGGTCTTGAGCGCCGTATCCGCGAGACCCTTGCGTGCGCCGTGGGTGGAAATGAAGTACTGGTTGACGTTCAGTCCCTCGCGGAAATTCGCCGTGATCGGCGTTTCGATGATCGAACCGTCCGGTTTCGCCATGAGGCCGCGCATGCCGGCGAGCTGGCGGATCTGCGCCGCAGAGCCTCGCGCGCCGGAGTCGGCCATCATGAAGATGGAGTTGAAGGATTTCTGGTTCACCTTGCGGCCGCGGACATCCGTGGCCTCTTCGGTGCTCAGCTTCTCCATCATCGCTTTCGCGACCTGGTCATTGGTACGCGACCAGATATCGACCACCTTGTTGTAGCGTTCGCCGCTGGTCACCAGTCCCGAAGCGTACTGATCCTGGATCTCCTTCACCTCATGCTCAGCCGCCGCGAGGATCCGGGTCTTCTGCAGCGGCACCACCATGTCGTCCACACCGATCGACACACCGGCGCGCGTCGCGTAGTGGAAGCCCGTGTACATGAGCTGGTCGGCGAATACGACGGTCTCTTTCAGACCGAGCGTGCGATAGCAGGCGTTGATGATCGCCGAGATCGCCTTCTTGGTCATGTCCTGGTTGATGAGATCGAAGGACAGGCCCGCCGGCAGAATCTCGAACAGCAGCGCACGGCCGACGGTCGTCGACACGACGCGCCTGTTGTTACGCAGCTCGCCTTCCGCTTCCGGATCCGGCAGCCGCTCCGTCAGTCGCACCTTGACGCGTGCCTGCAGGTCGGCGTTACGCGTCTCGTACGCTCGATGCGCTTCTTGCACATCGGTGAAGAACGAGCCTTCACCACGTGCGCCGACGCGCTCGCGCGTCATGTAGTACAGACCGAGCACCACGTCCTGCGACGGAACGATGATCGGATCACCGTTCGCGGGCGAGAGGATGTTGTTCGACGACATCATCAACGCACGCGCTTCAAGCTGTGCCTCGAGTGACAACGGCACGTGCACCGCCATCTGGTCGCCGTCGAAGTCAGCGTTGAACGCCGTGCACACCAGCGGATGCAGCTGGATGGCCTTGCCTTCGATCAGCACCGGCTCGAACGCCTGGATGCCGAGTCGGTGCAGGGTCGGTGCGCGGTTCAGCAGCACCGGATGCTCGCGGATCACCTCTTCGAGGATGTCCCATACCTCGGGTCCCTCGCGCTCGACCAGGCGCTTGGCTGCCTTGATGGTCGAAGCTTCCCCGCGCAATTGCAGCTTGGAGAAGATGAACGGCTTGAACAGCTCCAGCGCCATCTTCTTCGGCAGGCCGCACTGGTGCAGACGCAGCGTTGGTCCGACCACGATGACCGACCGGCCAGAGTAATCGACACGCTTGCCGAGCAGGTTCTGACGGAACCGGCCCTGCTTGCCCTTGATCATGTCGGCGAGCGACTTGAGCGGACGCTTGTTGGTGCCAGTGATCGCACGGCCGCGACGGCCGTTGTCGAGCAACGCATCGACCGCTTCCTGCAGCATGCGCTTCTCGTTGCGCACGATGATGTCGGGCGCATTGAGCTCGAGCAGCCGGCGCAGGCGGTTGTTGCGGTTGATGACGCGCCGGTACAGGTCGTTGAGATCCGAGGTCGCAAAACGACCGCCGTCGAGCGGCACCAGCGGCCTGAGATCGGGCGGCAGCACCGGCAGCACGGTCAATACCATCCACTCGGGCTTGTTGCCCGACTCGATAAAGGACTCGAGCAGCTTCAGTCGCTTCGACAGCCGCTTGATCTTGGTCTCCGAGCTCGTCGCAGCCATGTCTTCGCGAACCTTCGCAGTCTCGGCGGCGAGGTCCAGCGTGCGCAGGAGCTCGTAGACAGCTTCCGCGCCCATGCGTGCATCGAACTCATCGCCATGCTCCTCGATCGCCTCGAGATACATCTCGTCGGTGAGGAGCTGGCCGCGCGACAGCGAAGTCATACCTGGGTCGATGACGACGAAGGCTTCGAAGTAGAGCACCCGCTCGATCTCGCGCAGCGTCATGTCCAGCATCAGGCCGATGCGCGACGGGAGTGATTTCAGGAACCAGATGTGCGCGACCGGGCTCGCGAGCTCGATGTGTCCCATACGCTCGCGACGCACCTTGGACTGCGTCACTTCGACGCCACACTTTTCGCACACCACGCCGCGGTGCTTGAGGCGCTTGTACTTGCCGCACAGGCACTCGTAGTCCTTCACCGGACCGAAGATCTTGGCGCAGAACAGGCCGTCCCGCTCCGGCTTGAAGGTGCGGTAGTTGATGGTCTCCGGCTTCTTGACCTCGCCGTAAGACCACGAACGCACCAGGTCGGGCGAAGCCAGGCCGATGCGGATCGAATCGAAGTTCTCGATCGGCGTCTGCTGCTTGAACAGTTTCAGTAGATCTTTCATGTATTCACCATCTTCGAGAATCCCCGGTTGTCAGCACCGGAATCTCGGGCTACAGAATTTCTAGAATCGCTTTCCCCAGCTGCGGGTCTCGCGACCCGAAGCAACGCGTTACTCCTGCTCGAGCTCCATGTTGATGCCGAGCGAGCGGATCTCCTTCACCAATACGTTGAAGGACTCCGGCATGCCCGCTTTCATCTCGTGGTTGCCGTCAACAATAGCCTTGTACATCTGCGTGCGGCCCTGCACGTCGTCGGACTTGACGGTGAGCATTTCCTGCAGCGTGTAGGAAGCGCCGTAGGCCTCGAGCGCCCACACTTCCATCTCGCCGAAACGTTGACCGCCGAACTGCGCCTTGCCGCCGAGCGGCTGCTGCGTCACGAGACTGTACGGCCCGGTCGAACGCGCATGCATCTTGTCGTCCACCAGGTGGTTGAGCTTGAGCATGTACATGAAGCCGACCGTGACTTGCCGGTCGAACTTCTCGCCGGTGCGTCCGTCGTACAGTGTCGTCTGCCCGTTGGTCGGCAGATCGGCCAGCTTCAGCATGCGCTTGATCTCGTCCTCGCTGGCGCCGTCGAACACCGGCGTTGCCATCGGCACGCCTTCGCGCAGATTGCTCGCCAGCTCGACGATCTCCGTGTCAGTCAGCGATCCCAGGTTTTCCTTCTGACCGCCCGACTCGTTGTAGATCGTATCGAGGAAGGCGCGCACCTCCTGCACGGCGCTCTGCGCGTCGAGCATCCGGCCGATCTTCAGCCCGAGACCCTTGGCGGCCCAGCCGAGATGCGTTTCGAGCACCTGGCCCACGTTCATGCGTGAGGGCACGCCGAGCGGGTTGAGCACGACATCGACCGGCGTGCCGTCCTCGAGGTACGGCATGTCTTCGATCGGAACGATGGTCGAGATCACGCCCTTGTTGCCGTGACGGCCAGCCATCTTGTCGCCTGGCTGCACACGACGCTTGACGGCGAGATATACCTTCACCATCTTGAGGACGCCCGGAGCGAGGTCATCGCCGGCGGTAATTTTGGCTTTCTTCTCCTCGTAGCGCTTCTCAAAGGCCTTGTGCTGCGTCTTCAATCGCTCCGCCGCTGCCTCCAGCTGCGTGTTGGCCTCTTCTTCGCGCACACGAATTTCGAACCAGTTCTCGCGCGGCACCTCATCCAGGTACTCGCGCGTGATCTGTGTGCCGGCTCTGAGCTTCTTGGGGCCACCCTCAACCGTCTTGCCCACCAGCATCGCGGCGACGCGTTGGTACAGGTCGTCCTCGAGAATGCGCTGCTGGTCGGCGAGGTCCTTGCGCACCCGCTCGAGCTCCGACTTCTCGATGGACAGTGCCCGTGAATCCTTCTCAACACCATCGCGAGTGAAGACGCGCACGTCGATCACCGTTCCATCCATACCAGGCGGCACGCGCAGGCTCGTGTCCTTAACGTCCGACGCCTTCTCGCCGAAAATCGCGCGCAGCAGCTTCTCTTCCGGCGTGAGCTGCGTTTCGCCCTTCGGTGTCACCTTGCCGACCAGGATGTCGCCCGCGCGAACTTCCGCGCCGATAAACGCGATACCCGCCTCGTCAAGCTTCACCAGCGCCGCGTCACCCACGTTGGGAATGTCGGCGGTGATTTCCTCGGGGCCGAGCTTCGTGTCGCGCGCGACACAGGTCAGCTCCTCGATATGGATCGTGGTGAAGCGATCTTCCTGCACGACGCGCTCGGAGATCAGGATCGAGTCTTCGAAGTTGTAGCCGTTCCACGGCATGAACGCGACCAGGAGGTTCTGCCCGAGGGCGAGCTCACCGAGGTGAGTCGAGGGGCCATCCGCCAGAACGTCGCTGCCTTGAATCCGGTCGCCGGCCTTCACCAGCGGACGCTGGTTGATGCAGGTGTTCTGATTCGAGCGCGTGTACTTTGTCAGGCTGTAGATATCCACGCCAGCTTCGGCGGCGGTGGTCTCCTCATCGGAGACACGCACCACGATGCGCGATGCGTCGACCGAATCGACCGTCCCGCCGCGGCGTGCGATCACCGTGACGCCAGAATCGATCGCCACGGCGCGCTCCATGCCCGTGCCAACGACTGGTGTCTCGGCCCGAAGTGTCGGAACGGCCTGGCGCTGCATGTTCGAGCCCATCAGAGCGCGGTTGGCATCGTCGTGCTCCAGGAACGGGATGAGCGATGCGGCCACCGACACGATCTGCTTCGGGCTCACGTCCATGTACTGGACCTGGGCGGGCGACGAGAGCGTGAATTCGTTCTCGTGCCGGCAGGACACGAGCTCGTCGCTGAAGCCGCCCTGCGCATCGAGGGTCGCATTCGCCTGCGCGATCACGTACTGGCCTTCCTCGATCGCCGACAGGTACTCGATCTGATCGGTCACGCGACCGTCGTGTCACCTTGCGATACGGCGTCTCGAGGAAGCCGTACTGGTTGGTGCGCGCATAGACTGCGAGTGAATTGATGAGGCCGATGTTCGGACCTTCCGGCGTCTCGATCGGGCATACGCGTCCATAGTGCGTCGGGTGTACGTCGCGCACTTCGAATCCGGCCCGCTCACGTGTCAGGCCGCCTGGGCCAAGCGCCGAGACGCGACGCTTGTGCGTAACTTCGGACAGCGGATTGTTCTGGTCCATGAACTGCGACAGCTGCGAGGAGCCGAAGAATTCCTTCACCGCGGCCGCAACCGGCTTGGCGTTGATCATTTCCTGCGGCATCAGGCCCTCGGTCTCGGCGAGCGTCAGGCGCTCCTTGACCGCGCGCTCCACGCGCACCAGGCCGATGCGGAAGGCGTTCTCCGCCATTTCGCCCACGCTGCGCACGCGCCGGTTGCCGAGGTGATCGATGTCATCGACCTCGCCATTGCCGTTGCGGATGTCGATCAGGGTGCGCAGCACTGAAATGATGTCTTCCTTGCTGAGCACGCCTGAACCGGTGATTTCCGGCCGCCCGACACGACGATTGAACTTCATGCGACCGACCGGCGAGAGGTCATAGCGCTCCGGATTGAAGAACAGGTTCTGGAACAGGTTCTCAGCCGCGTCCTTGGTCGGTGGCTCACCTGGACGCATCATGCGGTAGATTTCCACCAGCGCTTCCAGGCGCGTGCGCGTCGGGTCGATGCGCAGCGTGTCCGAGATGTACGCGCCGCGATCCAGATCGTTCACGTAAAGAGTCTCGATCGACTCGATGCCCGCCTCGATCAGCTTCGCCACGCGTGGCGGCGGTGAGCTTCTCGTTGGCCTTGGCGAGGATCTCGCCAGTGTCCTTGTTGACGACGTCGTGGGCCAGGATCTTCTCGTGCAGGTACTCCTGCGGCACCGGCAGCGTGCTTGACGCCGGCCTCTTCGAGCTGGCGCACGTGTCGCGCAGTGATGCGCCGGCCTTCCTCGACGATGACCTGCTTGCCGACGCGGATTTCGAAGCTCGCCGTCTCGCCGCGCAGGCGCTGCGGGATGAGCCCCAACGCGAGCTCGCTCTTCGACAGATGGAAGGTATTCTTCTCGAAGAAGGTGTCGAGCATCTGCTCCTCGGTGAAACCGAGGGCGCGCAGGATGATCGTGACCGGGAGCTTGCGACGCCGGTCGATGCGGGCGAACACGCAGTCCTTCGGATCGAACTCGAAGTCGAGCCACGAGCCGCGATAGGGAATGATGCGCGCCGAGAACAGGAGCTTGCCCGAAGAGTGGGTCTTGCCCTTGTCGTGATCGAAGAACACGCCTGGGCTGCGATGCAGCTGGGACACGATCACACGCTCGGTGCCATTGATGACGAACGTGCCGTTATCGGTCATGAGCGGCAGCTCACCGAGGTAGACCTCCTGCTCGCGGATGTCCTTGACGGGCTTCTTCGCAGCCCGGCGCATCCTTGTCGAACACCACCAGTCGCACCTTCACGCGCAACGGGGCGGCGTAGGTGAGACCACGCAGCTGGCACTCCTTCACATCGAATACGGGATCGCCGAGGCGATAGCTCACGTATTCGAGCGTCGCATTGCCCGAGTAGCTGGTGATCGGGAAAACGCTGTGAAACGCAGCGTGCAGCCCCACCTCGTCGCGCTTCTCCTCAGGCACCTCGGCCTGCAGGAAGCCCTTGTAGGACTGGAGCTGGATCGCGAGCAGGTACGGCACGTCCAGGATGCTCTGGCGCTTGCCGAAGTCCTTGCGAATGCGTTTCTTCTCGGTAAAGGAATAAGCCATTGCGACTAACCTCAATCAATGCTGCGACGAAGTGCCGCACCAATAGCGACGCGCCGGGCGGCGGAGATCCGCTGCCCGGCGAACCGCGTCGTATACGCGCCGTGGAAGGCCGCCATCCTTACTTGATGGCAACCTTGGCGCCGGCGTCTTCGAGCTTCTTCTTGATGGTTTCCGCGTCCGCCTTGGAAACGCCTTCCTTGACGGTCGAGGGCACGCCCTCGACAAGGTCCTTGGCTTCCTTGAGGCCGAGACCGGTGATCTCACGAATGACCTTGATGACGCCCACTTTGTTGGCGCCGAACTCGCTCATGGTCACCGTGAACTCAGTCTGCTCCTCGGCGGCGGGAGCAGCAGCGCCGGCACCGCCGGCGGCGGCAGCCACCGCGACCGGGGCAGCGGCCGTAACGCCGAACTTCTTCTCCATGTCGGAGATGAGCTCGACTACTTCCATGACGCTCATCTTGGCGATTGCGTCGAGAATATCTTCTTTGCTGACAGCCATTTTGGTCTCCGGAAAAATTGCTCTTGAGTTACCCGATACGATGCGCGCTCAACCCGCCGCCGCCTGCTTTTGATCGCGAATGGCAGCGATGGTCCGCACCAGCTTCGCCTGCGGCTCGGCCAGCGTGCGCACGAACTTCGAGATGGGCGCCTTCATGAGGCCCATCAACTTGGCAAGCGCCTGCTCGCGAGTCGGCAGGCTGGCGACCTTTTCGATGTCCTTCGGTCCCAGCAGCTGTCCACCCAGCGAAACGAGCGTCGCCACCAGCTTCTCGTGATCCTTGGTGAACGCCTTGACGACGCGGGCGGCAGCGCCCGGATCGTCGTTCGAGAACGCGAGCACCAGCGGGCCCTTGAGGGCCGGACTGATGCACTCGTACGGCGTGCCCGCGACGGCCTTGCGAGCCAGCGTGTTCTTGACCACACGCATGAAGACGCCTTGCGCACGCGCTTTCGCGCGCAGCTCGGTCATCTGCGCCACCGTGAGGCCGCGGTTCTCCGCGCCCACCACCGACAGCGCCTTCGCCGCCACCGCATTCACTTCGGCAACGAGAGCTTTCTTGTCTTCAAGGTTCATCGGCATGTGCTACTCCTGCTTGAAGATCACCACCACCGGACACTCTTCCATGTGCGCCCGCCCTTGTGGATGGTGACCTTCACCAGTGAACACTGATTCGGGTAACACCATCTGCGCAGGTTGTCGCTCATTAAGGGTCCGTTAAACCCACCTGCGGTCTTCGACGGCACCGGCGCCTCGCGACACCGGCTTTCCATCAATCGTCTTACAGATTCAAACTCGCCTGATCGACAGACACACCGGGCCCCATCGTCGAGGACACGGTGAGCTTCTTGAGATACACGCCCTTCGAGGTCGAAGGCTTGTGCTTCTGCAGGTCGTGCAGCAGCGCAACCAGGTTCTCCTTCAGTTTCTGCGGCTCGAAGTTCGCCTTGCCGATCGGGCAATGAACGATTCCAGCCCTTGTCGACGCGATAACGAACCTGGCCCGCCTTCGCGTTCTTGACCGCACCGGCGACGTCCGGCGTCACCGTGCCGACCTTCGGATTCGGCATCAGGCCGCGCGGGCCGAGTATCTGACCCAGCTGGCCGACGACGCGCATCGCATCGGGACTCGCGATCACGACGTCGAAATTGAGCTCGCCCGCCTTCACTTTGGCTGCGAGATCTTCCAGCCCGACGATGTCCGCGCCTGCTTCGCGTGCGGCGTCGGCGTTCTTGCCGCCCGTGAACACCGCGACGCGAACGCTCTTGCCGATGCCGTGCGGCATCACGGTCGAGCCGCGTACCTGCTGATCCGACTTGCTGGCATCGATGCCGAGATTCACGGCGGCGTCGACGGACTCGGGGAACTTCGCCTTGGCGAATTCCTGGACGAGCGCAATCGCTTCATCGATCGAATACTGCTTGCCGGGAACGAGCTTTGGTCTTCCAGGTCTTAATACGCTTGGCTACTGCCGGCATGTCAGACCCCCTCCACATCGATGCCCGAGCTGCGGGCGCTGCCCGCGATGGTGCGCACCGCCGCGTCCAGATCCGCTGCGGTGAGGTCCGGCATCTTGAGCTTGGCGATCTCTTCGAGCTGCTTGCGGGTGACTTTGCCGACTTTCGCCGTATTGGGTGTGCCGCTGCCTTTTTCAATCCCCAGCGCCTTGCGCAGCAGCACCGAAGCCGGCGGCGTCTTGAGAATGAAGGTGAAGCTGCGATCGCTGTATACCGTGATCACCACCGGGATCGGCAGTCCCTTTTTCCATCTTCTGGGTCTGGGCGTTGAACGCCTTGCAGAACTCCATGATGTTCACGCCCTGCTGGCCGAGCGCCGGCCCGACCGGCGGGCTGGGATTCGCCTGACCTGCAGGAATCTGCAGCTTGATGTAGCCCTGAACTTTCTTAGCCATGTGTCACCTGTTGCGGGTCCAAACGCCGTGAGGCTCCCCGTTACGCCTTCTCGACCTGACTGAAATCCAGCTCCACCGGCGTCGAGCGACCGAGGATCTGCACCGCCACCTGCAGGCGGTTCTTTTCGTAGTTCACCGATTCGACCACGCCATTGAAGTCGTTGAACGGACCATCGGTCACGCGCACCACTTCGCCAGGCTCGAACAGCACCTTCGGCCGCGGCTTATCGACGCCCTCTTCCACGCGGCGCAGGATCGACATCGCTTCCTTGTCCGTGATCGGCGCCGGCTTGTCGCTGGTGCCGCCGATGAAGCCGAGCACCTTCGGCACTTCCTTCACGAGGTGCCAGGTGTCCTCGTCCATTTCCATCTGCACCAGCACGTAGCCGGGGAAGAACTTGCGGTCGCTCTTGCGCTTCTGACCGTCGCGCATCTCGACCACTTCCTCGGTCGGCACCAGGATTTCGCCAAACTTTTCGTCCAGCCCATGGCGCTTGATGCGCTCCTTGAGCGACTCGGCCACCTTGTGCTCGAAATTCGAGTACGCGTGCACCACGTACCAGCGCAACGACATCATCAGCTCCCCTGTCCCGTGAGCTGCTTCGTGATCCAGCCGAGCAGGATGTCGAGCAGCCAGAAAAACACTCCGGACACGATCACGAATACGAACACGACGATCGTCGTCTGCACCGTTTCCTGCCGGTTCGGCCAGACCACCTTGCGCAGCTCGACGCGCGCCGACTGGACGAACTGCCAGAAGCGGCGGCCGTAGTGCGACTGCAGGGCGATCGCCGCACCGATGCCGAGCCCGACGAGTACCGACCAGCCAGCGAATCGCCGGCGACTGGTCGCCGAAGTAGTAGAACGCCCCAAGACCGGCGATCACGACGACGATCCCGAGCGCCAGCTTGGCGATGTCGAGGGCACTCGGCTCTGTTTCAACTGCTTCTGTCATGTAACGAGAATCGCGCGTATGGCAGGCCAGGAGGGAATCGAACCCCCAACCTGCGGTTTTGGAGACCGCCGCTCTGCCAATTGAGCTACTGGCCTGCGGAAAACTACTGAAGGATCTTCGACACGACGCCTGCGCCGACGGTCTTGCCACCCTCGCGGATGGCAAAGCGCAGCCCCTCTTCCATGGCAATGGGGCTGATCAGCTCCACCACCATCTTGATGTTGTCCCCCGGCATGACCATCTCGGTCCCCGCCGGCAACTCCACCGCTCCCGTCACATCCGTGGTGCGGAAGTAAAACTGTGGCCGGTACCCCTTGAAGAACGGCGTATGCCGCCCCCCTTCCTCCTTGGTGAGCACGTACACCTCGCACTCAAACTTGGTGTGCGGGGTAATGCTCCCGGGCTTGGCCAGCACCTGGCCGCGCTCCACTTCCTCGCGCTTCGTGCCGCGCAACAGCACCCCAACGTTATCCCCCGCCTGCCCCTCATCGAGGAGCTTTCTGAACATCTCCACCCCAGTGCAGATCGTCTTGGTGGTCGCCTTCAACCCCACGATCTCCACCTCATCGTTCACCCGCACAATCCCGCGCTCAATGCGCCCCGTCACCACCGTGCCGCGCCCGGAAATCGAGAACACATCCTCCACCGGCATCAAAAACGCCCCATCCACCGCCCGCTTCGGCACCGGAATGAACTTGTCCATCTCCTCCACCAGCTTCAGCACCGACTTCACCCCCAGCTCGCTGTCCTCGCCCTCCAGCGCCTTCAACGCCGAGCCCACAATGATCGGCGTCTTGTCCCCGGGAAACTTGTACATGCGTCAGAAGATCCCGAACCTCCAGCTCCACCAGCTGCAACAGCTCCGCATCGTCCACCATGTCGGCCTTGTTCATGTACACCAGGATGTACGGCACACCCACCTGGCGTGCCAGCAAAATGTGCTCGCGCGTCTGCGGCATCGGCCCATCCGCCGCAGATCACCACCAGGATCGCCCCGTCCATCTGCGCCGCTCCCGTGATCATGTTCTTCACGTAGTCCGCATGCCCAGGACAATCCACGTGCGCGTAGTGCCGGTTCGCGCTCTGGTACTCCACGTGCGCGGTCGCAATCGTGATCCCGCGCGCGCGCTCCTCCGGCGCCTTGTCAATCTGATCGTAGGCCGTGAACTCCCCGCCAAACTTCTCCGCCATCACCTTCGTCAACGCCGCCGTCAACGTCGTCTTCCCGTGATCCACGTGCCCAATCGTCCCCACATTCACGTGCGGCTTGGTGCGTGCAAATTTTGCTTTGGCCACGACAGTAATCCTCTGCGCTGTAATGTTTGGAGCAGGCCACAGGCCCGAGGCCTCAAACCCCAGGCAAAAAAACCGAAATCGCTTACCTTCCCGAACTCGAGACCCGAGGCCTGACGCCTGAGGCCGTCTTCTTGGAGCCCACGACCGGAATCGAACCGGTGACCTCGTCCTTACCAAGGACGTGCTCTACCGACTGAGCTACGTGGGCGTGGGACTCGCTCGTCAGGGCCCCACGCTTTCAGACTGAGTTTGGAGCGGGTGATGGGAATCGAACCCACACCATCAGCTTGGAAGGCTGAGGTTCTACCATTGAACTACACCCGCAGCGCAGCTCTCACCCGATCACCCGATCCGCTGCCGGCCTTCGCCTCCCGCACCACTCGGCTGGTGGAGGGGGTAGGATTCGAACCTACGAAGGCATGAGCCGGCAGATTTACAGTCTGCTCCCGTTGGCCGCTTGGGTACCCCTCCGCGAAAAACGAGCCGCGTATTCTGATTTCCGGCTTAGATTGTGTCAACGGGCATGAAGGGTGCATACGACCAGAGCACCCCCGGACCCTCTCACCTGACTCCTCTTCTTCTATTCTTCTATACTCTATAGGCACAAGTGAGCTGAACGGCCTTCGGAGCCCAGATTCGAGCTCAGCCATCCGCACAGTCTGAGACAAATTCGAGCTGTCCCAGACGCCTCAGCGGTTTACCATCCGGCTTCTTTCGCTCAAGGCATGGGGAGGATTCAGTTATGGCTCTTTGGAAGGAACAGGCTTCAACCACCGGCGGCACCACGCCGACTTCGTCTCGCGAGCCCTCAGCGCGTGACTCTGACAAACCCACCGCGGTGCCGTTGAGCACCGAGACACGCCGGGCGCCGCGAGCAGCCGCGGGCTGCAGTGAACCGAAGGAGTCCGTGATCGCTGCGGACCTGACGATCGAAGGCAAGATCGAAGGCAGCGGACATGTGCGGATCGCTGGCCGCTTCAAGGGCGATGTCAGCGTGCAGGGCAACCTGACCTCGATGCGGGAGCCCATCTCACCGGGCAGGTTCGCGCTCAGAACGTCACGATCGGTGGCGAATTGCACGGCAATATCGACGGGGCGACCCGGGTCGAGCTACTCGAGACCGGCGTACTTGCCGGCGATGTCAAAGCCGGGTCGCTCACGGTCGCCGCCGGCTCGCGCATGCGCGGGCAGGTCGAGTTCGGCTGGACGGAGCAGACCTCGGCACGCACCTTCAGCCTCGCGAAGGGTGACGGCAGCACCTCATGAGCAGCGTGCGCTCGCTGCTTCCGGGCCAGACGCGCACTTGTCCGCATTGCAAGGCGACGATTCTCGAGAGCGCAGTCGTCTGTCCGGCGTGTGACCATCATCTGCGCTTCGGTGCCGAGGCGCAGAAGAGGTCACTGCGCACTTCGACGCCGCTGTGCGTCGAAGGCACGATCCGGCACCCGGCTACCGGCGGAGCCTCGGAATACTCGGTGGTCCTGTCGATCCGGGATGATCGCGGCGAGGAGCTGATGCGCCGCGTCGTCGGAGTCGGCGCGCTTCGACCCTCGGAGCAGCGGACTTTCAGACTCGCGGTGGAAGTTTTCTCGCCCAACGCTGTGCCGGCGCCGAAATAGCGCTCGAATCAGCCGGGGGGCGGAGTCTCTTCGGCCAGCAGCGCCACGGCTCGGCGGACATCGTTCATTGAAACCTTCCCCGCCTTGCCGGTACTGCGCCACGATCTGCCGACGCATGCGCGGGTCCCAGTACCGCTTCAGGTGGTTCGCGATATCGCGCGCAGCCTGTTCGCGGTCCGGGGTGGCGGCAAAGAAGGCGCCGATTTCGTTGGCCATGGTGGCGAGGTACTCCGGCTTCATGACGCGAGGCGCTCCGTGCCGCTATACACCACGTGCTGCTCCGGGCGTGCAAAGCCCACCAGATGTCTGGCCACAGCGCTGTGCGAGATCGACCGCAAGCGATGTCGGCGCCGAAATGGCCGCCAGGAACGTGACCCCAACCGTTGCGCTCTTCAGCACCATCTCGTAGCTCGCGCGGCTCGTGATCAGGAGATACCCATGTGCGGGCTCTTCGCCGCCGCGGATGACTGCGCCAATCACCTTGTCGAGCGCGTTGTGCCGACCGACATCTTCACGCACGTGGCGAATTCCATGACCTGGCAGTACCCAGGCTGCGGCATGCACGCTGCCGGTGCGCGCGTTCAGCGGTTGCATCGATGCGAGCTGCTTCAGGGCCGTGTGCAGATCCGCGCTCGGACACCTTGACTCCGCCTGTCAGGGGCGCCGGGGTGCGAATCGCCTGCTCGACGGTCTCGGCGCCGCACAGTCCGCAGCCAGTGCGGCCTGTCAGGTTGCGCCGCTGCTGCAGTAGCGCCGAGAAACGTTCCCAGGCGATCGAGATGCGAACATCGATGGCGTGAGGTCCGGCTTCGACTTCGACGGAGCGGATTTCCTCGGGCCTCGCGACCAGTCCCTCGCTCAGCGTGAACCCGACGGCATAGTCTTCGAGATCGGCAGGGGTCGCCAGCATGACCACGTGCGGGACCGCGTGGTACACGAGCGCGATCGGGGAATTCCTCGGCGACCTCATCCTGCGCGCGGCTCTGCTGTCCCTTCGCCCAGCGCTCGACGGTCAGTTGCACGCTCGCGTGTGCAGCGTCAGCCGCGACCTTCTTTTCGGGCTGCGCCGGATCACGAACTCGCCATGTCTTTGGCCGTTGCGATCGCCGAGCCTCAGGCTCGCGCCGATTCCCTGTCCCTGGGCCTGCTGATCCTTTCGGTGCGCTCGCGCCGCGTACGCGCCGTCCACGCCTCTCCCGGGCTCACGCGCACGACCTGAACGGCCGTGACCTTGTACTCGGGACAGTTGGTCGCCCAGTCGGAATTCTCGGTCGTGACGACGTTGGCACCCGATTCCGGGAAATGGAACGTCGTGTACACGACACCCGGCTCGACGCGATCTGTCACCCTCACGCGCATCACGGTTTCGCCGGCGCGGCTCGAGATGCCCGCCCAGTCGCCCTCGTTGAGGCCGCGGGTTTCAGCATCGTGCGGATGAATCTCCAGGAAGTCCTCCGGGTGGAACTCGGAATTGGCGGTGCGACGTGTCTGCACGCCAACGTTGTAGTGCGCGAGCACGCGGCCCGTCGTCAGGATCAAGGGATACCGGTCGGTGGTGCGCTCGCTCGTAGGCACGTACTCGGTCACATAGAACTTGCCCTTGCCGCGCACGAATTCGCCGACGTGCATGGTCGGCGTGCCCTCGGGTGCGCCGTCATTGCACGGCCACTGGATGCTGCCGAGCCGGTCGAGTTTCTCGTACGTCACACCGGTGAAGGTCGGGGTGAGCGCGGCAATCTCTTCCATGATCTCCGAGGGATGGTTGTAGTGCATCGGATAGCCGAGCGCATTCGAGAGCATCATCGTGATCTCCCAGTCCTCGAACCCCGCGAGAGGCTCGACGACCTTGCGCACACGCGAAATGCGCCGCTCCGCATTGGTAAAGGTGCCGTTTTTCTCCAGGAACGAGGAGCCCGGCAGGAAGACATGGGCAAAGCGGGCGGTCTCGTTGAGGAACAGGTCCTGCACCACGACGCATTCCATCTCGACGCATCGCCGAGGCGATATGCAGAGTATTGGGATCGGACTGCGCGAAGTCCTCGCCTTCCACGTACATGCCTTTGAAGCTGCCATCGAGCGCCGCCTCGAACATGTTCGGAATGCGCAGGCCGGGGTCGGCGAGCAGAGGCACGCCCCACGCCGACTCGAAAAGCTGGCGTGTCTTGGCATCCGAAACGTGCCGGTAGCCGCTGAACTCGTGCGGGAAGGACCCCATGTCGCAGGCA
This sequence comes from uncultured Gammaproteobacteria bacterium, assembly GCA_963810775.1. GTDB lineage: Bacteria > Pseudomonadota > Gammaproteobacteria > Steroidobacterales > Steroidobacteraceae > DATBVX01. Next base: position 16,107 of record CAWEOT010000022.1, read on the forward strand.
CCCTGCACGTTGTTCTGACCGCGCAACGGATTCACGCCGACGCCCTCGCGGCCGAGATTGCCGGTCGCCATGGCGAGGTTCGCGATACCCATGACCATGGTCGTGCCCTGGCTGTGCTCGGTGACGCCGAGGCCGTAATAGATCGCACCGTTGGCGGCTTTACCATACAGGCGCGCCGCGGCTCGCACGGTTGCTGCCGGAACCCCGGTGATGCGTTCCATCGCCTCGGGTGAGTTGCGCGGCTCGGAAACGAACTTCTTCCAGGCCTGGTAGGCCTCCGGCTCGCAGCGCTCCGCGATGTAGTCCTCCTTGGTGAGACCCTCGGTCACGATCACGTGGGCGAGCGAATTGATCACCCCGACGTTCGTGCCGGGACGCAGCTGCAGGTGGTACTCCGCGTCGATGTGCGGCGCGTGCACGGTGGAGGTGGTGCGCGGATCGACTACGATCAGCTTTGGCGCCCGCGCGCAGGCGCTGTTTCATGCGCGATGCGAAGACGGGATGCGCCTCGGCCGGATTTGCACCGATGACCATCACGACATCGGCCTTGTCCACCGAGGTGAAGGCCTGCGTGCCCGCGGATTCGCCCAGGGTGTGCTTGAGACCATAACCGGTCGGCGAATGACATACGCGCGCGCAGGTATCCACGTTGTTGTTGCCGAACGCCGCGCGCACCAGCTTCTGCACCAGGAAGGTTTCTTCGTTCGTGCAGCGCGAGGAAGTGATGCCGCCCACCGAGTCACGCCCGTACTTCTTCTGGATGCGCTTGAACTCGCGCGCGGCGTGGGCGATCGCTTCATCCCAGGTGGTCGCGACCCAGGGATCGGTGATCCGCGCGCGCACTAGGGGCTGTGTGACGCGATCCGGGTGCGTCGCGTAGCCATACGCGAAACGACCCTTGACGCAGGCATGTCCCTCGTTGGCATGGCCCTCGCGGTCCGGCGCCATGCGCACCACTTCGACTTCCGATCCGGTGCCACGCAATTCCGCCTCGAACGAGCAACCCACGCCGCAATAGCCGCAGGTCGTCTTGACCGCGCGTTCCGCCTGGCCGAGTACCGCCAGCGACTTTTCGAATAGTGCGCCGGTCGGACACGACTCGACACACGCTCCACACGACACGCACTCCGAGTCCATGAACGGTTCGTGCTGGCTCGCCGAGACGTGCGAGGCCATACCGCGATTCTCGATGGTGAGCGCGAAGGTACCCTGCACCTCATCGCAGGCACGCACGCAGCGCGAGCAGACGATGCAGAGATCCGGGTCGAAGGTGAAATACGGGTTGCTGAGGTCCTTGGCGGCCGCGGGTCGCGGCACGCCTCGCGGCGTGTAGCGCGAATCGGTTACGCCGACGGCCTCGGCCATGTCCTCGAGCTCGCAATGGCCGGTGGCAGGGCAGGTCTCGCAATCGAGCGGGTGCTCGGAGACATAGAGCTCGATGACGTTCTTGCGCAGCTGGGTCAGCTTCTCCGACTGCGTACGGATCTTCATGCCCGGTGCGACGGTGGTCGTACACGAGGCCGGGTATCCGCGTCGACCCTCGATCTCCACCAGGCACAAGCGGCAGGAACCAAACGCCTTGAGCGTGTCGGTCGCGCACAGCTTCGGAACCTGGACACCCGCGAGCATCGCGGCGCGCATGACCGAAGTCCCCTCGGGAACGGTCACCGCGACGCCATCGACCTCGAGTTCGACCGGCTTGCCGTTCTCGGCTGGCGGTGTACCCAGATCCTTGTAGTCGATCGCAAACATCAGCTTCTCCTCAGCCGCTCCGGCATCCGCGCTCAGTGGCGGACGCGCGCCTGAAAATCCTCCGGAAAGTGCTTCAGCGCACTTTGTACCGGAAATGGGGTCATGCCGCCCAGGCCGCACAGCGACCCGTGCAGCATGGTCTCGCATAGCTCTTCAAGCAAGTGCAGGTTCTCGTCTCGCTGCACACCTTTCATAATGCGATCAAGGAGTTCCGTGCCCCGCGTGGAGCCGATCCGGCAGGGGGTGCACTTGCCGCAGGACTCGATTGCACAGAACTCCATCGCGTAGCGGGCCATCCGGGCCATGTCTACGGTGTCGTCGAACACCACGATGCCGCCATGCCCGAGGAGCGCGCCGATCGATGACAGAGCCTCGTAGTCCACGATCGTGTCGAATTGCTTAGCCGGAATGTAGGCGCCTAGTGGACCCCCGACCTGGATGGCCCGGATCGGGCGGCCGTTGGCCGTGCCTCCGCCGTAGTCATACAGGAGTTCGTGCAACGTCATTCCGAAGGCGCGCTCGATAAGCCCACCGTGCTTGATGTTGCCGGCCAGCTGGATCGGCACGGTGCCGCGAGACTTGCCGACGCCGAAATCCTTATAGGCCGCGGCTCCCCGCTGCAGGATGACGGGAACCGAAGCGAGCGAGATGACGTTGTTGACGATCGTCGGCTGCCCGAAGAGACCCTTGATCGCGGGCAACGGTGGACGGACCCGGATCTCGCCGCGCTTGCCCTCCAGGCTCTCGAGCATCGAGGTTTCTTCACCGCAGATGTAGGCGCCTGCCCCGAGTCTCACCTCGAGATCGAAGCGGCGGCCGCTCCCCAGGATGTCATCGCCGAGGAAGCCCGCCTGGTAGGCGTTCGCGATTGCCTCGTTCAGCGCGCGATGCGCGTGCGGATACTCGACACGCAGATAGATGTATCCCTGGCTCGCGCCGACTGCGAGCCCGGCGATCGTCATGCCTTCTACGAGCAGCAGCGGATCGCCTTCCATCAGCATCCGGTCCGCGAAGGTTCCCGAATCGCCTTCATCGGCATTGCACGTCACGTACTTCGGCGTCGCGGGCTGATCGAGCACCGTCTTCCACTTGATTCCGGTCGGGAACGCAGCGCCACCTCGTCCGCGCAGCCCCGAATCCGTGATCGCCTGGACGATGTCCGCGGGCTGCATGCGTGAGAGCCTGGCGCAGGCCCTTGAAACCATCGTGCGCTTCGTAGTCGGCAACACTCACCGGATCGGTGATGCCGACGCGCGCAAACGTCAGCCGCTGCTGTCCCGCGAAGTAGGGAATGCTCTCAGTCAGGCCCTGATGCAGGGCATGCGCGCGCCCGGAGAGAAAGTCGACATCAAAGAGGCCCGGAATATCGCTCGCGCGAACCGGACCATATGCTTGCCGTCCGTTCGGGGTCGCGACCTCGACCAGCGGTTCGAGCCAATACATGCCTCGCGAACCGTTGCGCACGATACGCACATCCTGCCGACGCCTCGCCGCTTCTGCCGTGATTGCCCGCGCAACTTCCTCCGCGCCCAAGGACAGCGCACCCGCATCGCGGGACACGAAGACGGTGACGCTCATCGCTGGCGCTCGCAGTCGGCAATCAGCGCATCGAAGTGCGCCGCTGAGACACGCCCGTGCAGCTCCTCGCCGATCATGATCGCAGGCGAGCAGGCGCAGTTGCCGAGGCAATAGACCGGATCGAGCGAGAAGTGTCCGTCGGCCGTGGTCTGGTGAAAGTCGACGCCGAGACGCTGCTTGGCGTGGTCGGCAAGTGCATCGCCGCCCGCGGCCTGGCAGGACTCGGCGCGGCACACGCGCACGATGTGCTTGCCGGCCGGCGTTTGCCGGAAATAGTGGTAGAAGGAAACGACGCCGTGCACCTCGGCGCGCGAGAGGTTCAGCTCTTCAGCGATCACCGGCACCGCGGCAGGCGGAATGAAGCCAATCGCCGCCTGGATGCCGTGCAGCACCTCGAGCAATGGTCCGGGCCGATTGCGGTTCGCATCGACGACGCGTTGCACGGCCTCGCGCTGCACGGACGTGAGCGGCGCTCGCGGCGTTGACGATGTGGAAGCCTGTTGCGTCATCTACGAGTTCCCGAGCGGGACGGCAATTACCGATCGAACCATACGATCCCACTCATTTTGGCTGCAATCCAGTGGGAAAGTGCCCCACTGACAAGGCTGAGGTCGCACCGGGCTCCCTCAATTCAGGGCGAAATCCTGGCCCGCCGCACCGTCCCCGGTTCCGGCAAGGAGTTGACCAAGCAGGGTCAGCAGCGTGGCGCGGCCACTCTCCCCCAACTGCTCCGTCAGGCGAGCCTCCTGCGACGCCTGCAAGTCCAGCGCACGGCGCATCAATTTGCGCCCCCGGGCCGTCAGCTGCAGTGCGTACGACCGGCGGTCCTGCAGCCCCGGCTTGCGAACGATAAGACCGCGCGACTCGAGCTGGCTGATCAGCGGCACCAGGTTAGCCTTCTGGAATCCGAGCGCGGCGCAGATGTCGGACTGACTCAGCCCCGGATTGGCATGTACCACCATCAGGACACCGAACTGCCCGGGCCTGAGATTCACCTCCCGCAGCGAGGTCACGAAATCCGCGAACAGCGCCAGCTGCGCCCTTCGCACCGTGTAGCCGATCGAGCCGTTGAGGGGGCGCAAATCCACGGCACGCGCGCCATTACGCGTGTTGCCCTGGCCATTTCCGCCCTTGCGCGGCGCCCGTCCGCCGTTCTCGTCGGAGCGTCCGTTGCGGCTGCGCTGAGTTCGTGCGGGTTTCATTTGAACCGATCGATCAACTCGCGGGGAATCGGTCGCGACTTGATGGCGGCGGGATCCTCCGGATGCCGCCCGACCCACACGCGCGTCTCGAATCCCTCGATTGCGAGCTGCTCGCCCTTGAGCAACCGGTGATGAACGCAGAAGCTCGAGCGTCGCCATTCCTTAATCGACGTCTCGATACTCACGTCGTCGCCGAACTTGGACGGGATCATGAACTTCGCGCTCACGTCGACGACGGGGAAACCGACGATGTCGTATTGCTTGATCAGCGCCTGCTTCGGCAGGCCGACGCGCTCGAACATCGCGGCCGTGCAGGCATCGAAGAACTGGAAATAGCGGGGGAAGTAGACGATGCCGGCGGGATCGCAATCCCCCCACTCGATTCGCAGCAAGCGCTGGATCTTCATCATGCGGGCGATCCAGGCGCTGCATTCTCGATGAGCATGGCGATGCCCTGTCCGCCGCCAATGCAGGCGGACGCGATGCCGTAGCGCAGGCGCTTGCGGCGCAACTCGCGAGCCAGTGTCACGGTCAGCCGGATGCCGGTCGCGCCGAGCGGGTGGCCCAACGCAATGGCCCCGCCGTTCACGTTCAGCCTGGTTTCATCGAGACCCAGCTCGCGCACGCAGGCGAGCACCTGGGCCGCGAAGGCTTCGTTGATCTCGACGCGATCGATAGCGGACAGGCTGAGCCCGGTCTCGCGAAGGACCGCGCGGATGGCGTCCACGGGTCCCAAACCCATGCTGCCCGGGTGTACGCCGACCGCCGCACAGGCGACGAGGCGCGCCAGCGGCTCGAGCTTGCCCCGCCGCGCGTAGTCCGCTGAGCCGACCAGGGCGGCTGCGGCACCATCCACGATCGCGGAACTGTTGCCGGCGGTCTGTACGCCGCCAAACGCCGGCTTGAGCTTTGCCAGTTGCTCGACGCTCGACGGTCTCACATGAGTGTCGGCAGCAACTCCCGCGCCGTTGCTGCGCAACTTGATGCCGCGCGGCTTCAGGCCTTCGACGGAAAAGGTCTCATCCTTGAGGGCGCAGATCTCGCCCTCGAGAAAGCCATCACCCTGGGCGACGAGCGCACGTTCGAAGCTGCGGGCGGCAAATCGGTCGACGGCGTCGCGGGTGATATCGAAGCGCTGGGCCAGCGTTTCCGCCGTGCCACCCATGGTCGCGTCGACCGCGGTGTCGAGCAGCGCTTCCCACAGGAAATCCTTGAACTCAACCTGCCCCATGCGAAAGCCGGTGCGATGCGTATAGGCGGCGACGGGGTTGCGACTCATCGATTCAGTGCCGACACAGAGCGCAAGGCTGGCCCGTTGCTGCGAAACCGCATCGGCGGCCTGGCTCAGCACTTCGATTCCAGTGCCGCAAACGCGTTGCACCAGGTGTGCCGGGACTTGCGTCGGAACACCTGAATACAGACCGATATGACGCGGCAACAGGTAGGCATCGAAACTCGCCTGCGCCATCGAACCGGCAATGACGGTGCCGACGTCATCGGGCGAAATCCCTGTGCGTGTGAACGCCTCGCGAGCCGCCTTGATGCCGAGATCGATTGGCGAAACGAGGCTGGTCGCCTGGGCAAAGTCTACGAACGGCGTGCGAACGCCGGCGAGCAGCCATGCGTCTGGCCACCGCGCCACCAGCGCCCGCGAATCTGATGTCGCAATCATTGGCCCGGAGTGAAGATTAAGTCACTTGTCTGTGGCGCTGCCGCGACGGCCGGCCGTGATTAGAAAACCTACTTGACCACAGGTTTTACTACAGTTATAGAATATAACCGTTAGGCGATTGACGTCAAACGACGGAACGGCTGCCACAGACGTAGATCGCCGGGACAGTTCGCGCGAGGGATGGCAGAGCTGATGCGCTGAGGTGGGTTTGAAAGTCCGGGGGGACGATCATGGCTCAGCTGGAAACTTTCTCGACGGCGGGGCTCGCGCCACGCCGCAAGCTTGAATACTGGAACGACATCGCCTGTGACACGTTCACACCGGTCGTTTCCGATCCCATGGATCTGCGCGGCTTCACCGGCTGCCTGACCCGCACACGGGTCGGCGAGATCCAGGCTGCAGAGGTCTATTCCGACCCGCAGATCGTGCGTCACTCGCGCCTGCAGGTGCAGCGCTCGCGCCAGTCGATGTTCTTCCTGCACATGCAGCTCGATGGCGACAGCATCAATCGCCAGGACGGGCGTGAGGCGCGCCTGCTGCCCGGCGATTTCACGCTCTGCGACAGCACCCGCCCCTACGAGATCATCTTTGACCGGCCGAATCGCATGTTCGTGCTCGGCATGCCGGAGGGTCTGCTGCGCCGGCACCTGCCGTGCCCGGAAAGTGTGGTGGCGATTCTCATGTCGGGAAACTCGGGACTGAGCGGCCTGCTGTCCAATTTCCTCACTGATTTCTGGCGGCGCTGCCGCACCGAGACTGATCTCAATTTCGCTCCCGGCGTGACGCGCGCGATTCTCGACCTGGTGGCGAGCGCCTATGCAGGCGTGCAGCAGAACGAGTCGGAGCGTTCCTCACTGGTGATGGCACATCGCGTGCGCATCATGAACTACATCGAGGCACACCTGGGCGATCCCGACCTGACGCCGACGCGCATCGCTGAAGCGTGTCGCATGACGACACGCTATCTGCATCACCTGTTCTCCGATGAAGAAGAGACAGTGGCGCGCTACATCCTGCGCCGGCGCCTCGAGGAGTGCTCGCGCTCGCTGGTCGATGACTCACAGCGCGGTCGCACCGTCACGGAAATTGCCTTCGATTGTGGCTTCAACAGCCCGACGCATTTCGGGCGGGTTTTCCGCGCGCGTTACGGGGTGACGCCGCGCGAATATC
>CAWEOT010000023.1:0-91017 GCA_963810775.1 uncultured Gammaproteobacteria bacterium
CAAGTAGCTGAGTCCACTTTCACTTCGGCGACCAAGGGCCAGCTCGATGACAAAGCTTTGGCGCGCGGTCTCAAGGAACTGCTGGCGACGGACGACTTCCAGCAGGTGCGGTATCGGGTCGACAGCACGGATACAGGTCGCTACCTCGCCATTGAGCCGCGCGAAAAGAGCTGGGGGCCGAATTACATGCACCTCGGTCTCAATCTATCGACGGACTTCCAGGGTACCAGTGCATTCAATCTCAACGTCGATCACCGCATGACGTGGTTGACTGAGCGCGGACTCGAGTGGCGCAACCGCTTTTACCTCGGCGATCTGACCGGCATCGCGAGCGAGCTGTATCAGCCGCTCGATCTGGCGCGCAAATGGTTTACGTCGTCGCGACTCGTGGGAGTGCAGGAGCTCGAGACCATCTTCCTCGACGACGAAGCGGTGGCTCAGTACCGGAATCGCCGCGGCGAAGTCGCGTTGGACTTAGGGCACCGTTTCGGCACCTACGGCGAGGCGCGCTTCGGCTATCGCTTCGGCAAGGTGAGCTTTACCAAGTCGACCGGCACTGCAGCGCTCACTGACAGCCACGACAATCTTGGCGCTGCCTACCTGCGGGTGGTGCTGGATCAGTACAACAACTGGCATTTTCCCTCCAGCGGATTCCTCGCCGTTCTCGACCTTTCCAGCACTCGGCCGAGTCTCGGAGCGGACGTCGAGTATTACAGCGGGGCGGCGCGTCTCGAGAAGGCCTTTGGCACCGACGACAATCACTTCCGTATCGGCTTTGATTACTACACCACTTTCAATGGCGAGCGGCCCATCTATAACGCGTTCGCACTGGGAGGCTTTCAAAACCTGTCCGGCTACAGCCAGCGCGAATTCCTGGTCGACGGTGCGCTGCTCGGTCGCATGGTGTATGAGCGTCGCCTGTTCTCGCTGCCTGCCTTCGGCAAGGGCATTTACTGGGGAGGCTCGCTCGAGGCGGCGAGCATCGAGAATCGCCTCAATGGTCCCGATCCGAGTGGCGTGATCTATTCGGGCTCGATGTACCTCGCCGCAGATACGCTTCTCGGGCCCTGCTACTTTGCGGTCGGGCTGTCCGAGACTGGAAATACCGCGGTGTACCTGTTCCTGGGTCGTCCGCTGTAAGCGGCTGATCGAACGGGGCAGGGCAGGCGCTTATACTGCGGACCGCATCACAGGGCGCTGAATCCGAATCCAGGGACGAGTCGAAAGTAACCGTAAGTCCGCGTATGGAAGAACCGGTCCTGAAACGCATTGCCCGAGGCGAGCAGCGCGCCGTTTCCGAGTGCATCGAGCAGTTCGGGAATCTGGTCTGGGCGCTCGCCCGACGGCTATCGCGCACGCGCGCGGATGCCGAGGACGCTGTTCAGGAAATCTTCATCGACCTCTGGCGCAGTGCTGGCCGGTACGATCCCGCTCAAGGCTCGGAGAAGGTGTTCATTACGACGATTGCACGGCGAAGATTGATCGACAGGCTGCGTCGCTCCGCACAGGAACCGGCTCGGGAGTCCACCGATGCTCTTGATGCCGTGGGCTGGGCCGAACCCGGCACGCGCGGAGAGATCTGCGTGGAAGCCGAGCGGGCTGCGCGTGCCGTCGCACGCCTGCGACCCGAGCAGCAAACAGTACTCGAGCTCGGAATCCTTCAAGGCCTGAGTCATTCGGAGATTGCCGCAAAGACAGGCATGGCGCTCGGAACCGTAAAGACGAACATGCGGCGCGGGCTCATCGAGGTTCGCGAACTGATGGAAACGCTCGGTGCCGAATCGGCAGGAGGATCGCGGTCATGAGCGATGCATTCCTGCGTAACGAGCGCCTGCTCGACCTGCTGGCGAAACGCGCGACCGAAGGGGTCACCTCCGCCGAGCAGTCCGAGCTCGACCGGCTGCTGGCGCAGTATCCCGATGCGGACCCGCAGCTCATCGATCGCATCGCCGCTGCGGTAATGCTGGCAGGAGATCTTCCGGAGGAGCCCTTGCCCGCGTCCTTGCGCGCACGTGTCGAATCGCAAGCCGCTCGGGAATTGCCCGCCGCCACCAGCAAGGTCACCTCGATCCATTCGCGCACTGACGAGCGGCACGCGGCGGCGACCGGACGCTTCGCATGGTTTGCGGCCGCGGCTTGCCTGGTACTCGCTGTCATCGGGTGGTGGCCGCGATTGCATGAGACTATTGAACCGCCTGTGATCACGCAGACACCGCGGCCGCTGACACCTGCCGAGGAACGGCTCGCACTGCTGCAAGAGGGCGCTGCGGTCACACACAGCGAGTGGGCCAGCACCGACGACCCGGCCTCACAGGGCGTCAAAGGCGATGTGGTCTGGGACAACTCGAAGCAGCGCGGCTATCTGCGCTTCAGCGGGCTGCCCGCCAACGATCCGAAGCAGTCGCAGTATCAGCTGTGGATTTTCGACGCGAAACGCGATGACCGTTATCCCATTGACGGCGGCGTGTTCGACATTCCGCCGGGTGCGACCGAAGTCGTCATACCGATCAACGCACGTCTCGCGGTGAACGATCCGGCCATGTTTGCGGTGACGATCGAACGGCCAGGCGGCGTGGTGGTTTCCGGACGTGAACACATTGTCGCACTGGCAAAGGTTGCGGCCGGCTGAAAAATAGCCCGCGCCGCGGGACACAAGCGTCATGACCACTCAGGCCTCGCAAGAGTCGCAATCGGCTCGCAGCGTTCTCATGATTCGCCCGGCACGCTTCGGCGCGAATCCCGACACTGCGGCGACGAATGCCTTTCAGGCACGGACGCTTGAGGAGCCACTCGCAACGATTCGCGAGCGGGTCACCAGGGAGTTCGACGCACTCGTCGACGCGCTGAGCGGATGCTGGTGTCGAAGTGTGCGTGGTGGACGATACGGCTGAACCCGAGAAGCCCGATGCGATCTTCCCCAACAACTGGGTGAGCTTTCATGCGGATGGCACTGTCGTGTTGTATCCGATGCTGGCGTCGAACCGGCGGCCGGAGCGACGACTCGAGGTCGTCGAGCAGCTCGTCGCCCGACATCACTTCCGAGTTGGTCGAACCATTGATCTGAGCGAGCACGAAACGACAGGCGGGTATCTCGAAGGCACCGGGAGCCTCGTGCTCGATCGCGTGAACCGGCTCGCATTCGCGTCCCTTTCCCCGCGCACTCACCTCGATCCCATCGGGGACTTTGCGCAACGCCTCGATTACGAGGTCGTCAGCTTCGAAGCCTTCGATGGAGCGGGTATCCCGCCATACCACACCAACGTGTTGATGTGCGTCGGCGCGCACTTTGCCGTGCTTTGTGCGAGCGCCATCGCCGACGACGCGCGACGCGGCGCAGTGGCGCGGATCCTGGAGAACACCGGTCGCGAGCTGATCGAGATCACGCCGCGGCAGATGAGCGCGTTCGCCGGCAACATGCTCGAGCTCGAGAATCGGGCGGGCGATAAGATCATCGCCATGTCCGCGACGGCGCAGCAAAGCCTTGATGGTGTGCAACGCACCGGCGTGGAACGTTACGGCAAGATCGTTGCGGTGCCGATTCCGACCATCGAAAAGTATGGCGGCGGCAGCGTGCGCTGCATGCTCGCGGAAATTCACCTTCCGCATCGCAGGTGAGGAACAGGGGCGTGTGATTCTCATCGCGATTCAGCACGGATAGGTGTTCGCTGCAGATCGATGGGCCACGCTCGGCGGCCAATTTCTCTCCGCGCACTGCGCTACAATTTCGCCGCGGGGTAAATGTTGCTCGAACTTGGACTCAAGACGCTGCTGGGTTACCTGTTGGGCTCGCTCATGGGTGGTCTGATCGTCGGCCGCCTGCGCGGCGGTGTTGACATACGCAGCGTCGGCAGCGGCAATGTCGGCGGTACGAACGCGCTGCGTACCCAGGGGAAAATGTTTGCTTTCTGGGTCGTGCTCATCGATGTCATCAAAGGGGTCATTGCCGCGGCCGTCCTGCCGCAACTGCGCATACCGGGTGTCGACATCGATCCACAGGTGCACCGGGATTGGCTCGTGATGGCGTGCGCTGCCGCCGCCGTGTGCGGGCATGTGTACCCGGTCTGGTACGGATTCCGCGGTGGCAAGGGCGCGGCGACACTGGTCGGAACCCTGCTGGGGATCCAGCCGGCATTGCTCATTCCGGTGCTGGCAGCGTGGCTTGTAGTCGTGATGCTCTCGGGATATGTCGGGCTTGCGACGATGTGCGCGAGCGTGTCGCTGCCGATCTACTCTGTGTGCGACACAGGCGCCACCGCCCGCGGCGCTCACGACCTTCAGTGTCGTGATGGCTGTGTTCGTGATCTACACGCATCGTAGCAACGTCTCGCGCATGCTTCGGCACACCGAGCCTCGTGCCCACCGGTTGTGGTTGCTGCGGCGTTGAGCAGACGGCGCGCCGGGCCGAGCGTCACGTTGCGCGAGCGGCTGATCCACGTGCTCGCTGACGGTGAGTTCCACTCCGGTGCCCGTCTCGCCGCAAGGTTCGGTGTCAGCCGCACTGCTGTATGGAAGGTTCTGCACGGCGTTTCCGCGCTTGGTCTCGAAGTGCACAGCGTGCCAAAGCGTGGCTATCGGCTGTCACAACCGGTCGAGTCGCTTTCTCGTTCGCGGATCGAAAAGAACCTCTCGGCGGATACGCGCGCGCGGGTACGCAAGCTCGAAGTCCTCGCCGAGGTCGAATCGACCAATTCGCGCCTGTTCGCGGTCACCGATCTGCCAATGGACCGCGCCGACGTTTGCATCGCTGAGTTTCAATCCGCGGGACGCGGGCGACGCGGGCGAAGCTGGACGGCGCCATACGGTAGTGGCGTGTGCCTGTCGCTGAGCTGGCAATTTCCGGAGACCCCGCGGCAGATCGGCGCCTTGAGCCTTGCCACCGGCGTCGGCGTCCTCAGAGCACTGCGGGAGCAGGGCGTCGGCGTTATTGGCCTGAAATGGCCCAATGACATCCTCTCTGGAGGTCGTAAACTCGGTGGCATTCTCATCGAGCTGCGAGCCGAGACCGCTGGACCCGCGTATGTCGTGCTCGGGATTGGCCTCAATTTTCGCTTGAGTGTGCAGGCGCGGCGCGCAATTCAGGCAAGTGGTGTAACCGCGGTGGATCTGGCAGAGATCGGCGCGTTGTCGACTACCGGGCGCAACATGCTCGCCGCGACAATCATCAACCGGCTGGTCGAAGTGCTCACCGAGTTTCAGCAACAAGGGTTTCGACCGTTCATGAATGAGTGGCGCGATGCGGACGCTTTGTCCGGTGAGGCGATCCGGGTCCTAGTTGGCGAGCAGACACAGCGGGGCATCGCCCGCGGCATCGATGCAGACGGGGCGCTGATGCTCGAGACGCCGACAGGCCTGATGCGGTTCGTCTCGGGCGAGGTCAGCGTGCGCGCCGGCGCATAGCAGGGACTGCGCATGATCCTGTTACTCGACATCGGCAACACACGCGTGAAATGGGCGCAGCTCCTTGATGGCTCGCTTACGCCACAGCAATCTTTCCTGCATCGTGACGTGGCGCCCGAGGAATGGATCAAGCAACTGTTTCGTGAGCGGTTCCGCCCAAAGCGGTTGCTGGTGGCCAACGTCGCCGGTGCCGGGATGGAAGGAACAATTCGAAGCGAAGCGCAGCGCGTGTGGCAACTCACAGCCGAGTTCGCCACTTCCCAGGCGCATGCGTGTGAGGTCACCAATGCATATCCTCAACCGCCGTCGCTGGGGGTTGACCGGTGGCTGGCGCTGATCGCTGCCCGCCACCTCGGTCCCGGTTGGGCGTGCGTGATCGACGCCGGGACCGCGCTGACAATCGACGCGCTCGATCCAGCGGGATTGCACTTGGGAGGACTCATCATTCCCGGCAGCCGGATGATGGTGGATGCACTGCTGGATCGAACCAGTGACATCGCGCGCAAGGCGCGTGAATACGCCGGCCAGGTCGCGGGCATGATCGCGGAAAAGACCGCCTTCGCGAACAACACGGCACAGGCGGTGGCGAGTGGCGCGGCCTATGCCCTGGCTGCCGCTGCGGACCGCGCAGTCGCGGATCTCGCGCGGCGCGCCGGCGGAGCAACGCCGCGGGTTTACCTTACGGGTGGCGACGCAGAGCAGCTCAAACGCGCCATGACGAGTTTCGCTGAAGTCGTGCCGGATCTCGTGCTGCGAGGTTTGGCGGTCACCGCGGAGCGCGTGTAAAGCGTGCACCCGCGAAGTCGTAGGATTCGCGCATGAAGGCCCTGTTCCTGGCGCTGCTGCTGGTGAATCTCATCGTGCTCGCCTGGACGGCGTGGCACGCACCCACCGATTCACGAGTATCGACGCCTGCCGTGAGTGCAGTGCCGACGCTTCAGCTCGCGAGTGAAAAGGAGCCTCCGCCTGCCATACCGACTGCGCCCACAGCGTCACCGAGCGACACGCCACCGCTCGCTACACAACCCGATTCGAATTCCAGTTCGACGCCGACTGATGAAACCACTGCGTTGCTGACTGGCCCTGCACGCTGCATCAGTCTAGGCCCGTTTCGGGATCTTGCCGAAGCGAGCCAGGCTTCATCGACGATGCGTGGTTCCGGCTACGCGCCGCACACGCGGCTCGCGCAAGGTGACGTCTGGGCGGGATTGTGGGTGTACCTCGCGGACCTGCCATCGCGCACCGAGGCACAACGCGCGATGAGTGTTCTCAAGCAAAAAGGTGTTGCTGACGCCTACATCATGCCGGCAGCCGATCAGACCAATGTCATCTCGCTTGGAATCTTCGGCGACCCGGAGCGTGCGCAACGGCGCGCCGAGGAAGTGCGTGCGCTCGGTTTTACTCCCTCCGTCGCAGACCGCACGCGCAAGGACACGGTGTACTGGATCGATATCGACCTCAAGCCCACGGACGCCATGGTGAACCCGTCCGATATCCAGAGTGAAAGCGGTCGCATCGTGCGATTGCAGGTCCAGGCGTGCCCGCAGGGCCGCGCTGCGAGTAGTTGAATCGTAGGCGGGCTGCAGCCTGCTAGAATCCGGCGCGTCGCCGGCTTAGCTCAGTTGGTAGAGCACCTGATTTGTAATCAGGGGGTCGGGGGTTCGAATCCCTCAGCCGGCACCAATGCCTCAAGTCGTCTCGAATCCCTGCGCGCGCTGAAAGGCGGGACGCGCCGCGCACCGATCCGCGTACGCGAACAAGCCAACCAGCTCCGGCCGGCAGAATCCTCATTCAGCCCCGCACGATGTTCGACGTTCGCACGCCTTGGAATTATGGGCGCACGATCTCGACGCTGACCAGCTTGCCATCCTCGAAGCGCAACACTGCCGGGAACGATGAGGAACCGCGGTCGTAGGTCCAGGTTTCGACGTGAATCGTGCCGCTGGTGAAAGTCGTGCCGTTCGAACGGCGCACTTGCTGCGGAATATCTTCGCTCGTCTTCGAGGTCGGCTCCCCGCAATACTGGATCACGGCGTCCCGGCTCTTCGTTGAGTCGATCAGCTGGGAACCACAACGGAATGTATCGTCTCCCGCGAGCGCACTCGCGGTAATGAGCGACAGCAGCAGGGTGAGTAAGGAACGTGTGTGCACGCGACTACCGGCCGGCGTAATTCTCCATCATCAATCCGGTGCCGCCGCGCGATACATGTGCGACGACAGCCGTTCGACGATGAATCTTGGTCACAGTCCCGAGGTTGATTGCGAAAGCCAGCTCGACCGTCTGCCCTTTGCGCAGCCCGTAGTTCTCAGTCTCGATGAACACGCCGTTGGCGCTCAGGTTCTTTGCCTTGCAGATGCGCCCGCGCTTGCCCGGGAAGGTGATGTAGACCGTTGTCTTTGCGCGGTGGCGGGTGTGCAGTCGACGCTCCATGCCCGGATCCTCGATAGTTCTTGTAATGGCCCAAGCGTGCTGAGGAATTATGCCTGCTCGAAACCGCGACGCAACACCGGTCAAGGAAAAGATGTATTGCGAGGCGATATGTCAGGTCGGCTTGACTCGAATTTGACAGGTTGCATGCTGAAACCGCACCGTCTCAGCCCTTGAATACAGGGAGTTCCACTGTGGCTGCTTACATCATCGTCGACGTAGAAATCACGGAACCGGTCGGATACGAGGACTACAAGCGGCAGACGCCGAGCAGCGTGGCGCAGTATGGTGGGCGCTTCATCGTGCGCGGCGGGCGTGCCGAGAACCTCGAAGGTGACTGGAGCCCCAATCGCATGGTGGTGGTCGAATTCCCCAGCGTCGAGCAGGCGAAGAAGTGGTGGTCCTCTTCTGAATATGCCCCCGCCAAGGCGCTTCGCCAGCGTTGCGGGCGCACGCGCATGATTGTGGTTGAAGGCGTGACCTGAACCAGTCCGTCGCCTTCGATGTCACAAGCATCCGAAACTCAGGCAATACCCGCGCTGCAGCTCGAAGACATTCGGGCGGCACGAAAGTTGCTGGGCGATCGCGTCGTCACCACCCCTGTCCACGAGTGGCAAAGCCAGACGATCGGCGAATCGCTCGGGACCGGTGCACGCGTGTTCATGAAACTCGAGTTGCTGCAGAGAACCGGCAGCTTCAAGGCGCGAGGCGCATTACTTAACCTGTTGCGATTGACAGCGGAGCAACGCGAACGCGGCGTCACCGCCATCAGCGCGGGCAATCATGCGATCGCCGTGGCCTACGCCGCCCAGGTACTCGGCGTACACGCCAAGGTCGTGATGATCAAAACCGCCAACCCTTTTCGCGTGGCGCTCTGTCGCAGTCATGGTGCCGATATCGAGTTTGCCGCGGACGCACACATCGGCTTCCAACGTGTTGCGGAGATTGAGAAGAACGAGGGGCGGGCGCTGATCCATCCCTTCGAAGGATTCGGGACCGCGACGGGCACAGCGACGCTCGGGCTCGAATTGTGCCAGCAGGTCGAACAGCTCGACGCGGTGATCATCCCGATCGGCGGAGGTGGCCTGTGCGCGGGGGTGGCGTCTGCCGTGAAGCTCATGCAACCGCAATGCGCTGTCTACGGCGTCGAGCCGGTCGGTGCGGACTCCATGCATCGCAGCTTCGCCGCCGGCGAGCCGCGCTCGATCGAGCGCGTCGCCACCATAGCGGACAGTCTCGGTGCGCCCTTCGCGCTTCCGATTACGTTCGAGCTCTGCAGGCGCAACGTCGATGATCTCGTGCTGCTGACAGACGATGAGTTGCGCGCCGGCATGAGGCTGATGCAGCGCGAGTGCAAACTGGCCGTCGAGCCCGCGGGCGCCGCCGCCGCAGCAGCACTGCTCGGCCCGCTGCGCACGCGGTTGTCCGGGCGCCGTGTTGCGCTGATCGTCTGCGGTTCCAACATCGATACCGCGACCTACGCCCGACTGATCGAAAACGGGCATGACTGATCCGTTCCCCGGCGTGAATTGCACCAAAGGCCTAATGAATTCGCTTGATGTCTTGTGGGATCATGCGCCCCCTTTCGACACCACAAGCAGCAATCACGGGAGTGAGGCATGAACAAGATCAGAAACCACCGGCTCGCAATATCAGCAGTGTTCGTAATCCTGCCGCTGGCCGTAGCTGGTGCGGCCGAACCGCCGAAACCGGTCAAGGTGGAGGACGCCATCAGGGTCACGACCAAGATCGAAGCGGTCGACGTCGAAAAGCGATTGATCACGGTTCGCGATCCCGACGGCAACCCGGTAGAGCTCGAGGTGAGCCCCGAAGCTCGCAACCTTGCGCAGGTGCATGTCGGCGACACCATGAATGTCGTCTACTACCAGTCCCTTGGCGCCGAATTCAAGCAGCCTGGAACGGGCGTCAAGGGCGTTGAACAGGATGCAGTCGTGAGTCGGGCGGCCGAAGGCGAGAAGCCTGGCGCTGGCGTAGGTCAGAAGACCAGAGCGACCGTAAAGATCGACTCTGTCGATGCAGCAACCAACACCGTCAAGTTCACCGGACCCAAGGGCGTACTGCGGACAGTCGCGGTGAAGGACCCCAAGGCTCAGGCCTTCATCAAACAGCTCAAGCCGGGCGACGAGGTTGAGCTGACCTACACTGAAGCGGTCGCGATCAGCGTCGACCCTCCGAAGTAGCAAGTGCAGAGCGTCGGGCGCTGCGCGCGCCCGACGCCTATCACGGGGAATCCCAGCGTCGGCTCACTTCACCGTGTAGCCACGCCCTTCCATGCACGCGCCGACCGCGCGCTGGTACGTTGCAATCTTCTCCTGCTTCGCAGCCTCGGCTGACTGCGCGGCTTGCTGCTGCTGGGCTTGCGCCTGTTGCTGCGCCTGAGCCTCCTGTTGCCGCGACTTGCGGCCTCCGGCAATGACACCTGCAGCAGCGCCGTACTTCGCCCCCTCGTCGGCGTCGTTGCTCGCGATTTCGCCCACGACTGCGCCGGCGGCTGCGCCGCGGGCGGCACCCCTCGCTCGCTCACCGCTCGGACCGGTGTTCGCCGGTGGCGGGGCCGGGGCAGGAGCCGGCGTCTGGGCCACGGCGACCGGATCGATTCCCGTCGTCTGCTTGGCCCAGCCGTCACACTCGGTCTTGTCCTTGTTCATCTGCTCGGCGGTCTGTTTGTTCGCGGGATAGTAGATCGGCTGCTCAGCAGCCACGAGAGCCGCACTCATGGCAACCCCAAGCACAAGTGCAATACTCTGTTTTACTTGATTCATGTCAGGCTCCTGATCTTTGGGGACCGGCAGCGAAGCCATTGGCGCGGTATCGTCCGCACGGTCTCAACGCAAGATTGTACGCCTGCTACTACGACGGTCTCCGTGGCCCTTGGCCGGATTGACAACGTGAAGAGGAGGATGACTCATGGTGCGCCCGGGCGGGATTTTCTTGCTCGCATTAGGTGCCTCGCTCTCGCTCGGCTGTAGCGCGCAGCAGCAAATGAGCCCTGCGACTCTCGAGAACGTTCAATGGACACTGCTTCAGATCGATGGCGAAGCCGTCAAGACTCCCTCACGGGGTCCACCAACGATGAGCCTTGCATCGAAGGACCGGCGCATGTCTGGATTTGCCGGGTGCAATCGCATGATGAGTGGTTACGAGCTCGACGGCGAGGCGCTCAAGTTCAGCGCCATGGCGACTACGCGCATGGCATGCATTGACGTGACTCCGGAGGAACCCCTGTTGCGCGCACTGGGTGCGACGACGCGCTGGAAGGTCACTGGGAATACGCTTGAGTTGTTCGACGGCTCGGGCGCCGTCCGCACCCGCTGGACAGTAACGATGATCGAATCAGGAGACGGGAAATGAAGCTGAGTGGACAGTCATCGAGCCGCGCAATCCTGGCAGCGGGTGCTGCCCTGGCCTTGCTGGCCTGCGCAGGCTGCGAGAAAGAGCCGAAGGTGAACGTCGTCAAGGCGGTGCTCGATCAGGATGAAGCCCAATACCGACAGCAGGCGGCGCTCTACGATGAGCAATTGAAGACCACAGCGCGTCAGATCGAGCGCACCGAGCAGCAGATGCAACGTTCGGAAGCACTCCTGGCACGCTGGGAAAAGCAGGCGGACCGGTATGACGCAATCCTTGCGCGCTGGGAAAAGCAGTCTGGTGCGAGGCCACAGTAGCTCTTCTTTCGCTCGTGCAAGGGACTGAGTATTGCTGGAGTTCAAACAATGTTGCTGGAAGCAATGACCATGGCACTGGTACTCACATCGACCGCATTCTCTCCCAACGGCTCCATACCAAAGCTCTACACGTGCGAGGGCAGCGATATCTCGCCGCCGCTGGCGTGGAGTGGCGTGCCGGCCGGCACGAAGAGCCTGGTGCTGATCCTCGATGATCCTGATGCACCCGACCCGCAAGCGCCAAAGCTCACGTGGGTGCATTGGGTGCTCTACAACATTCCCGCGGGTGCTGCTGCACTGGCGGAGAACGAGAAGAAGCAGGGCGTTCCGAAGGGGACGCTGCCTGGGCTCAATGACTGGAAGAAGACTGGGTACGGCGGCCCGTGTCCACCAATCGGGCGCCACCGCTACTTCCACAAGCTCTACGCACTCGACGCCTTGCTGCCCGATTTGAAGCAGCCCACCAAAGCGCAGCTTCTCGCTGCGATGAAAGGCCATGTGCTTGCCGAAACGCAACTCATCGGCACATACCAGAAGGGCCAGTGAGTGCGCAGGCCATGAGATACCTGCTGGTCGCAATTCTGTTGCTCGGGCTCGGCGTCTTTATCGGCACGCGCTGGAGCCAAAAGCCGCAGCCCACCGATCCACTCACCGTGATCGTCACGCAACTCAAGACCCAGGCCATCATCGAGCATGAGCGCCAGATCGCCGTCTGGTACAAGACCTGCCCTGAGGTCGTCGGCGTCAACCCGCAGATGTTCGTGGCCTGGCCTGGAAAGGTGTCGTTCGAGCTGCCGCTCGATGACGTGAAGCTCGAGCGCAGCGGCAATGTCCTGACCGTGCGCACGGCGGGGATCAGGCCGGATGAGCCGGCCTTGCCGACCGACTCGCTCGAATACCTGTCCACCGAGCCGATCCTCAACCTCGTCAACGAGGCCGAGCTGGTGAATGCGGAATTGCGCAAGGCTTCGGGAATTGCGCGCTACCTCACCTCCTATTACCTCAAGCGCGATACCACGCTTTATGACGCGATGGCCGATGAACTGAAGTCGTTGATACTGCGCATCGGTGGCGCCATCGATGCCGGCATTACAGAGGTGCACGTCGAGATTCCACGCCCCGACCCGAAGCTACCGCCTCTTCCCAAGCTCGAACTGTGTCCAGGGAGCGCGGCCGACGTGAATGGACTACGCTTCGCCAAGGATGAGAGTGGCTACCTGGTTCCGGTCGCGTTTCGCGTGCCACCCGCATCCGGAAAAACAGGCGAGTCGACAGAACGGCCGCGCGGCGCGGCCGTGATTTTCGAAGCACAGAAGAAGTAATCGTTTACAAAACGAAGGGAGGACTTATGGACGCGACTGGACTCATTGTCTTTCTGATCATCGGATTGCTTGCAGGCTGGATCGCGAACAACCTGATGAAGGGCGCTGGCATGGGATTGGTCGGCAACCTCGTCGTGGGCGTGGTCGGCGCATTCCTGGGCGGATTTCTCTTTAGCCTCCTCGGCTTGAGCGGTTATGGGTTCGTGGGCTCACTGATTACGGCAATCGTGGGCGCCTGCGTTTTACTCTGGCTCATCAGCCTGATCAAGAAAAGGAGTCCGTGACCAGCTCGGACGGCCCTCTCCTCCGCCGGCGGGGGAGAGGGCAAACTGCACGACACGTGCCAGCGCAGTTGTCGCCAAAAAATGGCGTACGACCTGCTTGATCTGAGGCCACAACAGGTTCAAATTCGGGCTCGTGACCTCATCGGAGCTGACTGAAATCCATCAGGCTCTCGCCGCCGTGCAGCAAACGGTCGGCACGCTCACATTCCCGCGTTGCGATCAGGATGACGTGTTCGAGCTCATCGACCGCGTCGAAGCGGAATTGCATTCCGCTCACCCGAACGTGCAGGTGATCACCACGTTCCTGAATTCGATCGCACGCAGTCTTCGCGCTCAACCGGAGGCCCGCCAGGCCTGCCTGGTGATCGAAGACGCGATTGAGCATGCCGGCATTCCGAGCACCTGGCAGACGGGGATCTGATCGGCGGCCTTTGCTGAGCGCCTCACTGCGGCGGCAGTGAGTACGGCGGCGCTCAACCTAATTTCCCGTGCGGCGCCACGCCCAACACCCCGGGGCCGATCCCCGCTCTGCGTTGGTGATTTTGCCCTGATCGGCCCTGCTCTCGAACCGCGAACTCCGCAGGGGCGCGCGGTGTCGCACTGATGCGGTAAACACGTCCGGAGGACTCACTTGAACATCAATCCCGCAGACTATCTCGTTCACTTCTCGAACATCCTGCTGCTCGTGTCGTACTCGGTGCGGGACATGCTCTGGTTGCGCTGGTTTGCCGTGGCCGCAGCGCTCACCAACATCCCGTATTTTCTCCTGCAGGGCACCGTTCTCTGGCCGCCGGTGCTTTGGGCCGCCGTGTTCACGGCCATCAATCTGTACCAGATCGCACGCATTTATCTGGAGCGCCGGCCGGTAGTGCTATCGGAGGACGAAAAGAAGCTCTACGACCTGGGATTCAGTTCGCTGCGCCCGCGCGAGTTCCTGTCGCTCGCACTGGTGGGCGAATGGAGGAATGCCGTGGCCGGCGAGAAAGTCCTGACGGAGGGCGAGCCGATATCCGGCCTGTGCATACCGATCGCGGGCAGCACGGAGGTTCGCAAGCAGGGCAGAAGCCTGGGGACGTTCAAACCCGGCCACATCATCGGCACCGCTCTTGCGCTGACCGGCGCCCCATCGGCGGTGGAGGCGACGTTCACTGAGCCTGCGCGGTACATGCGCTGGCCCCTGCAAAGTCTGCGAACCTTCATGGACAAGAGGCCGGACCTTCGCGTCGCGTTGCAGGGACTCGTAAATCGCGACCTCGCTACGAAGGTAGAGGGAATGGTGTCGCGCTGACCTGGCAGGTATCAAGCTTCATCGGGACTGGGCGTAGCGACGGGCGCATTCTTCGGCGGGCCCCCTTCTGGTCCATCACCGCCCAGACCCGGAAAGCGCTGCAGGCGCATCAGGTCAATGATCTGCTCGAGATAGCGTTGCGCCTGATCGATTCTCTTCCCGAGCGAACGCAAGTGCCATTCGATCAATAACAAGAGATATAGCGCGATCGCCCCAAGAACCATTGCGGTAGTTCGCATGCCGCTCCGCAAAAAGAACGAGCCGTAGAAGCTCTACTAAGCTTTGAGGCCGGAGGTTTGTACTTAGTGCCTGACAGACTTCGTCGGAGTTCTCCTACAGCGCGCCTGGGACGCGCAACCGAAGCACCGCATTCTGCAAAGCAGAAGCTTCGGCGTCGATGTCCCCACCCAGATCCGCCATCGCGAATCGCGCTACAAAGGGACCCAGGCCGTCGAGCAAGCGAGGCTCGGACCAGTTCGGTTCGAACATCTGCGGCCCCCACCGTCCGGGTTCCTTTAGGCCTTCGGCAACCAGGCGCACGCTCGCTGCCGTTTCTACCTTCTGCACGTGGACGGTCAGCTTTCCTCCGGACGACAAGGCATCGATCGTGTAGAGCATGACAATCGCGATGATTTGACGAACGTCTTCACGCCGGCCGTTCATCCAGAGTTCGTCCGCACCTCGTATCTCGAGCTGCAACCCAAGGAAGGCGGCCTCGTTCCGCATCCACCCGCGAAGCTCCTCGACGGTATTGCGCAGATTGAAGCGCTGATCCCGCTCCGATGTTGCAAGTCCATCCACCACATTGGAGATTGCACCCTTGAACCGATCGAGCTCCGCCTTGCCGGCATCCATCAGCCGTGCGATGTGCTGGCGCTGTTCATCGTTCGGTGCCAGCTGCAGTTGTCGCCGCAGCAGATCGAGCGTCAAGGCAGTCGCTTGCAGTGGCGACACGAAGTCATGGCGCACGGTCCCCTGCATCCGCCGCAATACCTGCAGCCGCATGGCATCTGCGAGCAGCGCGCGCAGCGCCGACAGGTCACTTGTTCGCAAGCCGTCAAGGTTGCGACGAAAGGTGTCGTCCATGGTCACCGGCATGGTTTGCCTCACTCAGCATCGCTTCTGCACGAGCCAGTGCGGATGAGCTTTATCAAGGGGACAGGCCGAGTCAAATGCGATCCCTCGCGTTCGCCTGTAAATGATTCAATGGCTCGCCGCAGCGAGACTAAGATGTACCTCCCTACCATGGCCGTTGCAGCAGGACAATGGAGATCCCGACCGAACCGATCGGTAGCATTCCGCGTCCGCTGGCGTTGCTCGAGGCCATCAAGTCGAAAGGGGATGCGTCGGATCCGGGCCTGGACAGTCTGTACGAATGGGCCATTCGGGATACCATCAAGCAGTTTGAAGCAACCGGGTCGCCTGTCATCACGGACGGAGAGCAGCGCAAGTATCACAACTTCTGGACCTACAGCGTCGAGGGGCTGCCCAACACCGCGCCGGACGGATTCCAGATCCCGTTTGCCGCCGGTCACGTGCGCCGAATGCCGCGCCTCGTCGCCGGACCGTTTCGATACCGCCGCTATGCGGATGGCTATCTCGAACAAGCGATGCGCTATACCCGCTTGCCGGTGAAGCAGGCGGTCATTTCCCCTTCTGCCTTGAGCCTGCTCTATCCGGAGCAAGGAATTCACGGCTACTCGCGCGAAGCATTCATCCAGGACCTCTTGCACGAACATGTCACGGAGGTTCGTCGCTGCCTGCAAAAGGGTGCCCACATCGCGTACAGGTCGACTTCACTGAGGCCCGGCTAGCGATCAAGATCGATCCGTCGGGCGATCTTCTCACCAGCTTCGTCGATCTGAACAATCTGGCTCTCGCACGTTTCAGCTCGTCCGAACGTGAACGCCTGGGAGTTCATACGTGCCCGGGCGGCGATCGCGACTCGACGCACAGCGCGGACGTCGACTACGCCGATCTGCTGCCGAGTCTGTTTCAGCTCAATGTCTGTAACTTTTACATCGCGCTCGCCGGCGAGCGGGATCGCGTACGCGTTCTCGAGACGATTCGAGAGCACCTGAAGCCGGAGCACAGGGTATTCGTGGGTGTGGTCGCGCCCATCAATCCGAGCATCGAGACTCCCGAAGAGATCCGCGATCGTGTACTCGAGGCCGTAAGGTATATTCCCATCACGCAACTCGGCACGACGGATGACTGTGGCTTCTCGCCGTTCTCTGATGACACCTCGACCACGCGGGAGACCGCTTTCGCCAAGATTCGTGCCCGCGTTCGCGGGACGGCCCTGGCAGCACAAGTCCTGGGAAAAAGCCGATGAGATGGGCCGATGAAATGGGGCAGCCGCGAAGCAGAGCGGCTTAAGAACGCAGCACTGAAGAACGCTGAGAGCGTTCTCATTGCGCGGCGCCGTG
The DNA here is from genome assembly GCA_963810775.1 of uncultured Gammaproteobacteria bacterium. Taxonomy (GTDB): domain Bacteria; phylum Pseudomonadota; class Gammaproteobacteria; order Steroidobacterales; family Steroidobacteraceae; genus DATBVX01. Next base: position 16,835 of record CAWEOT010000023.1, read on the forward strand.
CCGAACGTGAGCTCCTCGCCGCCAAGGAGGCACTCGAATACAAGACCCGGGAGCTCGAGAAAAGCGAGGAACGATACCGAGCCGCGTTCGGTCAGGTCGCGGTCGGGATCGGTGTTTGCGATCTGGAGCATCGCTTTGTCGAAGTGAACCAGAGGTTCTGCGACATTCTCGGCTATTCACCCGATGAACTGCGCGCGCTGACCTTCACCGAGATCACTCATCCCGACGATGTTGCGCAGACCCAGGACCACGTTCGTCGTCTGCTGGCCGGGGAGATCCCGCACTACGTGCTGGAGAAGCGTTATCTGCGCAAGGACGGCAATGCGATCTGGAGCCGCACGACTGTCACGCTTCTCAGGAACACAACTGGGGAGGCTGAAGCCTTCATCGGCGTCATCGAGGACATCGCTGCTCGCGTGCGGGCCGAGCAAGTAGCTCTTGCGGCCGCTGAGCGGTTGCAGCTCGCGTTCGCAGCCGGAGAACTCGGTGACTGGAGTTGGGACGCGAGCACGGATGTGCTGACACTCGGCCGTCGAGCCGCAGAAGTCTTCGGCGTGCCTCCATCCGCCCCAATCAGGTGGTCGGAGCTTCGAGATCGCCTGCCTCCGCAGGAGAGCGCACGCGACCGGGCCGGTGTCGAAACGGCGCTCGCGGATCGCGCGGACTACAGGATCGAACTACGCTTCGATCATCCATCCGGGCAAGCGCGCAGCGTCGCATTACGCGGGCGCGGAATTTATGCCGAGGACGGTGCACCTGTCGGGATGACGGGTGTGGTGCAGGACATCACCGAGCGTATCCAGGCGGAGGAGGTCCGGGACCGTCTGAGTGCTCTGGTTACATCATCCGAAGATGCCATCATCAGTAAGACGCTCGATGGAATCATTACCACCTGGAATGGTGCGGCGGAGCGCATGTTCGGCTATACGGCACAGGAAATGATCGGCAAACCTGTCGCGCTGTTGATCCCGCCGGATCAGCGTGATGAGGAACCGATGATTCTCCAGCGCCTCAGGCGCGGTGAGGGGATTGAGCACTACGAAACCGTGCGCATGAGGAAGGACGGCACACTGCTCGATGTCTCACTGAGTGTGTCGCCGATCGTCACTCCGACAGGCACCATCGTGGGCGCGTCGAAGATCGCGCGCGACATCACGCTGCAGCGGCAGACTGAGGAAGCGCTGCGCGAAGAGACGCGCATGCTGGAGCTGCTGAACGTTACCGGCCAATCGATCGCCGCGCAGCTCGACCTGGAAGGCCTGGTGCAAACCGTAACGGACGCCGCGACGGCCCTGAGCGGGGCCAGGTTCGGGGCGTTCTTCTACAACGTCACCAATCCACAGAGTGAGTCGTTCCCGCTCTTCGCGGTGTCGGGTGCGCCGCGCGAGGTATTTGAACGATTAGGCTTGCCGCGCAACACGTCCGACTTCGAGGCGACTTTCCGCGGCGAAGAGGTGGTGCGTTGCGCCGATATCACCAAGGATCCGCGCTACGGCACCATGTCACCGCACCACGGAATGTCGGAAGAGCCTCTCCCGGTCCGCAGCTATCTTGCAGTTCCGGTGATGTCGCGCACCGAGGAGGTCATCGGGGGACTTTTCTTCGGTCATCCCGAGCCCGACGTTTTCACGGAACGGTCTGAGCGCCTGGTGCTGGCGGTGGCCGCACAAGCTGCGGTGGCAATCGACAACGCGCGCCTCTACGAAGCTGCACAGACGGAAATCCGCCATCGCGAACGGGCGGAAGCGGCGCTGCGTGAGACCGATCGGCGCAAGGATGAATTTCTCGCGACGCTCGCGCACGAGCTGCGCAATCCCCTTGCTCCCATACGACAGGCGGCACTCATTTCCAAGTCGCCGGCGGCAACCGAGGCGCAGAAGCGCTGGAGCCACGAAGTCATCAATCGCCAGGTTCGGCAGATGGCGCTGTTGCTCGACGATCTGCTCGATATCTCGCGCATCACGCGGGGCACACTGGAGTTGCGCACCGAGATGACAGATCTCGCCACTGTCGTCGGCGCTGCGGTGGAGACCGCACGTCCCGCAATCGATGCGAAGCGCCACGTACTGTCGGTCGACCTGCCATCTGAGCGCGTACTGTTTGCGGCCGATTCGCTGCGCGTGGCCCAGGTGCTCTCGAACCTCTTGACGAATGCGGCCAAGTACACCGATCCCGGAGGGCAAATACGGCTGCGTGCGGCGTGCGAAGCGGGCACGGTGACGCTCAGCGTAGCGGACAGCGGCATTGGAATTCCCGCCGACGCGCTGGCGGAAGTCTTCGCAATGTTTTCGCAGGTCAAGTCGGGCCATGATCGCTCCGAGGGCGGCCTCGGGATTGGGCTCGCTTTGTCCAAGGGGTTGGTCGCGCTTCATGGCGGCACGATCGAAGTGAAAAGCGCCGGCGTGGGGCAGGGGAGCGAGTTCATCGTGCGCATTCCAATGCGCAACCTCGCCGCATCGCCACGCGTCGGCCCGGATCAGCCGGAGGTCAAACCCTCCGTCAGGCGACGAATACTGATCGCCGACGACAATCGGGCAGCAGCAGAAAGTCTCGCGATGCTGCTACAAATGGAAGGTCACGACGTCCAGGTCACCTACGATGGGCAGCAGGCGCTCGATACTTTCTCTGCCATGCAGCCCGAGATTGCGCTTCTGGACATTGGAATGCCCAAGGTCAACGGCTACGACGTTGCGCGCCAGATGCGACGCACGGCAAATGGTCGCGCTGTGACGCTCATTGCCGTTACCGGCTGGGGACAGGACAGCGACCGCGCGAAAGCTACTGCGGCAGGTTTCGACTATCACTTCACCAAGCCGGTTGAGCTCGATCGGCTGACTGAACTGTTGCGCTCCCCGCAAGAGCGCTGACGGGTGAGTCAACGGCGCACGAGCAAGGCTCGCGCGCCGTTGCGATGCTTCACTCCCAGTAGGGCTGGGCGCCGTAGTACCGGTGCACCGTGGTCGCCCACTCCGTGTCGGCCATCGATGGCCAACGGTCCTTGTCGAAACCCGGCGCGTCCTTCAGCCGGTCCTTGTCGACCTGAAGCAGGAAGCATTTATTGTCGGTATCGAGTGTCAAGGCGCTCCATGGCACGGCAAACAGTTTGTCACCGGCGCCGAGAAAGCCGCCGAACGACAGGACTGCATACGCGACCCGCCCGCTCGGTACATCGAGCATGATGGCCTTGATGTCCCCCAGGTTTTCCCCGCGGGTGTTCACGACGTCGTTGCCCGTCAGTGTCGATGCTGCCATCAGTTCTGGGCCTGGACCCTTGCCGGGCTTGGTGCCGATGATCTTTTCGTTGGGTGTGGTGCTCATCTGTGTATCCTCGAGTTGAAAAAAACGTCGCTCGCTTGTAAGTAGGAGCGACCAAAATGACTTCGCTGACGGTGCATCCTGGGCCGGTTGAACAGTGGAAGTGATCGTCGCTAGTCTCATTGCAGGCGAGCGACTAAGCTGCAATCCATGTGCCAGCGCTTCCCGACGCTGTCGGACGCTCGCTGGCACGAAAAATGAACGTCAATCGCTGACACCAAAGAGAGGATCAATGGCCACCAAACTGGAGAAGACGCTTAAGCGTGAGCTCGAGATCGATGGGCAGTTCTATATGGTCGCGATCTCGCCCGAGGGACTGAAAGTGACCGTCAAGGGGCGACGCAACGGGATCGAGCTGGCGTGGAAGGACATCGTCAGCGGGCAGGCGGCACTGACGACTGCGCTGAATGCGTCGCTCGATCAGGCCGAATCCTGAGAACTGCAAGACTTGCACAAACCCACGAGCCGAGCGTCAAACGCCAAGAGGTCAGCGGGTCGCAGCGGATCCGACGGGCGGGTGACGTTTCGGTCTCGAGTGGGCTGATCTCGCGCCGGCTGTGATGCTGCACTTGCAGGTGGCGCGCGCAGCAGTTCAGGGCGCCGTGCGCCCGCTATCGATCGAGCATCCTCATCCCGACATCGCTGTACCGCTCGCCGCTGACCGCCCCTCGTGCAAAGTGCTTCTCGAGGAACTCTAAGTCCTGCTGGCTCAACTCGATTGATGCGGCGGCGAGGTTCTCCTGGAGATAACGGCGACGCTTGGTGCCAGGGATGGGCACGATGTCACTCCCCTGATGCAGCAACCACGCGAGGGCGAGTTGCACCGGGGAATGACCGGCTCGAGCGCCCAGTTCCTTTAGCTTGTCGACCAACGCCATGTTGCGATCGTAATTTTCACCACTGAAGCGCGGTTGGCCGCTGCGACCGTCGTTCTCTGCACTGTATTCCTCGGCCCGCTTCACCGTACCGGTGAGAAAGCCGCGACCGATCGGTGAATAGGGCACGAAGCCGATACCTAGCTCGCGGCACGTCGCCAGTACCTCAGTTTCCACGCCACGTTCCCAGAGCGAATATTCGGACTGCAGCGCGGAGATCGGATGCACCGCATGCGCGCGGCGCAGCGTTCGCGGGCTGGCTTCTGACAGACCCAGGTAGCGCACTTTGCCCGCAGTGACCAGCGCGGCCATTGCGCCCACGACCTCTTCGATCGGGACCTGCGGATCGACGCGATGCTGATAGAGCAGATCCACGTAATCGGTCTGCAGGCGGTCAAGCGAGCCATCCACCGCCGCCTTGATGTGCTCGGGGCGACTGTTGGCCCCGCTGATCTTCCCGCCGCTTTCAATGTTGAACCCGAACTTGGTCGCGATGATCACCTGTTCGCGTCGATCGTGAAACACGCGGCCCAACAGGCGCTCATTCTCGAACGGCCCGTAAACCTCGGCGGTATCAAAGAAGTTCACCCCGGCGTCGAGCGCGGCAAGAAGCGTCGCCGTCGACTCCGCGTCGTCGCGGGTTCCGTACACCCAGCTCATGCCCATGCACCCGAGGCCGAGTGCCGAAACCTCGAGTCCCTGTCTGCCTAGCTTGCGACGTTGCATGTTCCGGGTAATCCTTCAGCATCCATATACGTAGGGTGGGGTCGGGGCGCTATCGTCCCGGTCCAACATAGCCACCGTGGACCGCACGGGCAACCCAAAGTTGCTTGGGACATTGGTGAGGCCGCAGCATCGAGAGCAACTTGAGCACAAATACACAGTTCTACGGTTGGAAACTCCTGGGCGTGTTCTGGTTGATGGTGTTCCTCAACCTGGGCTTCCCGGTCTATGGCTCGGCGGTCATTAACGCGGCAATGGCCGGTGCGTTGCATTTCGATCGCAAGACCCTGGGGCTCGTGTTCTCCGTCTACATGATCATGTCCGGGCTGCCTGGGCCGCTGGTGGCGATCAGCGTCAACCGGCTCGGGGTGCGCCGCACTCTCGTCATCGGCAGTGCTTTCGTGATCGCAGGCGCAGTGCTCATGGCCACTGTGGTGAGCACGGGCCTGCAGGCGGCTCTGGCGTTCGGCGTGCTGGTGGGCACCGGAGTCGCGACCGGCGCGGCACTCGCTTCGCAAGCAGGTGTCGCCAAATGGTTCGTGCGCCGCAGGGCCCTGGCGCTTTCGATCATGTACTCCGCCGGAGCCATTGGCGGCTTCGTGTCGGCGCCGCTACTCAATCGCGTCATCAATGTCGCGGACGGCAACTGGCGGATGGCCTGGTGGTTGGTGGCGGCCCTGTCCACCTGCGCGGCGATCATCGCTGCACTGTTCGTGAAGGAGCAGCCGTCGGATCTCGGTCAGCTGCCCGATGGTGGCGCTGCGACTGGGCCGGCGCGCGCACGGCCCGCGCCATCGTTCATCACCACTGAGCAATGGACTTATCGCGAAGCCTTGATGACCCCGGCGTACTGGCTGATGGTCTTCTCGCTGGTCGGCGGCAGTTGCGGCTACACCCTCTATCTCGCCCACGGCGTCGTGCATCTTGCGGATCTCGGCCACAGTCGCGCGGATGGTGCGTGGGCCGTCGGCATCCTGGCGGTCACCGGACTCGGCGCCAAGGCGATCGTTGCCCTGTTGGGAGACCGGATCGACCCGCGCTACCTCTGGGCGGTATTCACGGCATTCTTCGCCGCGGGACTGTATCTCGTGATCGACGCGCGCAGTGAAGCGCAGGTGCTGGCTTTCGCCATTTGTCTCGGCATCGGGTTCGGTGGCGGTGTCGTGTGCCTCATGGCCGTGCTCAGCAACTACTACGGCGTCAAGGTGTTCGCATCACTGGCCGGCCTCGCCGTGGCGATTCAGACTGTTTCGAGCGCCTTCGCGCCGTACATCGCGGGTGAGCTGTACGACAGTGGCCGTGGTTACAGCGGCTCGTTCATGACCTTTTCAGCCTGGTGTGTGGTCGGCGCCATCGTGCTGTTCGCCGTGCCGCCGCCGACGCGCGGGTTGCGCCGGGTCACCGCTGCAGAGACCCCATGAGCGGACCGGTTCGCGAAAGCGATCTGCTCTGGACGCCGGGTCCGGAGCGCATCGAGAAGGCGCTCCTGACGCGATTTCGGCACTGGCTCGAGAAGGAACACGGTCGCAAGTTCGCGAGTTACGAGGAACTGTGGCGCTGGTCGGTCACGGATCTCGAGGGGTTCTGGGGCGCGCTCTGGAGCTACTTCAAGCTCGAGTCTTCGCACCCCTACGAGCGTGTGCTGGCGAGTCGCAAGATGCCCGGCGCCGAATGGTTTCCCGGCGCACGCATCAACTTTGCGCAGCACATCCTGCGCAATGAGCGGCCGGGGGCAGAAGCGCTGCTGCATCTGAGCGAGCGATCGCCACTCACGGAACTCTCCTGGACCGAACTTGGCTCGAAGGTACGCGTTCTCGCCACCGAGCTGCGCCGGCGTGGCGTGCACCCCGGCGATCGCGTCGCCGCGTACCTGCCGAATATTCCAGAGGCCGTGATCGCGATGCTCGCGACCACGAGCATTGGCGCGATCTGGTCGAGCTGTGGTCCGGATTTTGGTCCGCGCGGAGTGCTGGACCGATTCACGCAACTCGCGCCGAAGGTGCTGTTCTGCGTCGATGGCTACCAGTATGCCGGCAAGCCGTTCGATCGCCGGCCCGATGTGCGGGAGTTCCTGCGGCAGCTGAAATCGATCGAGCACGTGGTGTACCTGCCGTATCTCGATCGCGAGGATCGCACGCCACTCTCTGCGAACACACTCTTCTGGAATGATCTGCTCGACAAACCGCCGGTTGCGGCGGCGGATTTCAAGTTCGAGCAGGTACCCTTCAAATATCCGCTCTGGATCCTGTTCTCCTCCGGCACAACAGGACTCCCGAAGGCGATCGTGCACGGTCATGGTGGCATGCTGATCGAGCAGCTCAAGGCGCTGCATTTTCACATGGACCTGCATGCGCGCGAGCGCATGTTCTTCTACACCAGCACTGGCTGGATGATGTGGAACTACGTGGCCAGCTCGCTCCTCAACGACGTGGTGCCGGTGCTGTATGACGGCAATCCAGCGTGGCCGCAGCCCGACCTGTTGTGGAAGATGGTGGAAGACTCGGGCACGAGCCTGTTCGGCGCGAGTCCGACCTACCAGGCCATCATGGAGAAGTCCGGCATCGTTCCGAAGGATCGTTTCGATTTCTCGAAGCTGAAAACGATCCTGCTCGCGGGATCGCCGGTGACACCGGAATGCCAGAACTGGTTTTTCGAGAACGTGAAGAAGGACTGCTGGGTGCAGGGTGGAAGCGGCGGCACTGATGTCTGCACCGGAATGGTCGGAGGCGTGGTGACGTTACCGCTGTACGCGGGTGAGATTCAGGCGCGCTGCCTTGGCGTGTCGGCATATGCGTTCAATGAGCGCGGCGAAAGCGTGGTCGATGAAGTCGGCGAGCTGGTCATCACCGAACCGATGCCTTCGATGCCGGTGGCGTTCTGGAACGACGAGGGCAGCAAGCGCTACCTCGAATCCTATTTCCAGGAGTTTCCTGGCGTCTGGCGGCACGGTGATTTTTTCCGGATCAACAAGCGCGGCGGCTGCTTTGTGCTGGGCCGGTCCGATGCGACGCTCAACCGCCACGGGGTGCGCATCGGCACCGCGGAAATCTATCGGTCGCTGGTTAATCTCCCGGGGGTCGAGGATGCCCTGATCGTCAATCTCGATCTGCCGGGCGGTAAGTTTTTCATGCCGCTGTTCGTGAAGCTCGCGGACGGCATCCAGCTCGACGAGCGCCTGGCCGATGCGATCCGCGCCCGCCTGCGCAGCGAGTATTCGCCTCGCCACGTGCCCGACAAGATTTACCGGGTCGATTTGATCCCGATGACCTTGACGGGAAAGAAGATGGAGGTTCCGATACGCCGCATCCTGATGGGTGTGCCGCTCGAGAAGGCGGCCAATCGCGACGCGGCAGCCAATCCGCAGGCGCTCGACTATTTCGTCCACTACGCGAAGACACAGAAAGACTACTCGCTACATTAAGGCGCCGGCCGGCCACGAGTGTGCTGCCCGAAGCCAGGAGACGACGATGGAAGAAGTTCAACTGTTGATCGGCGATCGCGACGCCGCGGCGGCGAAAAACGCGACCTTCAATCGGCTCAACCCGGTCACCGGCGAAGTGGCCACGAAAGCGAGTGCCGCCTCGGTCGAGGACGCGCGCGCAGCAGCGGATGCTGCGGCCGCAGCGTTCCCCAAGTGGGCGGCGCTCGGCCCGAATGAGCGTCGCAAGCGGTTGTTGAAGGCTGCGGATCTGCTCGAGGCGCGAGCGCAGCAGTTCGCGACACTGGGTCTTGCCGAGATGGGGGCAACCCAGGGCTGGGGACACTTCAACGTACATTTCGCCGCCAACATCCTGCGCGAAGCGGCTGCGATGACCACACAGGTCACGGGCGAAGTCGTTCCCTCGGATGTGCCGGGGAGTCTCGCAATGGCGATCCGCCAGCCGGCAGGTGTCGTACTCGGCATCGCACCGTGGAATGCCGCGATCATTCTCGGCGTGCGCGCCATCGCCATGCCACTCGCGTGCGGCAACACGGTGATCCTGAAGGCATCGGAAGTCTGTCCCGCATCCCACCGCCTGATCGGTACGGTGATGAAGGAAGCGGGAATGGGCGAGGGCGTCGTGAACGTGATCACGCACGATCCGAAGGATGCCGAAGCGATCGCGGAGGCACTGATCTCACATCCAGCCGTACGACGCGTGAACTTCACCGGCTCCACGCGCGTGGGCAGGATCCTGGCGCAAATCGCCGCGAAGTATCTCAAGCCGATCCTGCTCGAGCTCGGCGGCAAGGCGCCCCTGGTGGTGCTCGATGATGCGGACATCGATGCGGCAGTGAACGCAACTGTGTTTGGCGCGTACGCCAACTCGGGGCAGATCTGCATGTCGACCGAGCGCGTCATCGTGGACGAAAAGGTGGCCGACGAGTTTGCACAAAAACTCGCGAAACGAGTTTCCGGATTGCCGGTTGGCGATCCGAACAAGGGTGAAGTCGTCATCGGCTCGGTGGTGGGGAAGCCCACCGTGGAACGAGTGCAGCGCCTCGTCGCGGATGCGGTGTCCAAGGGTGCCAAGGTGCTGGTCGGCGGCGAGAGCAACGGCACGGTGATGCAAGGCATCGTCGTGGATCGTGTAACGCCGCAGATGCAGCTATTCCGCGAGGAGTCATTCGGCCCCCAGGTTTCCATCACGCGCGCAAAGTCCGTCGATGAAGCGGTGCAGCTCGCCAACGACACGGAATATGGGTTGTCGGCAGCCGTGTTCGGCAAGAATCTCGCGCGCGCGCTCGATGTGGCACGACGCATCGATTCGGGGATCTGTCATGTGAATGGACCGACCGTGCACGACGAGGCGCAGATGCCCTTCGGCGGCGTCAAGGGCTCGGGTTACGGTCGTTTCGGCGGCAAGGCCGCGATCGACGAGTTCACCGAGCTGCGCTGGATCACGGTGCAGACCGGGCCGCGACACTACCCATTCTGAGGACGACCCAGGAGTACGTGTGAGCTCAGGGGTTTTGATTGGCTGGTCTTTCCCTGAGCCCGTTCTTCCTTGATTACGTTGAGGACAAGTCGCCGTGCAGCGCGAAAGTTGAGACCCGGCGTTGCAGGGCGTCTGGTTCGTGTCGGCTGAGGGAAAGATCAGCCAACCAAAACCACTGAGCTGGCACGACTATGCAGGATCTACGCGACAAGGTTGTATTCGTCACCGGCGGCGTGAGCGGCCTGGGCTTCGGGATCGCGCGCGCATTCTCTGCGGCCGGCGCGAAGGTCGTGATCACCTACATGCGCGAGGCGCACCGCGACCAGGCGCTGGCACACTTCAAGGGCGCGCCGGATCGCGTTCATGCACTCAAGCTCGATGTCACTGACCGCAACGCGGTAGCGCGCGCAGCCGATGAGGCCGAACGCGTCTTCGGCCACGTCCACATTCTCGTCAACAATGCTGGGGTCAATGTCTTCGGTCCCATGGACGAGGCGACGTACGAGGACTGGGATTGGATACTCGGGGTGAATCTGGGGGGCGCGATCAACGGCATCGTCACCTTCATTCCGCGCATGAAAGCCCACGGCGAAGGCGCGCACATCGTCAACGTCGCCTCGATGGCGGCGCTGATCACTGGGCCGATGGCCGGCATTTACACCACTTCGAAATTTGCCTTGCGCGGGCTTTCGGAATGCCTGCGCGATTGCCTGAAGCCGCATGGCATCGGTGTGTCCGTCCACTGCCCCGGTCTCGTCAAGAGCAATATCGGCGAGGCCACTATCAACCGGCCCGCGCATCTCGCAAATAGCGGATTCAAAGTGGACGCGGCGACGATGAAGCTCTGGAACGAGCTGCATTCGCCCGGCATGGACCCATTGGAAGCGGGGCAGGCGGTAGTGCGCGGCGTCCAGCGCAACGATGCGTATATCTTCTCTCACCCGGAGCACCGCGAAGACATCGAGCAGATCTTCAGGGACATCCTGGCCGCGATCCCCGAAGGAGAGGCGGACCCGGCCCGCCTCGCCGTCGAAGAAGCGCGGCGCGCGGAGCTTGCCGCCATTCGTGGGCGCTGACCAAGGGGCCGTATCCGGTGAATACAAAACTACTGCTCACCCTGGTCGCGATTGGTGAGGTCCTGACGGGAATTGCGCTGTTGATCGCGCCGTCTGTCGTCGCTGGGCTGCTACTGGGCGCGACGCTCGACTACCCGGCAGCGATCGTCCTGGGCCGGGTTGCCGGAGCGGCACTGCTCGCTATCGGCCTCATCTGCTGGCTGCAGAGAGAAATCGGCCGCGGCGCCGCGCAGACGGGGCTTCTCGTAGGACTGCTGGTGTACAACGCTGCCGTGTCGATTGTTCTTGCGTACACTGCCCAGGTCGACGGTACGCGGGCCATCGGACTCTGGCCGGCCGTCGTGCTGCATTCGCTTCTGGCGATCTGGTGTGTCGCTAGCCTGCTGAGGGCGCCGCGCGCAGGTTCGTGAGCAATCATCTCGAACGCGCTCTTCGCTACGTCAATGGCAATCCGGATCGTCAGGCTGGGCAGCCCAAGGGAACAGGCAGAAGGACTGCGACTGGGTACGGTGCGTCGTCCACCCAGGGGTGTGCCCAAGGAAGAATATGCCGCGAGGAACATTTACGACGTGTGGTTTCCGAATCTGTCACCCAGCGAAGCCCTGCTGAAGAAGGCGCTGACTGCGGACGACGAAAAGTCCTGGCGGGCTTTCAAGCGGCGCTTTCAGGCCGAGATGAAAACTCCGGAGGCGATGAGGGACCTGGACCTGCTCGCAGCGCTTTCCCACCGTACGAACCTGGCGATTGGCTGTTATTGTGAGGATGAGGCCCGCTGTCACCGCTCGATATTGCGAGACCTACTGGTTCAGAGGGGCGCGGACATCAAGTAGGACAACGCTGGCCGGGGCGCGAACCATCGAGTACGCGCGTGGTCAGCAACTACTGGTCCACCTGTCCCCACTTCATGGAGGAGCTCACCGACCATGCTGTTTGCACCGATTGCCAAGGCTGGAATGCTGATTCGCAAGCCAGTCGCCGAAGTCTTCGAGGCACTCATCGATCCCGCCATTACCACGCGGTTCTGGTTCAGCAGGAGCACCGGAAGGCTCGAACCCGGCAAGCAGATCCGCTGGGAGTGGGAAGCGTATGACGCGGCCGCGCAGGTTCGCGTGCGGGCGCTGGAGAAGAACCGCAGGTTAATCATGGAGTGGTCGGCATTTGGTACTCCAACCATAGTCGAGTGGAGGTTTTCACCCCGCGGCGACAATCAGACCTTTGTCGAAGTTACCAATACGGGCTTTGGCGGCGAAGAAGACGAGATCGCGCGGCAGGCGGTCGACTCCACCGAAGGCTTCACGCTGGTACTCGCGGGGTTGAAGGCTCTCCTGGAGCACGGCATCGAGCTCAACCTGGTGACGGATCGCTTTCCCGACGGCCCCTCCGGAAGCTCCAGAAAGCATTGACGCTGCAATCGAGGCAGCATCGGCGCCGACTGATCAGCTATCTTGCGACCTTGCGCAGGTCGATCTTCAGGTCCTCGGCGACTTTGACTGCTGTCGCGCGGCCGGCTCCGAATACGCCGCCACCGGGATGCTGAAATGGCCCGACCAGATACAGACGCTCGACACCCGGCACGGTGAACTGACCGAGCTCTGGCGTCGGTCGATGCGCGCCTGATTGATAGGTCGTGGTGGCGATGCCATGCAGATCACCGCGCTGGAAGCTCGATGAGGTGCGCTCCATATCCACCGGGCTGTCGCAGTGATACTGGAGAATGTCGGCGCTGCCGAGATTCTCGATGAAAATCCCCATGTGTTTCAGCATGCGCTCGGCGTAATCGCGTTTTGCCTCATCCCAGGAGCGACCATCCGGTCGGGTGTACGGCACGTAGTCCCAAGCATGCAGCGTTGCACGCCCGTCGGGTACGCGGGATGGATCGAATGCCGTCAGGGAACCGAATCCGACCAGCGGATATTTTGAGAAGCCGCCGTAGCGCAGGTCATCGAACGAGCGGCGCAGCTGCTCATAGCTCGTCGGCAGGAGTTCGTTCATCACGGCACGCACCGGCTCGCCGCCTCTGAATCGCAACGGCGCCTTGAGTGCGGCGTGAATCGTGATACACGCATTTTCCGAAATCTGCGTGGCCCGCGCTGCGCGTACCACCTCAGCATCGAGTCCCTCGACCATTTGCCCCAGGTGGTGCGGGTGGATCGCGCCGATGACGGCATCGTTGGCATCGTGTTCGCGGCCGTCGGTTGTCACGACTCCGACGGCGCGGCCGTTCTTCGTCAGGACACGAGCCACGTCGACATTCGCGAGCACCTCACCGCCGAAGTCGCGGATGCAGGCGATGAGCGCATCCGTGAGCTGGCCACTGCCGCCGATCGGCACCCCGATGCCATGAGCTTCCATGAAGCCGACGAAGACGAAGACACCAAGGCCAGTCGCTTTTTCGTCTGGCGAAACGAGGTTCTCACCGGCAATGCGCGCGAAGTGCATGCGCACCTTGTCATGCTCGAAGTACTCGCAAAGGACATCGTGTGTACTCATCTGCACGATGCGCCAGAATTCGCGGCCCTCCCGGCTCTGATCGAGCATCGCGAACGAGGCGCCCACCGGCGCAGGCGCGCTGTATAGCGTCGCTGCGATCATGGGCAGCCACGCGGCCGCCTGGGCGGAAAGACGGCGATAGGCCTCGGCATCGCGCCCGGAGAACTTCGCGATCTCGGTGCAGGTGCGCTCGCGGTCGCGGTGGATGGCGAGAGTGCTGCCGTCCTCGAACACGGACATCATGGGTGGGTCTGGAAAGACGTATCGCAGCCCGTACTTGGCCTTGAGCTGCAACTCGTCAGCCGCGAGCAGCGGGTTGGCGTGGATGAATATATGAGCCATCGAGTGCTGGTCGTGGCGGAAGCCCGGCAGGGTCAGCTCCCGGGTGACAACCCCGCCCCCGAACCAGCCATTTCGCTCTAGGACCAGAACTCGCCTGCCGGCCGCTGCAAGATAGGCGCCGGCCACAAGGCCGTTGTGGCCCGATCCGACAACGACAACATCGCTTCTGCTCATGGGCGCTACCTACGAAGTCCTGGCCATTCGCTACGGCCACCTCGACCGTACCGCCCGTTTCAACTTCCTGGGCGGTGACGAACACGACGGGCCGATGCCGCTCGATTATTACGTGTGGGCGATCCTGAACGCGGAGCGCACGGTAATCGTCGACACGGGATTCGATGACGAGTCCGCACGCCGCCGCGGCCGTGAGCTGGTTCGCCCGGTGGCTGAGGGCCTCAAGGCCGTCGGCATCTCACCGGACAAGGTCGAGCATATCGTGATTTCCCACATGCATTACGACCATGCGGGAAATCCGGATCTGTTCCCACGCGCCCGCTATCACCTGCAGGACGCGGAACTGGCCTACTGCACCGGTCGCTGTATGGCGGACTCCGAGGTGGGCGGGGTGTTCGATGCTGGCAGTGTCGCCGCGATGGTTCATAAGGTCTTTGCCGGGCGCGTGCAGTTTCACGATGGCGATGGCGAGATCGCCCCGGGGATTACCTTGCACAAGGTGGGTGGTCACACGCGTGGCATGCAGATTGTGCGCGTCGCGACCGAGCGGGGCTGGGTGGTGCTCGGCTCGGATACGGCCCACTTTTACGCCAACCTCGAACCTGGCCGGCCGTTTCCGATCCTCGACAGCCTGCCGATGTACGCCGAAGCGCAGCGCACGGCGTTGCGGCTCGCCAGCTCTGCGCAGCACTTCATTCCGGGGCACGATCCGCTGGTGCTCGCTCGCTATCCGAGCGCACGAGCGGGACTGGAGGGTGTCGTGCGCCTCGACCTGGCGCCACAGAGCTGAGGTCCCGCCATGAGCGAGCCAGTCGGTTTTATCGGGATTGGACGCATGGGCGGCGCGATGGCGGAGCGGCTGCTGCGCGCCGGTTATGCAGTCACCGTTTACGACTCCAATGACAGTGCGGCGCGGGAACTACAGACCGCGGGCGCAGTGCGAGCGCATTCTCCAGCTGCCGTAGCCTCCGCTGCGCGAGTGGTACTCGCGAGCCTGCCGACGCCGCAGGTAGTGCTCGACGTGGTGAGCGGCACCAACGGAATCCGCGACGGCAGCGCAGTCCGCACCTTCATCGACCTCTCGACCTCCGGCGCGGCCGCGGCGATGGCGATCGATCGGGCCCTGCGCGAACGCGGAATCAGCGCGCTCGATGCGCCGGTGAGTGGCGGAGTCGCCGGCGCGCACGCCGGTACACTCGCGATCATGGTTTCGGGCCCACGGACCGCATTCACTGAAGTTGAGTCGATTCTCACGCACCTCGGCCGCGTGTTCTTCGTTGGCGAGAAACCCGGACTCGGGCAAACGCTCAAGCTCGCCAATAATCTCATGTCGCAGGCCGCCATCGCGATTACCTCCGAGGCGCTCGCGCTGGGAGTGAAGGCCGGACTCGATCCGCGGTTGATGCTCGACGTGCTCAATGCCTCGAGCGGGCGCAACACAGCCTCGGCCGACAAGTTTCCGAAATATGTACTCACGCGCGGCTTCGATTTCGGATTCTCGACCGGCCTCGCGCTCAAGGATGTGCGGCTCTGTCTCGAGGAGGCGGCGGCGCTGGGCGTGACGATGACACTGGGTAATGCGGTCCACGACGTGCTCGCGGACACGTGCGAAAAGTTCGGCCCGGACTCCGATTGCACGAGTATCGCGCGCACGGTCGAGGAGCGTGCGGGCTGCGAGATTTCCCCCAACCGAGGAAGCAAGTCATGAACCAGGATCTGTATCAACGCGGACTGGAAATCCGCAAGGCCGTGCTTGGCAAGGAGTACGTGGAAAAGTCCCTCGCCGGTGCCGACGACTTCAGTCGCCCCATGCAGGAACTTGCCACGGAGTATTGCTGGGGTCGCGTCTGGAGCCGACCCGGTCTCGAGCGTCGCGACCGCAGCCTCATCAACCTCGCGATGATCAGCGCGCTCAACCGACCGCATGAACTCAAGATCCACGTCAAGGGTGCGCTCGCGAATGGTGTCACGCGCGAGGAGATCCGCGAAGTCCTGTTGCAGGTCGCCATCTACTGCGGCATACCGGCCGGCATCGACTCGGTGCGCATCGCGCGCGAAGCCTTCGCAGAACTCGACGCGCCTGGACGCTGAAAGGAGACTGTCATGGTGAAAGCCACGAACGAAAGCGAACGCCTGTTCCTCAAGTTCTTCGAAACCCTGAGCACCGGCGATCTCGACAAGATCCGCGCCGCGTTTCATGACGAGGCGGTCTGGGACGTGCAGGTGAAAGGTATCGAGGGTGAGGGGTCCCACCGGGGCAAGAAGGCGATCGTCGATGAATTCCTCGCGCCGGTGCGCGGGATGTTCAAGCCGGGCGACCCCAAGGTCGAGGTGTTGTCGGTGACCTCGCAAGGACCGCTCGCTATCGGCGAGGCGCAGGGCAAGGGCACCTTCACTGATGGACGGCCCTACGAGAACCTGTATGCCTTCGCGATCGAGTTCAAGGACGGCAAGGTCTATCGCCTGCGCGAATACATGGACAGCTTCTACGTCGCCAAGCTCCAGGGGAAGGCCAAGTGAAACGCCCGATCCGGAAGACAAACGCGAGCGCAATGGATGCCGCGCGGCTCAAGCACCTGATGCAAGGTGATGCAGGAGGATATCGACGCTGACAAATACTTTGGCGCCGTAATCGCGATCGGCCGGCATGGCCGGCTCGCGCTGCACGAGGCCATCGGTCATGCGGACCCGGCGCGCAAGCGTCCGGTGAAAAAGGACTCGGTCTTCAGCCTGTTTTCCGTCACCAAAGCCATCACTGTCGTGCTGATGCTGCGCGCGATCGAGCGCGGCCAGCTGGCACTCACCACGCCCATATCCGACGTGGTGCCGGAGTTCTCGGGCAAGGGGCGCGAGAAGATCACGATCTTTCACCTGCTGACGCACTCATCGGGCCTGCCGAGCGTCTACTCGGCGCGCGAAGGCATGTACATCGACGTGCTCGACGAAATAGTCGCGGAGATCTGCAAGAACATTTTTCCGATGGAACCACCGGGCCTCGGCGTCCGCTACGCACCGATTGTCCATCACGCGCTGATGGGCGACGCGTTGCGGCGCATTGATCCGAAGAAGCGTTCCTATCGTGACATCGTGAACGAGGATCTGCTGCAGCCGCTCGGCATGAAGGATACGTCGGTGGGCCTGCGCAAGGATCTGCGCAAGCGTCACCTGGTGCCTGAGTTCCGTGGCAATTCACCGACGCAGCACCTTGGCCACAGCAATCTCGGACCCAATGGGGCGTTCGAGGAAGAGCTCGCAGAGATGCCCTGGGTGGGAATCGTTTCCACCGCCGCGGACATGTACCGCTTCGCGGAGATGCTGAGACGCGGCGGTGAGCTCGATGGCGCACGCATTCTCTCGCCGACGATGGTGGCACGCGCGCACCATTGCTGGACCGGGGACAAGCCGAACGAACTCTACAAAAAGATTTTCGAATCGCGCGGTTGGGAAGTCCTGCCCGCGTACATTGGCCTGGGCTTCACGCTACGCGGCGAGCGGATGGGCCATGCGCTTTTCGGCACGCTCACCTCACCGGAGACCTTCGGCAATCACGGGGCCGGGACTACGCTTTTCTGGGTCGATCCGAAGCTCGATATGACATTCGTCGGCCTCTCGACAGGCGTCATGAACTCAGACGTGAACATCGAGCGCTGGCAGCGGCTGTCGGATATCGCGGTCTCAGCGGCGGTGTAAATGGCAGACACGTTCGATTACCTGGTCGTGGGCGCCGGCACTGCCGGGTGCGTGCTCGCGGCCAGGCTGTCGGAAGACCCGAAGAACTCCGTGTGCCTCATCGAGGCGGGTGACGAGGATCGCCATCCGTTCATTCACATACCGGCGACGGTTGGCGCCGCGATCATGCGTCCCCGGCTCAACTGGCATTTTCTCACCGCACCGCAGCCGCAACTCAACGGGCGTCGCATTCCTCTGCCGCGCGGCCATGTCATCGGTGGCTCGGGCTCGATCAACGGGATGGTTTATTTTCGCGGCCAGCCCCAGGACTTCGAGGACTGGGCGGCGATGGGAAATCCCGGCTGGAGCTATCGCGAAGTCCTGCCGTATTTCATTCGCTCGGAGAGCAACGATTCCTACGCCGGCTCGCCGTATCACGGTACCGACGGGCCCATCAGGGTCAGCCACATTCCGCGACCCAATCCGATGATTGCCGCTTTTCTCGAGGCGATGCACTCACTCGGCTTCAAGCGGTGCGAGGACTTCAACGGTCCCAAACCCGAGGGCTACGGCCCGAGGCAGGGAACGATTCGCAACGGCCGGCGCGATTCGACGGCGGTTGCTTATCTGCGACCCGCGCGCTCGCGGGACAATCTCAAAGTGCTCACCGATTCGCTCGTGACGCGAATCGTGATCGAGAACGGACGCGCAACAGCGGTTGAGATGCAGCGCGCTGGAGAAACCCGGCGCATCGGTGCGCGGCGCGAAATCGTGATCTCAGCGGGTGCGGTTCAGTCGCCGCAGGTCTTGATGCTTTCGGGCATCGGCGATGGCAAAGCGCTGCATGCGCTCGGTATCGAGGTCAAACATGACCTGCCGGCGGTCGGCGCCAACTATCACGACCATCTCGCTGCCGGCATCCTGATGGAAATGAGCAACAGCGAGTCCTATGGAATCTCGTTGCGCGCGGCGCCCCGCGGGGTGCTCAACCTGCTCGAGTACGCGCTGTTTCGTCGCGGGCCGCTGGCCAGCAACGTGTTCGAGGCCAATGCTTTCGTGCGCTCGAGGGACGATCTCGACCGCCCCGATCTGCAGATCGTGTTTCAGCCGGCGCGGCGCAATCGTGGCACCTTCCCGTTTCCACTGGGTCATGGCTTCGCACTGAGTGTCGTGCATCTGTATCCGAAGAGTCGCGGGCGCGTTTCCCTTGCGAGCGCCGACCCGCGCGCTGCACCGGTCGTCGATCCAAACCTGCTCGGCGATCCGGACGACCTGGCGCCAACGCTGCGCGGACTGGAACTGTCGCGCCGGATCATCGCGGCACCGGCCTTTGCGCGTTATCGCGCCACCGAGGTTCAGCCGGGGCCCGCAGCTCAGGGGGCCGAAGCACTGACCGGGTACGTACGCCGAGTCGCAGCGACGGTTCATCATCCGGTCAGCAGCTGCCGCATGGGTCCCGACAGGAACTCAGTGGTGGATCCACAGCTTCGCGTGCATGGTCTTACCGGGCTTAGGGTCGCGGACGCATCGATCTTTCCGCGCATCGTCGGCGGCAACACGAACGCGGTGGTGGTGATGGTGGCGGAGAAGGCGGCTGACATGATGCTGGGAATCCCAGCGCCCCGGCCTTTCGAAGACGCGAGGGCTGGCTAACTCCGGCCGGGTGCTCGTCCCCGGGCCCGTTCTTGCTTGATTACGCGGACGAAACGACACCGTGCAGCGCGAACGGTGCGGCCTGGATTAGAGTGAGGTTGCGTTCGTGTCGGCTAAGGGGGCGAACACCCGGCCGGAGTTAGGCAGCTTCTGGAACATCGAAGGAGAGGGTGATGGCGGCAGAACACATCAGGCACTGGAAAATCGGCGACGTCGAAGTGGCGCGCATCGTCGAGGTCAACAACTGGGAAGACGACATCGCGATGCTGCTGCCGGACGGCAAGCCCGAATACGTGCAGAAGTTTCCCTGGCTGTTGCCGCACTTTGCGACTCCCGCCGGCAAGATGCTGATCTCATTCCAGTGCTTCGTCCTGAGGTCGCGCGACAAGGTCGCGATGATAGACACCTGCATCGGCAACGACCGGGAGCGCGAGTATCCGGTGTTCTGCAACCTGCAGACGACGTTCCTGCAGGATCTCGCCACCGCCGGCTTTGCGCCGGACACGGTCAACACCGTGTTATGCACCCACCTGCACTTCGACCATGTCGGCTGGAATACACGCAAGGTGAACGGCAAATGGGTGCCGACATTCCCGCGGGCACGTTACCTCTTCGGCAAGCAGGAATACGAGCACTGGCAGCACCTGAAAGACACCGGCGGCTATCACAACGTCGATCACCTTGCGGACTCGGTGGAACCGATTACCCAGGCCAAGCTGCACGAGCTCGTCGCTCCTGATCACCGGATCACGGATGAAGTGTGGCTCGAGCCAACACCCGGCCACACGCCGGGACACGTCAGCGTGCACATTCGCTCCCGCGGCGAAGAGGCGATCATCACCGGCGACATGATGCATCACCCGATCCAGCTCGCCGCGCCGGAGATGCATGGCAAC
Source organism: uncultured Gammaproteobacteria bacterium (assembly GCA_963810775.1). Classification (GTDB taxonomy): domain Bacteria; phylum Pseudomonadota; class Gammaproteobacteria; order Steroidobacterales; family Steroidobacteraceae; genus DATBVX01. Next base: position 36,967 of record CAWEOT010000023.1, read on the forward strand.
TTCGACATGGACAAGGAGCAGGGCGCGAAGACGCGTCGCGCATTCATCGAGCGCTATGCCGACCAGAAGGTGATGATCATCGGCAGTCACTTCTGCGACCCGAGCTCTGGATGGATCGTGCGCGACGGCGCCGCGTGGAAGCTGAAAGTAAAGTAAACGGGGCGCGCGCATGGCCATTCAGCACGATCTCAGCGAGCAGTCGATCCTCATCACCGGTGCCGGCCGCGGTCTCGGGCGCTCGACTGCAGAAAAACTGGCGAGCTGCGGCGCGACCGTGGGGCTCGTCGACATCGACGGCGAGAATTGCAGTACTGCGGCGGCGGGGATTCGTGAAGCCGGCGGCCAGGCATTCGCGTACGCGACCGATGTCTCGAACCGGAGCGCCTTCCTCGAAGCTGCGGCGCAGTTTGCACGCGAACGCGGCCGGATCGATGCTGTGGTCAACAACGCGATGCTGTTGCGCTACGAGCCGATCGAGAAAGTGACCGACGAAGTCCTGGACCGCATGCTCGCGATCGGTATCAAGGGTTCGATCTGGGGCGCGCAGATCCTGCTCGCGCACATGGATGCTGCGCGCGGTGGCGCGATCATCAACATGGCATCGCCCGTCGCCGAGCGCGGCTTTCCGAATACGGCCGTCTACAGCCTGGTGAAGGGCGCCATCGTTACGCTGACCAAAACGCTGGCAGCGGAACTGGGGCCGCGGGGCGTGCGTGTCAACGCGGTCGCACCGGGGTCCGTGCCGACACCGGGCGCGATGGGCCTCAACGACAAAGCAGAATACGAGCGGCGTGCGCGCACCATCCCGTTGCGCCGGCTCGGGCGCGAGGAAGACAACGCCGAGGCGGTCGCGTTTCTGTTGAGCGCGGAAGCATCTTTCATCAACGGCGAAATCCTGCACGTCGACGGCGGCATCGCCGCCGCGAACTGACTCCCGTGGCGACGTCAGCTCCAGTCCTGCATGACGATATCTTTGCACCCGAGGCAGTACGCAATGCGCGCGCTGTCGACGACGCGTTGCGCGAGCTGGCTCCGGTCGTCAAGCTCGAGCGCGAAAACATCACCATGCTGGCCCGCTATCAGCACGTGTCGGAAGGACTCAAGGACTGGCAGGCATTCTCCTCCAGGTCGCGGCCATGGCATGACCCGAACTCTGTGAGGCCCGAGATCCTACTGACGGACGATCCTCCGCGGCACACCGCGGTGCGACCGGTGATCGCCGCCGCACTATCGCCGAAGGCCCTGGCGAAGATGGCCACGGATTTCAACGCGGACGCGGACGCACTGCTGCGCGAGGTAAAGGAGTGCAGCGGGGAAGTGATCGATGTCGTTACCGCCATCTCCAGACCCTTCGTGTACAAGGTGCTGCCGGACCTGCTCGGGCTGCCGCAAGAGGGTCGTGAAAACCTGACGGCATTCGGCCACATGGTGTGGGCGACACTCGGGCCGCAGAACGAGATGTTTGCAGAGGCTATGGAAGATGTGGGCCCGGTGATCGAGTGGGTCGAGCGCTGCTGCAATCGCGAGAATCTCGATCCCGAGGGCCTCGGCATGCAGATGTTCCTGGCCGCGGATCGCGGTCAGATCACCCAGGATGAGGCGAAGCTCCTGGTGGGCATCCTGCTCTCGGCCGCCGCGGATACCACCGTGATGACGCTCTCCACGGCGATGCGCGCTTTCAGCCTGTTTCCCGATCAGTACCAGAAGCTGCGCAGCGACCCGGCGCTCGCGCGCAGCGCCTTCGAGGAAAGTCTGCGTTGGGATTCGCCCTCGCGCATGGCGGGGCGCATCACGACTCGTGAAGTCGACATCGATGGCTACCGGATTCCCGCGGGCGAGCGGTGTGGACTCATGTTCGCCGCCGCCAACCGCGATCCGCGCAAATGGCCCGACCCGGATCGCTTCGACATTGGTCGCGATCTTCGCGGTCACATCGGCTGGGGTTACGGCATCCATGCCTGTGTCGGCCGCGTGCTCGCCTTGCTGGAAGCCGACGCGCTGCTCGGCGCTCTCATCAGGCACATCGAAAGCTTCGAACCCGCTGGCGAACCGGAGCCCTGGATGACGACGATCGGGCACGGCCCCTCGAAGCTGCCGATGCGGATTCACGCGGTCGCTCACTAGTGGAGTGGGCCGACAGGATCATTGCCGAATAGGTTGTCCTGCGCCGTTCGGCGTGCACCCCGCGACAGATTTCGCAGCCGCCAACGTCTAATCAATCAGCGGAGCCCGTGACGGGCTCTCCCTGGCGGAACTACTCCTCCAAGCGGCGGAGGTTTGCATGCGGCCGTCGGCTTTGTTCAGGAATATCGGGTTCGCGTGCGCCATGACTCTCAGCATGGCGGGGACAGTCGCGGCGGACGATAAGGACGACGAGGACGAAGACAGCGTCCCGTTGCAGAGTCTTCCACACTATCTTCAGGACCGCGGTGGCGGTGTCCCTACTTCGTTGGCGAGCACCTATGTGCGGGACGGGGAGCTGCTCACCTCGCTCGAATTCCGATACAACCGCGACAATGAATTCGAGTACGATCCGAACGAATTCGGCTTTTCCTCTTCCGCCCCCACAGAATTCAAGGGTCGCTACTGGGACAGCAGCGCAGACGTGCTGGTCGCGTACGGGCTGAATGATGACCTCGTGTTGGAGCTGGAAGCGGCGGCGACCCGGGCATCGTTGCAGAAGGCGGACGACGACTTGTCGGGCATGCCGAATGAGCTGAAGGAATCGGGACTGGGAGATGTCCGCACCCGCCTCGACTGGCGCCTGCTGCGAGAGACTGAGGACCGGCCCGAGGTGTTCACCTATGTCGGCGCGCTCATTCCGCACGATAAGTCCGAGCACCTGATCGGCACGGGCGACTGGTTGGGCTTCGGCGGCGCCGGTGTGGTCCGCGGCTTCGACTGGGGCACCATGACGTTTCGCATGGGCGTCGAGTATGACTTCGGGTCAGCCTCGGAAATCGACTGGGGCGAAGTCGCAATCGAATACCTGAAGCGCCTGTCCCCGACGATGACTGTTTACGGAGCGGTCTCGGTGCTCGAAGGCGACGAGTACAGCCTCGTCGGCGAGCTGCAGTGGCACCTGAGCCCTGCCATCGTCCTCAAGCTCAACAGTGGTGTCGGGCTGACCGCACACGGAATGGATTGGTCGCCGAAGATCGGCGTGCTTTTCAACCTCCCGGACTGACGCACGAGATCCCGCCCTCGACTGACGTGTTCTTCGCGCTCCGTACAGAACGGTTCACGCCGGCGTATTCTTTCGCCTCCTGCTCCGCGACCGAGGCGACAAACCATGACCTCACTCACCGGCGGCTGTGATTGCCGCCAGATCCGCTACCGGCTGGAATCGCGGCCGCTCTTCGTGCACTGCTGCCATTGTCGCTGGTGCCAGCGAGAGACCGGCACGGCGTTTGCGCTCAACGCCATGATCGAAGCGGATCGCGTGACGCTGCTCGGCACAGAGCCCGTAGGCATCGACACGCCCTCCGCGAGCGGCAAGGGGCAGAAGATCTTTCGTTGCCCCAAATGTGGCATCGCCCTGTGGAGCAACTACGCCGGTGCCGGCCCTCTTATTCGGTTCATTCGCGTCGGCACGCTCGACGATCCGGATCAGCTGCCGCCTGACATCCACATCTTCACCGCGTCCAAGCAACCCTGGGTAATCCTGCCACCCAATACGCCATCGGTGCCGGAGTACTACGATCGCACTCAATACTGGCCTGCCGAAAGCCTGCAACGCAGGGAGACGCTCTTGCAAAGGATCGCGGCAGCCGGCAGCACACGTACCTAGCTGAACTGGGCGCGAGTCGTGCTGTAGGCAGTCGTCACGGTCTTGTCGAGCGGCCAACTCCGCAGTTCCTTGGAGAGCACTTCGATTCCAATGGGTCCTCGGTACGGCGAATTCTCCAGTGCCTGCACGAATCCCTTGATGTCGAACTCGCCCATGCCGCAGAGCTTGCGATGGCCAGTAGTCTCTTCTCTGAAGTCCATGCCGGCCGGGGACTTCAGGTAGCCGTCGTTGATTTCGACGCCATAGAAGTACTGCTTCGGAAAACGCGCCACGCTGTCGTAGGGAATGCCGAGCTTCACGATGTGCCACAGGTCGAAAATGATGCCGCCGTTGCGTGCGCTCGCACCTTCCACCAGCTCGCGTGAGGCTTCGAGCGAATCGATCCGCGAGAACGGCATCATCTCGTAGACGATCTTGGTGCCGTGCTCGTCCGCGTCCCGGCACAGCTGCGCGAATTCCTCGATGAGCCGCGGCGTGGGGCACTCCTCGCGGAAGAAATCGCCCACCTTGATGTGCCGGGCGCCGAGCGCTTCGGCCGCGGTCAGCAGCAGGTGGCGCTGCTCATCGGAGCGTTTGCGCCGTTCGTCGTCGAGGAACCAGTCGTACAGGAACTCGAGCTCGACGTACTTGATGCCGTTGTCATCGAGGATGCGCCGCATGTCGGCGAGAGTGCGACGCTCGAGGATGTGGGTGAGGTCGGCGTGCCAGATCCCGAGACCCTTGAACCCTGCTTTCGCCGCAGCTACGACCCGGTCCTTGAAATCGAAGGTGCTGTATTCCTTGTCGGTATGCGGAAGTGCACCGCCCGCCAGCGTCCAGTAGGACGCGATCAGATCGACCTCTGCCATGGCGAATCCCCGCTCTGCTGGTCACGCGATGTGCGTGAATGCGGCTAGTGTATCTCCCCTCACGGAGCGTAACGCGGTCATGAGAGGTGCCGCGCGAGCCAGCGCGCAAGCGTCGATGTATCGGCAGCACCCCTCACGAAGTCCGGGTCATCGAGCAGCAGCGCATGCAATGCAACATTTGTTGCGACGCCTTCGATATGGCAATTCGCGAGCGCCTCCTTCATTCGTTGCAGGCTTTGAGCCCGATCACGCCCGTGAACGATGATCTTGGCGAGCAGCGAGTCGTAGTAGGGCGGCACCTGCGCACCGGCCTCGATGTGGGTATCGACCCTGATGCCTGCACCGGCCGGAAAGCGCGCCTCAGTGACCCTGCCGGGGGAGGGTGAGAACTCATGCCTCCAATCCTCAGCCGTGATCCGGCATTCGAGCGCATGACCTGAGAACCGGACCTCACTCTGCCTGATGGGCAGCGCTCGACCCTCGGCCACCGCGATCTGCAGCGCGACGAGATCGAGGCCCGTGACCAGCTCGGTCACCGGATGCTCCACCTGGATGCGCGCATTCATCTCGAGGAAATAGCACTCCCCTCGTGCGCGATCGAACAGATATTCGACCGTGCCGAGCCCGCGGTACCGCAGGTGCTGACCGAGACTGACGGCACCCGCGTGCAGGGCCTCGCGCGTGACAACCGGCAAGTCTGGCGCCGGCGTCTCTTCGATGAGCTTCTGGTAGCGCCTTTGTATCGAACAGTCGCGATCCCCGAGATGGATGATCTCCGTCCCGTCACCCAGGATCTGCACCTCAACATGTCGCCCGGATTCGACCAGCGGTTCGAGATACACACGCGCATCGCCAAAGGCCGCATGGGCCTCCGCCATTGCCAGGTCGAGCGTCGCTTCCAGTTGTGCAGGGTCGTGAGCGGGTTTCAGGCCACGGCCACCGCCTCCGCCTACTGACTTGATGAGGACCGGCCAGCCGATCTCTTCAGCCAGTTGGCGCGCCTCGACAAGGTTCGCGACCGGGCCGCCCGGGAGCACGGGCAGGCCCGCACTGATTGCGTGCTGCCGCGCCTGGAGCTTGTCTCCCATGGCGTCGAGCTGCGCGGGTGTTGCGCCGATGAAAATGATTCCGGCGCTGGCGCAACGACTCGCCAAGCGGGAATTCTCGGCGAGAAATCCATATCCCGGATGCACGGCTTCGGCCTGCGCAGTGATCGCGGCGCGGACGATCGATTCGGCGTTGAGGTAGCTCGAGCCTGGCGGCGGCGGACCGATGCAGATCGCGCGATCTGCCAGGCGCGCGGGCACAGAATCGAGATCGGCCTCTGAAGCCGCAAGAACCGTCTCGATGCCGAGCTCATTGCACGTGCGGATGATGCGGACCGCGATCTCGCCGCGGTTGGCGATGAGAATCCGGCGCAGCCTCATTTCTCGCTCGACTGCAGCCGCATCAACACACGCTGCGCGTCGACGAGCTCGCCGTTCGCGGCGCAGATTTCAGTGACCGTGCCGCGGCCGCCTGCATAAACGGAGTTCATCAGCTTCATCGTTTCAACGATGCCCACGACTGTCTCGGCCTCGACCTGCGAGCCGACTTCGACGAATGGCGCCGCACCGGGTTTGGGCGCGCGATAGAACGTGCCCATGATTGGCGGGCGGATCTCGATCACTCCTTCAGGTGGCGCGTGTGTCGCTGGCGCGGCCTGCGCAGTCGGTTGCGCAGCGGGCGCAGCCGAAACGGCGCCTGAGACGTGAGCCCTGGCAAGCGCCTGCCGTTCCTGCGTCCAGCCGCCGGCGTGGCTCTTGCGCAGCGTAAGCTTGAAGCGATCAGTTTCCAGGATCAGCTCGTCGAACGGCGAGGCATCCAGCAGTTGCAAGATCTCCTGTACGTCGTCGTTGGTAAGGTTCATTGCCGACGACCGCTCAGCGTCCCGATCACGTGATCGAAAGCCTGCGGCTTGGGCGTTGCGACCGGCGGTGCGCTGCGAGTCGACCAGGCCGTCTCCGGCCGGCTCTGCAGCACGCACAGCTCACCACTCACGGAGTCGATTGCCCACTCGATGTCCTGCGGCACGCCGTAATGCCGCTCAATAGTCATCGCGATGCGCTTGAGCTTGGCGATCTCATCGTCGCTCAGGCAGGGCTGCGATTGGCGCTCGGCGGGCACCGCCTCGGCGCGCACGCCCCCCGCCTGCAGGTCGGGAACGTGCTGCATCGTCTTCTCGCTGACGGTACGTGCCACGATCTGGCCGGTCACCTTGTTGACGACGAACTTGTCGGGCGTGACCTCGCCGCTCACGATGCATGAGCCGAGACCCCAACTGCCTTCGATCGCAATCACAGAACGATCGCCCGTGACCGGGCTGCGCGTGAACATCACGCCCGCGCAGCGGGCGTCCACCATGCGCTGCACGACTACGGCCATCGCGATGTGCCGCTCGGGCAATGCGCGCTGGCGCCGGTAGCTCACGGATTCCACGCTGTAGAGACTTGCCCAGCAGTCCCGCACCGCGCGCAGCATTGCTTCCGCATCGCGAATCCAGAGAAACGTCTCCTGCAGCCCGGCGAAACTTGCTTCAGCGCTGTCTTCGCTGGTAGCGCTCGATCTGACTGCAACGGTGACTGCTTCGCCCTCGCACAGGTCCCGATATGCCGATCCAATCAAGTCTTGAAGCGCCAAGGGCAACTGTGTCGCGCTGATGCGCTGTCTCGCGAGCGTCGCGCTCCGCGCAATGGCATCGAGATCATCCGGGGCTGTCGCTTCGATGAGCCGGGCGAACTCGGCGCCGGGATCCACTGCAGCAAGGAATTCGACAAAGGCGCGCGTCGTGATGACGAATCCGGCTGGCACTCGCTGTCCCGCCCGCGACAGCTCCCCAAGACTCGCCCCCTTGCCGCCCACGCGAGCGCGGTCGTTGAGACCCACACTCTCGAAGCCGCATACATAAGGCTCGCCAGACATCGAACGACTCACTGCTTCCAGTTGGCGTAGTAGTATGAAGCACGGGCTTGCTCCGGGCGACGGCCGTGGATTTCCTTCCCAGTGGATCGCAGCTTCACGCTGAGTCGAGTCGCAGGCGCCCGCGGTTCGGCCAAATGCGACACCACTTTTTCGAGGATCCAGTCCCAATGCTCGAGCTGTATCACGCTGAACCGGTCGCCAACTCCATGAAGGTGCTCCTGTGCCTGAAGGAGAAGCAGATCGAGTTCGTCAGCCACTATGTCGACCTGTTGCGCTTCGAGCAGCACCAGCCGGGGTTTCTTGCGATCAATCCCAACGGTCAGGTGCCGGTCCTGGTTCACGACGGCAACATCATCACGGAATCCACCGTCATCAACGAGTACCTGGAAGACCTCTTCCCTGAAGTGCGCCTGCGCCCGGAGGATCCGGTCGAGCGTGCGCAGATGAGGATCTGGAACAAGTTCGTCGACGAGTATTTTTGCCCGGCCCTGAGCATGATCGGCTGGCACACGATGGTGCGGAAGGTGGCGCAGCGGCTCAAGGGCCCGCAGCTCCAGGAGATGCTGGCGCACATTCCGCTCAAGGAGCAGCGCGACAAGTGGGCGACCGTGGCCGGTGCCTCTTTCACCGAGGAGCAACTCAATGACTCGCGCCGCCGGATCGGGGTGTCGATCGAGCGCATGGAGAAGATTCTGCAGAAGTCGCACTGGCTGGCGGGGCCGACCTATTCACTTGCGGACGTGAACAGCTACACAATGGTCGCAGGTGTGCCGCGTTACTTTCCGGAATTCATGAAACCGCGCAGCAGCGAATGGCTCGAAGAAATGAACGCACGTCCTGCCGTCAAGGCGGCACTCGCGATGCCCAACAAGGTGCCCGAAGTGCTGCGCGCGTTCGGTGACTAGTCGAGCCAGGGAGGAACTCTCATGTTGGAACTTTATCACTACGAGCCCTCGGCGAACTCGATGAAGCCGATGCTGTGCCTCAAGGAAAAGGGCATCGACTTCGTCAGCCGCTATATCGACCTGCACAGCTTCGAGCAGCACTCGCCCGACTTCGTCCGCGTCAATCCCAACGGCCAGGTGCCAGCTCTGCTCCACGATGGCGAGATCATTACCGAGTCCACGGTTATCAACGAGTATCTCGATGACGTATTTCCGCAGGTCCCGCTGCGCCCTCGTGCACCGGCTGCGCGCGCGCGCATGCGCGTCTGGAGCAAGTTCGTGGACGAGTACTTCTGTCCCGCCCTCAGCATGCACGGCTGGAACGTGCTGGTTCCGGGGATCGTCGCGCGGCTGCAGAGCGGGGAATTCGACCAGTTGCTGGAGCGCATTCCGCTCAAGGAACAGCGCGACAAGTGGAAAACTGCGGCCACGCACTCTTTCACCGCAGATCAGCTTGCCGATTCGAAGCGCAAGGTGGGCGTCTCTATCGAACGCATGGAGAAGATCCTCGGGCAATCGACCTGGCTCGCGGGTAACGAATATTCGCTGGCCGACGTCAACACCTACTCGATGGTGGTGCCGGTGCCGCGGTTCTTCCCGGAGTTCCTCAACGAGAAGGTCGCGCCGCGCACGATGGATTGGGTCAGGCGAATGAACGAACGGCCCGCCGTCAAGGCGGCACTGGCGATGGCTCGTCAGCCCGCGCCTGGCAGTGCTGCTGCGCCGGCAGCGAAAGCTGCACACTGAACGGTGCGTTACCGCAGAACATCTGATCACTGCTTGAGTCTCTAAGCTCACGGGGAAGGAGGGCACATGCGGATTTCCACTCGAGTCGCGGTTGCGCTGCTCGGCGCAACGCTGGCCCTGTCGTTCGGGGCGATCGCGAAGGACACACTCACCACCAATCCGAAGGGGAAGATGGTGGTCGAGTTTCTCGACATGGTGTTCAACCAGAAGAAGGTGAAGGAAGGTTTCGATAAATACACCGGGCCGACCTATCGCCAGCACAATCCTTTCGCGGCCGACGGCGCGCAGCCGGCGATCGATTTTCTCGCTCCGTACCTCGCGAGCCACGCGGAGTATCGTTACAACTTCAAGCATGTCTACGTCGACGGCGACATCGTCATAGTGCACTCGCACGTGACGCGCGATGCGAACGATCGCGGCTCTGCGGTCGTGGATATTTTCCGCATCGAGAAGGGCAAGGTGGTCGAGCACTGGGATGTCGTCCAACCGATCCCCGAGAAATCGGCGAACGACAACACGATGTTCTAGTTGAAGGGCGCGGGGGATGGGCAGGGCGCCCGATCAGTCGGGCGCCTTGTCCAGCACTTGCTTGAAAATCGGGTTCGACAGCAGGAAGCGGATCGCGTCAGCCCGCTCGGTGTTGAGCGGCTCGTCCGGGAAAGAGGCGAGCATTGCCCGGTAGTGTTCCTCGGCACCCTCGCGAAATTCCCGGTGCGTGAAGATGTACAGATCGTTGCGACGGATGCCACGCAGGATCCGTTCGCCGCACTCCACAGGGTCCATCCACAGCGCTGAATTCGGCCGCTGCCCGAGCCGCTGCTCGAGCTCCGCGAAGCCGCTGTTGCGGTATTTCTCCGGACGCGTCTTGCCGCTTTCGCGGATATTGGTCTGCACGGGGCCGGGACAGAACGCGGATACGCCGATGTTGTCCGCAGCCAGCTCGCCACGCAGCGATTCCGAGAGCCCGACCAGGGCCGCCTTCGCCATGATGTAGATCGAGCAGTTCGGGATCGGCACCACCGCGGCCATCGATGAGGTGCTGACGATATGACCCCCCTCGCCATGCGTAAGGATGTGCGGCAGGAAGGTCTGAATGCCGTTGATGACGCCGGTGATCATCACGCCGATGCCCCAGTCCCAGTCGTCGAATTTCGCCAGTTTGATCGGGCCAAGGAGGCCCATGCCCGCGTTGTTGACCAGCAGGTGAATCTTGCCGAAGGCGCGCAGCGTTTCCTGCGCCGCCTGGGCGAATGCGGCGCGGTCGGTGACGTCGAGCCGCAGCGTCAGGACGTTCTGCTTCTCGCCGCCTTGCGTGAAGAATTCCGCCGCGTCGGCGAGATGGTCCTCGCGCACATCCGCGATCACCACTTTCATGCCGGCTTTCACCAGCACCTTGCTCAGTCCCAGCCCGATGCCGCTGGCACCACCGGTGACGAATGCAACTTTGCCTGCTACTGGGTCCATGGGTTCTCTCGTGGGTTGTATTCGATGCGGCTCAATTCCAGAGCCGGCGGCTGGCAAGCGCGGCACCCTCAACCAGCGCAGCGAGCTTGCGATACACAATCGCGGGATCGATGCGTCCCACGCCGGCGAAACTGCCGAAGCCGCAGTCGGTGCCCGCGATCACGCGTTCGCGCCCGACGATGTTCGCGAACTGTGCAATGCGCTGGGCAACCAGCTCCGGGTGCTCGACATAGTTCGACGTCGACATCAGCAGGCCCGGAACCAGAATCTTGTTCTCGGGCACTGTGGCATCGCGCCAGACCATCCATTCATGCGCGTGGCGGGGGTTGGACGCTTCGAACAGGATCGCCGCCGGCTTCGCCTTGAGGATCGTAGCGATGATCTTCTCGAGCGCTATGTCGTAATCGTGCGGCCCCTCGTAGTTACCCCAGCACACGTGCATGCGCATGGATTCGGCCGGGATGTTGCGCAGCGCATGATTGAGAACTTCGACGTGCAGTGCGGCACGCTCGAGGAATTGCACCTCGCTCAGGTCCTGAAAGCCTGTGTGGCGCGCCATGGCGAGATCAGGGCAGTCGAGTTGCAGCACGAACCCTGCGGCGACGATCGCTTCGTATTCCTCCTGCATCGCATTCGCGATGGCCTCGACATACGCCGCGTGACTCGGGTAGTAGCGATTGGTCTGAAACGCGCTCACCACGCCGGGCGAAGCGGAGTCGACGAAGGCCTCGCGCGCACCATGAGCAGCGACTGCGGCGCGCAGGCTGACGAGGTCCTTGCGCAGCGACTCGCGCTCCTTTACTTCGATGGGGCCGACACACGACTGGCGTTGAAAAGACTGTTTGCCGGCGACGAGTGCCATCTTGTCGCGAAACTCGGGGTAGTCCTTGAGGTCGAGCGCGATCTGCCGCTCAGTGTGGCCACCGAACCCCGACAGCCGATCCTTGATGTAAGTCGCGTAGCCGACCTTGGCGGTTTCGCCGTCACTGACGATGTCGATGCCGGTGGCGACCTGCTTGCGCACCGTCTCGGAAACCGCGGCCGCCATGGTGCGGTCGAATTCGAGCGCATCGAACGACTCGCCCTGGTCTCTGCGGAGCAGCAGATCAACGACCTTCGCGTCACGCGGCAGGCTCCCGACGTGAGTGGTCAGGATTCGATCAGTGCTGAGACGCATCTTCTGGCTTTGCATCATGCGGCAGGGACGTGAGGCAATCATGCGCCGGGGCGTCTTGTAAAGCCCGGCGTGGCGCTGCGGGCGTGCTGCGCGGGTATGCGCTGCGGGGGCCGCACTGAGAGAGATTACCGCGCAGCCGTGATTTCGCTGTAGGTTGAATACTAGATCGTTGATGGTTGAGCCTGTCGGACAGGTTTTGCTGCCCCATTAGACCCCTGTTAGTGCGCACGCCCGGTTCCTCCGGGTGCTGGCGTCTCGAACCCCGTCGGAGGATTTTTCCGTGAACGCTTCACTCGCATCGCAACGTGAGATCGCCAGACAACCCGAACCGTCCGCAGCGGTGGCTCGTTTCCTCAAGCGTGGCCCGCGCCTGCTCATCGGAGGCGAGTGGGTCGAATCGAAGTCGAGGGACACCATCGGGGTGATCGACCCCGCGACCGGGCGTGAAATCGCCCTGGTTGCAGACGCAAACGCGGAGGACGTCAATCGTGCTGTGGCCGCCGCGCGCGAGGCGTTCGAAACCGGACCGTGGTCTGAAATGCTGCCGGCACAGCGCGAGCGCCTGATGTGGCGGCTGGCCGAGCTGGTCGACAAGCACGCCGAGGAGCTCGCCGAGCTCGAGAGCGTCGACAACGGCAAGACCAAGTTCATGGCGAGTATTATCGATGTGCCCGGCACCAGTAATTACTTCCGCTATATGGGCGGCTGGGCCACCAAGATCAGCGGCGAAACGATCCGCAACTCCATCGGCGGCATCCCCGGCGCCAAGTTCGTCACCTACACGTCGCGCGAGCCCGTCGGCGTGTGCGCACAGATCGTGCCCTGGAATTTTCCGCTCGCCATGGCTGCCTGGAAGCTCGCGCCCGCACTCGCTGCCGGGTGCACCTGTGTCCTCAAGCCTGCTGAGCAGACGCCGCTCTCGGCACTGCGACTCGGCGAGCTCGTCATGGAAGCGGGTTTCCCGCCCGGTGTCGTCAACATCATTACCGGCCTCGGTGAAACCGCGGGCGCGGCGCTGGTGGCCCATCCGGGCGTCGACAAGATCGCATTCACCGGTTCGACCCAGGTCGGGAAGATCATCAACAAGTCCGCGACCGATTCGCTCAAGCGCGTGTCACTCGAGCTCGGTGGTAAGTCACCGGTCGTAGTGTTTCCGGACGCGGATGTGAATGCCGCCATCGGGGGCGCTTCGAACGCCATCTTCTTCAACCACGGCCAGGTTTGTTGCGCGGGCTCGCGCCTGTATGCGCATCGCAAGGTGTTCGACCAGATGGTGGAAGGCATCAGCGGTGCGGCGAAGTCGATCAAGCTCGGCCCGGGCCTCGACCCGCAGACGCAAATGGGACCGCTGGTCTCCAAGGAACAGCAGGATCGCGTGCTCAGTTACATCGAATCGGGCAAATCGCAGGGCGCTTCGGTCATGGTCGGCGGCGGCGCGCCATCCGGAGCTGGCTATTATGTCGAGCCGACGGTGCTGGTGAACGTCAAGCCGGATATGCGCGTCGTGCGCGAGGAAATCTTCGGGCCGGTGCTGGTGGCGCAGCGTTTCGACGATGTGAACGAAATTGCCGCGCTCGCCAACGACACCGACTTTGGGCTCGCAGCGAGCGTCTGGTCCAGGGATTTGAGTACCGTTCACCGCATCGTGCCGAAGATCAAGGCTGGCACCGTCTGGGTGAATTGCCACAATTTCGTCGACCCCAACATGCCGTTCGGCGGCTACAAGCAGTCGGGGTTCGGCCGCGAGCACGGCCGGCACGGGATCGAGATGTACACCGAGATCAAGTCCGTCTGCATGGCGGTCTGATGGCGCTCGCCTCACGTCTGCTGTGGACTGCACTCGCGGCCGCGACTGCGCTCGTAGGGTGTGCGAAGAAATCCGATCAGCAGGAAGCGGCAGCGGATCGCAAGCCGGCCGCTGTCGATGCCGCGCGCATCGAAGCGGCCGACAGCGAGGCCGGCAACTGGATGGCACACGGACGCACCTACGATGAGCAGCGCTTCAGCCCGCTGAAGCAGATCGATACGCGCAACGTGCGCGACCTCAAGCTCGCGTGGCATTTCGATGTGCCGGCCGATCACCGCGGCCAGGAGGCGACCCCGCTCGTCATTGACGGTGTCATGTACGTGACGAGCGCCTGGAGCAAGGTGTTCGCACTTGATGCGCGAACCGGCGCCCTGCTCTGGGAGTACGACCCGGCGGTGTCCCGAGACTCGGCGGTTAACGCCTGCTGCGATGTCGTGAATCGCGGCGTCGCGGCGTGGAACGGCAAGGTCTATTTCGGCACGCTCGACGGGCGGCTGATTGCGCTCGATGCCGCGACCGGGAAACTTGCCTGGGAGAAGCTCACCGTTGACCCCAAGTGGCGCTACACGATCACGGGCGCGCCGCGCATCGTGAAGGGCAACGTGCTCATCGGCAACGGCGGCGCCGAGCTCGGCGTGCGAGGCTACATCTCCGCGTACGACGCCGAGTCCGGAGAGATGAAGTGGCGCTTCTACACCGTACCGGGCAATCCATCGCAACCCTTCGAGGCACCGATCCTCGAGAAGGCGGCGCAGACCTGGACCGGCCAGTGGTGGAAGCTCGGCGGCGGGGGGACGGTGTGGGACTCGATGGCGTACGACCCCAAGCTCGACCTTCTCTATATCGGCGTTGGTAACGGTTCGCCGTGGAATCGCAAGCTGCGCAGTCCCGGCGGCGGTGACAATCTCTTCCTGTCGTCGATCGTGGCGTTGCGACCCGAGAGCGGCGAATACGTGTGGCACTACCAGACGACGCCGGGCGAAACCTGGGACTTCACAGCGACCCAGCACCTCATTCTCGCCACGCTCAAGATCGACGGCGCGGACCGCGACGTGATCATGCAGGCGCCGAAGAACGGCTTCTTTTACGTGATCGATCGCAAGACCGGCCAGCTGATTTCCGCGCAGCCCTACGTGGCCGTGAATTGGGCCAAGGGCATCGACATGGCGACGGGCCGCCCCATCGAAGTTCCCGAGGCGCGTTTCGGAGAAACCGGAAAGCCATTTCTCTCCATCCCCGGCCCGGGCGGCGCGCACAACTGGCAACCGATGTCCTTCAGTCCACTGACCGGCCTCGTGTACTTACCCGTGACCGAAATGGCGTTCCCCTACATCCCGGATGGCAAGTTCAAACCAAGAGCCCTGACGTGGAATGTCGGCATCGACCTCGACGCGGGGAGCCTGCCGCAGGATGAAAAGATCAAGAAGGACCTGAAGGAGCATCTGCGCGGACATCTCGCGGCCTGGGACCCGGTGGCGCAGAAGGAAGTCTGGCGCGTCCAGTACGATGAGCCCTGGAATGGCGCGTTACTGTCCACGGCCGGAAACCTGGTGTTTCAGGGCACGGCGATGGGCGACTTTGTGGCCTACCAGGCAAACGACGGTTCGCGCTTGTGGTCGGCTCCTACACAAGCCGGTGTCGTGGCTGCGCCGATCAGCTACGAAGTCGGCGGCGAGCAGTACGTGGCGGTGCTCGCGGGCTGGGGCGGTGTCTTCGGCCTCGCACCCGGTGAGCTCACGCTCGAGAAGCACACGCGCACCAATGTTCCGCGCATGCTGGCATTCAAGCTGAACGGCACGGATTCCCTGCCGGCACCAGCGCCGGTACCGAGGCTCACGCTCAACCCTCCGCCCGACAAGGCGGCAGCAGCGACGGTGACGGCGGGCAAGGCGCTCTATCACAACTACTGCGGCACCTGCCATGGCGATGCCGCGGTGAGCGCAGGTATCCTGCCGGACCTGCGTTACTCGACGGCCCTCAGTGATCCGAAGCTCTGGCAGAGCATCGTTCACGACGGCGCGCTGAAGGCGAATGGCATGGTCGCGTTCGGTGCGGAGCTCAACGCTCAGGACATTGACAAGATCCGCGCCTATCTCATTCGCCGCGCACACGACAGCATGCCCCGGTAGGTACCAGGTTCGTTTGCATAACTCCTTGCATAAGAGTCAGGTTTGGATACTCGTGCGCTTCCGATGACGTGCCGCCGAGCGCGAGGCAGCGGCAACGCTCCGGTTGAGGAGGCGCGCCACCTCGGAAAGCGAGGCTGCATTACGCTCGATGGCCAACCCGGCGATCCTGTCGCGAACTCGTGCAAGCATTGCGGTTCGGGAGGCTGATCTGAGATCGTGGAGCGATATGCCGGCTTCCTCACAGACTTCGCGGGCGAGTTGTTCCAAGGCGATCGTCGGACCTTGCTCGAACTCAGACGGGAGGTCAGACGCGACACATACGTGGGCGACGGGGACGCCGGTCTCGAAGTGATGAGCTTCGGTAAAACTGGTCTCGACGCCAGCGGCGATCTGCATGGTAAGGAACTTCATGTATAGCTCGTGCGAGCGCTGGCGATCGGCATGAAACATGCGCAGACCGAAGTCCGTGGTCACCCACGGCTGATGACGTGTTCCCGCATACTCCGCGTGGCTCGACCACAGATATTGAGCCGGTGCTGCGGAGAGGCCTGCGCGCACCGGGTTCAAATGAATGTAGCCGAGCAGCTGCAGGAAATAGGCGTCGGTGTCAACGAGCGAGGCGTGGTAGCGATTCTCGAACAGGTGTCCGGTCGTTGGCACATGCCTTTGCACGGCCCTGGCGAAACGCATGCCGATGCGATGCATGAGCTCGCCCAGGGGGCGGTCGCTGATCTGTACCAGCATGTGCAGGTGGTTCGTCATCCAGCAGTATGCATGCAGAAGCGCGTTGCTGCGCTCCAGTGCGTCAGCTGTGATGTCGTTGAGGCGGCCACGGTCCCTCGGGTCGAGAAATATCCTCTCTCGGTGATTGCCCCGCAGGACGACGTGATAGAAGCCGCCCGGCACATGAACTCTGGGTGCTCGTGGCACTGCCGCTCCGGACGCCAGCGATCCATTTGGTTCCGATCCGTTGACGATGCCAAACATCGCGAGCGGCGACGAGTGGCCAATCTGCCCTGCTCGGCAAGTTATGCAACGAGTTGCGCAAGTGAACCTGGTACCGAATAAAGTGATCGAGCTGTTCACTTCTGAAACGCCGAATGGCTGGAAGATCTCCATTGCCCTGGAGGAGATGGGCCTGCCATATACATACCGGCACATCAGGCTCTCGACGCGCGAGCAGAAAGAGGCGTGGTACCTCAAGCTCAATCCCAACGGCCGCATTCCAACCATCATCGATCACGACAACGACGATTTCGTGGTGTTCGAATCGGGCGCGATCCTGATCTACCTGGCCGAGAAGACCGGCCTGTTGATGCCGAAGGACGTGAAAGGACGCTCGCTCGTCATTCAGTGGCTCATGTTCCAGATGGCAGGCATCGGTCCGATGATGGGCCAGGCGAACGTGTTCTACCGTTACGCGCCGGAAAAGATTCCTTACGCGATCGACCGGTACCAGCGCGAATCGCGGCGCCTTCTCGAAGTGCTCGACACGCGCCTAAGCGATCACGAGTACTTGGCAGGTGATTATTCCATCGCTGATATCGCGAACTGGGCGTGGGCACGTGGCCACGAGTGGGGAGGGATCAGCATCGATGGTCTCGATCATTTGAAGCGCTGGCTGGCATTGATTGCCGCGCGCCCGGCCGTGCAGCGCGGTAAGGCGATTCCACCGGTGGACGATCTCGGCGACCGCACGCAACAGACGGTCGAAGCCGCACGCAATTTCCTCGTTTAGGACGTGAGCATGTTGAAACTTTATCACTGGGAACCCAACGCCAATTCCGGCAAGCCCATGCTGGCGCTGGCGGAAAAAGGCATCGAGTACGAGAGCCACTACGTCGATCTGCTCAAGTTCGACCAGCACCAGCCCGAGTACCTGAAGATCAACCCCGACGGCACCATCCCGACCATGGTGCACGGTGACCTGGTGCTCACCGAATCGACGCCGATGATGGAATACGTCGACGAGGCGTTCGACGGGCCGCAGCTGCGTCCGACGGATCCGAAGGAACGCTGGCGCATGCGCTGGTGGATGCGCTTCTTCGACTCCTACTTTGCGCCTTCGCTCAGCATGATCGGCTGGAGCGTGTTCGTCGGGCCCGCGGTGCGCAAGCGTGATCCGAAGGAGCTGGAGGCGGCGATCCAGCGCATTCCGCTGGAATCGCGCCGCGTTGCGTGGCGCAAGGCGATGTTCAACGAGTTCAGCGAAGCGGAGCTCGCCGAATCGAAGCGGCGCGTGCTGTTCTGCGTCGGCGTACTCGAGCAGCATCTCGGCCGCCAGCCTTACATCGCCGGCGAGAGCTATTCACTTGGAGATGCGAACTGCTTCAATCTCGGTTACGCGCTGCCGCTCTCGCAGCCCGATCACTGCAATGATCAGAAGACCCCGCACATCATGGAATGGCTGCGCAAGATCTACGAGCGTCCCGCCACCAAGGCGACCTGGGCCAAGGGACGCACGGAGATGGCGGCGCGCGTGAAGTTCCTGGAGCGCAACACCAATGCTTGAGCTCTATCACTGGGAACCGAACACGTTCTTCCTCAAGCCGCTGATCGCGCTCAAGGAAAAGCAGGCGGCATTCACCAGCCGCTACTTCGACCCGACGCGCTTCGAGCAATTCGCACCGGCATTTCCCCGCAATACCGAGTCAGGTCTGCACCTGGAGCGCGAAGGCCCGGTGCTGGTCCATGACGGCACGATCATCAGCAGCTCGTTCTTCATGCTGGAGTACATCGCGGACGCGCTGCCAGGCGTCGAGCTCTATCCGGGCAACGCGTACCAGCACTACCGTGCGCGAGCTTGGGGGCAATTCCTGACGCTCTCGCTTGGACCGGGAGTCTGTGCGCTCGGCTGCGCGAAGTACCTCGCACCCGCGTTCCGACAGCGTGAGCCGAAACAGCTCGCCGCACAGATCGCCGCCATCGAACCGCTGGAACGACGCCTGGCCTGGAGCGCCGTCGTCGAGGGCTATTCTGACGAGATGCTGACGGCGGTGAAGCACAAGCTGCAGTTCCCGCTGCAGCGCCTCGAGACCTCGTTAGGCAAAGACCCCTGGCTCGCCGGGCCGGCCTACTCGGTTGCGGATATCGAAGCCTTCGCCATGCTCAACCCGTTGCCCGACCTGGCGCCGGATCTCGTCAGCGAGCAGGCGACACCGCGCGTGATCGACTTCATCAATCGCATGCGTGAGCGCGCCGGCGGTACGCGACGCGCTTGCGATGAGCCGGACCGGCAAGCCGTTGCAAGCTTTCGTGCCTGGCACCGAAGCCTCGCGCTGGGGCTGAACTGAAGGGAAGCGAGATGCAACACCGACGCATTGCTACGGAGGAAGCGTTTGCGATTCCAGAGCAGTTCGATGCGTGGCGCGAGCTGCTGAAGAAGAGCACCGATTACGACCCTGACCTGTTCCTCGCGCGCGCGCAGACGGACGGCGGGCTGCTTTCGCGGCGCCTGCTGGACGTCGATGAAGAACGGCTGCGGATCATGGACGAGGCGCACGTGGATGTGCACCTGCTCGCGCTTACTTCGACGGGTGTGCAGGCCCTCGAAACGGAGCTCGCCGTTTCGATCGCAGCGCTCGGCAACGATCGCCTTGCCGCAGCGATCGCGCGACATCCGACCCGCTACGCAGGCCTCGCAACGATTGCGCCGCAGGATCCGAAGCGCGCCGTGAAGGAAATGGAGCGCGCGATCAGGACGCTGAAACTCAGCGGCGTCATGATCAACTCGCACACCAACGGCGAATATCTCGACGAGCTGAAGTTCTGGCCGATCCTCGAAGCCGCGGCGGCGCTCGACGTGCCCATCTATATCCATCCACGCTCGCCGTCGCCGGCGATGGCGCAGCCGTATCGCAAGTATCACCTCGAGCACGCCATCTGGGGTTATGCGGTCGAGACAGGACTGCACGCGGTGCGCCTCATCATGAGCGGCGTCTTCGACAAGTACCCGACCCTTAAGATCGTCATCGGCCACATGGGCGAGAACATCCCTTATGCGCTCTACCGGATGGACTGGATGCATGCGCGCGCACCCGTCGCGATGGACCGTCCGAAACTCGCGCTCACGCCGAGCGAGTACTTCCGGCGCAATTTCATGATCACCACCAGCGGCGTGAACTGGCATCCGGCGCTCAGGTTCTGCATCGAGGTGCTGGGCGCGGACAACATCATGTGGGCGGTCGACTATCCGTATCAGGAAACGCACGAGGCAGTGCGTTTCATGAACGATGCGCCGATCTCGGACGACGACAAGGCGAAGATCTTCTATCGCAACGCCGAGCGAGTGTTCCGCATCCCTGCTGCTTTGAGCTAGATCCAGATCCGTATCTGCCTGGGGTTTCCTCTCCCTTGGGCCGACACGATTGTCGAGTCGCAGGCTCCGAGAGCGTCATCGTTCGCGCTGTACGGCAGCGCATGTTCCGTGTAACCAAATCCGAACGGGCCCAGGGAGAGGAAGCCCCAGGCAGACACGGATCTGGATCTCGTGTCAGGATGCACGCGTCGTATGCAGACCATGCGCCTGGTTGCGATCGTCGTCCTCTTCTTCGTCGGCCTGCTGCTGCGGCAGCGGAGAATTCTGAGCGCCGCGCACGGCGGACGACTGCTGACGATCGTCGTGTGGATCGGATTGCCCACGTTGATTCTTGCCGGGGTGAGTCGCCTGCCGCTGCATGCGCAGCTCTTCTGGCTGCCGGCGACGGCGATGCTCGCGATCCTGGTCGGCTGCGCTGTATCTGCGTTCGCGGGGCGAAGGCTCGAACTCGATGCGAAAGCCTTCGGCGCCTTCGTCACCTGCGCGACGGCACTCAACATCAGCCTCGAGTATCCCTTCATGCTCGCCACCAGGGGAGCGAACGGCTTTGCGGAGCTCGCGCTCTTTGATCTCGGCAATGCGCTGATGCTCTGTACGTTCGGTTACCTGCTGGCGGCCAAGCTTGGCAGGCGGACCGGGACCTGGTGGCAGGCACTGCAGCGACTCGGTTCCTTTCCGCCCCTCTGGGCGCTGCTGCTGGCGTTGATCATCAATTTCTTCAGTTTGCCGGTCTCGCATGTGGCGCTCGATACGCTGCAGGCGATTGGTGGCTGGGTAGTGCTGCTGGTACCGCTCGCGCTCGGCATTCTGTTCGACGGTCGGCGTGCGCTTTCCAGGCCGTCGCTGGCGGCGGTGGGAGTACGCCTCAGTGTCGGGCTGGCAATCGGGGATCGCCTGTGTGACGCTGCTGGATCTGCAAGGGCTGACGCGCAGCGTGGTGCTCGTCGGCAGCGCCGCGCCGATCGGCTTCACAGTCGTAGTGCTGGCACAGCGCGAAGCGCTCGATGCCGAGCTGGCTGCAAGCGCGACATCGCTGTCGGTCCTCCTGGGCCTGCTTTACATACCACTGGCACTCCTGTGGCTGGATTGAGAAAGCTGATCACGCGACTGGAGCAGTTCTGACATTTCGTTCATGGACGTGGCTCAGACACGACATCAGCCCGGAATGAGGCGCCCATCGTGCGCTGTCGGTTGACTCGCGGTTCGCTGTAGATCGACTATTGGTACGGCAGTCGCGCTGTAATCGGGGCGAACGCATGGGGTTTGATCTATTGAGTCTGTTTGTGGATACGCGAGCGATCATCCGTACCATTTAGACCACAACGATCTGGGGGCACCCGTCTGCGAGGGCGATCGACTATGAAAAAATTCCTTCTCTCATCCGCGATCCTGACATTCACGAGTCCGCTGCTGCTGCTCAGCGCGACCACCGCATTGGCGCAGCAACAGCAGGCGCAGGTATACCGGGACGGCCTCGGGCGCCTTGGAAGAGGTCATCGTCACGGCGCAGTACCGCGAGGAGAAATTGCAGGAGACGCCGATCGCCATCACGGCGATTACAGGCGCAGGACATCGCAGGAACGAGGGTTCACCGACTCTTATGAGATCGGATACACGGTACCGAATGCCTCATTCAGGCCAGCCCAGGCTGCGTACGGCAACACGATGACCGCCTATATCCGCGGTGTCGGACAGTACGACTTCGATCAGGCATTCGAGCCCGGCGTCGGTATCTACGTCGACGATGTGTACCATCCATTTACGCTGGGTACGCAGATGGATCTGCTCGATATGGATCGCGTGGAAGTGCTGCGCGGCCCGCAGGGCACGCTCTTCGGTCGCGGTTCGATCGGCGGCGTGGTGCGTATGTCACCAAGACAACCGCAGGGCGACAATACCGGCTACATCGACGTGACCGCCGGTTCCTTCAATCGGATCGACGTTCGCGCCGGATATGACTTCAGGCTCACCGACAACGTGATGGCCCGGGTCACCGGTGTGTCGAGAAACAGCGAGGGCTATCAGAAGGTCTTCGATTTTGCCTGCGTGTTCCAGGCAACCCGGCCCAAGTTGGAACCCTGAAGGTCAAGGATCGAGCCGGGGACGAAATTGCCAGACCGCCACCCAGGGCGGACCTCCATCGTCGGCGGGCGTGTGCACCTGCGAATGGTCCCGAGCGAGGCCTGGTCGACATCACCTTTGCGGTCGACTACGAAGACGATAATTCGGAGGCCAGGCGGACACGCTGGCAAACATCGAATCCGCAGGACCTGAACGGCAACACGATTCCCGCTCTTCGTATGTCCTGTGGAACCAGCAGTTACGCCCGCACGTACCGACTCCTCGGAACCGTGGGGCTAGGCGTCTCCTACGACGCTCATTTCATTCCAGACAGCATCTATGACTCTTACGCGACTTACGATGATCAGGCCAGCGGGCTGCAGTTCAAGCCGGAATCGGGAATTGAGAAGATGGCTCGTTTCGGGCAAGGGCGGACTGGAAGTTTGGAGACTCTCGGCTCTCACCGCGATCGGTGCGTATAGCGAGATGGACGGACAGCTGACCTCGGACGCGGACGGCTCGCCTTCAATCTGCAGGTCACCGGCGGCCAGCCAGACTTCCGCTGGAGCACCGGGGAACTGCGCCTTGAATGGTCGCACCGTCGACCGGGTGGACTGGACCTTGGGCGGGTTCTACTACGAGAGCACTGCAACCAATCGTCAGACCGTCAGATTCCCGCCGACTCCTGTGGGAGCAGTTCCCAACCCACCGGCCTCAACGTGTTGCGGACCGAGAACCTCCGGAAGCTGCGGTTCGTCAATTCGGACCGTCAACCTACACGTTCGTCGACCCCACAATGTTCACGACGTCAAGAGCTGCGCGGGCTTCGCCCACGTGGCATTCGACCCTGACCGACAAGCTCTTCAGACGCGGGCGTGCGCTACTCGAAGGACAAGAAGGACGTCGATTTCGACAACACGCTTAGTTCCCGAACCGATCAACATCAAGGTATCGATGACGATCACACCGACTGGAGGTGGGTTGACTTCAGGTTCGACGGACACCACGATGGTGCTATGTTACGGCGGCCACCGGGTACCGACCGGCGCTTACAACCCGCGTCCCTTCCTGCTCGCAGGCAGTCGCGGTCGGCGGCGAGGACGCGACGGCCTACGAGCTCGGCTTCAAGATCGACCTGTTCGAGCGGACGCTGCGCATCAACTTCGCGATCTTCTACACGGACTACAGCAAGCGAATCGTCGCCGTCGGCGGGACGGAATGGGTGTCAGACGACCGCGGACCGCCCCCGACCTCGCCGGGGGACCCCCATTACAGGACTCGGCATCGGCAACAACTGCCTTACGGTGATCTCTGTCGTCGGACCTATTAGCACGAAGGACCGGCCAAGATTAAGGGCGCGAGCTGGAGGTCGACTGGCGCCCGACAGTGCGATGTCCGTCACCGGCACGATCGGCAAAGCGCACTGGAGCTCGACGAAATCGACAATTGCGATTTCAATCAGGACGGCCATCCAGATCCGGGTATCACCTGCGCGGACGTCGCCCCCGCACGTGCCGGACATCAACTGAGTCTCTCCTTGTCGTACGACATCGGCCTGGGCGACAGCGGCGCAACGCTGACACCCGGGTTGACGTGTATGGCCAGACCGAGATCTGTTTCGGTCCAGCGGTCCACGTCGACTCGCACCGACATAGGTCCAGCTTGTCATGATGGCTACGAACTGGTGAATGCGCGACTGACTGGACCAGCTGCCGAGAATGAATGGAGCGCGACGGTCGGCGTACGAATGTCACCGACGAGGAGTACAACTCAACTCTTCGACTGACGTTGTTCGGACAGAACCGGTCCGAGAAGGCAGCCGGCGCCGCCGCGGGAGTGGTTTGTCATGATTGAAAAACGGTTCTGATAACTTCGAGCCTATCGAACCTGAGCGCGCGCTCAGAAGAGCGCGCCCTTAGTTGTTCTCTGGGCCCGATCGGATCGGTCGATTCGAATAGCAGGTCGCAGAAGGCCAGCGATCTGAAGGTACGCAAGCAACCGCAGCTGTGCGCGTTCTTGGTTCCCGACTTTCACGCGATTGACCGATCCCGTCAATCACGAAGCTGTCGGCGATGATTCTTGGTCTTGGCGTCCTCGCGGGGATCCCGTGCGATGCTCGTCCGCCGGCGGATGTCGACGGCGCACGCATCGGCGCGGCCGACCGCGAGCCCGGAAACTGGATGACCCACGGGCGCACCTATCGGGAAGAACGCTTCAGCCCGCTCGCCGCCATCAACGACACCAACGTCGGCAAGCTCGGCCTGGCCTGGTATTTCGAGGCGAACAGTCACATCGGCACGGAAGCCACACCGCTTGTTGTCGACGGCATCATGTACACGACCAGCGTGTGGAATATCGTGCACGCGCTCGATGCGAAGACCGGCCGCGAACTCTGGCGCTACGATCCGCAGGTGCCACGCTCCTGGATGCGCTACATGTGCTGCGGCCCGGCGAATCGCGGAGTCGCAGTCTGGAAGGGCAAGGTCTACGTCGCGACGATCGAAGGACGCCTGATCGCGATCGACGCCGCGAATGGCCAGCTGCTCTGGCAGGTGCAGACGACTGACCCGAGTCAACCGTATTCCATCACGGGCGCTCCGCGCGTCGTGAAGGGCAAGGTGATCATCGGCAACGGCGGCGCTGAAATGCTGGTGCGTGGCTATGTGACTGCCTACGACGCCGACACCGGCAAGCAAGCCTGGCGTTTCTATATCGTGCCCGGCAATCCGGCGGACGGATTCGAATCGCCGACGATGAAGATGGCAGCCGCAACGTGGTCGGGCGAATGGTGGAAGTACGGGGGCGGCGGGACCGCGTGGGACTCGTTCGCGTTCGATCCCGATCTCGATCTTCTCTATATCGGTACCGGGAATGGCGCGCCGTGGTCGCGCGATCTGCGCAGCGCCGGCAAAGGCGACAACCTGTTCCTGTGCTCGATCGTCGCGGTGCGGCCCGACACGGGTGAGTATGTCTGGCACTACCAGGCGGTACCCGGTGAGAACTGGGACTACACCTGCGTGCAGCAGATGACGCTGCTCGACCTGAAGATCAACAATGTGGTGCGCAAGGTCCTGGTGCAGGCGCCGAAGAACGGCTTCTTCTACGTGCTCGATCGCGCCACCGGCAAGCTGATCTCGGCCAGCAATTTCGTGCCGGTCAACTGGGCGAGCCGCATCGATCTCGCGACCGGGCGTCCCGTCGAGATCAAGGAGAATCTCTACGACGCGGTTGATGCCAAGTACGTCTACCCGGCGCACTACGGCGCGCATAACTGGCACCCGATGTCCTACAGCCCGCTCACGGGTCTGGTCTACATCCCGGCGCAGGAAGTCGCGTGGCCATACAGTCGCACGGCGCACTTCGAGCCAAAGAAGATGAGCTGGAATCTCGGCTTCAACCCCAATCCGCGCATGCCGACCACGCCGCCGCCGCCGAAAAAGGCGTACCTGCTCGCGTGGGATCCGGTGAGGAATGCCGAAGCGTGGCGCATTGATCATCCCACGCAGTGGAACGGCGGCGTGCTGTCGACCGCGGGCAACCTGCTGGTGCAGGGCGCCTCGGACGGTCGCTTCGTCATCTATCGGGCTGACAACGGCAAAGAGCTTTGGGAAGCACCCATCGACACGGGCGCGGTCGCCGGTCCGATCAGCTACTCCGTTGATGGCGAACAGTACATCGCCGTTGCGGCCGGATGGGCGGGCTCGATGGTGGTCACGGGCGGCGACATGCCGATCCACGCCACGCCGACGCGCATCCTTGCGTTCAAGCTCGGCGGTACCGCGACACTTCCAAAGCCGCAAACTGCGGCGCCACTGAACCTTCCGTCCTCCACCGCATCCACTGAAGTCATCGCGCAGGGCGCGGCGCGTTATGGGCAATACTGCCGAATTTGCCATGGCACGGGCGTAGTCTCGGGAGGCATGACACCGGACCTGCGCTACATGTCGTCCGAAACGCATGCCGCGTTCAAGCAGATCGTCCTGTACGGCGCGCGCGCGAAGGAGGGCATGGCGCCGTTCGCGGATGTGCTCAACGAAGCAGATGCGGACGCCATTCATGCATACATCATCGACGAGGCTCGCAGACAGCTGCAGCAGGCAGGCAACCATGAAACTCACTGACGGCGAACGAGCAATGCTCGACGGACGCCACGGGAAGGCGCAGCAGAAGGCGATGGAGCTACTGGTGCGCTACGCCGAAGCACTCGGTGCGGAGCGCTTCGTCGACACGACGAACGTCGCGGGCGTACCCGGCTCATCGAACCCGTATCTGCAAAACTACTACAAGGATCGCGGCAACTCGTACGACGCCATTTTTTCCCACTTCGATCTCGACAGTGACGAGCTGGTCGAAGTCCCCCGTGTCACGGTCAATAGCTGTCACCTGCAGGGTGGCCTCGATCCGGACAACTGGCAGCGGCTCGGCGGCAAGCCCGAGGCATTTCAGATCAGCCAGACTAGCGAGCATGACGCCGCGGATCGTGGCATCAAGATCCTCAAGACCTGTACTCCGTATCTCGCAGGAAATGTTCCGACCCGGGGTGAGCATTGTGCGTGGATGGAGTCATCGGCGGTCGTGTACTGCAACTCCGTAATCGGCGCGCGCACGAATACAGAAGGGCGTGAGAGCACCAGTGCCGCAATGCTGACCGGAAAGATTCCGGATTGGGGGCTGCATCGCGACGAGAATCGTCACGCGACCCATCGCATCGACGTCGAAGTTGACGTCATGAGCGTGATGGACTGGGGCATGCTGGGCTATTTCGTCGGCGATGTGATGGGAGAGCGCATTCCGGTTCTCGTCGGTCGTTATGGTGAGCCCGACCTCATCCGGCACAAACACTTCGGCGCTGCTGCTGCCTCCTCCGGTGGTGTGGAGATGTATCACATCGTCGGCGTAACTCCGGAAGCGACCAGCCTCGAGGCAGCAATGGGCTCGAAATCGCCAGCCGAGATGTTCACGTATGGCCGGGCGGAGCGGCGCCGGATCTACGAGGTGCTGAACGCCAACGGGAAGAGTGCCGACGTCGACTACGTGATGCTCGGCTGTCCGCATTACTCCCTCGAGCAGATTCGCGATGCATGCCGGCTGCTCGAGGGTCGCAAGGTCAGCGCCAACTGCAATCTGTGGATCTTCACTTCGCGCGCCGTGAAGAGCGAGGCCGAAAAACTCGGTTACACGAAAGTCATCCGCGATTCTGGCGGCGTGCTGTTGACCGATACCTGCTCGGCCATCAGCCAGGCGGTGCCGCCGGGCACGAAAGTCGCTGCGCTTGATTCGGCCAAGCAGACGCATTACCTGCCGCCCATGGTGGGAATCGAGGCGTGGTTCGGGTCTACGCAGGATTGCATCGATGCCGCACTCACCGGACGGTGGAAAGGAGAGGCGCCATGAGCACACCAACCATCACCCTGCACGGGCGCAAGGTCGTCGGCGGCAGCGCTGAAGGCGAAGCACTCGTTACGCGCCAGACGATTTCAGGTTGGGGGGGAGTCAATCCGACTCAGGGCACGATCATCGAAACGCGGCATGAGCTGCGCGGCGTGAGCTTCAAGGACAAGGTATTGGTATTTCCCGGCGCCAAGGGCTCATCGGGCTGGTCAGCGGTCTTTCACATGACCCGACTGATGGGCACTGCGCCGAAAGCGATGATCTTCAACGAGATGACCACCAAGATCGCGCTCGGCGCGGTCGTGATGCGCGTGCCCTCGATTACGGACCTCGACCAGGATCCTCTCGCGGTCATCGAAACTGGCGATTGGGTCAAGGTCGATGCCGATCGCGGCGTCGTCGAGGTTCACAAGGCGGCTGCGCGACGCGAGGCCACCGCGTGAAATTCGCTCAGCGGCGCGCCATGCCCGATCCCGCGGTATGGAGCGCGGGCAGCTTCGCGAGTGCGGCTGACTACAGCGTGAACCTCACCGAGGAGGACCGGCAGGAGCTGCTCGGAGCGCTGCAAGAAATCGAGAACGAAGGTCGCCTGACGCCGACGCACGAGCTCGAGCCCGCGGACTTCAAGTTCGGGCCGCTCGCGGAAAAGCTGCAGAAAGCCTTTCTCGATGTGCGCGATGGCCGCGGGTTCGTGCTGCTGCGTGGCCTGCCGCGGCAGGGTTTGAGCCTCGATCAGTTTGCTGCGGTCGTGTGGGGCGTGGGCACCTATTTCGGCTACCCGCTGTCGCAGAATGCAAAGGGCGAGCTGCTCGGTCACGTGATCGATGCCACCGCGTTCGAACCGACGCCGCGTATGTATCGCAGTGCCCTGGAGCTCGGCCTGCACAACGACGTCACGGCGATGCTGTCGCTGGCCTGCTGGCAGCCAGCGAAGTCTGGTGGCGAAAGTCGACTCGGCAGTGCGGTGCGCATCCACGACGAGATTGCGCGCCGCGCGCCTCACCTGCTCGATCCGCTCTATCGCGGTTTTCACTATCACCGGCTGGGCGAAGAGGGACCCGACGAGGAACCCGTGACGCCGTATCGCATTCCGATCTTCTCGCTGATCAACGGCCAGGTGAGCTGCCGCAATGCGCGTGCCGGGTATATCGCCGGCCATCACGAGCTTGGCATTCCCATCACCGAGATCGAGCTCGAGGCGATCGACCTGTTCGATTCGATCGCACGCGAGCCCGAGACCTCTGTGACTTTCGAGCTCGCCCTCGGCGACATGGTGGTGATCAACAACTACACCGTCCTGCACGCGCGCAAGGCATTCGAGGAGTATCCGGAGCCGGAGCGCAAGCGCCACCTGTTGCGGCTCTGGTTCGATGCGGACGACTTTCGCGAGGTGCCCGAGGAATTCAACCAGATGTCCGCGAACGGCATCCCGTTCCAGCCCGGCCGCTCGTGCACCTACGATTTCCAGAAGCTGTTCCGTGAAGTCGAACCGCGACTGCTTGGCTTCAAGCCTGCCGGCCGCTCACCGGGTTTCAGGGTACCAGGTTCGGTTGCATAACTTGTTGCATAACTCGAACGTGGAAATCCCAGTTGTGCAACAAGTTATGCAACCGAACCTGGTACCAGACTGGGCCCCTCCAAGGCGCGCGTGGTACGCACTCGGCGTGCTGACGGTCGGTCTGCTGGTCGCGACCATCGATCGCAGCATCATGTCGCTGCTGGTGGGGCCGATCAAACGCGATCTGAACATCACCGATGTGCAGATCGGCATCCTGCTCGGGCCCGCGTTCGTATTCTTCTACGCGTTCCTCGGACTGCCGATCGCGCGACTCGCGGATCGCTACAGCCGGCGCCTGATCATTGGCATCGGCATCGCGTTCTGGAGCCTGATGACGGCGCTGTGCGGGATGGCGCAAACGTACCGTCAACTCTTCTGGGCACGCGTCGGCGTGGGCGCCGGCGAGTCTTCGTTCGGGCCCGCCACGTTCTCGATCCTCACGGATTCATTTCCGCCACGGCAGTTGCCGCGCGCGCTGGCTATCAATGCCATCGGCTTTACCTGGGGCACGGCGCTCGCTTCCATCGTCGGCGGAGCCGTCATCCAGGCGATCGAGGGAATGCCGCCGGTCATCGTGCCGGCGCTGGGGGAGATCCGCCCGTGGCAATTGGTGTTCTTCGCGGTGGGCATTCCTGGTTTCGCGCTGGCGGCCGTGATGGCGACGGTGCACGAACCGCGCCGCCGCGGACTGATCGCGAGCAAGCTCGCGTCTGATGGCAAGCCGCAATCGGTTCCGATCAGGGAGATCGCGGCGTTTCTCGGCAAGGACTGGAAAACGTTCGTGCCGATTTTTGCGGCGATGGGCATCAAGACCATGCTCGCGTTTGGCGCAGGATTGTGGACGCCTGAATTCTTCATTCGGACTTACGGGTGGACCGCGCCGCAAATCGCCTACAGCCAGGGAGTGATCATGCTGGTGGTCTCGCCGCTCGGCCTGCTGGCCGGTAGCTGGCTTGCCGAGCGGTTCGCGAAGCAGGGGTATGACGACGCCAACATCCGCGTACTGCAGATCGCGACCATCGCCGTGCTGCCGACGTCGATTCTTTATCCGCTGATGCCCGATCCGCAGTGGGCGCTGGCGTTGCTGGCGCTCAACCTGTTCGTCGCTTCGCTGGGGATCGGCCCTGCAAACGCCGCGCTGCAGATCATCACACCCAATGAGATGCGTGGACAGGTTCGCGCCTTGTACATGTTCATCTTCAACGTCATTGGATACGCACTGGGTCCGGTATTCGTGGCGCTCTTCACCGTTTACCTGTTCGGCAATGAAGCATCGCTCGGTTATTCACTGTCCACCGCCGCAGCGATCATGGGACCGCTCGCGGTGCTGGTCACCTGGTATGGGCTGAAGCCTTACGGGCGCAGCGTCGTGCGTGCCCGCGCGTGGGCGTGAGGAGGAGAAGACGCATGAAGGAAGTCACGGGCAAGGTCGCGTTCATCACCGGCGGTGGCAGCGGCATCGGTCTCGGCATGGCGCGGGTCTTTCATGCTGCCGGAATGCAGGTCGTGATTGCGGATCTCGACCAGCAGCATCTCGATGCGGCACTGGCTCACTTTCGCGCGCAGCCGCGGGCCGTGCATGCCATCAAGCTCGATGTCACCGATCGTGATGCGATGGCACGTGCTGCAGATGAGGTCGAACGTGTCTTCGGAAAAGTTCACATCCTGTGCAACAACGCGGGCGTCGGCGTCTTCGGTTCGCTGCTGGAGGCGAGCTACGACGACTGGGACTGGGCTCTCAGCGTCAACGTCGGCGGTGTCATCAACGGTGTGCAGACTTTTCTGCCGCGCATGCTCGCGCATGACGAAGGCGGGCACATCGTCACCACATCTTCGATGTCGGGCCTGCTCGCCTGCGTCGGGGGCATCTACATCACGACCAAGTACGCGCTCGTCGGTTACATGGAGACACTGCGCCTGGAACTCGCACCTCGTGGCATCGATGTATCCGTGCTGTGCCCGGGCCTGGTGCACACGGCGATCTTCGAGGGTGAGAACTCACGGCCGGCGCGCTATCGCAATACGCGGTTCCGTGCGCTGGTCAGCGGTGCGCAGGGCGATGTCATGCGCGAACAGGTGCTGCCGACCGGGATGGATCCCATGGAGATTGGGCGGCGTGTGCTGCAGGGGATCCGGCGCAATGATCTCTACATCCTGACGCACCCGGAATACGAGCCAGGTCTGCGCGAGCGCTTCGATGCCATCCTCGCGTCATTTCCGGCCGAGACACCGCCGGCGCCGCGGGTCGCCGCCTCGGCAGGCGTGCTGCGTCATCCGATGTTCGCGGCCGAGCGCGATCGCCGGTTGGCGCAACGTCGCAAGCGATCGCCGATCAAGGCCCGTCGCAAGTCGAAGGCGCGTGTGAAGTCAGGATCAGGCAGGACAACTCAAAAGCGCAAACCCAGGTAAGCGCGGTTCGGGAGAGCAATCATGAGAGACGTTCGAGGGCAAGGTGGCATTCGTAACCGGCGGTGGTAGCGGCATCGGCTTGGGGCTCGCAAAGGTTCTTACCGCCGCCGGCATGAAAGTTGTCATCGCCGATATCCGTCCGGATCACCTGCAGAGTGCGCAGGCAGAGCTGCGCGGTGCCGGGCGCAACGTGCACGCCATCGAGCTGGATGTGACCGATCGCAAGGCCATGGACCGAGCAGCCGATGAGACGCTGCGCGTATTCGGCAAGATCCACCTCGTCTGCAACAACGCCGGCGTCAGCATCTTCGGCCCGATGGACCAGGCGACCTACGAGGACTGGGACTGGATCATGGGCGTCAACGTCGACGGCGTGATCAATGGGATTCAGAGCTTCGTGCCGCGCATCAAGGCGCACGGCGAGGGCGGCCATATCGTCAATACCGCCTCGATGGCGGGCCTGATCGTCGGGCCCGGCTTTGGTATCTACTCGGCCTCGAAGTTCGCGGTGTTCGGACTGACCGCCTCACTGCGCTACGATCTGGCCCCACACAATATCGGTGTGTCGGTGCTATGCCCGGGCTTCGTCCGCAGCAACATTCACGAAGCAGTGCTCAGTCGCCCGAATCACCTTGCGCGCAGCGGCTACCGCGTGAACAAGGAAGACATCGCACGGCTCGACCAGGTGCTGTCCGTGGGCATGGCACCGCTCGACGTCGCGAAGCGTGTGCTCGAGGGCATTCAACGCAACGAGCTCTACATCTTCCCGCACGCCGAGTTCAAGGAGGAGCTGCGCGAACTGTTCGACGGAATTCTCGCCGCATTGCCGGACGCCGCGCCGGACCCCCAGCGCATGGCCATGGAAGATGGCCGCCGCGCGCGCAAGAAGGAAGCACCCGCCGTGAGACAGCAATGAAACGCGAGGTGAACAGTGAATGACCTGACTTCCGGGACTGCGGGGCAGCCGGCCGCCAACGATCGGGCCTGGCCCAGCCGCAGGCAGGCGTGGTACGCGGTCGGGATATTCGCGCTCGCGCTGATGGTCAATTTTCTCGATCGCGGGATCGTCGGGCTCCTGGTCCAACCCATCAAGCGCGATCTGCAGCTGAGTGACTTCGAGATCAGCCTCATCATCGGCTTCGCGTTCGTGTGCATGTACGTGATCCTCGGCCTGCCGATCGCGCGCATGGTCGACGTGCGCAGCCGGCGTGTCATATTGACCTGCGGAATCACGGCCTGGAGCATCGCGACCACGCTGTGCGGCCTGGCGCAGAACTTCTGGCAATTGTTCCTGGCCCGCATCGGGGTCGGCGCGGGCGAATCGTGCAGCGGACCGGCAACCTTTTCGATGATGGCGGACCTGTTCCCGCCGCGACAATTGCCGCGCGCCATCGCGGTGCTCAACTTCGGGTTCATCGCCGGAACCGGCATATCGCTGCTGGCGGGCGGTGCGGCGATCGCATGGATCAGCTCATGGCCGTCGATCTCGCTGCCCCTCATCGGTGACCTGTACGACTGGCAACTCGTGTTCATCGTCGTGGGGATCCCGGGGCTTATCGTCGCGGCGCTGATGATGACGGTGAAGGAGCCCATCCGGCGTGGCGTCGCGGCCGTCGGCCCGGATGGCAAGCCGAAATCGATCCCGATCCGCGAGGTGGTTCGCTACCTGCTGCAGCACCGGACCACTTACGCACCGATGTTCATCGGCGTCGCTTCGAGTACCGTGCTCGCCTTCGGTGGCCAGGCCTGGCATGCGGCATTCTTCGCGCGCACCTATGGCTGGAGCGCACCGCAGTTCGCCACGATATTCGGAATCGCGATCGTGATTCTCGGGCCCTTCAGCTTGATTGCGGGCAGCATGCTCGCGGAACGATTTGCCAGGCAGGGCAAGCTCGATGCCAATCTGCGCGTGACACTGCTGGCGGCGGTGCTGACCCTGGTACCGACGTTGTTGTATCCATTCATGCCGACCCCGGAGCTGGCCATCGCGCTCGTCATCGTGGGGTTCCTGGCGGGGATGCTCACTCCCGGTCCCTACAATGCGGCGTTGCAGATCGTCACACCCAACCAGATGCGCGGGCAGGTCACCGCGCTGTTCCTGTTCGTGTTCAATATCGTCGGCTTCGGGCTCGGCGCGACGATCGTGGCGAGCTTCACCGACTTCGTGTTCGGCGATGAAAACATGCTGCGCTACTCGCTGGCGGCGACGGCTGCGGTCATGGGACCGATCTCGATCGTGTGCTTCTGGCTCGGCCTCAAGCCCTACGCGCGCAGCGTCGAACGGATGGGAGCGCATCGCGAGACCGCGGTCGCGCCGGCGAGTCACTAGGCGGATCAGCGGATGTACACGACCGGCGCGGCCATGCTCGAGGCCCTGCAGGAGGCGGGCGTCGAGTACCTGTTCGTCAATCTCGGCAGCGATCACACCGCATTGATGGAGGCAATCGCGCAAGCGCAGGCGGACGGTCGCGCGGTGCCGAAACTCATCACCGCTCCCCACGAGATGGTGGCGCTCAGTGCCGCTCACGGCTTTGCACAGATTTCAGGCCGCGCGCAGGGCGTCATCGTCCACGTCGAATGTGGCACGCAGTCGCTCGCCGGCGCCATTCACAACGCGGCGAAGGGTCGAATACCGGTTTTCATCTTCGCCGGTACCTCGCCTGCAACCCAGGAAGGCGAGGCGCGTGGCAGCCGCAACGAGTTCATCCACTGGATCCAGGATGTGTTCGATCAGCGCGGCATCGTGCGTGGCTACATGCGCTACGACAACGAGATCCGTGTGGGCGCGAACGTGAAGCAGCTCGTGCATCGCGCGCTGCAGTTCGCTTACAGCGATCCCAAAGGCCCGGTCTACCTGATGGCGGCGCGCGAAGTGATGGAGCAGGAGATTTCGCCGGTAAAGACCGATCTCGCGCGGTGGCCGCGCATGTCGCCCGCTGCTTTGCGAACGGAAGATGCCGCTCTCGTGGCACGGCTCCTGGCGGACAGTCATCGACCACTCGTCGTCACGTCCTATGTCGGGCGCAACCACGCGGCGGTGACGGAACTCGTGCGCCTGTGTCGGCGCATCGGCGCGGGCGTCGTCGAGTCGGTGCCGAACTACTGCAACTTCCCTTCCGACGACCCGCTCTACCAGGGCAACCAGTGGAACGAGCAGCGCCAGCACCCGGCGCTCGCTGAGGCGGATACCATCCTGGTAGTCGACAGCGATGTGCCGTGGATTCCGCTGATCAACAGGCCGTCAGCCGACGCCCGTATCATTCACATCGATGTCGATCCGCTCAAGCAGCAGATGCCGCTCTGGTACATCGGTGCCCGCCACATCTTCCGCGCCGATGCGGCGACTGCGCTCAAGCAGGTCAACGAGCAGGTCGATAGCATCGCGCTCGATGCCGCACGCGTTCGCGAGCGAGCGAGCCACTACGCGCAACAGCATGCGCAGCGGCAGGAGAGGCTCGATCGCCTCGAAACCGGTGAGGCGGACCGGATCACGCCCGAGTTCCTGACCGCCTGCGTACGCCGAGCGATCGGTGAAGATGCGGTGGTGCTGAGCGAGGGCGTGACCAACTTTCCCGCGATTGCCGATCACAGCGGCCGGCGCAGGCCTGGGACCCTGTTCGTGAGCGGCGGCGGGTCGCTCGGCTGGAACGGCGGCGCAGCGGTGGGCATGAAGCTGGCGCAACCCGATTCGCTGATCGCGGCTCTGACGGGCGATGGGTCGTACATGTTTTCGATGCCCTCGACAGTCCACTGGATGGCGAGGCGCTATGCCACGCCATTCCTGCACGTCGTCTACAACAACGGGGGCTGGAAAGCGCCGCGCTACTCCACGCTCGCGGTTCATCCGCAGGGGCAGGCAAGCCGCACCGCGGATCTCGGCATCAGCTTCGACCCACCGCCGGATTACGCAGGCATCGCCGCGGCGGCGGGCGGCGCGCATGCGGAAATCGTGCGCAAGCCCCAAGAGGTTGCTCCCGCGCTCGAGCGCGCCCTGCGCGCGGTGCGAGAGGAACGCCGCTGTGCCGTGGTCGATGCCTGGTTGCCACGCTGAGGGCTCTCATGCCTTCGGCGGCGGACCGTCCATCACCTGGATGATCTCTGACGTTCCATCGCCGGCGACTTCGAGGAAGGCCTTGATGTGCCTCACGAGCTCTTCGCGAGTGTTCGCTCGCAGCAGCGCGTAACCGGCCGCTGGCATCAGGCTCGACCCGGCGACCGGCCCATCCTCGACCGTGACAGTACCGTTCTTGCGAACGGCCTTCATGCCGGTGCTTCGCGAATGAATGCCTCCGGCGGCGATGAGTGTGCCGGCTTTGAACATGTCTTCCATCAGCTTGCCCATCCTCGCCATGTGCTCGGCATCCGGCGGGCCGCTCCTCGTTACGGCGGGCGTGTAGAGAGTGAGAAATTGCATTCGAGACTCCTTGGGACAGAAGAATTGCCGTCCTCATCAATGACGAAATACCGGGCGCCGATCCGACACCAGGCAGGTAGGATAGACCGATGATCACGCTTCGCGGTTCGGGGCTCACCATCAGGGACATCGCCGCAGTCGCGCGTGGCGAACCCGTGGAGCTCACGCGGGATGCGATGGTGCGAGGGAGGATCGACGCATCGCGCCGCATCATCGCCGAGGCTGTCGAGTCCGACAAAGCGATCTATGGCGTCACGACACTCTTCGGTGGCATGGCACACCGAGCGGTTCCAAAGCAGCTCGCGCGCGAACTTTCAACCAATGCCATCTGGTCTCACAAGACCACCACCGGCGAGCGGCTGCCTGCGAAGGACGTCCGCGCAGCGATGCTGCTGCGCGCGAACTCGCTCCTGCACGGCATTTCCGGTGTGCGGCTCGAAATCGTCGAGCGCTTCATCGCATTTCTCAACGTCAACGCGCTGCCACATGTCTTCGAGCTGGGTTCGATCGGCGCCAGCGGCGATCTCGTGCCACTCGCCTACATCGCGGGTGCGCTTCTCGGCGTGGATCGCGACTACCGGGTCGATATCGGGAGCGAAACGCTCGATTCGCACAGTGCACTTGCGCGCCTGCGGCTCGAACCGCTCGCACTCGAGCCCAAGGAGGGCCTCGCGCTCGTCAACGGCACCTCAGTCTCGACGGGAATCGCGGCGAATTGCGTTGCGCGTGCCCAGGAGCTGCTGCAACTAAGTCTCGCGCTGCACGCGCTCTACATCCAGGCGTTGCTGGGCACTGATCAGTCGTTTCAGCCCTTCATCCACGAGCACAAGCCGCACCCCGGCCAGGTGTGGACTGCAGGCGAGATGCTGAGATTGCTGAAAGGCTCGCGATTGATCCACGACGAATCGAGCGGCAATCGACAACACCGCGAGGGCGGGCTGATCCAGGATCGCTACTCATTGCGCTGCCTGCCACAGTATCTCGGCCCGATCGTCGATGGCATCGAGGTTATCGCACGGCAGATCGAGATCGAGGCGAACTCCGCCAACGACAATCCGTTGATCGATCCGGCCAGCGGCACGATCTATCACTGCGGAAACTTTCTCGCCCAATACACTGCGGTCGCGATGGACCAGTTGCGCTACTACGTAGGACTCCTCGCCAAGCACCTCGACGTGCAGATCGCGCTCCTGGTGATGCCTGAATTCAACAATGGATTGCCCGCATCGCTGATCGGCAATCCCGATCGGGCCGTGAACGTCGGCTTCAAATCGCTGCAGGTCGTCAATCACTCGATCATGCCGTTGCTGAGCTACTACGGAGCTTCGCTGGCGGATCGCTTTCCGACGCACGCGGAGCAGTTCAACCAGAACATCAACAGCCAGGCGATGGGCTCGGCCAACTTCGCACGGCGCTCGCTCGACCTGTTCGAGCACTACCTCGCCAATGCACTCTTGTTCGCCGTGCAGTCAGTCGAGTTGAGAACCCAGGCGGTCGAAGGGCACTACGACGCGCGACGCTGCCTGTCGCCGGCAACAGCGCGTATCTATGAGGCAGTGCGTGGCGTGATCGGCAAACCCATCAACGGCAATCGCCCGCTGATCTGGAATGACAACGAGCAGGCGCTCGAGCCGATGGTGGAGCGGCTGCTGCTCGATCTGCGCCATCGCGGCCTGATCGTTGCGTCGTTGCGCGGCTAGATTAGCAATCTGTGCAACATCGGTGGCTTGACTGACTCCGCCAAGTCGCTAGGCTGACGCAACCACATTTGCGCGCGTCCGAGACAGCCAAGTGAACCCACGACTCGCCATCCTGGCCACATCCTGCTGGATCGCCATCATGAGCACTTCGACACCGCAAGCGAGCGCAGAAGCCGCGCCGGAAAAAGCGCAGCCTTGCACAGCCGAGCAGTACCGGCAGTTCGACTTCTGGCTCGGTCACTGGAAGGTCACCGAGAAAGGCAAGGTCGCCGGCATCAACCGGATTGAGAGCATTCTCGGTGGCTGCGCGCTCTATGAGAACTGGCAGGGAGCCAGCGGGTTTCGCGGTAACAGCATCAACTTCTACGACGCGCCGCGCGGCGTGTGGCACCAGACGTGGATCGATCACACCGGCAGCGCGCTCACGCTCGAAGGGCGATTCGAAGACGGCGTGATGCGACTCGAAGGTCAGCGCCCAGGTGCGAAGGCCGGTGAAATACAGCTGCACCGGATCATATGGACACCACTTCCCGACGGCAGGATTCGCCAGCTCTGGGAGACCTCCACGGACGGCGGCAAGACCTGGAGCGAGGCTTTCGACGGGCTATACACGCAGGCGAAGTAGCAACGCGCGGCTCAAGCGAACGTCGCCGCGGCCGCGCACCGCCATAACGTGCTGGTCATGGTCGCGATCAGCACCTGCTTTGCGTCGCGCTCTGGAGCGCTTTGGTCACATCTTTCCGCCGCTCACCACCGGCGGCCAGTTGCCTGCCTTCTTGGAGCGCTTCAGCTCGCGCTTTTCCTTGAGCGACTTCTGCGGCTTTTTCTTGCCTTCGCGCTTCTGATCCATGCCCTTGCTCATGGAACTACCCCTTATCGAGATGGGATTCGATTATACGACTGGCTACTGCTGAATATCGCTGCGGCCGCGCACCGCCATCACCGTGCTGGTCATGGTCGCTACCAGCACCTGCTTTGCGTCGCGCTCGCCGAGCGCTTCGCCGTTGCACACGAAGAGCGTGTGCCCGGATTTCACCACCGAGCCGACCAGGCGGAAGCGGTCCGCGGCTGCGGGAGCAAGGAAATTGACCTTGTACTCGACCGTGAGCACGCCTGAGTCGGCGGGCATCAGGGAAAACGCCGCATAGCCGCAGGCGCTGTCGAGCGCCGTAGCAATGATGCCCGCGTGCATGAAGCCATGCTGCTGCGTCAGTTCCGGATCGAACGCCAGCTCGAGCTCGACGCAGCCCGGATCGACCTGGATGAGCGATACCCCCAGCGCTGCCATCACGCGCTGACGGGCAAAACTGGCGCGCACGCGTGCGCTAAAATCAGCATCCTTCGGTTCAAAGGTTCTGTCCACAACGTCAGTGTCGCCGAGCCGTGCCTGAAAAATCCAATCCGGTTGACCCGCGCATCGAGTACGTCTGGCGCTTCTGGTTCGCCGATTCGCTGGAGAGCGCCGAGGCGCTGCAACGTCGAGTGGATTTCTGGTTTGGGAGTGAAGATGGCGAAACCACTGCGGTCGACCGACAGATCGATCGGGAATTTCGGGCCGACATGGAACGGGCCGCGGCGGGACATCTCGCAGATTGGCCGCGCACGCCGCGCGGCAGATTGGCACTGATCCTGCTCATGGATCAGTTCCCCCGTAATGCGTTTCGGGGCACGGCGCGCGCCTTTGCAACGGATCGGCAGGCGCTCGGCCTGGCGTTGGAAGGGATGCGGGAGGGAGCGGACGCGCTGCTGCAGCCCGCCGAGAGACTCTTCTTCTATCTCCCGCTGGAGCACGCCGAGGATATCGAGGTCCAGGAGCGCGCTGTCGCCGCGTGCGCGGCACTCGCTCTCGATGTCCCGGCGCCAATCCGCAGCTTACTTCGAGGGATGCACCCACTACGCCGAGCAGCACCGCGACATCATTCGCCGTTTCGGACGTTTTCCCCATCGCAATGCCATCCTCGGCCGGCAGAGCACGGCTGAGGAGCGGGACTACCTGGCACGTGAGGGCGTCGACTTCGGACAGAAGGCCTAGATCCGGATTACGACCTTGCCGAAGTGAGCGCCACTGTGCTGGTAGCGGTACGCGTCCAGCGCCTCGTCGAACGCAAACACCTTATCGACTACCGGTTTCATCCCGTTGACCTCGATAGCCGCATTCATGCGTTCGAGCATGGCGCGGTTGCCGACGAAGATGCCGTGCAGGCTCGCGCCCTTGCGCATCACCGGATG
This sequence comes from uncultured Gammaproteobacteria bacterium, assembly GCA_963810775.1. GTDB lineage: Bacteria > Pseudomonadota > Gammaproteobacteria > Steroidobacterales > Steroidobacteraceae > DATBVX01. The sequence continues at coordinate 76,914 of CAWEOT010000023.1, forward strand.
CGGATTGGTGTCGCCCTGGAATCCCGCGAGCACGCCGATGAGCGCGATCTTCCCGGCGTAGGCGACTGACTGCATCGATTTCGCGAGAGTACCGGGACCGCCGACTTCAACCACGTAGTTGACGCCGCGTCCCTCGGTGAGCCTCAGCACTTCCTTGTCCCATTCGGGCGTACGCTTGTAGTTGATCAGGCCCGTGGCGCCCAGGGCGCGCCCACGCTCGAGCTTCTCATCGCTCGATGAAGTCATGTACACGCGCGCACCGGCAAGACGCGCGAACTGCAGCGCGAAAACCGAGACGCCCCCAGTTCCGAGGACCAGGACGCTGTCTCCAGGCTTGACCCCGCACACGATCATCAGCGCGTGCCAGGCAGTCACGCCCGCGCAAGTCAATGTGGCACCTTCCTCGAAGGATAGGTTCGAGGGCATTGCAACGGCGTCGCGCTGATCGAACAGCACGTATTCGGCCAGCACGCCGTCCATCGGTGCGCCGATGGCGGGACGTGCCTCCGGGGCCGGCGGCCCGTCGACCCAGTTCTGGAAGAAGGTGCTGACGATGCGGTCACCGACCTTGAAGCGGGTGACATCGGATCCAGCCGCAACCACTTCACCGGCGCCATCGGACAACGGAACCAGGTCGCGCTGCGTCTTACCGCCAAAATATCCGCCGGTGACGATCAACTGGTCGCGATAGTTGAGCGATGCGGCGCGCATGCGCGCGAGTATCTGCGTCGGGCCGGGCGTCGGTGTGGGGCGCTCGTCGATCCTGAGCTGTTCGAGCTTCTCGCAATCCTTGGGGACGATCCAGGCCTTCATGGCGTGCCTCCTTCAGCTACAGCGAGAACACCCGCTCGGCGTTCGTCTGGAAGAATTTCTTCTTGTCGGCATCGCTGAGCGGCAGGTTGTCGCAGGTGATCACTTCTTCCGCAACATACTGGTACGGGTAATCCATCGCGTACATCACGCGATCGGCGCCGAGGACCGAGTGACAGAACATGATTGCGGGTTCCCATGCCACGCCGCTGTTGGTGACGTAGATGTTCTCGCGCAGGTAGTCGCTGGGTCTCCTGCGCAGCGCCTTCATGCGCGGATAGCGGCCGGCGGCCACCGACGCGCGGTGCATGTAGTCGATTCGATACATCCAGTACGGCAGCGCTTCGCCGGCGTGGCCGACGATGATCTTGAGCTGCGGGAAACGGTCGAACGCGCCGCTGGTGATGATCGCAAGCAGGTGCATGCCCGGTCTCCACCGCGAATCCGTAGATCGCCGACTTCAAGCCCGCGCTCCAGCATCGGACCGATCAGGCCGCGCGACGGTGTGTTCGGATGAATGTAGATCGGCGTGTTGAATGCTTCGGCGGCGGCGAAGATGTCCCAGTACTTCTCGTCGTCCAGGTATTCACCCAGTGTATGCGAATTGATGATCACGCCTTTGAGCCCGAGCTGCGTCGCGCCGCGCTCGATTTCCTTGGCTGCCGCCTGCGGGTCCTGCGGCGCGACAGCGGTCAGTCCCGAATAGCGATCCGGATGCTCGCGGATCGCCTCGGCCAGCTGATCGTTGAATGAACGGGCGAGCGAAGTCGCCGTTGCCGCGTCGAACACCTGGACTCCAGGCGAGGTGAGCGAGAGGATTTGCCGGTCGATGCCGGTCGCATCCATGTCCCGCAGGCGCTGCTCGCCGAGGTCCTGGATTCGCGCGATGATCTGCGTCGCACGAGCGACTCGGGCTGCGAAGATAAAAGCCCCATAGGCTCTGGAAACCCGGGTCATCGATGGCGTTGCGCTCGAGGAGCTTGCGGTACTGCTCGAACATCTCGGGTGGCGCGAACGCTTCCTCGGTCGCGATGCGCTTGTAGCCCTTGGCGGCGGTACGGAAGGTGTTGATTGTGCTCGGGATGTGTTGCTGCTCATGGCCCGGAATCTTGGCACAGGCAGCGCGCGTTCCCACATTGCGCTCAGCATCGACTTTTATTTCCGTATCGGTCGAGCGTGTACGGGGGGCGGGCGGCGAGATAGCCCCGAGCCACAGCTGAAATTAAGGAGTTCGCGATGACCACGGCCGACCAGATCCAGGCGCTCGAGAAGAAGCTCGAGCAGGTGACGCACGAACTGGGAATCCTGCAGGACGTGCACGCGATTCGCAGGCTCCAGCACGCGTACGGCTACTACATCGACAAGTGCCTGTACAACGAGACGGTGGACCTGTTCGCCGAGGACGGCGAAGTCCGTTTCATGGGCGGCTGCTACAAGGGCAAGGCCGGTGTTCGGCGCCTCTACATCGGGCGTTTTCAGAAGAACTTCACGGGCGGGAAGAACGGCCCCGTTCATGGCTTCCTGCTGGATCATCCGCAGCTCCAGGACATCATCGATGTCGCGCCCGATCGTAAGACCGCGAAAGCGCGCGCACGCTCGGTGATGCAGGCGGGCAGCCATGAGAGTCGCCACACGGGCGAGGGCATTCCGCGCCAGTGGTGGGAAGGCGGCATCTACGAGAATGACTACGTCAAGGAAGACGGCATCTGGAAGATCAAGGTGCTCAACTATCGACCGGTGTGGCATGGCACGTTCGAGAAAGGCTGGGCGCACATGCCCGCCGGGCAGTTCCCGTTCGCTTCTGTGACCTATCCCAAGGACCCGGTCGGTCCTGACGAGATCATCACCGATCCAAAGCCGGTGCTCTGGCCCGACACCGACGTCGTGCCGTTCCACTACCCACATCCCGTCACCGGTAAGTGGGTGAAAGCGGACTGATCCGCGCACCGCCCGGACCGCTGCATGGCAGGAGTTCTGAACAACCAGGTTGCGATCGTCACCGGTGCCGGCCGTGGTATCGGCCGCGCGATCGCGTTGCGGTTTGCCGCTGAAGGCGCCGCGGTCGCTGTGACGGCGCGCACCCAGAAGCAGATCGATGAGACGGCGGCCGCGATCACTTCGCAGGGCGGACGTGCCATTGCCGTGGCAGGGCGATGTCACGCGACGCGAAGATGTGGCGCGTGTGGTCGAACGAACCGTCGCGAAGTTCGGGCCGGTGACGACGCTCGTGAGCAATGCCGGTCACGGTGGTCCTTACGGGCCGATCGGGTTTGTCGATCCCGACGAATGGTGGGCTTCGCAGGCGTTGCATGTGCGCGCGCCACTCCTGTTTGCCAGCGCGCTGCTGCCCGGCATGCAGAAGGCGGGCGGCGGGCGGATCGTGATCGTCGCGAGCCGCGGCGGTGTCGAGGTTGGCCCGAGCCTTTCAGCTTATTGCGTTGGCAAAGCGACCCAGATCCGTTTCGCGCAACACCTCGCGGCGGAAGGCAAGGACCATCACGTCGCCGCATTCGCGATCGAGCCCGGCACAGTGATCACCGAGATGGCGGAAGCCACGCTCGCTTCGCCCGATGCACAGCGCTGGCTGCCGCACATGCTGGTCTCACTGAAAGAGATCAAGGCGCAGTCCGACCCGAAGGCGGGTCTCGCGCGCGCTGCGGAAATGTGCGTGAAACTTGCGTCCGGCCGCTATGACGGGCTCTCGGGACGCTACCTGACACCCGATGATGATTTCGACGCGCTGTTGCGCGCGGCCGCTGCGATCTGAATTCCGAAGGAGATTGCGCATGACGAACGACGAGCAGCTCAAGACGCTCACCGCCCGCCTCGATGAACTGACGCGGCGTATGGGCGTGATGGAGGACACGCACGCGGTACGCACCCTGCATTTCAAGTACGGCTACTACATCGACAAGTGCCTGTACGACGAAGCGGTGGACCTGTTCGCGGAGGATGGGCGCGCGCACTTCCTGAACGGTGTGTACCTCGGCAAGGCCGGCGTGCGGCGCCTGTATTGCGACTGGTTCCGCAATCTTTTCACGCGCGGACATAACGGCCCGACGGACGGACTGCTGCTCGATCACCTGCAGATGCAGGACATCGTCGACGTGGCGCCGGATGGCCTGACGGCCAAGGGACGGTTTCGCGCGCTGATGACCGGCGGTCAGCACGAGAGCAAACGCCCCCGCATCGAGGGCTTTCCTGCGCAATGCTGGGAAGGAGGCTCGTACGAGAACTCATATGTCAAGGACAAGGGCGTCTGGAAGATCAAAGTGCTCAACTACAACATGTACTGGCAGGCGGACTATGAGAAGGGTTGGGCGAACGACCAGCCGCACCTCAAGCCCTTCGACAAGACGTATCCGGAAAATCCGATCGGTCCGGACGAACTACTGCCCGAGACGCCGAGGTTCTGGCCGCAAGCGCGCAATCTTCCATTTCACTACCCGCACCCGGTGACCGGGAAATAGGTACCAGGTTCGGTTGCATAACTTGTTGCATAACTCACCCGGCAGGAGTTATGCAACAAGTTATGCAACCGAACCTGGTACCTCTCGAGGTTGAAACATGACGACGCCATTTCCCGAATCGATGGACTTCGGCGGCTACAACGCGCCGTCGCGGGTCGAGTGCGATGTGTACGACCTCGTGGTCGAAGGAAACCTGCCGCAGGAGATCAATGGCAGCTGGTACCAGAGCGTGCCGGACCCTCAATACCCGCCGATGCTCGGGCACGACACCTTCATCAGTGGCGACGGCATGGTGCGCATGCTGCGCTTCGAGAACGGGCACGTGGATTTCAAGCAGCGCTACATCCAGAGCGAGCGCTGGAAGAACGAACGCAAGGCGCGACGCTCGCTGTATGGCGCTTTATCGCAATCCCTATACCGACGATCCCAGCGTGCGCGGCAAGGGACGTGGCGCTTACAACACCACGCCGATCTTTCACGGCGGGCGATTGCTCGCGCTCAAGGAAGACAATCACGCGATGCAGATCGATCCCGATACGCTCGAAACGCTGGGAGAGTGGGACTACAACGGCAAGCTGCGCAGCCAGACGATGACCGCGCACACGCGGCCGGATCACGAAACCGGCGAGCTCTATTTCTTTGGTTACGAGGCGGGTGGTCTCGCCTCGCGCGATGTCGCGTTCTGTGTCGCGGACCGGAACGGGGAGCTGATTCGCGAGGAGTGGTTCCAGGTGCCGTATTGCGCGCTGATGCACGATTTCGCACTCACCAAGGAACACGTGATCTTCCCGGTCTTTCCGCACACTGCAGATCTCGCACGCATCAAGGCGGGTGGACCGCACTGGATCTTCGAGCCCGACAAGGACAGCTTCGTCGGCATCATGCCGCGTGCAGGCACGGTGCGTGACATGCGCTGGTTTCGCGGTCCGTCGCGCTCGGCATTTCACTACATGAATGCCTACACGGAAGGCAGCCGCGTGCACCTCGACTTCGGTGTCGGCAAGGTGTCTCAGTTTGAGTTCATCCGCGAAGCTACCAACATCCAGATCAAGCCAGAAGAGATGGCGGGGGACCTGGTGCGCTGGACTTTCGACCTGTCGAAACCCGGTGAGCAATGGGACGAAACCATCCTGGGGCCGGGCGGCGACATGCCACGCGTTGCGGACAAGAATGCGCTGATCGATTACGACGTGGCCTACTACCAGACATACGATCCGACGGTCGCGCCACCGCTCATCGCCGGACCGGTCGGCGCCGGCTTCAACACGATCCTGCGTATCGAGCCGAGGAGCGGCAAGGTGCGACGGCTGCCAATGGACCAGCGCTCGACCGTTCAGGAGCACGCGCATATTCCCTCGAAGATCCCGGGGCACGAGGGCTACCTGGTGTTCCTCGTGGACCGGCACGATGAGAACCAGACGGAGATGTTCGTCGTCGAGCCTGAGCACCTGGAACGTGGGCCGATCGCTCGCATCAAGATTCCACTGCGCCTCCGTGTCGGCGTGCACGGCAACTGGGTGCCGGCCGCGGCGTTGAACGGTTAAGCAGGACCGCGGCTGGAGATTCCCATGGCCACGAACTATGCAGATCTGAAGCTCTTCATCGGCGGCGAGTGGGTGGGCGGCGAGGGCCGCGTCATGCAACCGGTGATCAATCCGGCTACCGAGGAAGTGATCGGTCAACTGCCGCACGCCTCGAAAGCCGATCTCGACCGCGCTCTGGAGGCAGCGCAGCGCAGCTTCCCGACATGGCGTGCCAAACCGCCGCATGAGCGCGGCAAGATCCTGCGACGCGCGGCGGAGCTGCTGCGCGAGCGCACCGAGACGATCGCGCGCATCGCGACCATAGAAGAAGGCAAGGTACTTTCCGAGACACGCTGGGAAGTCGCTCTTTCCGCCGAAATCCTCGAGTGGTACGCGGAAGAGGGACGCCGCGCGTACGGGCGGGTGCTGCCGCAGAGAGCCTCGGGCGTAAGAATGACGGTGATGAAAGAGCCGGTGGGACCGGTCGCCGCGTTCGCGCCCTGGAATTTCCCGATCGGCAATCCGGCACGCAAGATCGGCGCAGCATTGGGTGCCGGTTGCCCGTGCATTCTGAAACCGGCGGAGGAAGCGCCGGGATCGGCACTCGAAGTCGCGCGCGCACTCGCCGACGCGGGTCTGCCTGCGGGTGTTTTGTCGGTCGTATTCGGCGTTCCGGCCGAGGTCTCTGCGTACCTGCTGGCCTCGCCGATCATCCGCGCGATCTCGTTCACCGGCTCGATCCCGGTGGGCAAGCAGCTCATGAAGCTCGCAGCCGAAGGCATGAAGCGCACCACGATGGAGCTCGGTGGCCACGCTCCGGTGCTGGTGTTCGATGACGTCGACGTGGAACAGGTGCTGGATCAATCGGTGTTCTCGAAGTACCGCAACGCCGGGCAGGTCTGTGTGTCGCCGACGCGTTTCTACGTGCATGAGAAGATCTACGGCCGCTTCCTCGACGGGTTCACGTCACGGGCGCGCGCCCTCAAGGTCGGAAATGGCCTGGGCGAGGGCACGCAGATGGGGCCGCTCGCGCACGACCGGCGCCTCGAGTCGATGGAAACGTTGCTGGGGGATGCACGCAAGAACGGCGCACATTTTCAGACCGGCGGCGCGCGCATCACGGGCAGTGGCTACTTCTGGCAGCCCACAGTTCTGGCGGACGTGCCCAACACGGCGCGCATCATGAATGAGGAGCCGTTCGGACCGGTCGCGATTCTCAATCCGTTCTCCGAGTTCGACAGCGCCATCCAGCAGGCGAATCGTCTGCCTTATGGCCTGGCCGCGTACGCGTTCACGCGCTCAGCGCGCAACGTCAACCTGCTCGGCGAGCAGATCGAAGCGGGCATGATCGGCATCAACAGCTACGCGATCTCGGTTCCCGAGTCGCCGTTCGGCGGAGTCAAGGAAAGCGGCCACGGGAGCGAGGAGGGCATCGAGGGCCTCGACGCCTGCCTCGTGACCAAGTTCGTCAGCGAAGCCTGAGGCCGGCGCAGGCGTTGACTGGTTCGATTTCGTTACTGCGACGATATTCGCGCGGCGTCACCCCGTAACGCGCGCGGAACACCCGCCCGAAATGCGTCGGGCTGTTGAAGCCGCAATCGAAGGCAATTTCCGTGACGGTGCGACCGCGCTGCGAGTCATCGACCAGCGAGCGCGAGCACTCTTCCAGACGCCGCCGCAGGATGTAGCGGGCCACCGTCTCTTCTTCATCGGAGAACAGGTGATGCAGATAACGTGTCGTCATGCGACACGCTTCAGCGATGCGTGTCGGCGTCAGGTCGGGATCGCCGAGGTGTGCTTCGATGTAGTTCATGATGCGCACGCGATGTGCCATCACCAATGAGGAGCGCTCCGACTCACTCTGCTGCACGCCCGCATAGGCGCTCGCCACCAGGTCGAGAATGGCGCGCGTCACGCCGGGAGCGAAATTGAGATCAGCCTCGGTGCGGCAGCGCCGCCAGAAATCAGTGAGGAAATTGGACAGCAGGCCGCTCAGTCCGCAGTTTCCCGACATGAGAATCGCCACCACACTTTCGGGACAGGGGAGGTGCCGGCGCAGCAGACCCTCCGGCATGCCGAGCACGAACATGCGATTCGGGCGGTCAAAGATGATCTCGTAGGGGCGGGTGCTGTCGCAGAGCGTGAAATCACCGGGCAGCAGGCGCGCCTCACGCCCGTCCTGGCGATTGATGCTGTCGCCATCGAGCTGCATGTGCAGGAAGAACATCGACTGGCGCGAGCGCTGCACCTGCAGGCGCGAGTGACGCACGATCTGAGGGTCGGAGTAGACCTCCGCCGCCTGGATCTCGCCGACCCGTGTGCGGGTCAGGCAGCCGGTGAAGCCGCGCAGATCCATGGGATCGGAAACGACCGGTGTGAACGTGTCACAGGCGATGTCGTTCCAGTATTCAAGCTTGCGGCGTGGCGCGAGCCCCGCCGTCGAGAAAGTTTCCAGCTGAGCCATGATCGTCCCCCCGGACTTTCAAACCCACCTCAGCGCATCAGCTCTGCCATCCCTCGCGCGAACTGTCCCGGCGATCTACGTCTGTGGCAGCCGTTCCGTCGTTTGACGTCAATCGCCTAACGGTTATATTCTATAACTGTAGTAAAACCTGTGGTCAAGTAGGTTTTCTAATCACGGCCGGCCGTCGCGGCAGCGCCACAGACAAGTGACTTAATCTTCACTCCGGGCCAATGATTGCGACATCAGATTCGCGGGCGCTGGTGGCGCGGTGGCCAGACGCATGGCTGCTCGCCGGCGTTCGCACGCCGTTCGTAGACTTTGCCCAGGCGACCAGCCTCGTTTCGCCAATCGATCTCGGCATCAAGGCGGCTCGCGAGGCGTTCACACGCACAGGGATTTCGCCCGATGACGTCGGCACCGTCATTGCCGGTTCGATGGCGCAGGCGAGTTTCGATGCCTACCTGTTGCCGCGTCATATCGGTCTGTATTCAGGTGTTCCGACGCAAGTCCCTGCACACCTGGCGCAACGCGTTTGCGGCACTGGAATCGAGGTGCTGAGCCAGGCCGCCGATGCGGTTTCGCAGCAACGGGTCAGCCTTGCGCTCTGTGTCGGCACTGAATCGATGAGTCGCAACCCCGTCGCCGCCTATACGCATCGCACCGGCTTTCGCATGGGGCAGGTTGAGTTCAAGGATTTCCTGTGGGAAGCGCTGCTCGACACCGCGGTCGACGCGACCATGGGTGGCACGGCGGAAACGCTGGCCCAGCGCTTCGATATCACCCGCGACGCCGTCGACCGATTTGCCGCCCGCAGCTTCGAACGTGCGCTCGTCGCCCAGGGTGATGGCTTTCTCGAGGGCGAGATCTGCGCCCTCAAGGATGAGACCTTTTCCGTCGAAGGCCTGAAGCCGCGCGGCATCAAGTTGCGCAGCAGCGGTGCGGGAGTTGCTGCCGACACTCATGTGAGACCGTCGAGCGTCGAGCAACTGGCAAAGCTCAAGCCGGCGTTTGGCGGCGTACAGACCGCCGGCAACAGTTCCGCGATCGTGGATGGTGCCGCAGCCGCCCTGGTCGGCTCAGCGGACTACGCGCGGCGGGGCAAGCTAGAGCCGCTGGCGCGCCTCGTCGCCTGTGCGGCGGTCGGCGTACACCCGGGCAGCATGGGTTTGGGACCCGTGGACGCCATCCGCGCGGTCCTTCGCGAGACCGGGCTCAGCCTGTCCGCTATCGATCGCGTCGAGATCAACGAAGCCTTCGCGGCCCAGGTGCTCGCCTGCGTGCGCGAGCTGGGTCTCGATGAAACCAGGCTGAACGTGAACGGCGGGGCCATTGCGTTGGGCCACCCGCTCGGCGCGACCGGCATCCGGCTGACCGTGACACTGGCTCGCGAGTTGCGCCGCAAGCGCCTGCGCTACGGCATCGCGTCCGCCTGCATTGGCGGCGGACAGGGCATCGCCATGCTCATCGAGAATGCAGCGCCTGGATCGCCCGCATGATGAAGATCCAGCGCTTGCTGCGAATCGAGTGGGGGGATTGCGATCCCGCCGGCATCGTCTACTTCCCCCGCTATTTCCAGTTCTTCGATGCCTGCACGGCCGCGATGTTCGAGCGCGTCGGCCTGCCGAAGCAGGCGCTGATCAAGCAATACGACATCGTCGGTTTCCCCGTCGTCGACGTGAGCGCGAAGTTCATGATCCCGTCCAAGTTCGGCGACGACGTGAGTATCGAGACGTCGATTAAGGAATGGCGACGCTCGAGCTTCTGCGTTTATCACCGGTTGCTCAAGGGCGAGCAGCTCGCAATCGAGGGATTCGAGACGCGCGTGTGGGTCGGGCGGCATCCGGAGGATCCCGCCGCCATCAAGTCGCGACCGATTCCCCGCGAGTTGATCGATCGGTTCAAATGAAACCCGCACGAACTCAGCGCAGCCGCAACGGACGCTCCGATGAGAACAGCGGACGGGCGCCGCGCAAGGGCGGAAATGGCCAGGGCAACACGCGTAATGGCGCGCGTGCCGTGGATTTGCGCCCCCTCAACGGCTCGATCGGCTACACAGTGCGAAGGGCGCAGCTGGCGCTGTTCGCGGATTTCGTGACCTCGCTGCGGGAGGTGAATCTCAGGCCCGGGCAGTTCGGTGTTCTGATGGTGGTACATGCCAATCCGGGGCTGAGTCAGTCCGACATCTGCGCCGCGCTCGGATTCCAGAAGGCTAACCTGGTGCCGCTGATCAGCCAGCTCGAGTCGCGCGGTCTTATCGTTCGCAAGCCGGGGCTGCAGGACCGCCGGTCGTACGCACTGCAGCTGACGGCCCGGGGGCGCAAATTGATGCGCCGTGCGCTGGACTTGCAGGCGTCGCAGGAGGCTCGCCTGACGGAGCAGTTGGGGGAAAGTGGCCGCGCCACGCTGCTGACCCTGCTTGGTCAACTCCTTGCCGGAACCGGGGACGGTGCGGCGGGCCAGGATTTCGCCCTGAATTGAGGGAGCCCGGTGCGACCTCAGCCTTGTCAGTGGGGCACTTTCCCACTGGATTGCAGCCAAAATGAGTGGGATCGTATGGTTCGATCGGTAATTGCCGTCCCGCTCGGGAACTCGTAGATGACGCAACAGGCTTCCACATCGTCAACGCCGCGAGCGCCGCTCACGGCCGTACAGCGCGAGGCCGTGCAACGCGTCGTCGATGCGAACCGCAATCGGCCCGGACCATTGCTCGAGGTGCTGCACGGCATCCAGGCGGCGATTGGCTTCATTCCGCCTGCCGCGGTGCCGGTGATCGCTGAAGAGCTGAACCTCTCGCGCGCCGAGGTGCACGGCGTCGTTTCCTTCTACCACTATTTCCGGCAAACGCCGGCCGGCAAGCACATCGTGCGCGTGTGCCGCGCCGAGTCCTGCCAGGCCGCGGGCGGCGATGCACTTGCCGACCACGCCAAGCAGCGTCTCGGCGTCGACTTTCACCAGACCACGGCCGACGGGCACTTCTCGCTCGATCCGGTCTATTGCCTCGGCAACTGCGCCTGCTCGCCTGCGATCATGATCGGCGAGGAGCTGCACGGGCGTGTCTCAGCGGCGCACTTCGATGCGCTGATTGCCGACTGCGAGCGCCAGCGATGAGCGTCACCGTCTTCGTGTCCCGCGATGCGGGTGCGCTGTCCTTGGGCGCGGAGGAAGTTGCACGCGCAATCACGGCAGAAGCGGCCAGGCGTCGGCAGGATGTGCGTATCGTGCGCAACGGTTCGCGAGGCATGTATTGGCTCGAACCGCTGGTCGAGGTCGCGACCCCGAACGGACGGCAAGCATATGGTCCGGTTCGCGCGAGCGATATTCCGGGCCTCTTTGATGTCGACTTTCTCTCCGGGCGCGCGCATGCCCTGCATCAGGGCCTTACTGAGAGCATTCCCTACTTCGCGGGACAGCAGCGGCTGACGTTTGCGCGCGTCGGCATCACCGATCCCGTGAGTGTTGCCGACTACGAAGCGCACGATGGTTTCCAGGGCCTGCGCCAGGCTCTCACGATGCAGCCCGCGGACATCGTCCAGGCGATCACGGATTCGGGGCTGCGCGGACGAGGTGGTGCTGCGTTCCCGACCGGAATCAAGTGGAAGACGGTGCTCGATCAGCCCGCGACGCCGAAGTACGTGACGTGCAATGCTGATGAAGGCGATTCGGGAACCTTCGCGGACCGGATGCTGATGGAAGGCGATCCGCTGCTGCTCGTAGAAGGCATGACGATCGCCGGGCTCGCAGTCGGCGCGAGCCAGGGATACATCTATCTGCGTGTCGAGTATCCCCACGCGCATCGGGCGCTGAACGAGGCGATCGCGAACGCATACCAGGCCGGCTTCCTGGGCGATGACATCCTGGGGAGTGGCCGCCGCTTCGATCTTGAGGTGAGACTCGGGGCAGGCGCCTATATCTGCGGCGAAGAAACCTCGATGCTCGAGAGCCTGGAGGGCAAGCGCGGCGAGATCCGGGTCCGTCCGCCGTTGCCCGCGATCAAGGGTCTCTTCGGGCAGCCGACGATCGTCAACAACGTCATCTCGCTCGCTTCGGTTCCCGTCATCCTGCAGCGGGGAGCCGCGGCCTATAAGGATTTCGGCGTCGGCAAGTCTCGTGGCACCGTGCCGATCCAGCTGGCCGGCAATATCAAGCACGGGGGGCTTATCGAGCGCGCCTTCGGAATGACGTTGCACGAACTCCTGTATGACTACGGCGGAGGCACGGCTAACGGCCGCCCGATCCGGGCCATCCAGGTCGGGGGTCCACTAGGCGCCTACATTCCGGCTAAGCAATTCGACACGATCGTGGACTACGAGGCTCTGTCATCGATCGGCGCGCTCCTCGGGCATGGCGGCATCGTGGTGTTCGACGACACCGTAGACATGGCCCGGATGGCCCGCTACGCGATGGAGTTCTGTGCAATCGAGTCCTGCGGCAAGTGCACTCCGTGCCGGATCGGCTCCACGCGAGGCACGGAACTCCTTGATCGCATTATGAAAGGTGTGCAGCGAGACGAGAACCTGCACTTGCTTGAAGAGCTATGCGAGACCATGCTGCACGGGTCGCTGTGCGGCCTGGGCGGCATGACCCCATTTCCGGTACAAAGTGCGCTGAAGCATTTTCCGGAGGATTTTCAGGCGCGCGTCCGCCACTAAGCGCGGATGCCAAAGCGGCTGAGGAGAAGCTGATGTTTGCGATCGACTACAAGGATCTGGGTACACCGCCAGCCGAGAACGGCAAGCCGGTCGAACTCGAGGTCGATGGCGTCGCGGTGACCGTTCCCGAGGGGACTTCGGTCATGCGCGCCGCGATGCTCGCGGGTGTCCAGGTTCCCAAGCTGTGCGCGACCGACACGCTCAAGGCGTTTGGTTCCTGCCGCTTGTGCCTGGTGGAGATCGAGGGTCGACGCGGATACCCGGCCTCGTGTACGACCACCGTCGCAGCGGGCATGAAGATCCTTACGCAGTCGGAGAAGCTGACCCAGCTGCGCAAGAACGTCATCGAGCTCTATGTCTCCGAGCACCCGCTCGATTGCGAGACCTGCCCTGCTACGGGCCATTGCGAGCTCGAGGACATGGCCGAGGCCGTCGGCGTAACTGATTCGCGCTACACGCTGCGAGGCGTGCCGCGACCCGCGGCCGCCAAGGACCTCAGCAATCCGTATTTCACCTTCGACCCTGACCTCTGCATCGTCTGCTCGCGCTGCGTGCGCGCCTGCGATGAGGTGCAGGGTACGTTCGCGCTCACCATCGAGAATCGCGGTATGACCTCGCACGTCTCGGCGAGCCAGCACGAGCCGTTCATGGACTCGGAGTGCGTGTCGTGCGGAGCGTGTGTCGAATCGTGTCCGACCGGCGCACTGTTCGAAAAGTCGCTGGCGGTACTTGGCCAGGCGGAGCGCGCGGCCAAGACGACCTGCGGCTATTGCGGCGTGGGTTGCTCGTTCAAGGCGGAATTGCGTGGCACCGGATCGGAAGTCGAAGTGGTGCGCATGGCGCCGGACCGCGAGGGTCACGCCAACGAGGGCCATGCCTGCGTCAAGGGTCGGTTCGCATATGGCTACGCGACCCACCCGGATCGCGTCACACAGCCTTTAGTGCGCGCGCGGATCACCGATCCCTGGGTCGCGACCACCTGGGATGAAGCGATCGCCCACGCGGCGCGCGAGTTCAAGCGCATCCAGAAGAAGTACGGACGTGACTCGGTGGGAGGCATCACTTCTTCGCGCTGCACGAACGAGGAAACCTTCCTGGTGCAGAAGCTGGTACGCGCGGCTTTCGGCAACAACAACGTGGATACTTGCGCGCGCGTATGTCATTCGCCCACCGGTTATGGTCTCAAGC
>CAWEOT010000024.1:0-11766 GCA_963810775.1 uncultured Gammaproteobacteria bacterium
CGGGAATTCAGAGGAATGCCAAAGTGGTGGCTGCCAGTGCGGGCATATCCGGTACCTTGCCCCACGGAAGCCACTAGCGCTCTACATTTGCCATTGCACTGAATGTCAAAAGCAGTCTTCTTCCGCGTTTGGCATTTCATTTGTCATCCGGCGAGACACATTTAGAGTAGTACAAGGTCATCCCGCGTTCTGGACACGGCAAACGGCCTCCGGACATGCGCTGGAATGTGCCTTCTGCCGTAGTTGCGGATCGCGACTGTGGCATCTAGAGCTCTGGTTACCTCGAGACGCTAAACGTCAAGGGGAGGCTCACTAGATGAGGCCGTGGACCTGACCAACGCGGTACATATCTGGACATCGAGCAAACTACCAGGCGTGACTATTCCAGATGAGGCGCTTTGCTATCCGAAAGAGCCCGGTGGTCTGTACTGATGCAGTCCTGTCGAGTGAGACTCATTCTGGAGGACGAACTGTATTTGGGTAAGCGTTCGTACGTTTGTGCCGTTGTCGTCGTGGCTCTGTACCTGATGACAGCATCAGTGTCAGTGGCGCGAGCACAAGCGACCGACAAAGCCGCTCACGACCACCGGCTTTTTAGCTGTCTTGAGGACGGGCTGAAGTCGAAGGAGTTCGGGTGTCAACTCCTTGCCAAAGTGCAAGTCTCACAGTTCCCCGAAGGGCCACTCTTCTGGCATGTGAATAGGCTGCAGACGAGCGAGACCGCCGAAGCCGCCAACAATCAAGCCGGTACGGTGGTCGAAGCGGAAGGCAAGCTCTGGCTCTTCAGTTTCGGCCGCAAGAACGACGTGCCGAAGCAGGGTGAATTGGTCGCCAGCGTCGGGCCGCTCGAGTTGACCTCGGATAAACTACCTGCGGCTAAGTCGTACGAGGTAGTGGCCTACCTCGCGCTGACGCCGCCGAAGGCGTACACCGTAGTTCACACCCACCCGGGGCCAGAGGCTTGGTACGTGTTAGCGGGTGAGCAGTGTCTTGAGACCCCGGAGAGGGTAATAAAAGCCCGAGCAGGCGAAGGAGCAGTGGCCCCGCCCACGACCCCGATGCGGTTGACCAATAGCGGGTCGTCAGTCCGGCGTGCCTTGTTCATCGTGATACATGACGCTGCTCAACCGTGGACCATCCCGACGGAGGGAGTGGAAGCCGACCGGGGCCTGTGACCGCTGACATTTGTCGGGGAGAGCGCAATGAATCTTGCCAACGCAAAGGTTGCTCAGCTTCTGATCCCAGTCGATGACTTTGAGAAGGGCGTGGCGTTCTATCGAGACGTTTTAGGCGTGCCGTTTCTGTTCACTGCTCCCCCTCAGATGGCATTCTTCAATTGCGGTGGCGTTCGGCTGCTTGTAGGCGTCATGCCGCCCGGCCAGAAGGCTCAGCGGGGGTCTGCCATTTACTTCCAGGTCCCGGACATCCGCGCTGTGTATTTTTCGCTCAAGGGCAGCGGCGTCAAATTCAATGCGGAGCCTCACGTCGTGAACCGGACGGCGAAATCCGAGCTATGGTTGGCGGAGTTCACTGACCCTGATGGCAACCAGTTGGCGCTCATGAGCGAGGTGGCGGTCGGTGGTGCCTAAGAACGTGTTGGAGAGAACGCGAAATGGATAGAGTGCCGGCATTCATCACACAACGGCGCCTTGCTCAGCGCGGACGGTAGGCGGCGAGACAGCCTGTGCTGCTTCTGCGGCGTGAGGGACCCATGCCCGACGACAGCGTTGACTCTCAAGTGTTGACAGGCGAACGCCAGCACCTCCTCGCGAGCGGGGGCTCTCTCGCTGTCGATCGCTTTCTCAAAGTGGTGGTTCTTGCCCTCGGCTATTGCCTGACCGGCGGGCTTGGACTATCGCTTGCCATCCCACCGGGATATGCCACAGCGGTCTGGCCCGCCTCGGGCATCGCCTTGGCCGCAGTCCTCTTGTGGGGTCCGCGCGTCTGGCCTGGCATTTGGCTGGGGTCGTTTCTGCTCAATGTCTGGGTCGCGTTGTCGGCAAATGCGGATTTCAGCGCCACGAACCTGGGGATCGCGGCCAGCATCGGCGTCGGTTCTACGCTGCAAGCACTCCTCGGAGCCTTCCTGCTGCAACGTTGGGTGGGGGTTGGCAGGCTCTTCGAGTCTGGCCCGGCCGTTCTCCGCTTTGCGGCCATCGAGACGCTGTGCTGCTTGCTGGCCCCCACTTGGGGCGTCACGACTCTGCATCTCGCGGGCGCCGTGGACTTTGCGGGCTATTTTGACTCATGGCGGACGTGGTGGCTCGGCGACCTGATGGGCGTGCTCGTCATTGCGCCCGTACTTCTAACCTGGCGCGAGCCACTGCACATCAGTCGGCCCTGGCAGTTCGCCGAGGTCATCGGGTCGTTGGTCCTGCTCGCGGCGTTGACCACGTTAGTGTTCGTCGGCCAGTCGCCTGCCGGGGACGGCACGTATCCGCTGTCTTTCCTGCCGTTGCCCTGCCTGGTGTTGATCGCGTGTCGCTTTAGTCCCGGCGTCGTGGCTCTGGCGACCTGCCTCGTGTCCGCGATCGCAGTCGTCTCCACGTACTACGGCAACGGTCCCTTTGCCCAAGACGCCACCAATGAGTCCCTTCTATTGCTGCAAGCCTTCACGGGCCTGACCACAATGACGGCATTGACCCTGGCCGCGGCGGTTACGGGGCACAAGCAATCGCAAGCATCGCTTCGAAAGCTTAGCGTCGAACTTGAAAAATTGGCGCTCACCGACGAACTGACAGGACTTCGCAACCGACGTGGCTTCCTTCTCCTCGCGGATCAAGGATTGAGAATAGCCCGCCGAACCCATGCCAAATGCCTGCTGGTATTTGTCGATGTGGACGGCCTGAAGCACGTCAACGACACGCAGGGTCATAAGGCGGGCGACGCGCTCATCGTCGATGCGGCTCGGGTGCTTACCGGGGTTTTTCGGGAGAGCGATGTGATCGCGCGCCTCGGGGGCGATGAGTTTGCAGTTCTCGCTTTGGTGGACGAAACCGCTGCTTCAATCGCCATCAGCAAACACCTGCAAGCAAAAATCGATGAGGTCAATCACCAAGCTGGGAGGCCCTTTCAGTTGTCGATGAGTTTCGGCATCGAAGTGTTGCCAAGCGCGTCCGATGTTTCTCTTGAAGACCTGATTGCGCGAGCCGATCATGCGATGCGTGCGCAGCGGCGGGAAACCCGCCGAGCGCAACGCTGAAGCGGGCCGGCTCCTCAGCGCGGCGACCGAGAAAAGGGAACGTGAGTGATACTGGGTCACTGCAAATGACTACAATCTCAACCAGGCTTGCGACACTCGACGACCTCGACGCTGTCGCATTGCTCTTCGATGCGTATCGGCAGTTTTACCAGCGGGCTCCTGACCTGCCGCTCGCTCGGCGGTTCATCAATGAACGGTTTCAACGGAGAGAGTCTGTTCTCATCGTCGCCGAGACCGCGACGAAGACGCTGGTCGGGTTCTGCCAGCTCTATCCGACGTTTTGCTCGGTCAAGGCAGCGCCCACATATACGCTGTACGACTTGTTTGTGAGCCCCGAAGCTCGAGGCACAGGAGCGGGCAAGTCACTCATGCTTGCGGCAGAAGCACACGCCGCGAAGGCAGGCGTCACACACATGGATCTTTCGACGGCAAGAACCAACACCGTCGCGCAATCGCTCTACGAGTCTCTCGACTGGGTGCGCGATGAAGCTTTCTTTGTGTATAGCAAGACTTTGCGGGGCTAACACGGGTTTCTCCCAGAGCACGCCTTAGTGGCGTATGCACATTCGACAGGAAGATAGAGCCGACCGTGCGGCGGTTCATGCAGTGAACCGGGCCGCGTTCGGAACGTCAGCGGAGGCGCACCTCGTTGACCTCTTGCGGCCTAAAGCCGGGAAATTGGTTTCGCTTGTCGCGGAAGTGGATGACACGGTCGTGGGGCACGTTCTGTTCTCGCCAGTCTCGTTGTCGGCGCACGACAACTTGAACATCATGGGACTCGGTCCGATGGCCGTGGCGCCTGACCACCAACGGAAAGGCATTGGGTCTGCGCTCGTGCGTGAGGGTCTGGAGCAGTGCAAACAGCTTGGTTGCCAGGCCGTGGTCGTCTTAGGCCACGCGGAATACTATCCGCGCTTCGGATTCGTTCCGGCAGCCAGGTATGCGATCCGATCTGAGTTCGATGTGCCAGAGGATGTTTTCATGATCGCTGAGCTCGTGGCCGGAGCGTTGCGCGGTGCGTCTGGCGTGGTCCGCTATGACGAAGCGTTCGGCAGCGTGTGACAACGTGCCAATAGCTGCCATCGAACACGTTCAACTCGCGATGCCGCCGAGGATGGAGAATGCGGCGCGTTGCGGATCCGTTCGGCAACAGAATTGAATTACTGGAACCGCGCAATGGTCCGACTCGTGAGTAAAGTGGCCGCTCATCTCGCGCTCGTTGTCCTGGGCATCGTCGCGGCGTGGTCGCCAGAGCGCGCAGGCGCTGCGACGCCGTTCGATGTGGTAATCGAGAACGGGCATATCATCGACGGCACTGGCTCGCCGTGGTACGCCGCAGACATAGGGATTCGCGACGGCAGAATCGCGGCCATCGGCCACCTCGGAGGCGAGGCGGCGACGCGCCGATTGGATGCTCGCGGAAGAGTCGTCGCGCCCGGATTCATCGACATGCTCGGCCAGTCGGAACTGACGATCCTCGTGAATCCGCACTTGCCGTCCAAGATCTTCCAGGGAATCACGACCGAGATCACCGGTGAGGGCGGTTCGGCGGCGCCGCTCAATGATTCGATCATCGCCGCCGACCGCGTGATCTATGAGCACTACGGGCTCACGCCGGACTGGCGCACGCTCGCCCAGTATTTCGCGCGCCTGGAAAGGCAGGGACTCGGAATCAATCTCGCCACGTACGTGGGTGCGACCCAGGTGCGGCGCATGGTGCTGGGCGATGCCGACAAGCAGCCAAACGCGGATGAGCTGGAGCGCATGAAGCGGCACGTGCGTGAGGCGATGCAGGACGGTGCCGTGGGTGTGTCCACTTCGTTGCAGTACGCGCCTGCGCCCTATGCAAGCACCGAGGAGTTGATCGCGCTGGCGAGCGAAGCGTCGAAATACGGCGGCGTGTACGCAACGCACATGAGGTCGGAGGGTGCACACATTTTCGAAGCGATCGACGAGGCGGTGCGGATCGGTCGCGAGGCGAAGATCCCGGTGGAGATCTGGCATCTGAAGGCGGCAGGCAAACCGCAATGGGGATTGATGCCGCAGATCGTGGCGAAGATCGATGCGGCGCGCTCGAGCGGCGTCGAAGTCGGCGCCGACACATACGCGTATCCGGCGTGGTTCAACAGCATGTCGGCGTTTCTGCCGCCGTGGGCGCATGACGGCGGTGACAAGAAACTGGTCGAACGGCTGAAGGATCCGGCGATGCGCGTGCGCATGCGCGAAGACATGCTCACAAAGAATGCTGCTTGGGAAAACGAGTGGCAGGAGATTCCGGGCCCCGAGGCGATTCTCGTAGCCGTGGTGGCAAATCCACGTCTGCTTCCGCTGCAGGGCAAGACGCTGACGCAGATCGCAAAGGAACGCGGCAAGGATCCCATCGAGACGTTGATGGATATCCTGGTCGAGGACGACGCGTATACCTACAACGCCGTTTTCGGGATGTCGGAACCGGATGTCGCACTTGCGCTGCAACAGCCTTGGACATCGATTTGCAACGATTCGCAGGGTACGGCGCCCGACGGGGTTCTCGGCAAGGAGCACCCGCATCCGCGCGCGTACGGAACGTTCCCGCGCGTCCTGCGCAAGTACGTTCGCGAGGAGCACAAGCTCACGCTCGAGGACGCTATCCGGAAGTTCACGGCGCTGCCAGCGCAGCGCATGCGCCTCACTGACCGCGGCGTGCTCAAGCAGGGAATGTGGGCCGATGTGGTGGTATTCGACCCCGATACCATTCGTGACGTCGCGACGTTCGAAGACCCTAATCAGCTGTCGATCGGCATGCAGTACGTGCTCGTGAACGGGGTGCCTGTGATTGCCGATGGCAAGATGACCAACGCGCTACCAGGAACAGTCGTGCGCGGGGCCGGGTATCGCAGCGCCACACCCTCGCATCGTCCAGTCGCCGAACCGGGACGTTAGGCGTCATTAGTGAGGAGTGACTGGCGAGAATGTGCCCGACAAAGTGCTGGATGCGCTGCTGACCCGCTATCTCGCCTCAGGCAGCCTACGCGGACTGCTACGCCACTGAAGTAACGCGGCCAGTCTCTCATGCTGAGTTCGTGAAGCCTTCTACACCACCGCCGTGTTCAAGCTTGAGCGGTTGATCCTTCGGGTGTTTGCCTCACGACCCTCCACGGACGTTGAGGCGGGTCAACTCGCGCGCGGCGATCTCAGTTCCTTCGCGGCCTCGTCGGTCGAAGCGCGTTCCCCAAATCAGTTGCTGCTCGCAGACTACACGGGCCGCACGCGCTCCTGGCTGATGGTGGCGGTTGCGCCCGACAACCCGCAATCCATCGGCACCCGGCTCTTCTTCGGTTCCGCGGTGGTCCCCATGCGTAACGCGAAGACGGGTCGAGCCACCCTGGGTCCTGTTTTCAGCGCGCTGCTCGGGTTTCACAAACTGTACTCGCGCGTTCTCCTGCGGGCCGCCAGGTCCCAGCTGTCTCGCAATGCTTCAAGCCGCTCCGCATGAAAGGTTGGCACCACTCTCTGGCTGCATGGCTTGTGTTCGCGGTCGTTCTCTTTGGCTGTACCAAGCGCGAGCCCGACACTGGCTCAAGCAACGCTGCGAGTTCCAACGTTACGAGTTCCGATCCTGCAACGGACAAATGGCTTGGCCAATGGAACGGACCCGAGGGAACATTTCTTCGGATCGAAGGGGGCAAGGGTAAGTACGAAATCACTATTCAGGATCTTGATGGCCCGCGAACCTACGAAGGAAGCACCGTTGGCAGTCAGATCCACTTCGACCGCAATGGCACAAAGGAATTCATTCGCGCGACAAACGGTATGGAAACCGGAATGAAGTGGCTTACCGACAAATCGGACTGCCTGACGATCCGGTCCGGCGAAGGGTACTGCAGAGATTGATCGCGCAACCCTACTCCTCAAAGCGACCCGTGGCGTCACGATCGCGGTCGTATCGTGTCTTGAGCGGAAACGGCGGCAACCATGACTCGCGACGAACCGTCCAGAGTTCGTAGGTTGGCCTCAGTTGGTCAGGGGCATCCAGGGATCCAGCGTTCACTTCGATTTCGTCTGCGCTGCGTGAGAAAACGGACGAGCCGCAGCGGGGACAGAAATACCGCCCGGCGTAGTCGCGTGTCTCGCCATCGATCGTCACCGCATCCTGAGGGAACACCGCGAAAGCCTGAAAAAGGGCCCCATGATGCTTGCGGCAGTCGAGACAGTGACAAAGGCCGACCCGGTATGGGAGTCCCGACGCCACAATTCGGACGTTGCCGCACAGGCAACCGCCGGTGAATCGGTCCATGCTGCGTCTCCTCTAAAATCAAGCGGTCGGAATGGCTACAACGAACAGCA
Source organism: uncultured Gammaproteobacteria bacterium (assembly GCA_963810775.1). Lineage (GTDB taxonomy): Bacteria > Pseudomonadota > Gammaproteobacteria > Steroidobacterales > Steroidobacteraceae > DATBVX01. The sequence goes on from CAWEOT010000024.1 coordinate 7,529, forward strand.
CTGTCATCCTAATTGCCCGCTGCGGGCGGGGACCGGAAGTACATGGATCCTCAGTAGGCGGCCAACAGCGGAAAGTCTGTCCCGCGCCACAAAACGATCACATCGCCCAGGTCACCGTGCACGACCGAATCGCTGATGCTAATTTCCGGGTGATATATCTATACCCCTAACAATGCGTTGGAGCGGGAGTTCCCACAATGAAAATAATCAAGATCATCCTGGTCGCGGGCACGGCCCTGTTGCTCACCTTTGCAGTGCTCGGAAACGTCACGATGCCGGATGTCGGCGTCGTAGCGGTCAAGACGACAGTGGGTATGGAGACCACGTTCAAGCATCCAGGTGCTATGTGGAGAGCCATCACCAGTCCGGCGCTGGTGTACACCATATTCGGGTGCATCGTGCTGGTCGAAGCGATTGCTGCGGCGCTGTGTTGGATCGGCGCTGCTCGCATGTGGGCGGCGCGACGGGAGAACGCTTCATTCCAACGTGCCGCAAGCGTGGCAAGACTTGGACTGGGAGTCACTGCGGCGTTGTATTTCATCGGCTGGCTGGTGATTGCCGGTGAATGGTTCGAGATGTGGCAAAGCCAGCAATTGAATGTGCTGCCGGATGCATTTCGATTCTTTGCTTCTGCGATGCTGATTCTCTTTCTCGTCAGCGAGAAGGAAAGCTGAGCGTTGAAGCAAACGCGGGAGCAACTGTGTTGAGAGTCAAGCGCCGTGTAGAGTCGCATCCCAGGCGGCGTTGTCGCGGACCATGGCGTTGAGGATGGTCAGGAGCTTTCGCATGCAGGCGGTGATGGCGAGTTTCTTCGGTTTGCCGGCACGGACCAGACGCTGGTAGAAGGCGCGAATCACCGGATTGCAACGCAGCGCCGTGACCGTCGTCATGTACAACACTGCTCGCAAGTCAGCCCGTCCGCCCCAGCAGTGGCGCTTGCCGCGCAGCGTGCCAGAGTCGCGGTTGAAAGGCGCTACGCCGACCAGAGCGGCGAGTTTGCGACGATTGAGCTTGCCGAGTTCGGGCAATGAAGCACACAGCGACAGGATGGTTTGCTTGCCAACGCCCTTTACTGCGCCCAGCAGATTCTCGCGCTCGCGCCACACTGGGCTGGCTCGCAGCAAACCGCTGAGGTCACGGTCGATTTCTTTGATTCGCCTGACGAGCCACACGATGTGTGCCTTGAGTTCTCGGCGCACGAGCGGGGCGGCCATATCCAGCCGCTGTCGCTCAGTCGTCAGCATGCCGATGAGCTGCCGGCGACGCGTTAATACGGCCTCGAGCGCTTGGGTTTGCTCATCCTTCAGGGGTCGCACTTCGGGCTTGATGGCCAGCGCGAATGCGACCAGAACGGCCGCGTCGATTTTGTCGGTTTTCGCCAATCGCGCACTCGCCCTGGCGAAGTCACGCACCTGGCGAGGATTCACGACGATCACCGGCAGGCGGGCAGCGGACAATGCCGCCACCACCGGGGCTTCATACCCGCCGGTGGCTTCCAGCACGACACGCTCGATCGGCAGATCCTTCAAGCGTTTGACCAGCGGCTCGATCCCCTCCGGGTCGTTGTCGTACCTAAACACCTCGTTCGACGAGGTGCACACGTCCAAGGTGCCTTTCGAGACATCAATTCCAATATTGATCGGCTCTGCCATACGGTTCCTTCTCCCAGCCTTGCGGGATGCGGGCTTTGAACCCTCGCAACTGTTCGGGATAAAAGAGCTCAACCGACGTGATGACCCACGCTCCCGCACGGTCTTGGAACCTCGGGTAGAACGGTCTATCACGCCGGTTGAAACCGTAGCAGACACCCTCTTGTTATGCATCGAAGCCCACCGCCGTGAACATACAAGGGATGAAGTGCCGGCAGCCGGCAAGCAGCAGCACGTCGCGCTGGAGCAAACGCGAAGGAGGCGTGCGGGCCCGTGGATTGCCTTGTCGTTCGGCTTGCTCGTCCTGAGTGTGATTGCCATAGGCGTGCGTGTGGCGGGGTATCCTCAACTTGTGCCGCGTGCTATCGCCAGTACTCTTGATTACTTTATCGAGCCCGGTGCCGCTGTTTGGTGGATGACGATCGGGAAGGCGTTCCAGGCCTTTCCCTCTGATCTCGCCGGGTATGTTGTGGTTTCAGTAGCCAACACGGCGCTGTGGGTCACGGCCTGCGCAATTTTCACTGCGGTCGTTAGAGTCGCGGTTCTTGCGGCACGACGGCTACGGGGCTAGCGAATACGGCATGAAGAAGCCCATGCGGTAGTTATGGAAGATCCGTCGTTCGAGCATTTCATGTCCAGGCGCCTCGTCATCCGGCGCTTCGCTTCCGGCGATGCTGAGGCCCTTGCCGCATACCGGAGTGATGCAGAGGTAGCTCGCTATCAGAGTTGGGAGTGCCCCTATCCACTCAGCGAAGCGAGGCTGTTTATCGCGAGCCTGCGTGACGTCGTGCCGGGAACGCCTGGCACGTGGTTTCAGTTCGCTGTGAGTCTCCAATCCACGGGCACTCTCATTGGGGACGTTGCTCTTCGCACCCGTGGGGCTGACGCCCGCCAGGCCGAGCTTGGCTTCACCTTCGCTACCGTCCATCAACGTCAGGGATTCGCCACCGAGGCCGTTGGAGCGGTGGTTCGATACGCGTTCGAGAAGCTCGCGCTGCATCGAGTTTTTTCCCAGACTGATGGACGCAATATTCGCGCGCAGCATCTCCTTGAGCGCCTTGCTTTCCGGCGGGAGGGAGAACTGCGGGAGAGCACATGGTTCAAGGGTGCCTGGGCCACAGACCTTGTTTACGCGCAGCTCGAGTCCGAGTGGCGGCCACAACCTGCCGTCTAGCAACGTGCTGGAGCAAACGCGGTAGGCACAGTGCCGGCACCATAACGCGTTAGACGCCACCAATCTGCGGGCGCAGAATCAGGTAGAACAATACGGGCGGCGACGCAAGGGACCGTGCCATGAGAACGAAGCTATCGATTCTTGGGACTTCCTTCTTGTTGCCCATGATGACTCTGCAAGCTGCGACCGAATCGTCCGTGCCAGCTAGCTTTCGAATCGAAGTGCTGGTGCGCAAGGTCGCATCGACGCCTGCTTCCATTCCGGTCGAATGCCTCTATGGCTGTGCCTGGGACAAGCAGACGATCGAGTGTCCAGCAGCGATCAAAGAATGTCGGGCCATCATCGATGGTCGATTCGGCATCGAGCCCTGGACCAAGGAAGCGGCAGGCGTGCAAGCAGTACTACCTTTGAGTGGAACAGTTTGTCTGGGGGTCGCGACCAGGAACGCTCAGTCCGCCGCAGAGCAGGGCTTCTCGGAACCGGATCGTTCCGCGCCTGCGGGCGCCATCGCCTGGCAAGTGGACGCCGGTTCGCCGGCCGAAGTTGCCGGCATCAAGACGGGGGATCTGTTTCTGGTTTCAACGGAGCATCAGTCAAGCGGCCCGAAGACCTGTACGACACGGTCAAACACATGGAGGCCGGGCAGCCGTTCGAAACAACGCTCAATCGCCATGGAATCGAGATTCAAGTCAGTGGCCATCTCGGGATATTGACTACCGCTGGTTGCCGGCCCGCTGATCCTCAGCTCCTCGCGATGCCTGCTGCGGAAACGCTGCCCATAACTCCCTTTTCCATTGCCATCGATGACTTGAAGATTCCCATCGAGCTCAGGTGCCTGGAAGGTTGCGACTCGTCGCATCCCGTGCTAATTGATTGCTCATCCACCCAGAGCTGCTCGTTCACACTTACCCAGCAGGAGCGAGCCGATAGATGATGCGCGATCAAGAAGCAACCTGGGCCGAGAAGTTAGTTTCCGTTGCCTGACCATGCAAGTCGCTCTCTACGCTCTTGCGCTGTTCTGTGGCATATCGACAGCTCGCGCAACAACCATCATGGACCGGGCGCGCGTTAGGATCGCAGTGTCGCGTTCTCCATCATCAGCGGTCTTTCATTGCTGGCCACGTTCGCGCTCGTCGGTTTGGGTTTCCTGATCTATGAATGGTGGATTCCCATAGTTGCGACGTTTGCGATGTCGCTTCTCGTTGGGATTATCGTGATACGCGCAACGCATGGCTTCTTTTACCGAGCAGTCCCTGTAACCGGACTGGTGGACGATTGCGCTCTGCGCCTACGGATGGCTCAAGTGGGCTGGGGTGTAACAGCGCTCAAGCGAGCGGCCGAGCATAAGGAAGACGAGACCGGCCAAGTGATGCCATGAATGCGATCGTTCTGATACTGATGCTGGTCTTGGTCCA
>CAWEOT010000025.1:0-432403 GCA_963810775.1 uncultured Gammaproteobacteria bacterium
CCGCCGGCAAGAAATCGATCGGATAAACGATCGTGATCGCCGGCACTTCCTTGGCGCCGAAATCGAACGTGCGCACACGGTCGACGATCTGTGTCACGAGCTCGGGCGCATTCATGTCGGTAGCGTGCAACTGGCAGAACGACACGCTGCCGTTCGGCTCGATCGTGAGCCTCAGAATCATCTGGCCCTGCAAGGTCGGATCCCTGCGCAGCTCCCGGTTGTACAGCCGATAGAGCGATGACTTGTAGCGATCGAACACGATCTGAATCTCTTCGTCGGTGCGAGCCAGGCCCGGCCCGTTACTCAACGGGTGCTCTCCCGGCCCGATGGTGCTGATGTTGCTTGACGCGCGCGTCAACGCAGCACCGCGGATCGCACCCCGTTCGCCGCCCCCATTGGGGCCGAAATCGCGGCTGAGCGCGGCGAGCTTGATCCCGCCGCTGGACCCCGGCGCATTGGTCGTCAGCATCGAACGCTCGGGTCGCGATATCGCGCGCTGATCCGAATTGTTGATGCGTGCCTGCGAGCCGAGCCGGTCAAGGATTGGAGCTTCCTTCAAGGCAGCGAGCTTCTCGCGAAACGCGAGAATTCCCTGCTCCGGTCCCGGGACCTCGCTCGGCTCCGGCTTCCGCTCCTCAGGCTTGGTGGACTGTTTCGGAGGCTCCGGCTTCTCGACCGGCTTCTGCTCGGCGAGCTTCTCCGGCTGCGGCCTCAACTCTTCGGGCGGTGGTGGCAGTAGATGCTGCTCCATCATCATGGTCACCACGCGCTCGGGAACCTCGGCCGTCTCCTGCAGTTCGCTCAAGGGCAGATCGATCAGGGGAATGATCAACGCGAATAGCAGGCTGAGGAGGAGCGCCGCGGTGACGGACTTGCGGAAGCGCCGATCGTCTTCGGCCTCGCGCATCCATGGCTTTGCCGACTCGCCAGCACGAACCGCATCGATTTCGCGCTCGACGATCCATTCGTGTTTGCGCTGCTCCGCTTCGTCCAGTGCCTCGAAGACATCGTCCTCGAGCAAATAAGTGTGTTCCTCCTGCTGCGTGATCTCTTCGATGAGCTCCCGTCGGGAATCCTCGATCTCGGCCACGCGCTTCTGGAAGACTTCCACGCGCTCTCGCACGCGGCGGAGGTGTTCGACACTCGTATCTGTGGCCGCTCCGTCGCCCCAGAACAGGCCGGCTCCACCGACGGCGCGGAGCTCCTCTAACGCACCGCACGCATCCTGTAGCAAGCGATGCTGCTTGCGCTCGGTCGCGAGGCTATCGAGCTGTGCGTCGATCGCGCGCAGGTCGCGCACCAGACCCTCGAGCTTCTCGCGGGCTTGTGCGAGGAGCACCTCCAGGTCCTGGGTAGTTACGGCATCTAGAGTTGCAGCTTCCATGAAATTACCTGGGACTTGAGAATGATTGGGAGAGCGAACGCGATTACGTCTCTAGGCCCTGTTCTGGCCGACAGCGTCGATCGTCTTTTCCTTCTCGATTACGGCCAGCGAAATCTTGCCGTAGGAGGCTGCAGTACATGTCGCCATCACTTTCTTCACGACGTCGTACGGCAGGGACTTGTCCGCCAGCACCGTGATCTCGCGTGTTGCCAGCTCTCCATTCCCCGACGCTGGCGCCGTGTTCGCGAGCATTGGCCGTTCGAGTACCGCGCGCAGCGGCTCGATGAGCGGAGTTGCGGACTCACGGATCTCTCCAATGGTCGCGATCAGCTCGTTCTGCACGAACAACTGATCCTTGGTGATCATCACCACCACGGACTGCTTCGGCTGGACATCCGCAGTCGACTGCGGAATCTCGACGCCCTTCGCGTTCTGGACGACTTCCACATTCGTGGTGTACACGAGCAGGAACGCCACCATCACCGACAGGATGTCGATCAGCGGAATCAGGTTGAGCTCCACTTCCGCACGGTGCCGCGGACTGCTCTTCATCGTGCTGCGGACAGGGATGAACGGGGTCATGGCGCATCTCCAACAGCGATCTTCGTAAAGAGGGCCACTCTCGTGAGCTCCGGGGCATCACGATTTTGTACTTCGGTCTGCGGGACATCTTCGTTCTGAGCCGAGAGGTTCAAATCGGTGGCCGCGGCTGGCACCTCCGCGCTCCGGATCGCATCCATCACCTGGATGAGGCTGTCATACCGGACGTCGGGCTCTAACAGCACCGAAGCACTGTCCGTCTTCGGGTAATCGCGCTTCAGCGACACCGCGAGATCGGACAGCGTCTTCAGGTCGTATTCGCCACTCACTGATGGGATCGTGGCAATCAGCGCCGTGCCGTTCGTCAGCTCGAGGCCGTCCTTGCGCACGATCACCTCGAGTCTGAAGGTCGGCTCAGTAACTTTGCCGTCCGCAGCACTCGGGAGGTCGAGCTGCAGGATCGTGATGCGCGCAAATACCGCCGTCATCAGCAGGAACGTGACCAGCACCGTGAAGATGTCGATCATCGGCACCAGCAGTAGCCCGGCCGGTTTACGCATGCGACGCGTGTGACTGTCGTACATGGGCGATCCTTATCCGTTCGCGACCCGCGCCAATCCGATATGGCTTTGAGCCAGGGTCGACTGACGAGTCGTGAGTACGGTCAGGAACTTGATGGAGGCCGCCTCCAGGTTCTCGATCAGCTGGGCGGTCTTCGACTGCAGCAGAGCATGCAGCACCAGGAACGGCACGGCAGTGATAAGGCCGAACGCCGTGCAGTTCATCGCCTCTGAGATGCTCGCCGACAACAGGCTCGCTTTCTCCGCCGGATTCACCGTCGCCACCGCGGAAAAGGCGTGAATCAGACCGCTGACGGTGCCCAGCAACCCGAGCAGCGTCGCGACATTCGCCAGGGTCGCGAGGTAGTGGGTCCTCTTCTCGAGGCGCGGCATGATCTGAGTCATGGTCTCCTGCATGGCGGTCTTGACGTCGTCACGGCGTCGCACCGCGCCCTGCAGGGCCAGCCCCACGCTCAGCAGCCGGGAGATGACCGAATCGTCCTTGCCGGTCAGGTCTCGTGCCTTATCGAAGTCGCCCTTGGACAGGGCCGGTTCGACCGCAGTCCATACATTGCGATTCCTGACGCTCATTCTCGTGAGCGTGACGTAGCGCTCGACCGCGATCGCGGTCCCGACTGCGCCCACGAGCAGAATCGGGATCATGAAAGGGCCGCCTTGCACGAAGATCTTTACGATTGAGTAAAAGATGTCCACGGTTTCAACCTCTCGTGTAGCCAATCACTTTGAATTCGATCTGATCTGGTAATACGCCAGCTCCCGCATGAACACTTCCTTGTCCACGGGCTGGGTGGAATCGTCGAGAAGCCTCGAGATCCCAGGTGTTTCGCCGAGCTGCGAGCCTTTCCAGGGAACGATCACCAGCGACTTCGGGGCCTCGTCATTTCCCAGAATCGACATGCCCGACATATTCACGTCGCCTTCGGCTTTCGCTTCCTCCTTCTTCGCGTCGGCTTTCGGTTCCTCCTTGTTCGCGTGTGCCTCGGCTTTCGGTTGCTCCTTGTTCACGGCTACCCGCTGCGGCGCGGTTGTGCTTTCGACCGCGTCGTCGGCTGCGACAGCGGCTGCGAACAGCAGCAGCGGCATGAAGAAGGTGACGTTGCGAAACATGCGTCCTCCTAGCGGCCCGCCCGGGCGCGCAGATCGGTAATCCACATCGCGGCGTTGCTGTCACCCGGCACTACCTGTTGGTACGCCACGTAGTTGTCCAGGGCGCAGCTGAGATCCGCGAGATACAGATCGCACAGGATCGCGAGATTCAGCCTCGCGAAGTGAAACTCCGGAGCCAGCGCCAGCGCCTTTTCATAGCTCGCTCGTGCCGCTGCGAATTCGCCTTTGCGGCGATAGAGCATGCCGAGCTCGTTGTAGGCGACCGGGTGACGAGGATTGAGCTCCAGAGCCCGCTTCAGGCTGGCGATCCCTTGGTCCAGATCGCCCGACCTTCCATATGCGATGCCGAGATCGATATGAGGTGCTGTCACGTCGGGCGCAGCCTTTGTGACCTCGAGCAGCAACGCGATGCCCTGCGCATATTCCTTTTGCTCGAGGAATCGTATGGCGCTGTCGTATTGGCTACGCGTGTCGACCGCGACACGCACGTCCTCGGCAATCGTGAATCCAGTTTCGTCCTGCTGAATCTGCGCCTGCGGAATGTGCTTGGTCTGCGCGACCTGCTTGGTCGCGGGAGCGGTGGCAGAGCAGGCGATGAGCGTCAACGCCGCCGCGAGCCCGGGCATCGCGCGGCAGGCCAACACCAACAATCCAGCGTGAGTACGTGATGGCACGAGCTACTCCCGGGTATTGGTCTGCTCGAGGAGCGTTGCCTGGCCCACGCCGACGGTTGGCGCGAGAGCCGCGGTTGCGGCTGGTACAGCCGGGGGCGCCACTGCGGCGCTGTCGACGGCGACGCCGGGTTGCTCCGGGTGGCGATACACGTAGCGATCGATCGAACCGAGGAACCCGCTGCTGAGCTCGGACTTCGCGTAGCGTCCCGGCTTCAGAACCGCAAGGCGCGCCAGGCTCTTTTCCGTCCACGCGTTGTAGATTCCTTCAGTCATCAGCTCGAGGTTCTTCTCGTGGACTGCAATGGCCTTCTCCTCGAACGGGAAAGCCTCTTCCTCGATCGCGTCCTCGTAATTCTGCAGGTCCGCTGCGCTGAGGCCCGCAGGGCGCTCTGATTCGGCCAGCGAGCGGCTGAAGTTCGAATAGACCTCGGCCATATAGAAGGTGGCCGCTGCCGTCACTTCGCCCACTTCGTAGGTGACGAGATTGCCGAAGGCCTGGATCGCCGCATCCATTGCCAGCCGCTTGTCCTGCAGGCTGCGCTCGAAGGGCTGCAGGAGCTTCACTGCCGCAAAGCGCTCGTAGAGCTCCTCTGACAGCACCAGCGCGGAGCGAGCCGCGACATTCCTGGTCCGGTCCGTTCGCTCGCTGCCCGCCCCGGCATCGATGCGAACGATCTCCTTGAGCTGCTCGTGATAGCGTGCTTCGTCGTTCCTCGCCTTGAAGATCTCGGCGATCTTGAAGCGCGTCTCCACCGCCGTCTCGACCGGCTTCGGAAACTGTTCTACGTAGCGCGAATACACATCCAGCGCGCGATCCACGGTCTTCGACTGCTCGTACAGGTCTCCCGCGAGCAGCAACGCCTCGGCGCGCATGTCGGCACTCTCCGACTCCGCGGCGACGCGCTCGTACTCTCCGGCGGCTTGCGACAGCTGGCCCGCCTCGCGGTGCACGAACGCAAGCTGTTTCGTCGCCTGCTTTTCGAGCTCGTGCCCTGGGTACGTACGGCGGAACGCGTCCAGCACGTCAGCTGCGGCGGTCCAGTCCTTCAGGCGAATCAGTGCAGCGCCTGCGTCGTACTGCGCACCCGCGCAGATCTTCGATGTCGGCGCGGCCTGCCTGACGCGCAGGAAATGGTCGGCCGCCGCGCGGTATTCGCCCAGCTCATTCGCCTGCTCGCCCTGCTTGTAGATCGAGGCGGCCAGGTTTTCCACGAGCGCGGGCACGCGATTGGTCATCCTGAGGCGTCACCTCGAGAACGCGCGTATAGGCCTGCTCCGCCGGCTGATACTGGGCGAGGTCAAACGATGAGTGGGCGACGACGACCCAAGCCGTGCGCCGCACAGGAGGCGTCGCATTGGGGAAACTGTCGATGAGCTTTTGGGCAGAGCTCTTCGCCAGCGCGAAGTCCTTCATGTCGTACAGGTCTTCGGCGGCTGCGCTCAATACCACGGCAGCATGCTCGTGCTGCGGGAAGGTGTCGGCGAACTTGAGCGAACTGTTGACCGTGTCGCGCCTGGCCGCGTCCTTGGCTTCCGCGCTCACCGTCTTGAGGTACTCGCGGTGCGCGTAGATCGCGGCATATCCGGCCGCCGCCGCTTTCTCGTGCGAGGGATAGTCGTATGCCGTGCGTTCGTACTCTCGGGCCGCTCCTGCCTGATCACCGTTCTCGCGCAAGAGATCGGCCAGCTGATAGTTGAGCGGCGGCGCTTGCGCATCGCCGTGGAACGAATCGAGGAACTCGCGGTACCAGCGCGACGCCTCCGCGTAGTTGGCGGGCTTCTCCTGCGCCTTACCGGCATCCTGGTACTGCGCGTGGTAATGATTCGCCAGGTCCTTCAGGTTGCTCTTCAGGTAACTCAGTACCTGCGGCGATCCGCCGACGTCGAAGTGACGCCAGTAATCCGCTTTCAGGCCGTAGCGGGTGGCGAACTCCTTCTTGGAGTCGAGCACCAGTTTGGGGAAGCCGCCAGCTTCGTAGATCTCGATCGTCCGCATACTGAAGTGCGGCGCGACGGGGTGAAGCGGGTACAACGCGACGAATGACTTGTAGACGGTTGCGGCGTCGTTGTAGCGGAGCTTGGCGAGATAGAAGTCGCCGAAGTAGCGATACACGCGGTCTTCGTAGCTGCGATGTCCGTTGGCGGAGAAGTACTCGCCGATGACTTCCGTGCCGCCGAGGTTCGAAAGGCTCAGGCTGATGACCTGGAACGTATCCTCGACGCGGCGCTCCTCTTCCTCTTCGTGCGTCGAATCGAAGTCGTAGCCGCTTGCTACCTTGTAGTCGAGCAAGGCGAAGTACCGGTGCAGGGCTTCTTCGTAGAACTCCTGCTTGTACAAAGTCCATCCGAGCTTGTAGAGAGCGAGCTCGTAGTACTCTGAGCCCGGACCCATGTCGACGACGGCGGTATACGCGCCCTCCGCATCGCGATATTTCTTCCTGGTAAAGAAGTGCTCTGCTCGCCTGAACTGCACCTCGTCGAGGTAGCGCGAGCGGGGATGCTCAGCAATGAGCTGCTGCATCACCTTCATGGCTTCGGCGGTGCGACCCAGTTCGTCGCACGCCCGAGCTTTCTGGTAGAGCACCTGGTCGCGGTAAGCGTAGGACGGGTACTTCGCGAGCAGCTCGTCGTACAGCTTGATGGCCTCCAGCGGCCCGGCTCGCTCGAGATCCGGATTCGCACCGTCCGGCAATGGCAGTTCGGACAATTCGTCGGCCGAGGCGATGGATTGCTGGTTCGTGGCACGTCGCTCGAGATCGCGCTCCGAAGTCGCCGGCGATGCCGTGTCGATCGCTTTGCGCTGCGCAGCGCGCGTGTCGATTTTCGCCGTGGCCTGCGGAGCCGGCATTTGCTCAGAGCTGCGATTCGCAGCGCGTGCATCGACTTTGGGGGCGGTGCTCGGCGCCGGCGTCTCCACCAGCTTGCCGTCTCCCAGAATTCCATACTCCTTCTCGATCTTGAGATCCGCGAGGCGCCGCATGGCTTCCGGTGTCAGGGCGCTGTCGGGAGTCTCGTCCAGGAAGCGCTGGTAGCTCTGCGTCGCCTTGTCGATGCCCTCATTGACCTGCACGTGCACGTCGGCGGTATCCGCCGGCACCTGGTGCAGACTGGCGAGCGTGTGCTTGTCCGGGTTCTCGGCGCAGGCGGCGAAAACCAGGGTAGGTGCAACGATCAAGGCCAGGTGAGAGCGGCGCATTCAGAGCCCTCCGCCGGCCTGCGTCTTCGTGGCGCGATCGTAGCTATCCGCAACCGCATAACGTGCCTGGGTCTGATAGACCTCGAGGCGCTGGCCGCGGGCCTTGAGCTCGTTGGTTGCAACGGTCTCGATCAGCTGACCTTGCCGCGCGATCAGCGTATTCACTTCCTGGAGTGCCTCGCGGACACGAGTACGCAGACGGTTGATCGGCAGGTCGTAACCCACATAGCTGTGCACTGCCGCCTGTCTCGTCCTGACGAACGCGTCGTATCGCGCCCTCAAGATCGCGACGTCGTCGTTGAGCTCGCGCAGATGCTGGTGCGCTTGCGTCAGGCGTTCGTGGTACTCCGTGCGCAGCGTCCAGGTAAGAACTCCCTTCAGGCGTTGGATGCGCTCCTGGAGAGCTGCGGTTGCGGATCATTGCTTCCTTGCACCGCGGTCTCGAGCGCGTGAATGCGCTGTTGAAGAATCCGTTCATCGGCTGTGGCCAGCAGCTCCGGCCTCGGCGCGATCAGGATGGCCTGAAGGCGTCGGTCCAGGTTGTCGCGCTGCTCCATGCGCAGGCGAATCTGTGAGTCGAGCTCCCGGAACTGCGCATCGATCGTCGGCAGCAGCGGCTCGTAGTTTTGCCGCCGCAGGCGAATGATGTCGTCGAAGGCGTCGAAGCTGGTCTGCCAGGTCAGCAATTTCTTGCGCAGATCCTCCATGTCCAGGTAGTTGTGGAGCGCAGTCTGGAAATCGTGCGAGGCCATCACCTCCGTCAGGTAGTAGGTCTCCGGCGCGTCGGGCAGTGTGCGCAGACGAACGACCCACTCCTGGTCCTGCTTGATCTCCTCCCGCACCAGCGCCTTGAGGAATTTGCCTTCGCGGATGCTCCGGATCGAAGCATCGACCTTTTCCAGCTCTTCACCGAAGGAGACGAGCGCCTTGTCGTAGAGGACAGCGGCGCGGCCGTACACATTCAACTTGCCGTACGCAAATGGCAGAGCGAGCTTGGCTTCCTGCACGGCACTGTCGGTCACGTCGCGCTCGACCAGCAGGTTCCAGGGAACCAGGGCTCGCTCGTAGTTCTCGGCAGAGGCGTACGCCCACCCGGCGCTGAGCAGCGCCTGGTTCGAATACGGTCCTTCCAGGTGCACGCGATCGAAGGATCGTTCCGCGCGATCGAAATTGGCCGACTCGAGCATCAGCCTGCCGAGCACCATGTTGGACTTGTCCTCGATGGCGGCGGTGGCGGGATCAGAGCTCTTGATCTGACCAGCCTTGTCCAACTGCTGCAGGGCCTCGGCCGAACGCCCTGCCTGTAGCAACGCAATTCCAAGGTTGTACGCGGAGAACCCGCTCAAACTTTTCGCGCCCTGTAATCCCTTCAGGACATCCGCGGCATCTGCCGGCCGCCCAAGTGCCATGTAGACATTGGCACGCAGGAACTCGACCTCAGCCTGTATCGCGTCGGGTACCTTGCCGTGGATTCGCTCCAGCGCCTCGAGCGCGTTTTCCGCCTGACCTTTCTGAAAGTGGATGCGTGCCAGACGAAAGGCAGCTTCATTGCGTACGCTCTCCTCGACGTCGCCCTCGAGGACAGCCCGAATCGCGCGCCCGGCGCGAAGGTGCATCCGGTAATTGAGCTCGAAGTCGCCGACGGAAAAGTCCGCCTGCCTGATGTGGTAGTGGAGCGAATCGAGCTGCGGCTCGTCGACGCGGCGATGCTGGGCAAGTTCCGCGTCGAGCCGCTCGAGCGCCTCGAAAAAATCGCCCTGATAAGCTTGATAGAACGCCTCTCCGAAATAGAGATCCTTCAACTCGGCAGCCGGCAACGGGCGCGTGGCCAGCAAAGCGGCCAACGCCAGTCCAAGCATCAGGTGCCGCGCGCGATGCACTAGTGCCAGTCTCCAACGTCGATCGCGGGCTTGCCGGAATCCGGGCCGGCGAGCGTCACACCGATGAGCTTGGGCCCGATGTCCTTGCTGAAGGGGAAGCGCTCTGTCTGCGTGTATTCCTTGCCGCTCGCGAGTTTGCCGTTGAGCGAGATCGCGATCTCGTGCTGTCCGGTGGTGATGTTTCCGGTATAGATCCGCTGCACACCCCCTTTCTGCAGTGCTTCGAGTTCCTTGAAGGTGTAGATGTAGTGCGCGGCGAGTTGCCCGTCGATCTGAACCTGCACCGCATCGAGGCGGAAAGTCTCGCCCTGCGCAATCGCCACAAAGACGGCAACGTGAGTGTTGGACGGGTAGAGCAGCTTCTCCTCCAGCTGATTGAGGTCCGCTGCAATACTCAGGACGTCGGACTTGACCTCCTGGACCTGTTCATCGAGGCCTTTCATCTGCTCCCGCGCAGCGTCTTGCGTCCGACCTGGTGTCGCACAGACGCAAAGCAGGATGCTCAGCACGAAACTTCGGATTGCCTGGGACATGGGCGAATACCTCTTCAGCGCAGCGCGGGTTTACGTCGGCCCGAGGAGCTCGGGCATTGCAAACTTGAAGATGGTGTCGAGCGTTCGGGCTATTTCAGCTCGACGCGCAGAGTTCGTTCACGCTCGGACCCTCGGCCTCGAGCGAAACACTCTCGTCTGTGGCAAGAGTTTGTGAGGTTGCAAGCTCCGAGCCAGCATTGAAGCGCGGGCCGCGGATGGCAGTGTGAGCGGACGAGCCCACTCTCAGTCGAAGGACATCCAGTCATGTTCCCCTCCCTACCACCAGGTGCAACGCATCGTCTGGAACGCACCGAGCAGCCGGTTAGTCGACTGGATTTCGGCGGTCCCGCTGTCATGGAGCCCGTGCTCTTTAGACCGGAGACTTTGCGTCGCCACCTTTCGGTGGGTTTGCCCTGTCGTGAAACCGCGACCATCTTGCGCTGGTTTTGATCGGCCGGTGTGATCTGACTCACACATCACCAACGTATGGACTTGGGTGTTTCCTTGACTTAATCCTGCGTTTTCGCGTAAGTCCCCGCAGTTGCGAGCAACTAAACCATTCAGGATTTTGTGCGTTGAGTGTGGTTTTTTTTGGACAGTACCTAATCGTTCCAACGTTGACTCGTCAGGTTGATTCTGCTTGCGCCGCGTTCGAAATTGTCTAATACGATGACACCGACGGCGTCGAATGCCTGCCGATTGACTTGTCCCCAGCGCGGACATGTATCAGTCGAGACGATGCCAGCTGATGAATACGTCTACTTTCTCGTTTGCGCGTGTTGCGGCTCTACGCTTCGCCCGAAGTGAGCGCCAACCTGAAAGGCATTCTCAGCCTCCTGGTCGCGATCGGCGGCTCCGGCGCACCGAGCGCTGTGGAAGCGGGAGCCGCGCCCATGACTCTGGAGGAAAAGATTCCGCTAGGCGACATCAAGGGACGCATCGATCACCTCGCCTTCGATCCCGTACGACGGCGCGTGTATGTGGCGGAACTTGGGAACAACAGTGTCGGGATCGTGGACATGAGGACGCGACAGCTGATCCGCACTGTGAGTGGCTTTGATGAGCCGCAAGGCATCGAGTACGAGCCCTCGACCGACACGATCTACGTGGCTAACGCAGGAGATGGTTCTGTCCGCGTGTTTAGCGGTGAAGACTTCGCAGCTCTCGGCCGGATTGCCCTTGCTGATGACGCGGACAACGTGCGTATCGACAAGCCTGCGCGTCGTGTTTACGTGGGATACGGCAGCGGAGCGCTCGCCATCATTGACGCCACAACTAGGCTGAGGTTGGCGGACATATCTCTGCAGGGTCACCCTGAGAGTTTCCAGTTGGATTCCTCGGGCGACCTCATCTTCGTGAACGTTCCCGATGCTGAGCAGATCGCGGTGGTGTCGCGCGCCAGCAGACGACAGGTTGCGACCTGGTCAACGAACAAATTGCGCGCAAACTTTCCGCTCGCGCTCGACCCTGCGAGAAGTCGCGTGATCTCGATCTTCAGACATCCCGCGCGTCTCGAAGCATTCGAGATGCGAAGCGGACAGCGAGTGACTGGAAGCGACGTCTGCGGCGACTCGGATGACGTGTTCGTCGATTCAAAGCGCAATCGCGTCTACGTGATCTGCGGAGCAGGCTATGTAGACACCTTCTATTCGTCGCAAGGCACTTACACGCGCGTCGCTCGGCTCACCACCTCGAGTGGCTCGAGAACCGGCCTTTTCGTTTCCCAGCTCGACCGCCTTCTGATCGCCGTTCGCGCTTCGCGAGGAGAGGACGCCGCGATCTGGGTGCTGCGACCGAGTCAATGAGACCGGATGGCCAGGGGCGGACTCGAACCACCGACACGCGGATTTTCAGTGGCGACCTTGCCTAAGAACGCACCAGCGGCCCGGCGAGCGGAATACCTAACGCCTCGTACGCCTTGCCATCGGCAACGCGGGCGCTGAACCAATTGGGATACGGCGCGACTGGTCGGGTCGCCGCGTCGAGCTGTGCCAGATCATCGGCGTCCAGCGTGACGTCGGCGGCGCCGAGATTCGCCTCGAGCTGTTTCACGCTGGCGGCTCCGACGAGGAGCGCCGATACCGTCGGGCGGGTCAGCAGCCACGCCAGGGAGACCTGCGCGGGTACCGCGTCATGCTTCTTGCCAATCGACTGCAACAGATCGATCAGGTCGTAGGCGCGCTCGCGGTCGTAGGGTAGGAACTCAAAACTGGCCAGGCGTGCGCCAAGGTCACCCTTGGGAGTCGCGCGCGTGTATTTGCCACTCAGGAATCCGCCGGCAAGCGGACTCCAGACCATCACACCAATGCCGGCATCGGCGCAGAACGGTACGAGCTCGTGTTCGAGATCGCGACCCAGGAGTGAGTAGTAGACCTCGGCCGCCCTGAACGGGCTCCAGCCGCGAGCGCGCTGCACACCGACCGCCTTCGCGGCGAGCCAGGCGGGCCAGTTTGAAAAGCCGATGTAGCGCACCTTGCCCTGGCGCACGAGATCCTCGAGCGCCTCGATCGTCTCCTCGATCGGCGTCAGCGCATCGACCTTATGAACGAGATAGAGATCGATGTAATCCGTGCCGAGACGCGTGAGGCTCCCCTCCACCGCTGCGAGAATGTGTCTGCGGGAGAGCCCCGACTCGATCAGCGCCGGGCCCATGCGATTGGCGACCTTGGTCGCGATCACTACTTCCTTGCGGCGGGCGCCGATCGCCTTACCGAGGATTCGCTCGGAGTCGCCGCCCGCGTAAACGTCCGCGGAATTGAAGAAGTTGACACCGCGGTCGATCGCACGCGCCACCAGTTCATTCGCTCCCAGCTGATCTACTTTGAACGTGGACGCGAACGGCCCTTCCTTGATCGTTCCGAAGGTCATGCTGCCGAGGGCGAGCCGAGAGACGATCAGTCCTGTGTCACCGAGCCGAGCGTATTGCATGGATACCACCTCGCTGTCTCAGTAGGGGCATTGGAACACTGCACCAGCCGAGGCGACAACCGCGCGGATCTGCGGCGAGAATGAGCCGGGCGGTCTCGCCCGACCGCGTGAGATAGCTGCGGCCCTAGCTCACGAAACGTCGCGCTAGCGTTGCGACGTGAACGAGCAACTGCGCCCTTTTGGACATCGGTAAAGAGAAGGCCCCGGCATTTGCGCCGAGGCCTTCGAAGAAATAGCAGCGCAGCGCTGGTGGCCTGCAGCCGCCAAGACTCTCTTAATGATGCGTTTGCTCGGCCCGGCGTTTGCGCATCAGGAAAATCGCCGCAATCACGATTACGACCAGCACGATCCAGATCCACCGCCGATCAGATTTCGGTTTTTCTTCACCCGTGATCACAACCGGCGCATCAGAAGCAGCTGCCGGCGCCTCGGCCGCGGGTGCTTCGCTCATAGTCTCGGCCGGAGGTGTCTCGGTCATAGCGGCGGCAGGGGGTGTCTCGGTGGCCGCTGGTGTTTCGGCGGGCGCCGCCATGGCGGGTGCGGCCGCTGCAGGGGGAGCATCGAGAGTAGCCTGCACCTCCTTCTCTGTAAGGATCTCCGGCGGCCCGGGCGTGACGATGGTTGCCGTCAACTGGTCGCCTTCCTTCAGCTCCGTGACCTTAACCCGCTGGCCCTCCATGTATATGTCGACACCGCGTTTGTCGAGCTCGCTCTGCGTGAAGCGGCGGAGACCTTGCTCGGTACGCACGGTGACGGAAGTACCTATCTGGCGCGTGACGACACCCTTCTTCACCTCAGTCACGTACACCGGACGAGACGTCGTGGTCGTCGTGACCGTGGCGCTGCCCTTCATGCCCGGCTTGAGGTCATGCACGGACATCGACTTGCCGTCCACCGTGAACTTGAAGTCCTCAGGCACCGTTAACGCACGCGTGCCATTCTGATCACGGACGACGACGTTGTTGCCGTCCACCGCAATGACCTCGAACATGAGGACGTCGGTCTTCACGGTCTGGGTTTGCGCCGTCACCCCGCCCGTACCGAGCAGCGTCAGCGCGAGGGCCGCGAGAACGGCCCACGATATTCTGAAGCGATTTCCCATGATTCTTCTCCCCGTGTTTGTTGTGCTTAGTGGCCCTTGGATCGATATCGTGGATCGGGTATGGCGCAGCTTACGCCAAGACTGCGCAACATGAATCATTCCTTGGCACCGTCCTTGGCCGCTTTGTCCGCGGCTGCGGCAGGGTGCGCGGCCTCTTCGAGCGTCTTCTTGCACAGGTCCGCCTCCCCGAGGGCGCGGTCCACAGCGGCTTTCGCAACCACTGACACGCCGGCGGTTGCCGCGGCCAGGGCGCCAGATGCCACGCCCTTGCCGCCAATCCCCACCCTCGGGCTCGCGAGTGTTCCTTCGAGCTTGATGAAGGGGTTGGTAAACATTCCCGGGCTGACGCCGATGCCCTCGCGCGGACGGGTGTTGAAATCGACGGTGAGCTGCTCCGTGTGAAGATCCACCTTGCCGTTCGCGGTGATGGTGACCTTCGCAGTCTGCATCAGCACCGGCTCGACCGTCGCCTGGCCGTGCACGATGTCGACGCGAGCGACGGTGCAATCCAGCTGGGTGTACGGGTCCTCCGCCGAGAACGGGTTCAGCTTGCTCGCAAGCTGGGCGAAGATGTCGCCACCGACCATGGTGAATATATCCTTGGTCTTGCCGGGTCCCTGCGTCAGCAGGACCTGCCCGTTGGCGCTCGATGCAATTTGGTGTGGCGAGACGCCGCTCGCCTGGAGGTTTGCGGCGATGCTCGTCGGCGGTACGAGGCGCGGGTCAATCTCGTCGCCGGTCACGAGGCCGGCGCGCATGTTCTTGATGGCGAGATCAAGCTTCAGGTCAGCGGCTCCGTCGCTGGTCGACTTCAGCTTGACCGCGCTGTCGAGCGTGCCCTCGATCCCGCCTTTCGCGCGCCCCTCGAACGCCAGTTGACCTGAGTCGACGATCAGCGTGCCATCGACGTCTTTCAGCACTCCCGCGGACAGCTTCATTTCGGTAACGACGAAATGCACCTTCGCATCGGCACTCTTCAGCTTGTCGAGCGGTATCGGCTCCTCGCTGAAGACGTACTTCTGCTTCGGCTCTTTCGCGGGCTGTTTCGCGTCTGCGGGCGGGGCGCTCGCAGCACCGGGCGATTTCGCCTTTGCCTTGCCGTCCGCTTGCTCGGTGGCGGGAGGTGTCAGGTCGATAAGAGGCGAGGCAAGGTCAGCCTCGATATGTTTCTTGCCATTCCGGGCCATCGACGCCCACTCCAGAGATCTCGGTTTTACCGATGCTCGACTTGAGGTTCTTCAGCTCGAGCTTGTCGCGGCTTTCGAGGTAATTTCCGCTCATGGTGAAGGGCTTGTCCGGCAGCCCCTTGCGCAGCTTCATCAGGTTCTCGGCGCCGATTTCGAAACGGATGTCGGCGTCCCGGTCGCGAGCCAGGCGGATCGTGCCGTCGGCTTTCACCTGTGCGCCGGCCAACTTGGCGCTCAGCCCCTCGAGCTTGACCTCCTTGCGCGAGGACGCGACGCGCCCGCTGACTTTCAGGGCCTCGGCCGGCAGGCCGGTCACATCGAATACCTTCGCGAGCCGGGCCACGTCCGCGACCGAGACTTCGAACCGGAGGTCGGAGCCGGGCAGGCCGAGAGTTTGAAGCGTTCCGTTTGTTTTAGCCGTGATGTCGCCGAGCTTCGCGTCGAGATCGAGCTGGGTAAGCTTGCCGGCGTCCTTCAGCTTGGCGTCGACGCTCAGCGCACCCGTCGCGACGACCGGCAATCGAAGGTTCTTGAGCATCCCGCCGAGGTCCGCATGCTCGAGCTTCAGGGCGAGATCCGCGCCGTCCAGCGGATCGAGACGGCCGAGGCTACCGTTGATGTCGAGTTGCAGCCTTTCGATCGCGCCCTGGATCGCCATGCGGATGTTCCGCCCGGAGAAGAGCGCCTCGATTGGCCCCACGTGTCCCTCCAGTGAAGTCCGGTAGTCGTCGAGTTTTCCTTTCCCGGAGATCGCCAAGAGACCGTCCTTTCCTGGGTCGATAGTTAACGTCTCAAGGCGTGCGACGCGGTCCGGCTTCCCGGGCTCGCGATATGTGACCTCCACATTGCTGATCTTGGCGTGCAGGATGACCGCCGGGAACTTGGTGGCGCCCTCGGGCGGAGTCTCCTCTTCCGGTGCACCGCCGAACGCCCAGTTGCCCTTGCCCTCGCGATTTTTTTCGAGGAGAACCGAGACGTCACTCAGCTCGAACGAGCGCACGTCCACGGGTCCTGAGATCAGCGACCACAGCCCGATCTGCGTCGAGAGGCGCCCGATCTCGACCATCTGCGGCTTCGAGCCCCATTCCGCATTGCCGACGCGAACGCGCTCGGCGAGGACAGAGACGGACGGGAGCACTTTGAGCTGCAATGCCCCATCGATTGCGAAAGGCCGGCCTATCTTCTTGGTGACGAAGGCCTCGATGCGGCCCTTGTGTCCACCCAGATCGGCGAAAGCGATGTAGAGCACGATCGCGAGGAGCAGAGCTCCCACGACGGAAAGAGCGATGACGACGAGACGGCGAGGTGACACGGCTCTGACGCTCCTGACGGTAAATTAGTCTTGAACCCGCAGTGCAGCCTTTGCTTCCTATTTTAAGCACGCGCTGGGAGCCGCGGCTTTTTATTTTTTATCAGCAGTCCCATGTCCCGGTTCAGCGGCGACACGCTGACCTTCGTGTCCTGGCACTTTCAGCGCACGAATGGGGTCTATCGCCCAAGGAGGAATCGCAAGATTGGGGCTCAGTAGTACCACTTTGCCACGACCCCGAAGGCATTCGTGGTTGACTCAGTCGGGAGCCGGTCCTTCTGCCAAGCCACGTAGATCTCATAACGGAAGTGCTGGTTCACCGTCACTTCGGGGCCCAGTTGGTAGAGAGTTCTTGCCCAACCGTCATAGCGTGTGTCGTAGAACCACTCGACGTGGAAGTAGGGAACGACCGTGCGATTGCGCACGGTGAACTCGCGTGTCGCCTCGACCCGAAAGCGGTAGCGCGTCGAATAGTCGCCGCCGATCCAGCGCAGATCGGCCCGAGCGCGAGCCTCCAGCCAGACCTTGGCGGGCAGTGGAGTCTTCGCGTAGAGCGAGACGATGCCGCGGTCTTCGGCGACCTCCGCGTGCGTATCGTCGGTGGCCTTGAATACGCGGACGTAGCCGATTCTTGCCCAGAGATACCGGCTTCGCTGCCAGTCATCCGTCTCCAGAAGTTCCTTGCGGAGAATCGGCTTGATGGAAATGTCGAGATAGGCGCCGAGATCCAGTGACTGGCTGGCGGATTCCTTCCCCGTAGCGTATGCCGAATCCAGGTAAACGCGTGTCCGCGGGCCCAGATTCACGAAGGCGCTGAGCTCGGGCCAGAACTCCGACGAATCGGCGGCATGCGCGACGCCCGCGAGCGTTTGACACACGCACAGACCCGCGAGCACGACGCACCTCCCGCTAGCTAGCATCGCGTGCCCGTGTCGTTGACCGGCATGGCCCGTATTGTGGAGTCTAGTGCGCCAGGAGGATCGCAGTTCCCGCGCACATCAGCGAAAGACTCCCCGGTCCAGGATCGTGCCGTGCCCGGCCGGTCGCCCGATGCTCAGCCACATGCTCCACGAGTCGGTCGATGTCATGCCGACGCCGACCGTCAGCGGGCCGACCAGCGTGCGGCCGGTGAGGAAGAGAGAGCCTCCGTAAATGTCCTCTGATTCCCCGGTATCGAAGCGATCGTAAACGGCACCCGCCTGGAGCCGGATGCCGGCGTAGAGTGCGAGATTGCGGATCGAGAATCCCTCTTTCACCCTCCACAGATAGCTGGTGTCAATCGTCCAGTAACCATCGACGCGCAGCTCGCCGAGCTCCAATCCAGGGAAGCTACTGGGCCCGCCGAGAGCAAACGCGCGATCGGGAGGCAGTGCGCTGCCCAGGTCCGAGCCGCCGGCGAGAGTGACCCACAGCACATCGTGGCGGAAGGGCACCGCAACCCCGAGACCGATTTCGGCACGCTCCCAATCGCGATCCGCGCCCAGCGAGCTGTCACTGCGTCATGTACTCGAGATCCATCGCATAACCGCGCGTCGGGCTGAATGCGGTATCGCGATTGTCAAACACGGCGTCGAGACGCAAGCCAGCGTCTATCGGAGTGATCTCGGGCAGCAGCGCCGAACCGATATCCACGCTGACGTCACGATGATCATAGGTATAGCCGACGCGTGCCTGCGCATATCGGCCCAGGTTGATGCCGGCGTCGAGCAGGCCGGTAGTATCCTGGAACATGTAACGCGCCACTCGCTCATCATCTTGAAAAATATCCTCCAGCGAGCGTGAAAAGGCGACGCGCGGCTCGACAAAGAAGCGATGCGCGGCATCCAGTGGCTGGAAAAAGCTGGTCGCCGCCAGCACCTCGCCGCCGATCTGTACTTCATTGCGCCATTCGGCACCGAGCGAATTCACCCAGGTGCGGACATGCCTGCCATACAAGTTGAACGTCAGGTCTCCGTCCCAGGACGCGTAGGCGCCGAGGTCCAACTTCAGGTAGTTCGGTCCCCAGTTCTTTTCGCGCGGCAACCAGGTGAGCGTCGGTGACTCGCGGTCCCCGTCGAGTCGATAGCCGACGGACTCGAAATCCTGCAATGCCGACATCCGCTGCGCTTCCTTGCTGATCGCCACGGTGTTCACGACATCGCCTGCCTTGACGTGTTCCTTCGCCACCAGGTACTCCGGGTTGACGCGTTTCAGTCCTTCGAAACGAACGCCAGCGAGCCGGGCTTCGATCTGCTGCGACTGCGTCACTGCAGCGCGCCACGCGGCGTACTGCGCGTCGGATACTGAGTATTTCGCAAGTTCACTCGACATGCGGCGCGCCGCGGACTCGCCGAGCGGAATGGTCTCCGGCACCTGCTCGAAATCCGCCGTGCCGATCGTGCCCATCTCGACGTCGATGCGCGTGTCACCAGGTCTGATCGTCTGCAGCTGCAAGGTCTCGTTGGCTTCGATCATGACGTCCATCATGCGGCCCAGGAGCTGCGTTGCACTCTGCAGCTTGGCTGGATCCGCCGACGGTTCGACGAGATTGACGACGATCACGTGATCCGCGCACAGATTGCGGGCGACGTCGATCGGGATGTTGCGCACCAGTCCACCGTCCGACAGGATCTTGTTTTCCATTTGCACCGGCGCGAAGGCACCTGGAATCGCCATGCTGGCGCGCATCGCGGTGGCGAGGTCGCCCTCCTCGAGTACGACCATGCTGCCGGAGACCATGTCCGTCGCGACTGCGCGATAAGGTATGGGCAGCTTGTCGAAATCCGTCTCGAGTCGCGCGCTCGCGACATAGACACGCAGCAGATCTTCGACATTGCTGGTATTGACCAGACCGCCGGGGGTAGTAATGCCGTTCGGCGTGATGCCGAATTCAAAGTCATTGCTGTAAGTGACACCGGCGCGCTTCTGTTCGATGGGCTCGAGGTCACGACGGCCCTGGCTGCCGACGACCTTCTTCCAATTGATGCCGACGAGAAATTTTTCGAGCTCTCCGGCGGGTATTCCAGAGGCGTAACCGCCCCCGATGAGCGCGCCCATGCTGGTGCCGGCGATGCAATCGATGGGTACGTGCAATTCCTCCAGCACCTTCAGCACGCCGACATGCGCACCTCCCTTCGCGCCCCCACCCGCGAGCACGAGGCCAATGCGCGGCCGGCTGTCATTTTCCGCGGCCGCAGCCCAACCTGAGCCAAGGGAACTGAACAGCACCGTTAGGCTTCCGAGCAGGACGATGCCGACGAATTGGCGAGACGATTGCATTTGATGTGCCCTCCAGGACCGGAGGATACAGTGAGTGCGCTACACGACCTACGGGTGGCGCAATCGGGTTTGTAGATCGAGCATCGCCCGTCATCTTCGTTGCGACGGGCGGAGAGCAAGCCTGCTACTTTGCAGGCAACACAGGCTCGACACCTTTGTCCTTGAGTAGCACTACCAGGAACTTCGCCGGCTCGGTGCTACTCGCATTCCGGCCGACCGTGTGAACATCACTGGGTCCTTCGTAGAAGGTCTGTCCAGGCGTCAGCGTCACCTCCTTGCCGCCCCGTACCTGCATGACGATGGAGCCCTCCAGGACGTAAACAAATGCGTGGGCGTTGTGACGATGGACGGGATCGGCGCCCCCCGGTGGATAGTCCACAACAAGCATCAGGACTTCCTTGCCAGGAATGTCCGCGAGCTCCTTCAGCACGAGGGAGGTCACTGCTGGTTCCTCTGCAGCAGCTGCAAGCGGACTGAACGCGATGATCAGCATCACGCCGACATTTCGGAGATGACACATGACTACACCCTTGTGTGTGGTGCCGACGGATCGAGGCTCAGTTTCATTTGGACATCTACTCGCTGAACGGCGAGTTCAGCAGAAAGTCCACCGTCGACGGCCGCTGGTAGCCCGGCACGAAGCGTTCGCCGAAATCGCGCGCGAAGTTGTCATAGGTCGTGTCGGGGCGTGTCTGGACGATTCCACAGACGGCGCGCGTGAATCGTTGCTTCATATCCAACCGCGGAAACGCAGCGACAATCTCCTCGACCTGCGACCCGGTCAGAGCCTCGTAACCCCAGCCGCCCCAATCGAGCCCGATGCCGGCCGTGCACAATGCGATCTCTGTCTCCTTGTAAAGAGCCAGGGAAGGCGTCGAGTTGAGCGCGACGCCGTCCCAGATCAACTGTGCCCGACGTTCATCGATTCCCTCGCTGCGTGCGAACGCGCGCGCAGCATTCGCCCCTTCCACTTCAAATCGCAGCGGGCCGCTGAAGGCTTTGGCCAGGCCCAGGTCGTGCAGGAGAGTGGCGACGGCGAGAACTTCGCCGTCATGCTCGGTCCGTTTGCGTTGAGCCAGACTCACGGCGAAAAGCCACGACCTCATGACGTGATTGAAGAGATAGGGTTCGGAGTGCTCACGCGCGTATTCAATGGCCCGCGTAACCAGCGGCGTGTCCGGCACACGAACTCCAGCCACGAGGCGCATTGCGTCGGCGCGGTTACCCTTTGGATCGATGACGGTCGTCGCTGTTGATGTGGTTTTCTCGATCGGATTCATGATTCGTTACCCCTGTGGCGTGCTCTTCGACGCGGCCCTGTGCTCGCCGTGGATCTCACTTCGACGCGGCGCGACTCAGCCAGGCCTCGAATTGCGTCCCACAGGCCAGAACGTTGCTGCCGGGTATGAGCGACTGATCGTTCAGCTCCGCACCGAAGTAGCGAGCATGAGCGTCGGCAATTACCTTGCGTGCGTCGTGGTTGGCGCTCAGAACGCGACCGACGAGATCGTCAAGTCGATATCTCTCCGGGCCAGCAACTTCGACCGTGTCATTCGCTGCAGGCGCGAGCGCGATGTCAGCCAACGCCATCACCACGTCATCCGAAAGGATCGGTTGCACGAGCACCGGCGCGACGTGAACCGCCTTCCCGTCGCTGCCGGAATCGGCAATGCGCCCCATGAATTCGAAGAACTGAGTAGACCGGAGGATCGTGTAGGGAATCCCGGAGGCCTTGACCAGATTCTCCTGAGCCATCTTCGCGCGGAAGTAGCCGCTGTCTTGCAGCCGGTCAGTGCCGACAACAGAGAGCGCAACGTGATGTCGCACACCGGCCACCGCTTCGGCGGCAAGGAGATTGCGACCCGATGTCTCGAAGAATTTCATGACAGCCGTGTCTTCAAAGGAAGGCGAGTTCGCGACGTCCACAACCACTTGAGCGCCGGCAAGTGCTGCGGTCAGTCCCTCGCCGGTCAGCGTGTTGACGCCCGAATCGGGCGATGCCGCCAGTACTTCCTCCCCTCGCCGGCGTAGGAGTGCCACGAGCTTCGATCCGATCAGTCCGGTGCCGCCGATGACTACGATTTTCATGTGCTATCTCCTTTGATGTGCTGCGCTTTCGCCCGAACGGCTCAATCCGTCGGCAGGCCTGCGAGCCAGAGTGAAACGTTCCGCGCATATCGATGGGCAGCAGCCAGCGCCTTCGGATCGCGGAGCATGGCGTCCCCGGGTGGCTCATCAGCAAAACTCGGTGCGCCGAGGCGCGGGTCCCAGTTGTAGTCAGCGAAATGATGAAAAGTGCTCTGCGCAATTGCACGGCCCGCTTTGCCGTCCGCCTCGAATGCAACGGCGATGTTGAACCGGGCACCTGTCACCTTGCTCTTGCCGCGAGCGATGACTCGAGCTTGCGCACCAGGTGGTGCGCTCACCGCACCTTCGTGCGGATGACTGGGGAGAAACTGGATCGAACCATTGGGTGCCGAGACGTCGCGTAAGACAGCGTGGACCGGCTCTACAATCTCGATCTGCTGATGATCTCCGTTGGCGCCAGAGTGAAAATTGGGCCAGGAGATCGCGGTCGTGAAAGGATCATCCCGTACCGCCGGAGCCGTTGGATCCACGTTGTGCGTGTGGAAATGGTGAGCTGCTCCAATTCCAGCGAGGCCGCAGACGGAGCAGCCCAGATCCATGTGGTCCCGCGCGACGAGCAAGCCCCCGCCCCTGGCCCGAAACGCGTCTATCCCGCGGCAGTCTTCCGCAGACAAGCCCTCTCCCCTATCTACCGCGAAGAGCCACAGTTGATCGTAGTCACTCCGATCAAGATTCGAGAGAAGCGTATCCGGCGCCCCGAGCGGATCGCGGTCGCGCGCCGTCACATCGAAGAGCAGCCGTCCCGACTCGTCTCGTTCCTGGCGGAGGAGCGCCGCGAGAAGCGAGAACCGGGCGATGGACCAGTTATCGTCCTCGGGCGCTATCGTCGTTTGTAAAAGGATTTTGACGGTCATGGAATCTCTCAGAGGCACGGTCTGAAGCCGTGGCCCGCTTGACGAACTCGAGCGCCTTCTCGGCGACCTCCCGCCAACCGGCGTCGATCGTCAGCGCGTGCCCGCGGCCCGGCATCTTGACGATCTCGGTCACGCCCTTGTTGCGCTTCTGCTTCTTGTACGATGCGTTCGCGATCGCCCAGGGAACCGTATGGTCCGAGTCTGCCGAGATGATCAGCATCGGACCCCGCTCCGGGTTCGTCGAATCGACCTTCGCCTCTGACCACGGATTGAAGTTCGAGGCCGCCGCCTGAAACAGCACCTCGCCCGCGCCGGGGACGGAGTAGCCGAGGTATAACTCCTTCGCCTCGTCCTCGCCGACCACGTTCGCGAAGCCGTAGCGGAACTGCTCGTAGGTGAGCGGGACCGCGCGGTTCCAGTTCAAGGGGTTGCGCAGGGCGACGCTGGCCGCGCGCAGCGACGAGATCGGCAGCGGGAGCACGCCGCGAAACGGAGCCGGGCTGATCGAGACCGACGCGGCGGCGAGCCCGCGCCCCGCGAGAATCATGGTCAGCAAGCCCCCGAAGGAATGGCCGATGATCACGGGCTTCCGATCCAGGCGGCGGATGATCGCCTCCTCATAGTCGGCGATCTCGCCGATCCCCTTACCCGCGAACACTTCAGGGTGCTCTCTGGCCTCGGCGACCGTCTCGGGATCGTCGGGCCAGCCCGGTGTCAACCCCACGTAGCCGGCCTCCTCGAACAGCGTCACCCAGCGGTCCCAGCTCGAGGGCAGCAGCCAGAGCCCGTGAACGAAGACAACGGGTGTGGCGCTCGAGGCGTTCGCGCGCTCGACCTGCGCTGCCTCGTGCTCAGTGATGGTCGGCTCGGCGGTTGCGTTGGTCATCTCCTCCTCCTCGTCTCGTGATTTGCTGTTCCGCCACCGCGCGTCTGACCAGAGCCTGTCGCGATTACAGTTTGACCATCGGCAACGGCGTCAGCGGATGCATGCGGAATCTTTCGAGAGTCAACTGCACCAGGCGCCAATGAAACCCGGCGCTCGGCCAACCAGCGAGCACCGACCGGATCAACGGACGTGGAAGCCCGAATGTTCTCAGCCCGCGCGTCACGTCGATCCAATCGGCTCGTCGGAATGGCTCGACGAGCGAGTCGTGATTGGCGTGGGAG
Organism: uncultured Gammaproteobacteria bacterium; assembly: GCA_963810775.1. GTDB lineage: Bacteria > Pseudomonadota > Gammaproteobacteria > Steroidobacterales > Steroidobacteraceae > DATBVX01. The sequence goes on from CAWEOT010000025.1 coordinate 23,849, forward strand.
GGCGTGATCTTGTGGTGGTCCGCGATCATCCCTTCGATCTCAGCGATCCAGGCCGCCCGACCGTGGACGGCGAGGTACTCGCGTGCGAGCGCGATGGACGGCGCGATGTAGTCGAACGTCTTGTTGGTCCAGATCCCGAGGTCGTGGAAGACCGCGGCGACCGCGATCTTCTCGAGGTCGACACGGTCTTTCACAATGGCGGCGCACAGGTTCACAACGCGGTACGCATGGTTCCGATAGGCGATGAAGTCGTGCCCCAACTCCGACGCGTGATCGTGCAGAACCTCATCGATCGTCGGGACGCTCGTCAAGAGGCTGGGGCCGGCGACAGACTGCATCGGCCGGTCCCGTCAGGCGACCTTCCGTTGGCTTGCTCGCAGAACGCGAGCAGGTCGCGGTTGACGAGATCGGCATGTGTGGCGGTGAGACCGTGCGACAGGCCCGGATAGTAGATTTCGACGGCCCCCTTGATCAGCTTGGCCGATTTCCGCGCGGAGTCGTGGACCGGCACGATCTGGTCATCTTCGCCATGCATGACGAGAGTGGGAACGTCGAACTTTTTCAGATCCTCGGTGAAGTCGGTTTCTGAGAATGCCTTGATGCTTTCATACGCATTCTTGAGTCCGCTCTGCATGCTCCAGAGCCAGAACTGGTCGAGGATCCCTTGCGAAACCTTCGCTCCCGGCCGGTTGGCGCCATAGAACTGGATGGCCAGATCCCTGTAGAACTGCGAGCGGTCGTTGACGAGGCCAGCGCGGATCGCATCGAACACCTCCAGCGGCAGGCCCTCTGGATTCGCGGGGGTCTTGAGCATGAGCGGCGGCACAGCGGCGATCAGCACCGCCTTCGAAACGCGCTTCGTGCCGTACCGACCGATGTAGCGCGCCACTTCACCTCCACCGGTCGAGTGGCCGACCATGATGATGTCCTTGAGATCCAGGGCCTCGATCACGGCTGCGAGGTCGTCGGCATATCCGTCCATGTCGTTCCCGGTCGGAGCCTGGCTGGATCGGCCGTGGCCACGGCGATCGTGTGCGACGACTCGGTAGCCATGCTGTGCGAGAAACAGCATCTGGCCGTCCCAGGCATCGGAGCTCAGCGGCCATCCGTGCGAGAAGGTGATGACCGGGCCCTTGCCCCAGTCCTTGTAATAGATCGTCGTGCCGTCCTTCACTGTGATCGTGCTCATGTGCGTATCTCCTGAATAAAACGGCGCCACTTACGGTGACGTCAATGACCGAATGCGTTTATTGAGGGGACCAGCGGAGACTTGAATGAGTCACCGCCCCAAAAGCATGCGTCCCTCGGTTTTCGATGTCCATCGTACTTTGGTACTAGGAAGTGACAACCGTGTGTCTGCCACCCGTTGCGATTGGCATATGAGTTGCACTGTCCAATTCACGCGTGTGCGATGACGGCCCCAGGGGCGGAATCGAACTCGTTGGGTTGCTGGCGCGCACCAATCTGGGCGAGCTATTCGAACCGGTAACTCAGTTCCAAAAAGTAGGTGCGGCCCAGCAGCCGGTAGGTTGCGACATCCGTGTTGGCGGGCGCGATGTTGAGGTAGGGCGGGTCTTCGTCAGTCACATTGGTGATCGCCGCTCGCACGCTCACCCCCGAGCCGAATTCGAATCCCGCTTCGAGGTCGTGATACAGAACCGGATCGACCCGCCGGTAAAAGGGATCGAAGAAGATGTCGAAAGCATCCCAGGGTTCCACACGTTCCGAGTAGCTACCGATGTATTCGACCGCGTAGCTCGCCATCCACGGTCCGGAGCGCCAGTCGACGTGTCCCGAGGCACGCCAGCGCGGCCGAGCGCCGCGATCGAAGTTACCCGCATATGAATACACGTCACCACCCGGAAACGGCTGCACGTCCCAGCGATCGAGATAGGTGGCAAGCAAACTCGAGCTCACGTCTCCAAACCGGGTCGTTGCCGACCAACCGATCGCAAGGTCGACGCCGCGGACTTCCAGACCGCCAAAGTTTTCGTTGAAGGTCGACAGCTGGGAAACGCGGCCGTCCGGAAACCGGTGTATGTCATCGCAGATGTTTCTCGTACCACGCTCCGCGCACTCGAACAGCGTCTCGAAGGGATACGTCTGAGTGATGTAGTCCTCCAGCTCGACTTGGAAATAGTCGAGGCTTGCGGAAAGCCCCTCGGCCCAGACCGGCGTGTAAATCACGCCGGCTCCGAAGCTGTGCCCGGTCTCGGGCTCGAGGTCGGGATTGCCGCCATACGGCACTGGGAACGTCTCGTCGCCTTGCACATATGCCCCATCCGGCACACCGTTCGCTGCACAATTCGCGCGTTGTCTGGGAGTCGGATCATTTCCGCAGGGGTCGAGATCCCAATAGCCCTCGGCAATCCAACGTGCTCCATAGAGCTCAACGATGCTGGGGGCGCGAAAGACCTCGGCGTAGTTCGCACGCAGCGTCAGTTCCTCGGCGAGCTGCCAGCGCAGACCCGCCTGCCAGGACGTGTTCTCGTCGAATGAGGAGAAATCTGACCAGCGCAGGCCGATGTTCAGGGCCATGTCTCTGGCCCAGGGCCGATCGTGCAGGAGAGGCAGCTGCACTTCGGCGAACAGTTCCCGCACGTCGTAGGCTCCACCCACCTCGGAGTCGCATCTCCAAACGGGTTGAATTCCAGGACGTGCAAGGGATCCTGTGCCACGCTTCCGGCTTCGCGCCGGTAGTCGGCGCCCAGCACCCACCGCACATCCCTCCCACCGATTCGCCCGCCCGGACCACTCAGCACGAACTCCGCGAGCCGCTGCTCGTTCGTGCCGGTATTGCTCAGCGACCGCGGACTTATGTACTCCAGCTGCTCCTGCGTGATGCTTCCCGCTCCGCCGAAGAGATTGAGCGGCACGCAGTCCGGAATGATGTGGTCCGCAGGCACGAGCCCGGTTGAGGGATCGGGCGAGCCGCACACGATGCGGCCCGAGTCATCCCGCCCGGATGGACCCACGGCGTCGTGTAAGCGCGACTGCGAGGGCCAGCCTCTCTCTACAGTGGTCCCGTCGGACCGGGCGTCAGCGAGCGCAAGCTCCCATGTCCAGCGAGCGACGCTGCCTTCGAGCCCGATCAACGCGCGCCATAGATCGACCTCGTGCTCGCTCCTGCGGTTGCCGGCCTCGACCAGGCGGCGCGTAACAAACGGCACGTCAACTCCGAAAGGGTTGTAATAGTTGTCGGCCGGATGACCTAGCTCGGGAATGGGCCAATCCGTGATATAGACGGCTGGTGCGGCCTGCAGCGCGGATTCCCGATGATGAGCGAATCCTTCGAGGAAGAGATTCGCGGTCTCGCCCAGCGGACGCGAGCCGAGCAGCCACAGCGACGTGCGCTCGTTGGGCGTCTGCGAGTAATTGAATGGCGCAGGGTTGAAGCCGTCGCGTTCGCGCACGTACGGTCGATAGTCGGCGGCCGTCTGGCCGGTGGCACCCGGCACGTGTGTGTAGGCACCGGGCTCGAGTCCGAAGGCGTTTCCTTCCGGAACCTGGATGAGCCCGTCGCGCGGGATGTTATTGAACCCTGTAGGTCTCACCGTACCGTTGCCATCGACGATGATCAGCGGAAGCGCGGAGTAGCTGCGCCGATCCATCGTGACGCCGTCCTGTTCGACGTAGTCGAGCCCCAGGCTCCACGTTCCGCCGAGCAAGTCGAAGCCGATGGCCGCCTGGCCTGTGACGATCTCGCCATCGCCGCGCTCGGTGATCGTCCGCGATCCACTGAGCTCAAGGCCATGTTGGCTTGGCCGCGTGACGACGTTGACGACGCCGCCGACGGCATCCGCACCGAAGGCTGCGGAAGCGCCGCTCGCCAGCACTTCGACACGCTCGATGAAGGACATCGGCAGTGTGTTGAGATCAACCGAGACGTCGGCACCGAGACCGCTGCTCGGCAGACGCCGGCCGTTCAGCAACACGACCGTCGGCAGATCGTGCAAGGAGACGCGGACGGATCCGTCGCCCCCGTCGCCGAGGCCGCGAATCTCCCACTGACCTGGAACATTAACGTTGGCATTGATTGGCGAGCCCGTGGTCATCGGCAGCGCTTGCAGGACCTTGCCGATCGAGCTCTGGCCACCCCGCTCGATGTCGCGGCGGTCGAGCACGGTGACGGGAGCAACGGCTTCGGTCGGATCCAGCCACAAGCGCTCGCCGTTGACGATCACTTCCTCCAGCGGATATGCCGTCGAGGGAGGTCTTGACGGACTCTCAGCCGCGAGCGCGGTCGCAGCGCCAGCGCAGCCCGACGGCAAAGCGCAGCTCGACCCCGCAAAAATCCTGACCGTCCGGTCATTCATAAACTCGAAGCGCAGCCCCGTACCCTCAAGCAGGCGCTGGAGCGCATCAGGAACCGCCAAACCGAGTGGCGCGCCTTTCGAGACTTGGGTAGCCACGATCTCGGAGACATAGACGAGTTGCAGGCCGGTCTGAGTGGCGAACTCGCTCAGCGCTGGTGCGAGCGGCTGAGCCGCGATGTCACGTGAGAGTCCTTCGGATGCCTCGGCGTGCGAGAGCACGAGGAAACCCCAGGTTGCGCACATCGCGAGCAGGTTGCGCACCGAAGTCATTGGTGTTCTTCCAACGCGGCAGCTTCGTGAGCGGTCGGGGCCGTTTCATTCCTTCTGTGACTTCACACTGAAGACCCGAATTCGCGTGTTGGTCCTTTCCACGCGAACTCCATCGAGCGTTTGCAGAAATGCCACGAACGAGTCGACGTCGTCCGCATCGAACACGCCACTGATCGGCAGGGCACGGAGGGCTGCGTCATCGATCTCGATGGGGATGGAGCCATAGCGATTGAACTCGTCCGCCACCTCTCCGAGTGGTCGTTGTTCAAAAGCGATCTTGCGTTGCAGCCAGGCCACGGTCTGCTGCACATCGACCGGGGTAGGTTGAGCCGACACACCACCTGAGTCAACGTGCACCTGGTATCCCGCATTGACGCGCAGTGCGTCCGGCGGAACTCCGGTCACGTTCGGCGGCGGCTCTCCGGCGAGCACGCCGACGCTGCCCTCAACGACCGTCACAATCGTCGTAGCGGGTCTGCGGTAGATATCAAACTGCGTTCCCACAGCGAGTACATGTGCATGGCCAGCCGCGACCCGAAAGCGCCGCTGGTCGTCTCGCGCAACCGTGAAGAGCGCTTGACCTCGCGCAATCTCGACCACCCGCTCGCTGCGGGTGTACCGAACCGTAACGGCTGAATCCGTGTTGAGACGAAGCTCCGAGCCGTCGGGGAGCTGTGCCACGCTCTGTTCGCCATGCGCCGTCTGGTAGGTCTTCGGCAGCCCGAGGAATTCACCGTCACGCAGCCACCACAGTATCGATGCGGCCAGCAGGAGCACTACGGCGGCCATCGATGTGGCAAATGACCATGTATGCCGTGCCGTTCATGCGCTGCGGAGCCGGTTCCCGCACGGGCAACGGTGCCTCGAGCGACACGACGCCGTCCGTGTCATCGGCACGCGCCAATTCAATCAGAGACTCGAGCGGCAGCTGCGGATCTTCCGCGGCTGCGGGCAGATCGTGTGCGACGAGCGCGACGCCCAGGTATTCCTCGACGTGAATCGGTGAGGCCTTGAGCCAGGCGACGAAGGCCGCGCGCTCGGCGTGCTCGAGCGATCCGGACTGGTTGGCAATGAACCAGGTCCCCGCCTGCTGGGCGACCGCGCTGCGCACCTGCTCTTCGCTGGGTGTCATGACATTTCCAACCGCGCCATGCGACGCCGGCAATGAGCGAGCCCCTGCGCCAGGTACTTCTTCACCATGTGCGGCGACACGTTGAGACGCTCGCCGATCTCCTGATAGGTCAAACCGTGGCGATACTGAAGAATGACCGCGGCTCGACACTTGGGAGACAGCTGCGCCAGCACCGTGCGCAAGCGCGCGACACGTTGCGTGACGTCGAGTTGCCCATCGAGTGTCGGTAGCTCGCCCAGCTGTTGCTGGATGTTCGCCTCATCAAGGTTCACGCCGCGGGCCTGCCAACGATCGAGCACCGCGTGTTCCTTCACGAGATTGCTCGCCACGGTGTAGAGATAAAGCTCCGGATTGCGAATCGCGTCCGTGTCGCTCACCCGCAGCATCCGTACATAGACCTCCTGCGCCAGGTCCGGTGCATCGGACTTGGTCCTGATGCGTCGATAGAAGAACGATTGCAGGGCACGGCGGTGCTCCGCAAACAATCTCTCGACGAGCCCCTTTTTCGGTTCAGCCATTCCCGGTACCGCGGTCCACGAAAACGGCCCAGGTACTAAGCGCTATAGAGTCCCTCGTGAGCCATTCGGGTACCAGAATTTGAGCCGATCGGAAATCCGGTACCCGAACTGAGTGCAACAGGCTCTTAGTCACCATCGCCATCGACGATCTCGGGCCGATCGTAGGTTTCTATCTGGGAAGCGACGATCTCTTTCGCGGGTTCATTACGGAGTGACTGCAAGTGAAAACGACACGAAAAACGTTTCGCGGGAGTTTCTTGTCATCGACATTGGCCATTGGCCTCACGTGCGTCGCAGGCCAGCTGGCGGCAGAGGAAAGCATCGCGGACACGCAGACCTCGGAGCAAGCCAGCACCGATGGAGGAGGCACCCGAGTGATCTGGCGGAGGATTGTTGGCATCGTCGTACCGGACAACATTGTAGGCGTCGAGCCTCCCTCTGGCGGCTGCGATCAGACTTGCGCCGTAGGTGCGCCGGCTCCCTGGATCACGACGGCCGGTCGGGCCGAAGTGAATCTTGATACCGGAAAGCTCACCTTCACGGTGCATGGCCTCGTGGTGGCGTTTGACTATGGCTGCTGCAACATCGGTACCCCGACTACTATTGTTACCAAAGTCAAAGGCACGCTGGTTTGCAACGAGACGGAGCCGGGATTCGCCGAACTCGTGGATACCGACGCCGTGCGTCTACGCACAACGGGTGATGCGACGTTTAGCGGCCACGTCGACCTACCGGCGAGCTGTATCGATGAGCCCGAGGACATGGTGTTCCTCATCAGGATCGCCGACGTCAGCGCATTCGAGGAACTGATTGGCATGTGGAACGCGTTCGGAGCAGTCCGCGTGATTCGCCGTCCCGACCGTTGAGCGAGGAGCGCAGATCAACGAGGGAGGCTGGCAAATGAATTTAAAACAGCATCGCCTTTTCCACGTCGCATTCCCCGGGCTCTTGTTGATGACGCTTGCTGCGTGTGGCGGAGATAGCGGATACGGTGGTGGTGGCGGCGGTGGAGCTACCTACACGGTGGGCGGAACGGTCTCGGGTATAACCGGTTCCGGGCTCGTGCTGCGCAACAATGGTGGCGATGATCTCCCAGTATCTGCGTCCGGAATGTTCACGTTCGCGACCACGGTCGCGAACGGCGCTGCATATGATGTCACCGTGTACACACAACCGGCCAATCCCACCCAGGCCTGCGTAGTCACCAATGGCAGTGGCACGATCGGCAGCAGTAATGTCACCAACGTAGCAGTAGCCTGCACGACGCCGCCTAGCAATTACAGCGTGATCCATACCTTCATCGGCGGTGCGGAAGGGACAAGCCCGTACGATGGGGTGATCAGCGACGCTGCGGGCAATCTGTACGGCACGACTTGGGCGGGCGGCGATCTCACCGGCTTTTCTGCAGGCGAAGGCTACGGCACGGTGTTCATGGTGGACGCGAGCGGGAATCTCCTGACCTTGCACACCTTCGCTGGCCCTCCGACGGATGGCGCAGGGCCCTCCGGGCCGTTGACCCGGGATGCTGCAGGCAACCTTTATGGAACGACGTCGAGTGGAGGTAATGGGGCTGACCCGGCGGGTTACGGAACCGTTTTCAAGCTCGATGCGGCCGGCAACGAGACGGTGCTCCACCACTTCACTGGCGGGGAAGGCGGCTTCGAGCCCGCGGGCGGCGTGCTTCGAGATTCAAATGGCAACCTGTACGGCGTCACCGCAAGTGGTGGATTACCCTGCCCAAACCCGGACGGTTGTGGAACTGTCTTCCGACTGGAACCTGACGGCACGTTCACGACTCTGCATCGATTTGCCGCGGATGGAGCAGAGGGTACAAGACCGAGTTCGGGTCTGATTGCGGACGCAGCGGGCAATCTCTACGGCGTCACGTCCGGCTGGCCCTTTGGCGGTAATGGCCGAGACAATGGCCGCGGAATAGTCTTCCGGATCGATTCAGCAGGCGTTTTCACCATGCTTTATGACTTCGCCACCGACAGCGTGGCGGCGCATCCCATGGGACCTTTGATGCGGGACGACGCTGGCAATCTCTACGGCGTCACTGCAACAGGTGGCGACGAGGACGGTGGAACTATTTTCAAGCTCGACCCCGAAGGCGAGATCAGCATCCTGCATGAATTCGGGCGTACAGATCCGACCGGCTGGTGGATTGTCAGTGATGACCCGGGCGGAACCTTCCCGCTTGCTGGCTTGGTGGGAGACCCGGCCGGCATTGTCTATGGAACCACTTGGAGTGGAGGCAATCCCCGCCGCGGTATTGTCTACCGATTCGATTTGCAGTCGCGTGCATTGGATGTGTTACTGACCTTCACTAACGAACAAGGGGGCAGCGTTGAAGCTCCCCTCTTGCGCGACAGCACTGGCGTTCTGTACGGCACCACGCCGGGAGGCGGCGATCTGGCCTGCAATCCGCCGGGGGGTTGCGGCACGGTGTTCAGGCTCGACGTCGAAGCCGTCGACAAGACCACCACAATCAATCTGATCGATGATACGGATCCTGAAGGAACCGAGAGTTTCCGTCCATCGCTCAGCTCACCGACGGGCGGCGCTGTGCTTGCCGCCAGTGCGGCCACTACGACCACTAGGAATGAAGATGGTCCCGGAGAAGTGGGTTTTTTTGAGAAACCGTTCGACGACCAACCACTTCGCTTTCGCGGCACCGAGGGCGAGTCAGACATTCAGGTCATGGTGGTCAGGTTCAACGGTTCGGAAGGCGCAGTCAGCGTCGGCTATGGTGTCGCCAGAGGCGGAACTGCGACGCCCGGCGAGGACTTCGTCACATCCGGGACACTCGCTTGGGCAGACGGCGAAACGGGGCCGAAATTCATTGAGGTCGACTATCTCGAGGACGCTGCCGTCGAAGGCGACGAATCGTTCCGGCTCGACCTGACCACCACAACTGGGGGAGCCACGATCAGCTCGTCACGTCGCCGTCAGGTCATGATTATTTCCGACAATGACGAAGGCTTCTTGCTTCCTGACACCGCCGTTTCCGTAGACGAGAACGCAGGTACTTTGCAATTTGCGATTGTGAGGAATAGTGCCTCGAATCGCGCGGCGAGCGTCGACTATGCGACGGCCGATGGCACTGCCGTCGCGGGTTCCGACTATTCGGCGGTCAGTGGCACGTTGACATGGGCTGCCGGCGATTCGGAATTCAAGACTATCGAGATACCGATCACCGATGATCAAGACAACGACAACGACGAGAGCTTCACCGTTTCGCTTTCGAATCCAACGGACGGAGTTCCATTGGCGGCAAACTCAACCGCTTCCGTCACCATCGTGGACGACGACACGGCTGGAGGAGGCGGCGGCGCGGGCGACAGGCCTCGAATTGCTGGCGTTGCTCGGATTGCTCAACGCATTTGCCATGCCCAAGAGGCGATGGCTTGCCAACGCGACCCAGGTCTCCGAATAGATCGAACCACCGACACGCGGATTTTCAGTAGCTGCTGCACCTAGAGGCGGATCTTGACCCGCAGACCGGCGATCAGCAGCGCAGCCGCGACCAACGTGTTCGCGAGCCAATGCACGTCGCGCTCCTCGATGTACGCGCGCACCGGCGCCGGACCGCCGCATCAATCTGCGCTTGCCTACGTATGGCCGCCTGTATGCCTGGGAGTTCGAGAAAAGCGGCCGCGAACTGCGGGTCCGCGCGAATCAATCGGAAGTAGCCGGTTGCGGCATCGATTCTTTTCGCCGCGCCGCAGTGGCGTGCCGGCAGCGACGATATCATCGTAGGATAGGCGGGCCTGCCGCGATCTGTTCCTATGACGGCAACGCCCGCCCGCTGGCCAAGTGAGGCAAAGGCGGCGCGTACGGACCAGTGGCTGGTAAGGAGATACACGAATGGCGAATACTGAAACGGCGATTCTTGCGGGCGGGTGCTTCTGGGGCATGCAGGATTTGATCCGCAAGCTGCCGGGCGTCACGTCGACGCGCGTGGGTTACAGCGGCGGCGACGTGCCGCACGCGACCTACCGCAATCACGGCACGCACGCGGAGGCGATCGAGGTGGTTTTCGACCCGACCAAGCTCTCGTACCGCGAGCTGCTCGAGCTCTTCTTCCAGATCCACGATCCGACGACGAAGAATCGCCAGGGCAACGACGTCGGCACGTCGTACCGGTCGGGGATCTACTACCTCTCCGACGAGCAGCGCCGCGTGGCCGAGGATACGATCGCCGACGTGGACGCCTCGGGTCTGTGGCCCGGGCGCGTCGTGACGGAGGTGCGCGAGGCGGGGCCGTTCTGGGAGGCTGAGCCGGAGCACCAGGATTATCTGCTGCTTTACCCCGACGGTTACACGTGCCATTTCCCGCGACCGAACTGGCGACTGCCGCGCCGCGCGAGTGCGCGCACGGCGTGACTGGCATGAGCACACGTGAGAGCGATTCGTCGAGCGCCTTGCGCTGGAGTCAAGTGGTCGAGCTCGCGGACCGCGGCAACGTCGCGCCGCCGCGGCGTGTCGAGAAGAGCGATGCAGAGTGGCGTGCCACGCTTACCGATGAGCAGTATCACGTCGCGCGGGGCAAGGACACGGAGCGGCCGTTCAGCTCGGAGCTCTGCTCGTTGTTCGAGCCCGGCCGTTACCACTGCATCTGCTGCGACACGCCACTCTTCGACTCGACGAGCAAATTTGACAGCGGCACGGGCTGGCCGAGCTTCACGGCGCCGCTCACACGCGACGTCGTGGCCTACCATTTCGACACGAGCTACGGCATGCGGCAAATCGAGGCGACTTGCAACGTTTGTGACGCGCACCTGGGGCACGTGTTTCCCGATGGGCCGCCGCCGAGCGGCCTGCGGTTCTGCATTAACGCCGTGTCGCTGCGCAAGGCGAAATCGTCCGATTAACAGGGTGGTTGGTGGCCAGGGAAGAACCAACAGGCGTAGACGATCTACGACGACAACCCTTCGGTGTCGATCTCGATCCACGCCGGCGCGTGATCGCTGGCGCCCTGCTGTCCGCGCACCCATCTGTCGACACCCGCCGCGCGCAGGCGCGGCACGAGCCCGCCATTGAGCAGGAGATGATCGATCCGCAGGCCGGCATCACGCGCCCAATGGTTACGGAAGAAATCCCAGTAGGTGTACATGGGCTTGTCCGGATGCAGGGTGCGGATCGCGTCCGTCCAGCCCTGCGCTAGCAGGCGCTCGAATGCGGCGCGGCTCGCAGGCTGCAGCAACGCGTCATTCTTGAAGGACTTCGGGTTGTAGACGTCGAAATCGGTCGGCAACACGTTGAAATCCCCGGCGAGCACCACGGGCTCGTCCGCCCCCGCGAGTGGCTGCGCACGCTCGATCAGTCGATCGAACCAGCCGAGCTTGTAGTCGAACTTCGGGCCCGGCTGCGGATTGCCGTTAGGGAGATAGAGACAGGCGATGCGCACGCCGCTGATGCGCGCCTCGAGGTAGCGGCTATGCGTGTCGTTCGGATCGCCGGGCAGGCCGCGTCCGACTTCGACAGGCGTGCCACCTTTGGCGAGGATCGCGACTCCGTTGAAGGAAGTCTGGCCGTGCCACACCGCCTCGTAGCCCGCCGCCCGCAGCGCCATCATCGGAAAGCGTTCGTCGGGCGCCTTCAGTTCCTGCAAGCAGGCGACGTCCGGAGATTCCTTCTCCAACCACTCGAGCAGGCGCGGCAGGCGACTGCCGATGCCGTTGACGTTATAGGTCGCGATCTTCATGGCGTTCGGCTCCGCCGAAACTCCGTCTTGACCCACTAGGAACTCTTCCGCGCGGTCTGGACCCTCGGGAAGTAGCGGATCACGAAGAGCAAGTACACCAGCCAGAGTGCGAACCAGACCGACCCGACGGCAAGAAGCCCGATCGAGAAGAGGATCAGGCTCGGATCGAGGAACAGCAGGGTGTAACCGACCAGCCAGAAGCGATCGCCTCGCCGGGAGTACGTGGCCCGCCGGGCATCATCGATCCGGTCGCCAAGCGAGGAGCAGTAGTAGTAGAAGGACGCGAATACGAATGAGAACGTCGCCACACCCATCACGACCAACGTTGCTTGAAATAGCAAGGGGTTGATCTCGCCGCGCGCGAACCTCGGATACAGAAAGAACAGCATGAACGTGAAGATCGCGATGCTCGTCGCGGCGAGCGAATACGAGCGATTGACGTTGGTTGCGGCAAGATCGTCTCCCATGAAATGCCTCCTCGCCCGCGTTTCTTCTCGGTCAATCTTCACTTTTGATTCTGGAGGTTTCAGGGTACCAGTCGAGTCAGTAAGCGGAAATAGCTGCCCAGGTCAACCAAGTTTCAACGATGCGAAGGCCGGCGTACGCTAGGACGGCTGGAGCTCGCATCATGCACAAGAACACAACCGTCTCTGTTGCGGGGCTCATTCTGCTGTCGTCGACGACCGCACTGGCAGATGCAGACCTCGAGGTTCGCAAGAGCGTCGATATCTCGGTTCCTGCCATCGCTCAGCCGGTCGAGTTCACGGTGTTCGTAACGAATGTCGGTGTCGATTCGGCGTCAGCCGTGGTTGTGCACGAGCTTCTGCCACCCGAGCTCAGGATTCCTGCTGGCACGGCGCCATTTGCCAGCCTCGGAACGTACGATCCGGCGAGCGGTGACTGGATGATCGGCGATCTCGGTCGGGGCGCTGATGCGACGCTGGTCATTCCGGCGGTCGTGGCGACGGCGACACCTCCAACCTGCATCGTCAACACCGCGGCAATCGTTGGCGACCCGGACCAGAACCGGACGAACAACCGCGCGACTGCAGCCTTACGCCAGTCAGCCGACACGCGCTGCATCGACCTGTCGGTGGATTTCTCGGCACCGTTGTTTGGTTCCCAGCTGCCGTGTGGTGAAGTGCACTACGACACGGTCGTGGACGTCGTGAACGCGGGGGCAGACACGACCCTCGATGTGACTGTCGATCTGCGTCAAGCTCCGGATCTCGCGCCGAACCTGCGTTTCACGGGAGTCAAGGAGCCCAATCGGAGCTTCGACGGTGCGGATTGCATGGATACCCGATGCGTCATCGCGAGGCTTGGCGGCGGCGAGACGATTCGCTTGAGCGTCAAGTCCGACGCCATTCGCCTGACCAGCCCGCAAACCCAGACGCTGACCCTCATGGTCTCAAGCGCGGATCAGGACTATGCACCGGACAACAATCAGCTCGATCGCGACGTCGACATTCCAGCCGCCCAGGCGTGTGAAGGAGGCTTTCTCGCTGCTGGGTGCTTCATCGCAACGGCCGCATTCGGTTCACCGCTCGAGCGGCACGTCGTGACGCTACGGCAGTTTCGCGATCGGGTCCTGTTGCAGAGTGACCCGGGTCGCACGTTCGTCGACTTCTATTACCAGTACTCTCCGCCTCTCGCGCAGGTAATTGCACGACACGAGACATTGCGAGCGGTGACGCGCATGGTGTTGACGCCGATCGTGTTCATGATCGCGTACCCGGATGAAACCGTCGTCCTCCTGACGTTGGTATTGCTGCTCCTGCTGATCGTTCTGCGCCGCGCACTCGCTCTGCACTCGATACGAGCTCGGGAGTACGTAGCCCGCTGAGCGTTATCGATGACTCCCTTTGCCGCTGGCCAGGCCTCCTTGATCACCCTCAGTCCGCTGTTCCATGCGAACGCCGCCAAACGCTCAACCGCCCTAAAGCAAGCCCAGGCTGAGAATCTCCGCAATCAGCCCGACGCAAGCCAACGCGACCAATGAATAGTGCAGTCGGCCTGTCAGGTTCCACCAATGGCGCGCCCATGCCGCGACCGCGAAGAACACAACGCCGATGGTTCCTATCATCAGTAACCACGGCAGCAGGAAAACTGGGCCAGCGCCAACGGGAACGCCGAAGCCCAGCAGGAACGCATTATCCTGCGCGGTCGCCGCAATCACTGCCCCAAGCGCAACGACAAAGGCGATCGCCAGCAACGCAGTGAATGCCGCCAACAAGCGCGCTCTTTTCGCGACCTCGGGCATCATCGATGCGGGACGCCGCCGGAGTTGGCGCAGCAGGGCAGCTACCGGCCACACGACGACCGCCGAGAGCAGCAACAGAAAAATAAGACCGCGACCGAACATGCGAATGACATCAGGTGGCTGAAGTTGCCTTGCCAGCCGATAGATCCCCGGATTCATGTAGACATCCGTCGTGAAACTCGCCGGGGCAATGGCGGCAACGCAGGAGGTATCAGGCGACGCCGACGGCTGGTCGAGAAAGGCCGCCATGATGTCCTTGGTGCACTGGTTGTAAGGCACCGCGCCATGACCGACCGCCGGAACCTCGATGAACGTGCTGTTCGGCAGGGTGTCTGCGGCAAGTCGGCCGAAAGCAGGGGGCGTAATCGGGTCAAACTCGCCCGAGAATATCAGCGTCGGAATTTCGCTCCGCACCGCTTGCCAATCCGATTCGGCGGCACGCTGATCGTGCCACGCGCCGCAAACCGCATCCTGGTCCGCGTATGCCTGCCACAGAGCCAGTTGCGGGTGTCTCGATCCGTCGGCCTCGGCCATTTCGGGGCTGATGCGCGTGATCCATTCATTGCAATCGACGGCATATTGCAGTCCGGCACTTAGGGGCTCCAACACCAACCCATCAGCGACTGCGGTCAGTACTTCTTCGTTTCTGGCTCCCAGTTCACGAACAAACAGCGGAAAAATCCGCACGAAGTCCCGTCCATAGAATCCCGCGAACAGCCCCCACGCCAGCAGATTGCCGTCGATCACAATTCGCCCGTCAGGGAACCGGCCTGGGTCGCCCATTTCCAGGGCAATAGGGTTTTTCTCGAAATCATCCAGCGCCGAGAAAACGTCCTGCTCCAGGGTTGGAAACGCGGCATTGCATTCGGCATCTGCGGCGCATTGCTCGAATGCCAGGTCGAGGGAGCGAATGAGCGATTCCTTGCTGTTCGCGAGCGGAGCGTTAGGCGGATCGACCGAATCGAGTATGACGCTGCGAATTCCGGCCGGCGTATCCCGCATGGCAGTCAGCGCGAGGCGGGTCCCGTAAGAAACACCGAACAGGTTCCACTGCTCGTAGCCGAGCGCGCGGCGAAGATCGTCGAGGTCCTGGGCGCTGGCGATGCTGTTGTAGAAAGCGAAGTCGATCCCCTGCGCGAGCATTTTTTCGCGGCAGGCAGCGACGGCTTCAACGATGAATGCCTTGCGATCGGCCGCGGACAAGCCCCTGAATGTCGCCGTACTGAGCGCGAACGACATCTCCGGGCAGAATTCCGGATCAGAAAATCCGGTTCCGCGCTGGTCAAAGAAAATCAGGTCCCGTTCCTGCCGGTAGCGCGTCCAGAAAGGGCTGCCAAGACGGGCGATCGTGTACTTCACGGAAGCATCGCCAGGTCCCCCGGACAGAAACACGAGCGGATCCGCCTGAGGATTCTCACGTGAACTCTTCAGAACTGCGACGGACAGGCGCAGCACCCGGCTTTCCGGCAGACCGCGATTCTCGCGTACGAACAGATGGCCGCATTGCACATCAGCCCGATCGTCGGCGCCCTCAAACGGGCAGGCCGCTGGCTCAAAGCGCGGAACAGGACTTGCCGCGGTGGCAACGCCACAGACCAGGAAAAGAGCAAGCACTCTTGAGAAGCCCCGTGCTATGCCGATGCGCATCGGAACCCCCGATCCATCGTCGCGGTAACGAGGAATCATACGCCGGAAGTTCAGGGTGGTGGCCAGGGGCGGAATCGAACCACCGACACGCGGATTTTCAGTCCGCTGCTCTACCAACTGAGCTACCTGGCCATTGACACAGGGCGACGCTGGGGGCCGGCGCGAAGAGCCGCGTATTAGACCGATGCACCCCTCGGTGAGTCAAGGCGGAGCCGGGGGTTCCACCGTCGCGGCAGGCATCTCGGACTTCATGCTCGGCTTGCAGGTCAATCATGGCCTGCTGATTGACGCGCAGAAAGCCACGCTGGGGACGATCCAGATCCGCAATCAGCATGATGACGCCCGAGAATGCGACCACGAGAGCGATGGCCGCGACACTTCGACGCGATCCGCTCAGGCCCGCCTGATAGCCGATACTCAGCATGCTTATGCCGGCAGTCAGAAAGAGAAAGGCCCAGATGCCTGGCTGGATGCGATGGCGAATAGCGGCGAGGCGCAAGCCATGCGTGTCGATCATCTCATTGAGAGACGCGATGAAAAGGGCCGTCATGGTATTCGGAGTGTTGCGTGGCCGCAGCCGACGCTTCGCTCCACATCATGCGCTGCAATTCCTCGGAACGCGCCAGCGCCGCTGGAAAGTGTTCGGCATGTATCCCGGCATCAGTTCGGATGTCTGTGTACTCACGCAACATCGAGCGCAGCTTCGAGGCCGGCGGGTCAGGCATCAGGGAGGTACGCAGGTATGTGGTACCGATGGTGTTGGCATCCTCGACCACCATCTGCCTGCGGGCGTCGAACCGCGAGGCGGCCATCCCGAACGTAAACGCCAGGATAAAGGCCAGCAGACCGAGCGTGGCGCCCACCGCCGCACCGACCGGGCCTTCCGGTTCGGCCTGCTGATGCTGCCTGCGCCTTCCGAACCAGCGTCCCAGCTCCACGGCCGCGAACGCCAGCAGCAGGGTCAATGAGAAGAGAGCCGGTATGGGTATCGTTGTCCACTGCGCTCACTCTCAGCCTCCCCTAACGTCTGCACACTGATCTTGGCAGATTTTGCAAAGCGGTACGGCCGCAAATTCGCTGGCCCGCCGCCGAACTTTTGCCGGCGAATGAGTTCTTTTGACGTCTCCGGCGAGGGTTCTGTAGTCTTGTTGCCCGACCCCGCCGAGCAAAACATGCCGCGTGGCTCCCTCTCTACACAACCCAGCGCGTCCCAGATGGCGCTGGCTGAGCGCTTCTGCCAGACCCGGGCGCTCACGATCGCGTTAATCGCGCCGCTGGCGGCCGAAGACTGCGTGGTGCAAAGCATGCCGGACGCCAGCCCGGCGAAATGGCATCTCGCGCATACGACCTGGTTCTTCGAGCAGTTCGTGCTCGGCCCGCACGCACCGGCGTATCGAGAGTTCGATCCGCGGTTCGGCTATCTCTTCAATTCCTACTACGAGACGGTCGGCGACCGACACCGGCGCGCGGAGCGTGGCCTGCTGACGCGCCCGACGCTCGAGGATGTTCGCGCCTATCGCGACTCCGTCGATGAAGGGGTATTGGACCTGTTGGCGCACGGCACCTCTGCAGAGGTCGCGGCGCTCATCGAACTCGGCCTGCATCACGAGCAACAGCACCAGGAACTGCTGCTGACAGATCTGAAGCACCTCTTGTCCTGCAATCCGCTGCGCCCGACTTATCGGGAGCTCGACGTGTCCGAGCCGGCGGACCTCGAGCCACTCCTCTTCTACCAGTGTCCCGAAGGCATCTACGAGATCGGGCATTCGGGCTCCGCGTTCTCTTTCGACAACGAGACGCCACGGCACCGGGTCTTTCTCGCGCCATTCGCTCTCGCGCATCGGCCGATCAGCAATGCCGAGTATCGTGACTTCATTCGCGATGGCGGTTACACGAAGGCGCCGCTCTGGATGTCGGACGGCTGGGCCACCGTGCAGGCGCAGGGCTGGAAGCGGCCGATCTACTGGAACAATGCGCTCGATGGTGAATTCACGCTGGGTGGCGAGCGCGAGCTCGAAGGGGCGGCACCCGTGTGTCATGTGAGCTGGTACGAAGCGGATGCGTTCTCCCGTTGGGCTGGTGCACGCTTGCCGACTGAATCCGAATGGGAGGTGGTAGCGGCGCGTCAACCGATTGACGGCAACTTCCTGGACGATGACCTGCTGCATCCCCAAGCGAACGGCGCGGGACGCGATCTGATGCAACTGTTCGGCGATGTGTGGGAGTGGACTTCTTCTGCCTACTCACCCTACCCGGGCTTTCAACCCGCCGCAGGTGCGATCGGCGAATACAACGGCAAGTTCATGGCGAACCAGTTCGTGCTGCGCGGCGGTTCCTGCGTCACGCCGACATCGCACATCCGCGCAACGTACCGTAACTTCTTCTACCCCACGGCGCGCTGGCAATTCGCGGGCATCCGGCTTGCGAAAGGTTCGGCATGAATCCGAACCGCGCCGCAGTCTCGTTCACCCGAGCAGCGGCGCCGGCCGGTGACCTGCTACTGCAAGAGATCCTGGCGGGACTCTCGTCGCGACCGAAATACCTCTATCCGAAATTCTTTTACGACGAGCGCGGCTCGCTCCTCTTCGACCGGATCTGCGAGCTGCCCGAGTACTACCTGACGCGCACCGAGACCGCGATCCTCGCCGAGCGTGCGCCTGCATTCATTCGCGCATTGGGGCCGGGCCTGCGCCTGATCGAGCCGGGCAGCGGCACGAGCGCCAAGACGCGCATCCTGCTCGATGCCATGCAGCCTCCGGCGAGCTACGTCTGCGTCGACATTTCGCGCTCCCACTCTGATGGCTGCGGCACGGGCGCTGACGGAGCGTTACCCCGGAATCGAGATTCTTCCGGTGTGCGCGGACTTCACTCTGCCCTTCGAGATTCCGGCCGGAACGACGGCCACAGCATCGACCCTCGTCTTCTTCCCGGGCTCGACCATCGGCAATTTCGATCGCTCCGAGGCGATCGCGCTGCTCGCGATGATGCGCGAACTGGCCGGCGCGGAAGGACGTGTGCTCGTGGGCGCGGATCTGCGCAAGTCGCCACGCGTTCTCGAAGCCGCGTACAACGATGCGGCCGGCGTTACCGCCGAATTCAATCTCAACCTGCTCGCGCGCCTCAACCACGAGTTTGGAGCGGACTTCGACCTGAGCGCATTCATGCATCGCGCACCCTGGGTAGAAGAGCACAGTCGCATCGAAATGCATCTCGTTAGCGCCTGCCGCCAGACGGTTCACATCGGCGGCGCCGAGATCACGTTCGAAAGCGGCGAGTCCATCTGGACCGAGAGCTGCCACAAGTACGATCGCGCCCAATTCGCGGCGTTGGCACGTGAAGCGGAGCTGGGGGTCGAAGAAGTATGGACAGATAAAGAGGAGTGCTTCAGCGCTCAACTGCTGCAACCGATTTGAAGACTCTCACCCTGGCCCTCTCCCCGACGGCGGGGAGAGACAAAAAAAATAGGCGCAGCGGTGGGGATGAGACGAAACAACTTGAAGCGGGGAACCTGTCATGGCCAATAGCACTGCCGATATTCGCAATCTGGCACTGGTCGGTCACGCCGGTGCGGGCAAGACTCTTCTTGCCGAAGCGTTGCTGTTCGACGCGGGCGCGATTCGCGCCAAGGGGAACCTGGCGCGCGGCACGACCGTGTGCGACTACGATCCGCAGGAAAAAAAGCTCCAGCACTCCCTGGACGCAGCAATCTGCACCTTCGAGGCGGGTGATACACGCATCAACCTGATCGACACGCCGGGGTTTCCAGACTTCGTCGGTCGATCGCTGAGCGTTCTCGAAGCCGTCGAGACCGTCGGCGTGGTGATCAGCGCCATCTCGGGCGTGGAAGCGGTCACCGAGCGGATGATGGCCTTCGCCAAGGAACGCGAGCTTTGCCGCATCGTGATCATCAACAAGATCGACAGCCGCGAGGCGCGTGTTGAGCAAACGCTCGCCCAGGTGCGCGAGATGTTCGGGCGCGAGTGCCTGCCACTCAACCTGCCGGCCGAGGGCGGTACCAAGGTCGTCGATTGTTTCACTCAGCCGCGGGGCGGCCCGACGGACTTCGGCTCGGCCGAAGCCGCGCACACCGAGATCATCGACCAGGTGGTCGAGCTCGATGACGATCTGATGGCGCTCTATCTCGAGCAGGGCGAGGAGATCAACCCCGAGCAACTGCACGATCCCTTCGAGCGTGCGCTGCGCGAAGGTCACCTCATCCCCGTCTGCTTCGTCTCCGGAGAGACTGGTGCTGGCGTTCACGAACTGCTCGACATCATCCGCCGCCTGATGCCGAACCCTGCTGAGGGTAATCCGCCGCCCTTCCTCAAGGGCGAAGGTGATGACTCCGAGCGGGCCGAAGTGAAACCGGACGCCGCGCGGCACGTCGTCGCGCACGTGTTCAAAGTCACGGTCGATCCCTTCGTCGGCAAGCTGGGCCTGTTCCGGATTCACCAGGGCACCGTGCGTAACGGCAGCCAGTTGTTCATCGGCGATGCGCGCAAGCCCTTCAAGGTCGCGCACTTGTTTCGCCTGCTGGGCAAGGAGCACACCGAAGTATCGGCCGGCATTCCAGGCGACATCTGCGCCGTCGCGAAGGTCGACGAGTTGCATTTCGACGCCGTACTCCACGACTCGCACGATGAGGATCAGTTTCACCTCAAGTCGATCGCGTTCCCGCCGCCGATGCTCGGCGTCGCCATCGAACCGGAACGGCGTGGCGAGGAACAGCGCCTCTCGGACTGCCTGCACAAGCTGGTGGCGGAGGATCCGTGCGTGCGCGTCGAGCATCATGCGAGCGTGAACGAGACGGTGCTCTACGGCATGGGCGAGCTGCACTTGCGGATGATGCTAGAGCGCATGGCCGAGCGTTACGGTGTGCATGTTAAGACCCATCCACCGAGCATCCCGTATAAGGAGACCGTCACGCGTCGTGCGGAAGGCCATTGTCGGCACAAGAAGCAGACCGGCGGCGCGGGCCAGTTCGGCGAGGTCTACCTCAAGGTCGAAGCACTGCAACGCGGTGCAGGTTTTGAGTTCGTCGACGAGGTGGTCGGCGGTGCCATTCCCCACCAGTTCATTCCTGCAGTAGAGAAAGGAGTCCGCCAGGTGTTGGGCGAAGGGGCGATCGCCGGCTATCCGCTCCAGGATGTGCGCGTCATCGTGTACGACGGCAAGTACCATCCGGTCGACTCGAAGGAAGTCGCGTTCGTTTCCGCGGGACGCAAGGCGTTTCTCGACGCGATCAGCCAGGCGGGTCCGATCGTGCTGGAGCCGATCGTGCGCGTCGACATCACCGCGCCTTCCGGATCAATGGGCGATATCACCGGCGATCTCGCCACCAAGCGCGGCCGCATCAACGGCAACAACGCGCTGCCGGGCAATCGCGTGACCATCGGTGCACTCGTGCCGCTCGCGGAGCTCAACGAGTATCAGTCGCGCCTGAAGTCACTGACGGGCGGCGAAGGCACCTACACGATGGAGTTGAGCCACTACGATCCGGTGCCACCGCGCAAGCAGCAGGAACTCATTACCGCGTTCAAGCCGAAAGTGGATCAGGAATGAGAGCCGTAGAGCGCCCGTTACCCGCAACTTGACCGTGCCAATCGGGTGCAAGGTTCGTGATCACAAGACGTCAGGCCATCGGCGGTGCGACCAGTGCGTTGGCTTTGGGCGTCGTCGCGTCGAAGGCCGGCGAAGAGCCGGCCGCACCGCATACCGAACAGGAGACGCTCCTTGCGCTGCCCGGCAAGAAGCCTTTGATCAAGAGGACTTTCCGCCCGCCTAATTTCGAGACGCCGCTGGCGGACCTGAGTCGGCCGTATACCGCTAACGACGCCTTCTTCGTGCGCTACCACCTCGCGCTGATCCCGGAAGTCGACTCCAGGACGTGGCGGTTGCGTCTTGGCGGCCGGAGTGCCCAACACCCGCTCGAGCTGTCGCTACAGGAGCTGAAACGCGGCTTTGAGCGCGTGAGCATTGCAGCCATCAATCAGTGTTCGGGCAATCGCCGTGGGCTGTTTACGCCTCGCGCTGCAGGCGTGCAGTGGGCCTACGGCGCCATGGGCAACGCGAAGTGGAGTGGTGTCCGCCTGCGTGACGTATTGAATCGCGTCGGTGTAGGCGGTGATGCGCTTGAAGTCGTGCTCGACGGCGCCGATCGCGGTTTACTGCCATCGACGCCGGATTTTCAGAAGAGCCTTCCGATGGAACGCGCGCTCGACGAAGACACGCTGATTGCTTTCGAAATGAACGGCGGTCCGCTGCCACATTGGAACGGAGCGCCGGCACGCCTCGTCGTGCCGGGCTGGACGGCGACCTACTGGGTCAAGCACCTCACGGAAGTGCGCATCGAGCCAGTGGCTTTCGACGGTTTCTGGATGAAGAGTGGTTACAGAATACCCACAGGTGCGTTTCCAGGCGCGCGCTTCGCGAGCCAGGAGACGGCCGAGACAACGCCGATCACCGAGATACTCATCAACTCGCTCGTGACCAGCCACACGAGTGGGGACCAGGTCGAGCGCGGGCAATCCGTGCAACTCGCAGGATGGGCGTGGGACGGCGGTAGTGGTATCAGGGCGGTAGAGTTCTCGACAGATGCAGGCCAGAGTTGGCGGCCTGCGAAGCTCGGCGAGGACCTGGGTCGCTTTGCGTGGCGAGGTTTCAGTCTGAGCCTGGACACATCCAAGCGCGGACGAATTCGGCTCGCAGTCCGGGCCACGAGCCGTGCGGGCGCCAGCCAACCAGTGAAGCTGACGCCTAATCCCTCCGGCTATCACCACAACGTCGTGCAGTCGCTGGAACTGGAGGTGGTATGAAGCAAAAGTCGCGCCCATTTACTCTCGTGCTCGGCGCGTTATTTTCCGCAGTGCCGGCGCTGGCCGGAGAAGAGACGCTCCGTCTCACTGACGCTCCCGGGCACGACATGGTCGCGACGCAGTTGCGTTACATGTCACAGCCTCGATTACATCACCATGAACGCGCCGGTCCTGGACCGCGCTGGATGGGAAAAGACGATCCGAAAGATGATTGATCGGTTCGGCGCACCGATCAGCGATGAAGAGGCCCGACAGATACTCGACTATGTGGCCACAAATTATTGACTGATCCCCTCGCTCGAGCCTGGATCATTCCGGCTGAACGAACTCCTGGGGCTTCTGCGAGCCGCCGCCGAAGAAGAATTTCTCCATCTCGCTCTCGAGGAACTTGCGGGCCTTGGGATCGATGGGCGTCAGGCGGTACTCATTGATGAGTGTCGTCTGGTGCTGCACCCAGCGCGCCCAGGCTTCCTTCGAGACGTTCTCGTAGATGCGCTTGCCGAGCTCACCCGGGTAGGGCTGGCGATCGAGTCCCGGGGCTTCCCGGCCGAGCAGCACGCATTGAACCATGCGGCTCATGCGGAGGCCGCCCAGAACACGGAATCGATCAGCGACTTCACGGGTGTTGGCATTCCGAGTGCTTGAGGAGCGGCGGCGTTATACCAGACGTAGCGCTCCGGCTCCATCACTCGGTGGTCCGCATTGCACTCGATGCGGATCGGGTCGATCTGCAGATCGAAATGAGTGAATGCATGATGAAGCGGCGCGAGCGTTTCGCGTGATCCGGCATTCGAATGCAGTTCGCGCGTACTCCACTCGATGGCAGCATCCGCCGACGGGAATTCCGGCAGTCCCCACAAACCGCCCCAGATGCCCTGCGGCGGACGACGCTCGAGCAGCACGAACTGGCGGGCGTGAATTGCGATGAGCATGAACGTGCGACGCGAAGGGCGCGCTTTTCGAGGGCGCGGTGTCGGTAGTGATTCCTGCCGGCCGGTTGCGCGCGCCACGCAGCTTGCCGCCAGCGGACATGCCAGACACAGCGGCCGGCGCCGCACGCACACCGTTGCGCCGAGATCCATGATCGCTTGCGTGTACTCGGCGACCCGTGCCACCGGCGTACACTCCTCAGCGTGCGCCCAGAGCCGCGCACCCACCGCCGGTTCGCCAGGGAACCCCTCGACGCCAAAGTGGCGCGCAAGCACGCGTTTCACGTTGCCATCGAGAATCGCGTGACGTTCGCCGCGTGACAGGGCAATGATCGCGGCCGCGGTCGAACGGCCGATGCCGGGCAGCTCCACCACGTCCTGCAGTTGTGCCGGAAATACTCCGCGATACTGTTCGACGATCGCAAGCGCCGTGCGATGCAGGTTTCGCGCGCGTGCGTAATAGCCGAGCCCCGACCACAAATGCAACACCTCGTCGATGGGCGCTGCGGCGAGTGCCGCGACGTCAGGAAAACGCTTCATGAATTGTTCGTAGTACGGAACGACCGTGCTCACCTGGGTCTGCTGCAGCATGATCTCCGAGATCCAGACGCGATACGGCGTGCGGTCCTGCTGCCAGGGCAGATGCCTGCGGCCGTGCGAATCAAACCAGGTGAGCAGCGCTTGAGAGAATGAAGCGTCGGTCATGCAAGACTCAAGGCGATGCCACCGTGCTGGTGCGCTCCTGCGCCGCCTTTTCGACGTTGGTAAACAGCTCGAGTGTTCCGGCGCGCAGCGTGCTGATCATCAACCGCCGACCGAACAGCGGTGGGATCCAGAACTTGGGCATGATCTCCAGCCGATAAATGACTTCCGTGCCATGCTCCGTGGACTGCCATTGAGAACGCGTGACACCGAAACGAACATCGCTCTGATCGAGGATTGCGGTCGCCAGCAACTGATCCGGCAGCTCCTGGATTTCCTCCACGCGCTGCATCGTCCGGCACATCAACGTGCCGAGACAGCCGCGCATGCGCGTATAGAGACGCACCGAATTAAGGCGATCCCGCCCGAGCACGCGACTCTCCTGAATGCGCGGATCGAGTGCGGGATAGGCATCGTAGTCCGTGAGCACCGCGTGAACCGCCTCTGTAGGGGCATCGAGCTGCGCGACGAACTCAACGACATAGCGGTCATCGCGCAGTTCAACATCGAGACGCTCGACGTCGAGCGCGTGTACCACCGGGCTCAGAATGAGCGCGGCAACGGCGCCGATCAATGCTTCTTGCCGCCGAGCCACTGGTCGAATTTCTCCTTGAGCTTGTCGGCCACTTCCTGCTTCTTCTCATCAAGTTTCTTGCCGGCTTCGGCCTTGGCGAGCGCGTCCAGATCGAGACCAACCTTCGGATCGGCAAGCGGGCCGCTTACGCGCACCGGAATCTCGGCCGCCTTCAAGTCCTGCATTTCCGCGCCCGCGCCCTGTTCCGGAATCCGATAGACGTTGGTTTGCAACCGGTAGTCGACCGCCTGGGATGCGAAATCGAATGTGCCCTGCCCGTTCGCCTTGAGATAGTCCATGTCGATCTGCAGGTCGCGGTTGGACAGCACTCCTTTATCTATGGTGCCGGTCCCCTTCAAGGTGTGAAACGCCGTGCGGCCCGTGCTGGCCTGGGTCGGCGCCGGTTCACGCTTCCAGAGCGCTCGCGCACGGCGCATCTCGTACCAGAGATCGGTGCCCTCGAGCGCGCCGTTCGTCACGTCAAAGTCGAGGTGCCCGTCGAGGGAATGAATGAGCGCCTGCGAATTATTGCCGCGAGCCGTCAGCACCGCGCTCGCGGCACCGTTGCCGCTCAGGCGCTTGCTCTCGAAGAGATCCGCGAACAATGGCGCGAGTTGCACACCGTTCATGTGCTCCTCCACCGACAGCCGGGCCACCTCGCCGCGCGCATCCAGTACTACGCTGCCCCGATGCGCACCGCCGTAGAGCTTGGCCTGCGAGGGGTTGAGACGCACGAGCCCGTCTTTCGCATCCACCGTCAACTTGACGGCGCTCATGCGGATTCCGGCGACCGTCAGCTGTCCGACGGCGAGCGTGCCGCGGGCATTGAGGGATTTGAGCGCCTCGACGGGCAGCTCGAACGGTTTAGCATCAGCCTTCTCAGCCGGCTTCTTTTGTTCGGGTTCCTGGTAGCGGTCGAGGTCGAGCTGGTCCATGGTCAGATCGAACGTGATCGTCTTGTCCTTCAGGTTCTCGATCCCGGCACGCCCGGTCAGGTGTGAGTCGTCCAGCGTAAGTTTCAGGTTTTCGAACAGCACGCTGTCACCCGTGGCGTGGAACGTGGCATCAAACGCGAGCGCCGACAATGCGTTGACATCGCGCGTCTTCGGAACCTCCGCGTCGAGCTCCTCGAGCAGCTTGCGCGGCGATGTATTCGGAAGCTTCAACGTACCCGTGAACTTCGGGGCATCGACGATGCGCTCGCCCTTGAGACTGCCGTTGAGCTCTGCCCCGGCAATGCGGACGCCGAATTGCGGTGCATCGAGCGTCTGCTGCTGCAGATCGGCAGCGATCGAGGGCGCCGAGACATTGAGCTTGCGCTCTTTGGCTCTCTTTGCCGTGGGCACCTGGAGGAGGTCGAGCTTCAGGTCCTTGGCGCTGTAGCGTTTCGCCTGCATGTCGAGCGTCGCCACGGCGTTGAGCTTGACCTGCGTCGCATCGCTCCCCTCGCCTTGATCGACTGTTGCGACAAGATCCAGGTCGAACGGCTCCTTGCCGCCCAAACGCCCGGTCGAAGCATGGAGGTTCGTGAGGCGCCAATGGCTGCCGGAGCCGAGATCACGATAGTCGAGCGCGCCGTCCTTGAGCGTCAGCCCGGCGATCGTGGTCGGGCCGCGAGACTCCGCTTCGGCGCTCGTGCCAGAGGATTTCGTGAGGTCTTCCCAATTGGTATGGCCGCGTTGGTCCTTGATCAGACTGACGCGCAAGCCATCGAGGCGCAGCCGACGCACTTCGAATTGCCCGCGAAGCAGCGGGATCAGCTTGACGCCGACGTCCGCCGATTCGACGGCGATGAACGGGCCGGCACCGAAGCCAGCCGAATTGCCCAGCTCGGCGTGTCCGGTTTCAATCGCGAGCCACGGGAAAACGGAGAGCGAGAGATTGCCGTCCAGCTTCAGGTCGCGCCCGGTGCGATCGCGCACGGCCTTGGCGATGTCATCCTTGTAGTCGTTCGGATCGACGAACGCGACCACCGCGATGCTGGCCAGCACCAGCAGCACGACCACGCCAAGAATCGCCCAGCCCGCAAGCTTCAGGCCCCGCATTCCGCGCTCCTCTGTAAGGATTACGCATCGCCTGTCGCGATGCGCCAACCATTCTAGCTTGAGGAGTGGACCGCGGTGGGTCCGGAACAGTTCGACCGCCGGTCGCTACCCGCGTCGCTTGGGGCCTTCAGCTTCAGCGATCGCAGACGCTGATCGTGCCGCTCAGGCTATTGATCCGCACATCGGCAGTGCCCTGGCCTTGACTGAAATGCAGCTCGCGCCCCGGACCATGCTCGCTCTTGGATTGCGATTTCGGGCCGAAGCAGTTGTCGATCTCGCCAGAAAAGGTCTGGATGTCGAATTCCGCATCGAGGGGCGACTTGAACACGAAGGAAAGGTCTCCGGAAATAGTTTCGCCGTCGACATGCGCGTCGCCCTTCAGCGATCCGCGCAGCGACAGGTTTCCGGAGGTGGTACGCAGACGGGCGCGCGTGATCGCATCGAGCGAGAGGTTGAGATCGCCGCTCACTGTGGTCGCCGTGACCTCGCCCGCCACGCGACTCGCCTGGGCATTGCCGCTCACCGTGGTAAGGGTCAGCACCGACGGGGCGCTTTCGCCACGCAGGATGATATCGCCGCTCACGGTCTTGACCTCGGCTTCCTCGGTGGCCACATCAGTCGATATTTCACCCGAGACCGACTGCAGGCGCTGCGAACCCGACACGCCCTTGACGGTGATCTCCGCACTCACGGTATTGATATCGAGGCGGCTGCCGGCAGGAACGCGGATCGACAGCTCAGCCCCGCCGGTGTCACCCCAGTGAGTGGACTTCTTGAGCACGACCTTGATCTGGGTGCGTTTGCCCTCGCTCGTGAAGTCGAGCCGCTCCACGCCCTCGCCCAGGGTGCCGGAGACACGCACTTCATTGCGATCCCAACCGCTGACATTCACGGTGCCGGCGACGTTGGAAATGTCCACATCTCCCTTGGCATCGGCCGCGAGCGCCCGGTCGATCTCCTCGTCGTCCGCCAGGACGAGGGGCGCGCACAGGAGTGCAGCGATGGCAAGGCAGTACTTGAGCGTCATGATGCGGTCCTCGAAGGAATCGTGTCGGCGATGTGATTGACGTTGGCGAGCAGCGTCAGCTCATCGTGATAGGTGTTCAGGAGCAGCTCGCGAAGCAAGGTGTCATTCGGAGCCAGCTGTAATGCTGCGTTGATCTCGCCCAGCGCGCGCTGAACCTCGTTGAGATTGCGTTCGACTTTCTGCCGCTCGAGCGGTGGCAACCGATCCAGGCGCTCGGCGAGGCCGATCATCAGGGTGGCACGCGCCTGTTCGTACTCAGGCCCGAGCATTGCGTAACCACCGACGCTCGCGCGCTGGATGCCGGGCGCCGTCTCGGCAGGAGCGCCTGCCTGCGTGACGAGATTTGTCGATGGAGCCGTTCCAGCTCGTTTCATCAGGCCGACGGTGAGCAACGCACCGAGCGCCATGCAGCCGATGGCCGCGGCGAGTGCGAAAGTCCACCCGATCTGCAACGCCGGACGTCGTGCATCGTCTGTGTCGAGCTGGCGTGCGATCTTTGGCCACAGGTCGCGACGCGGCTCGATCGACTGAGGCAGCTCGCGGACAGCCTTCAGGATGCTGTCGCCGTCGCTGGTGTGGTCGCCGTTTCGGGGTTCGTCTTTCATACGAAACTCATGCGCTCAGGCGTTCTCGCAGCAGGCGCCGCGCGCGATGCAGTTGCGCTTTGCAGGTGCCGACTGCGATTCCGAGCATGTTTGCAGCTTCCTCGTGCGTGTAGCCATAAATTCCGTAGAGCACCAGCACGTGCCGCGCACCCTCCGGCAACGATTCGATCGCGGCCTCCACATCGATGGGCGGCAAAGCGTCCAGGAGCACGGTGCTCTCCGGCTCGGCGCCCTCCTCGTGTTGCGGTGCCGGCACCACTTCGAGATGTCCTCGCCGGCCACGCGCCAGTGCCGCATTCACGGCAATCCGGTGCAACCACGTGCCGAGCGCACTGCGACCCTCGAAGCGACCCAGATTGCGCCAGGCGCTGAGGAAGGTCTCCTGCGTGCAGTCCTCGGCCACTGAAGGCTCTCGGGTCAGCCGCAGACACAAGCCATATACCTTCCCGGAGTACGCGCGGTAGATCTGCTCGAAGGCGCCGCGATCGCCCGCCCGCGCGCTCTCGATCCACTGTTCCTCGGTGTCGATCGCCCGCGATTCCAATGTCATTACGGCGCTCTGGCCTGTCCTCATGCATCGATACTACCAGCCGCGTCGCGCCGGGCGCCCCGCGTGCAAATCCGAAGTGATCCGACGAGTTAGACGCGGCTGGAGGGCGAGAGGTTTGAATGCCGGGACGGCTTTTGGCGCCCGGCAAAGACAGGCCGCCGCGGTGCGCCATTCACTGCGCCGGGGTGCAGAAGCGCCCTGGCCCTGACGCGGATCCCGCCGGACCCGGTTCAGCCCGTTTCGCGGCCGGCGAACCAGTTCACGGCGTAGCGGATCAGTTGCGAGGCGTCCTTGATCCGCAGCTTTTTCTTGATGCGCTGGCGGTGCGATTCGACCGTCTTGACGCTGAGATCGAGCGCCACCGCGATTTCGCGCGTGCTCGTGCCCTTGCCAATGTAGTGCAGGATCTGCAGTTCGCGATTGCTCAGCCGGTCGATAGGATTGAGTGAAACGTAGTGGCCGCCCGCCGTGAAGCGGTCCACCAGGATCTTGTTCACGGCATCACTCACGTAAACGCCGCCATCGAGGACCTTGCGCAGGGCGACGAGGAACTGCTCGCTTGCCGCCTGCTTCATGATGTAGCCATTGGCACCGGAGCTCAGGACTCGTTCGGCGTAGATCGTCTCGTCGTGCATCGACAACACCAGGATCGGCAGGCGCGGATGCTGAGCTCGTGCATCAGTGACCAGATCGATCCCATCGCCCTGCTTGAGCGAAATGTCGACGATGACGACGTCAGGGTGCAATTCGCGGATAGCGGTGCGCGCTTCCTTCACCGTCTCGACTTCGCCACAGACCACAAGATCGTCTTCCTGGTCGATCAGGCGTCGCAATCCCTGGCGCACGATCGGATGATCGTCGACGACCAGCACGCGTCGTCCTTTCTTTTTTGCGGTGACCCCGATCGGGTGTTTCATCGTCGGCTGGGCTCCAGTCATCATCTGCTCCTACTCCCTGAATCAGCTACGAACAACACTGGCGTCTGCAGGCGGCGACTGCCGACATCTGCAGATCACCTGTAAACCTCCGCCATCCGCAGCTTCGAGAGCTACGGCGCCGGAAATCATGCTGGCGCGGTAGTGCATGATCTTCAGACCCATGCCGCGGCTGAGCTGCGCATCGCGTGCCATGCCGCTGCCGTTGTCGCGCACGATGAGCGTCACGTTCTCGGTCGTGACCTGCAGATCGATCGTGACCTGGCTGGCGCGGCCATGCTTGACCGCGTTGTTCACCGCTTCCTGCGCGATGCGATAGAGGTGATCGCACGCCGCGGCATCCAGCGTGAGCTGTGGCCAGACCTTGCCTCGAAAACGCACCGCGGCGCCATACATATCGCTCGCGTGGCTGGCGAGGGCACGCAGCGCCGAAGGCAGTCCACCGCGCTCGACGCTGACCGGTGAAACACCCCGTGCCAGGGCGCGCGCGCCGTCGATCGCACGGTTGACGAGCGCCACGATTTCCTCGGCATCGCACGCGGCGCCCGCGTGCTCACGCTTCAATCGACCCACGAGGCTCGTCAACATCAGCGCCACCCCGGTGAGCTCCTGGCCAAGCCCGTCATGCAGATCGCTGCCGATGCGCTGCTGCTCGCGATTGGCGATGTCGATGATCTCGCGTTCGAGCTCACGCCGTTGCGTAACATCTTCGAGCACGACCAGTCGATGCGCCTTTCCGCCGATCTGAATCGGGGTGATGACGCAGCCAGCGGTGAAGAAACTGCCGTCACGATGCACGCAGTGCATATCGCGCGCGAAGAATTCGGCCTCGGTGAGCCGCTGATTGATCTCGCTCCTGATCTCTTCGTACTCACTTTCGGTGTAGCGCGTGATTACGCGGCCACTCTTCCCGATGAGGTGCCGAGGCTCGTACCCGGTCACACGTGTGATGGCGCCGTTCGCCATGCGGATCGTGCTCGAGGAATCGACCACCAGCACGCCTTCGCGCATCGCATCGAGAATGCGCGCCTGGATCTTCAGCGCCTCTTCCCCCCGGCGCCGCACGGTCACTTCGGTGCTGGCCACGGTGAGCCCCGTCGGCTGACCCTCATGCATCACGAGACCGACCCGGTTCTCAAACCAGCGCACCTCGCCATCGATGAAATGGCGCAATTCGTAGGTCTGCGGCTCACGCGTCGCGAGCGCGCGATCGTAAACGGCACGGACCGCCTCGCGCTCTTCCGCGGGCAACAGATCGAGGATCGAACGGCCGAGGAGCTCCTCGGGCGAGTGGCCGAGAATCGGTCGGTTCGCGAACTGGACACGCAGGTCGAGATCCGCGAGCAGCAGCAGGTCGGGCACGCTCTGCGTCACTGCGCGCAGGCGTTCGTTGGTCACGGTTTCGAAGCGCCGCTCGCTGTCGTGCAGGCGCTGCTCGATCGCCTTGTGTGCGGTGATCTCGTGCGCGCTCAAGAGCACCGCGTGAACATCCGCCTGAGCAAGCAGGTTCGCCAGGGTGCAATCGAACCATGTACACGTGCCGTCCCGCTTGAGAAATCTCAGCTCACAGCGCAGCTCCCGTGCGTCGCCGCCGGCGACGAGCGATTGGAACTGTTCGCGAAAGGCAGTGTGGTCCTCGGCGAGGATGAACTCGAGCACGCCACGGTCAGTGAGTTCTGCTGCACCGAGGCCGAGAAGCGCCACGCGTCGATTGCAATAGAGCACAGTGCCTTCGGCATCCAGCAGCAGCGTAAGTGTCGGGGATTGATCGAGGATGGTGCGAAACACGGGGCTTGGAGTGTTCGCATCCGCAGCGACACCCGGCGCGGCATACAGGTCTACGAGCAACTCTCGCGGCATGCTCACGAAACCACCGATCCTGGCGGCCATCTCACTGACGACAGCATATCGGTATTCTCGCATGCGCGCCGCTGGTTCAGGCGACGCGAATAACGCAGCGTGCATGATGTAAAAGGAACGTAAAGAAAAGCGGTCGACTGCGCTTTTGATTGACGCGAGCCGCGCCAGCCCTGATTCGATCGCCGGGCCTGTTGGCCTGACGTTCGTCCCTGTGGCGAGTGCGTGAGTGCATGGCCGAAAATGACGTCTCGTTGACTCTCTGCCGAGAGTCAACGATGGGATACTCGACTCATGAGCAAGCGAAGCTCCAACACGACGGTACAAAGGCGCGCCCGTACGCATCGCGTAGTGATGCTCGCCTACCCCGACGCTCAGGTGCTCGACGTCACCGGGCCGCTCGAGGTATTCGCACGTACCAGCCGCTGGCTCAGGGATCACCGCGCGCAGCGAGTTGCCGCGTATGAAATCGAGTTGACTGCGCCAACTGCCGGACCATTGGCCATGTCGAACGGATTGAAGCTCATCGCCGAGCGCTCGTATCGCGACGTGGAGCGCATCGACACACTCCTGCTGGCCGGCGGCATTGGTTTCCAGGCCGTGACCCGCAACTCGGATGTGATTCGCTGGATCCAGCGCAAGGCGCACACCGCCGAACGCGTAGGCTCGATCTGCACGGGTGCGTTCGTGCTCGCCGCGTGCGGGCTGCTCGATCACAAGTCCGCCACAACCCATTGGGCATACTGCGAGCGACTTGCGAAAGCGGTCCCGGGCTGCGCCGTCGATCCTGACGCGCTCTACGTCCGCAATGGCAATATCTATACGTCTGCCGGCGTCACCGCGGGCATGGATATGGCACTCGCGATGGTCGAGGAAGACTGGGGCAAGGCTATTGCGCTTGCCGTGGCCCAGGAGCTGGTCATGTTCCTGAAGCGCCCGGGCGGACAATCGCAGTTCAGCCGCTATCTGCAGGCGCAACAGAGTGAGGATCGCTTCGGAAAGCTCCAGCTCTGGGTCCTCGAACATCTCGACGCGAATCTTTCGGTGGAAAAACTGGCGCAGCTTGCGGGCCTGAGCGTGCGGCACTTCTCCCGCCAGTTCAGCGCCGCGGTGGGCGTCTCCCCCGCAGCATTCATACAACGCTTGCGCGTCGAAGAGGCGCGCCGTTGCATTGAGGACGGCTCGAACCGGCTCAAGGGCGTCGCGCGACGTTGTGGGTTCGCAGATGAACAATCGTTGCGGCGCGCGTTTCGACGGGCGCTCGGAGTTACCCCGGCGGAGTATCGAAGTCGCTTTGCGCGCTCGGCGCAGTGAAGTGGAGCGGGTGAAGGGAATCGAACCCTCGTCACTTGGTTGGGAACCAAGAGCTCTACCATTGAGCTACACCCGCAGCGGGCAGTGATTCTACGAGCGGGCCTGCTGCGCCGGCAACGGTTTCCCCGCCGCCGCGACGATTCAGCGTTTTCCCGCCAGTTCCTTCAGCAGCACGTAGAAGTACGTGAGCCCGTTGTAGAAGGACTCGACGGGCAAACGCTCATTCAGACCGTGCGAAAAGATCTCACTTTCCTTGATGAACGTGGAGGAGGCACCGTACGTTGGAATTCCCGCCTGGCTGAAGATCGCGCCGTCGGTCGCGTAGGGAACCATGTCCGGCACGATCGGCGTGCCCGGATAGACGCTGTGCACGGCCTTGGTCACGGCCGCGATGACATCCCCGCGAATCGGTGACGGTTTGGCAACCGCGGGGTTGTTGATGAGCTTCAGCTCGACCTTTTCGCCTGCCAGTTTCTGAAGCGTGCCTTTCACCTCTTCCACGCTGGTGCCCGGGAAGACGCGGCAATTGATGACCGCTGTGGCGCTCTGTGGCAGCGCATTCTCTGCGTGGCCCGCCTTGAGCATGGTTGCGACACAGGTCGTGCGCGTGCGGCCAACGTCCTGGGGACTGTTAAAGAGGATGTCCGCGGCCGCGGCGTCGCGCGGGTTCGCGGCAAAACGGGCCATGGCCTGACCAAGCTCACCGGGCGTCGCGGCAGCGGACGCCTTGAAGCTTCCCAGGGTCCAGTCGTTCCACATCACCGGGAAGCGATACGCCTGCACCGCCTTGAGTGCATCCGCCAGCTCATAGATCGCGTTGTCGTTGCGCGGCCGGGAGCTGTGCCCGCCGGGGTTGTGCACCGTCAGCTCGAAGGTGACGGACGCCTTCTCTGCGCCTTGCAACGTGTAGAGCTGTGCCTTGCCAGTCCGCTCGTCGAACGCGCCACCGCCACCATCGGCGTTGAGCGCAAACTCGGCATCGACGAGGTCGCGGTGCTTGTCGACCAGATCACGAGTGGTCGCCTGTGCGGTTTCTTCATCGCCGGTGAAGACGATCACCAGATCGCGCGTGGGAACGAAGTGCTCGGCCTTGAGGCGCAGAAATGTCTCGGTGAGAAGCGCTATCTCGCCCTTGATGTCGTACGTGCCACGTCCGAAGAAAAACCCGTTCTCTTCGATGAGCGTGTATGGATCTCGTTCCCAGTCTTCGCGGTTCGCGGTGACCACATCCATATGAGCGAGCAGCAGAATCGGCTTGCCGCCCTTGCCATTGCCGCGATAACGAACGACGAGTGATGCAGTCTCCTCGTACGGGAGGACATGGATATCCTCGTTCGCAAATCCGCCAGCTCGGAACTTGCCGGCGAGATACTCAGCCATCACAGGCACCTGGTGCAGCCCGATCGAAGTCTTGTAGCCAATCACGGAGCGAAAGATATCGAGCGCCTGTGCGCGAACCGCTTGCGGTGCATCTGCATGCGCGCCGCCGACCGCCGCGACCAGCCCGGCCGCCAATAGAGCCAACAATAATCGCATTGAATTTTCCGTGGTGAAATTGCAAACGGCGTCAGCGCACGACGCGCGCACCCTTCCCCTCCATGACGGCTTCAACTTCCCTGGCGTTGACCATGGAAGTGTCGCCCGGTGTCGTCATCGCGAGTGCGCCGTGCGCGGCGCCATACTCGACCGCGGCCTGAGGACCTTTGCCCTCGAGAAACGCATACGCGAGACCGGACGCGAAGCCATCGCCGCCGCCAACGCGATCGTAGATCTCGAGATTCTCGCGCATGATCGACTGGTAGAACTGGCCACCCGCATAAAGGATCGCCGACCAATCGTTGAATGTCGCTGTCTTCGCATTGCGCAAGGTGGTGGCGGCGACCTTGAAGTTCGGAAATTGCTTCACGGCCGTCTGGATCATTCTCTTGAAGTTCGCCGGACCGATCGCGGAGATATGCTCGTCGAGCCCTTCGACTTCGAAGCCGAGACGCGCGGTGAAATCCTCTTCGTTGCCGATCATCACGTCGACGTATTTCGCGATGCTGCGATTGACGCGCTGCGCGCCTTCCTGGCCACCCTGGCTCTTCCAGAGCGAGGCGCGGTAGTTCAGATCGTAGGAGACGATCGTGCCGTGCTTACGCGCGATTTCGACCGCTTCGATCACCGTCTCAGCAGTATTCGCGGCGAGTGCTGCGAAGATGCCACCAGTGTGAAACCAACGTACGCCTTCCTCACCGAACAGTCGCTCCCAGTTCACCTCGCCCGGCTTGATCTGCGAGGCGGCGGAATGCCCGCGATCGGAGCAGCCGAGCGCCGCCCGAATGCCGAAACCCTTCTCGGTGAAATTGAGGCCGACGCGCGTGCTGCGCCCGATGCCGTCAAACTCGCGCCACACGACGTGTGACATGTCGACGCCGCCTTGCATGATCAGGTCTTCAACGAGCCAGCCGAGATCGTTGACCGGCAACGCGGTCACGACCGTGGAGCGTTTCCCCCAACATTTGCGCATCGCGCGCGCTACGTTGTATTCGCCGCCGCCCTCCCACACCTGGAAGCTGCGCGCATTGCGCACGCGCCCGAACCCGGGATCGAAGCGCAACATCACCTCGCCGAGGGATGCACAGTCCCAGCGCGTCTCACCCGCCGGTCGAATCTTGAGCACGTTGTCGGCCATCGACTACTTACCGCGGATCGTCTTGATGAGCTGGATGGTCTTGCGCACCTTCTCCTCAAGGCCAGCATAGTCCTGCTTGTCGAGTACCTGCTGGCTGATGAGATTGGCGCCCATGCCGACCGCCGCGACGCCGGCACCGAACCAGGCTCGCAGCGACTCTTCTGTGGTGTCGACGGCGCCGGTGGGCATGATTCGCGTCCAGGGACAGGGGGCGAGAACAGCTCTTACGAAGTCCGGACCGCCCACCGAGGCAGCGGGAAACATCTTGACGATCTCGCAACCAAGTTCTTCAGCGAAGCCAATCTCCGAAGCGCTGCCGCAGCCGGGACTGTAAGGAATCTTGCGGCGGTTGCAGACCTTGGCAACGTCGGGATTGAGCACGGGTCCCACGACGAAGCGTGCGCCATTTGAGATGTAGATGCCCGCGGTCGGCGCATCGACGATCGATCCCACGCCCATGATTACGCTCGAATCCGCCTGGGCGAAATGACGCGTGAGCTCGAGGAATACGTGGGCAGCAAACTCGCCGCGATTGGTGAACTCGATGCACTTGGCGCCGCCGTTGGCACAGGCCTGGATCACTTTCGTGCAGACTTCGACGTCCGGGTGATTGAAAATCGGTATCAACCCGATGTCCATCATCGCCGTCAGGACTGCCATGCGGTCCTTGACCATGCCGACTCTCCTCAGGCTGAAGGGCCATGCACCGCGCGTGCAGGCTCTGCGGGGCAGGTGCGAAATTCTGGTTGAACAGCGCACCGCGATCAATCCTGAAATTTGTCCCGGGACATTGGTGCCGGGACTAAAGTAGCGGCATGTCCACGATGCATTCCACTTCGGAGCCCGAGCGTCGGCACGTGCGCAGCTATGTGCGCCGGGCGGGGCGCATCACCTCTGCCCAGGCTCGTGCGCTCAAGGAGCTGTGGCCGAAATACGGAGTCGACTACTCGCCCCAGGCAGTGGATCTTAACGTCTTGTTTGGCCGTACAGCGCCGCGCCTGTTGGAGATCGGCTTTGGCAACGGCGAAGTGCTTGCTGCCGTGGCGGCACAACGGCGTGACTGGGATTGCATCGGCATCGAAGTCCACGAGCCCGGGGTCGGCAGGGTCTTGCTGCAGGCCGAGTCTGCGGAGTTGGCGAACTTGCGGGTCTTTCGTCACGACGCAATCGAAGTGCTCGAGCAACAGATCGCTGCTGAATCGTTCGACGAGGTCTTCGTCTTCTTTCCGGATCCGTGGCCCAAGAAGCGCCATCACAAGCGCCGGCTCATCCAGGGACCGTTCGCAGACCTGTTGACGAGCAAACTCCGGCATGGCGGAGCCCTGCGGCTGGCGACCGACTGGCAGCCCTATGCCGAACAAATGCGCGAAGTGCTGGATGCGTGCGCAGCGCTGAGCAATTGCG
Source organism: uncultured Gammaproteobacteria bacterium (assembly GCA_963810775.1). Lineage (GTDB taxonomy): Bacteria > Pseudomonadota > Gammaproteobacteria > Steroidobacterales > Steroidobacteraceae > DATBVX01. The sequence goes on from CAWEOT010000025.1 coordinate 61,133, forward strand.
CAGGCCAGGCAGGATATGCGGATCGCCCATCGATCCGGCCCCTCACGCGCTTCGAGCGTCGCGGACAGCGCCTGGGGCACGGCGTCTGGGATCTCGAGTATCGAAGGATCTAGCTGAAGCCACCCTTCACGCCATCGATCACGAACTGCACGGCAAGCGCTCCCAGGATCACGCCGGTGAGGCGACTCACGACGTTAGCGCCCGTCACGCCGAGCGCGCGCATCACTTGGGGAGTAAGCAACATCAGCACGAAAGTGATCACGAGGACGAGGATTACGACGCCCATCATCCCGAGGAAAAGCAGCGAAGTACGCGACAAGCCTCCTGTGACGAGAAGGATTGTTGCGAGCGCGCCCGGTCCGGCGATAAATGGGAATGCAAGTGGAAACACCGCGATGTCCGGCCGGCGCCTGACCTCTTCTTCCTCAGTGCTGGTCGTGGTCCGCGCACCCGAAGGGCGCACATACACCATGTCGAGTGCAATCAGGAACAGCATCAGGCCGCCAAAGATGCGAAACGCATTCAAGCTGATGCCCATCGTGTTGAGCAGCGCGCCGCCCGCAAGTGCAAAGGCCAGGAGAATCAGCCCTGCAAGAATTACAGCCTTGCAGGCCATTCTGCGCTTGTAACCGACGCTCGCGCCCTCGGTGAGTGCGGCGAACATCGGCACGAGGCTGATCGGCTCAACTACGACGAAGAACAGCACGAAAAATTTGATCAGTGCTTCAATCATGATGCTGTGCAGAAAATATTACGCTTGCCTCGTGCGTGACTCTGGGCTGAAACTTGGGGCACGCGAGCATAGCAGTGGCGGCTGGCTCGCAGCACGAGGGCACAACGAGGCTGGATGCCAGAATACGGGGGAAGCACACAATGGAAGGAAGGGCTCCGAACACACCCGCGCCGGTCGTCGGCGACTGGTACCGCCGTCAAGGCGGAGAGTTGTTTGAGATCGTGGCGATCGATGAAGACGACGGCACGATTGAAGTGCAGCACTTCGACGGCACGGTCGAAGAACTGGACTTCGAGTCCTGGGACGACCAGTGGCAAGATGCCCTTCTCGAGGCCGCGGAAGCACCGGAAGACTGGACCGGTTCCGTCGATGTCGAGCCCGAAGATGTCGAAGACAACGATCAGCTCAATTCCGAGCGCCAGTGGCTGAGCCCGCTCGACTACTTCGACCAGTCGACCTGATTTCTCCTCGCAACTGCAGATTCAGGCCTGCGCGGCGCGCAGGCCGCGCTCATTTCGCCTGTGCGCTCGCTGCCGGCACACGCCCGACCAGCCAGTAGAGCAACAGCAATCCGGGGATGCTCAAGGATGCGGTGTATATAAAGAAGCGCGGGTAGCCAATCGCGTCGACGACGAACCCGGATGCTCCCATCAGGAATTTTCCCGGCAGCGCATAAACTGATGAAAAAAGCGCGTACTGGGTCGCCGTGTATTTTGCACTGGTGAGGCTGGAAAGAAACGCGATCAGCGCGGTCCCGTGCACGCCAAGCGCAAGATTGTCGGCGCCGTTCGCCAGCGCCAGGCCCAGGCGACTCGGAGCAGCGGCAGAAGCCAGCGCGGCGTACGCCAGGTTGGAGCAAATGATCAACACGCTGCCCAGGACCAGTGCGCGCGTGGTCCCGAGCTTTGCGACTACCGTGCCCCCCAACAACACTCCGAGAATCGCCATCAGCAGGCCCGGTCCTTTGACCACCGCCGCAATTTCCTTGAGCGTAAATCCAGCGTCGAGGTAGAAAGGGTTCGCCATCACTCCCATGGCAAAGTCCGTGAGGCGATACGTGCAGATAAATACCAGAATCAAAAGGGCAAGCCTCGAGCCATAGCGCGCGAAGAAATCGACCAGCGGGCATACGACTGCGTCGATGAAGCGCGCGCCCGCGTTGCGCAGCGGCGCAGGCCAGTGCGCGTTTCGCTCCAGCCAGTCAATGACACGCTGTTCGCGCCGCTGGGATTCCGGAGTGACCTGAACCACGGGCTCGCGAACCAGCAGCGTAGTCACGATGCCGATCGCCATGAGTGCCGCCATCGCTCTGTAGGTCATCGGCCATCCGTGGTCGGCTGCAATCCAGAACGCACCCGCGGTCCCCATCGCAATTGCAATGCGATAGCCCAATTGGTAGGCGGCTGCCATCGCACCCTGGTGGTCGGCAGGCGCAGACTCGATGCGCCATGCATCAAGCGCGATGTCTTGAGTTGCCGAAGCGAACGCTACAAAAAGCGCCCCGAACACGACCGCAGTGAGATCGGCCGCGGGATTGGCCTGGGCGAGATTCAGTAACCCGAGTGCGACGCCGATTTGCGCAATCAGCATCCAGCTGCGTCGCCGGCCGAGCATGCGATTGAGCACCGGCACTGGCACGCGATCGACGATGGGTGCCCAGAGAACCTTGATCGAGTAGAGGATCCCGACCCACGCCAGCATCCCGATGGTCGCGCGTTCGATTCCAGACTGTCTCAGCCAGGCAGACAGCGTCTGAAACACCAGCATGAAAGGCAGCCCGGCAGAGAAGCCCAGAAACAACATCGCGGCGACACGCGGTTGCCGGTAAACCAGCAGTGCGTCGAGCCAGCCTCGCACCCCCGATCGACTCTTGGGTCCGGTCAAAGGTCGTAGTCCATGATCAGCGGTGCGTGGTCCGAGAAACGATGTGTCTTGAAGATACTGGCGCGCTGGGGCGCTTCGCGCAGTGTGTTGCTCACAACCTGGTAGTCGATACGCCAGCCCACGTTCTTCTCCCAGGCGCGGCCACGATTCGACCACCACGTGTATTGATCGGACTTCTCGTTGACCTGGCGGAAGGCATCAACGTAGCGCATCGGGCCGAAAAGCTGATCCAGCCAGGCACGCTCCTCCGGTAGGAAGCCGGAGTTCTTGCGGTTCGAACGCCAGTTCTTGAGGTCGATTTCCTTGTGCGCGATGTTCCAGTCTCCACAGAGCACGTACTGCCGGCGGCTGCGCCCGAGTGTCTCAAGATGGGGCCGAAAGCAGTCGAGGAAGCGGAACTTGGAGGCCTGCCGATCTGGCCCTGCAGAGCCTGAAGGCAGGTAGATGGATACCACGCTCAGCTTGCCGAACCGGGCTTCGAGGTACCGCCCCTCACCATCGAACTCCGGAATGCCGAAACCGCGCACCAGATCGTCCGGCTCGCGTCGCGCGAAGAGTGCCGTGCCGGAGTAGCCCTTGCGCTCAGCGTCATAGTAGAAGCAGTGATAGCCACGCGGGCGAAAATGCGTTGCGGCGAGCTGTGATTCCTGCGCCTTGGTTTCCTGCAGGCACACCACATCGGCACGCTGGCGTTTCAGCCAGTCGAACAATCCCTTGCTCGCGGCGGAGCGAACCCCGTTGACGTTGAGCGTGATGATACGCACGCCGCAGCAGTATACTTCCTCGCGTTCATGCTTCCCCACCAGCGACAGTTCATCGACCTCGCTCTCGAGATGGGCGCGCTGCGTTTCGGAGAATTCAAGCTCAAGTCCGGCCGTATCAGCCCGTATTTCTTCAACGCGGGTCTGTTCAACACGGGCCATGCGATTGCGGCGCTTGGACGCAGCTACGCGGACACGATCGTGCAATCGGGTATCGAGTACGACATGTTGTTCGGGCCGGCATACAAAGGGATTGCGCTGGTCGTCGCTACTGCAGGAGCCCTGGCCGAATTGCATGGCCGCAGCGTGCCGTTCGCGTTCAATCGCAAGGAGTCCAAGGATCATGGTGAAGGCGGCATGATCATCGGCAGTCCGCTCGCCGGCCGTATTCTCATCATCGACGATGTCATCACTGCTGGAACTGCCATCCGGCAATCGGCAGACCTCATCCTCGGCGCGCAGGCGCGCCTCGCCGGCGTCGTGCTCGCGCTGGATCGGCAGGAACGCGGCCAGGGAAAGCTCTCCGCTGTTCAGGAGGTCGAAAACACCTACGCGGTGAGTTGTGTGAGCATCATCACACTTTCGGACCTGATCGAGTCTTTGACTGCGGTTGGGGATGCCGAAATGCTCGAAGCGATGCGCAGCTATCGCTCCGAGTACGGTATTTAGCGACACTCGCTGCGGCGTCGCACATTTGGGTCTTGCGAAACCTGCGGGTAGTTGAGGCACAATAGCCCGCCCCGAATCTCGGGTCGGTGTAACACCTTGGCCACTTCGCGAATCGTGCAGCTCGTGTTGGCTGCGGCACTCCTCGCCGCCGGTCCGACTGCATTGCTCGCCGCGAACACCGGCGCGGACCGGCCTCTCTATAAGTGGGTCGACGAAAAGGGCATCGTTCACTACGGGGACAGCATTCCGCCTCAGTACGCGAAGCAGGAACGATCGGTCCTCAACCGCCAGGGCGTTGAAGTCGGAAGACTCAATGCCGAGAAATCCGATGCGCAGCGTGCGGCTGAGGCGGCGCGCGATCGTGCGGTGACCGACTCGCGCCATCGCGACCAGGTGCTGGTGACAACCTACGTCTCCGTGCAACAGATCGAGCAGTTGCGCGATCAGCGGCTCGACCTCATCGAAGGACAGGTCAGGGTGACGACGCAGTATCTCGATACGCTGCAGGGACGACTGCAGGACCTGCAGGCGCGGAGCTTTTTTTACGCGCCTTACAGCGCGAACGATGGCGCTGGACCAATGCCTGATGCGCTGGCAGAAGACCTGGTGAGAACGATCAAGGATATTCGGTTGCAGGAGCGCAACCTCGCCAGCAAGCGCGCCGAACAGAGCGTGGTCCGCGAACGTTTCCAGTCTGACATTCAGCGATATACCGAACTGATGACCGACCGCAAACGCTGATCGAGCTACTGCCGACCGGAGTGACCGAAGCCTCCGGACCCTCGTCTACTCGTCTCGAAGTCCGCCACGACTTCAAATTCCACCTGCACGACCGGCACTACGATAAGTTGCGCGATGCGCTCGCCGGGTTGGACCGTGAACGGCTGCTGTCCGCGATTCCAGCAGGACACCATGACCTGTCCCTGGTAGTCCGAGTCGATCAACCCGACGAGATTGCCAAGCACGATGCCGTGCTTGTGCCCGAGACCGGAGCGGGGCAGCAGCACTGCTGCGAGACCTGGATCCTCGAGATGAATGGCGATACCGGTTGGGATCAACTCCGTGCGCCCCGGTTCGAGGACCAGCGGCGCTGCCAGGCAGGCACGCAGATCCACCCCGGCCGAACCTGAAGTGGCGTATTGGGGGAGCGGAAATTCGCGCCCGACGCGCTCGTCGAGGATCCTGATCTTCAGACGGCGGTTCGCGACCGCCGGTTCAGACATGCGCCCGCTGCTTGGCGGGACTCGCGGTCCGCTGCCGGTAGCGTTCGGCAATGAGCTCGATCAATCCGCGCGCCACCTGGAGCTTCGAAGCGCGCTCCAGCTTTTGGCTGCCGCCCGGCCACAGCACGAGCAGGGCGTTCTCATCGCAGTCGAATGCGAGCCCCTCGCCCACTTCATTGGCGGCAATCATGTCCAGGCTCTTCTTCACCAGCTTCTCGCGCGCGTGCTGCTCGACGCGCTCGGTCTCGGCAGCAAACCCCACCACAAACGGCCGGCGCGGGCTCGCGGCCACTGACGCGACGATGTCGGGCGCCTTCACGAGATCGAGCTGCAACGAATCTCCGGTCTTTTTGAGTTTCTGCGCAAGCGGAGCCGGCGGGCGGTAGTCCGCCACTGCGGCGGCGGAGATGAAGATATCGGTCGAGGGCAGCTCGCGATGCGCGGCTGCGTACATCTGTTCGGCGCTCTCGACGTCGATGCGCTGCACACCTGGCGGTGTGTCGATCGACACCGGACCGCTGATCAGCGTGACGCGTGCTCCCGCGAAATAGGCAGCTTGGGCAACCGCGAATCCCATCTTTCCAGAGCTGCGGTTGCTGATGAAGCGCACCGGATCGATGCGCTCGCGCGTCGGCCCGGCAGTGATAACCACATGCAGGCCTTCGAGTACCCGCGGCATTGAGATGAGGGCAATCGCACGCTCGGCGAGATCGAGCGGCTCGAGCATGCGTCCCGGCCCGAACTCGCCGCAGGCCTGGTCACCCTCGCCGGGGCCGTAGATGGCGATGCCACGCGCTCGAAGTGTCGCGACATTGGCCTGGGTCGCGCTGTTCGCCCACATGAGATGGTTCATCGCCGGCGCAACTGCGACCGGAGAATCCGTCGCGAGACACAAAGTGCTGAGCAGGTCATCGGCGAAGCCCTGCGCGAGGCGTGCGATGAAGTTAGCGCTGGCGGGGGCTACGAGTACCAGTTGAGCCCAGCGTGCGAGCTCGATGTGCCCCATCGCCGCCTCAGCCATGTCGTCCCAGAGGTCAGTACGCGTGGGGCGACCGGAGACCGCCTGAAAGGTCAGTGGCGACACGAATTTCTGGGCCGCCGCAGTCATGACGACCTGGACTTCGGCGCCTCGCTCGGTCAGCCGACGCACAAGATCCGGGCTCTTGTACGCCGCAATGCCGCCAGTGACACCGAGGAGGATGCGCTGAGGAGTCGGATCGTTCATGGGAGGACATTATCCGAGCCTCAGCGAAAGCGGGCAAACCGCCTGACGCGGTGGTGACAAAACCGGTTTCTTGGCTCACACGTGACATTTCCCGCTGCAATTGTCACCGGCTGGCAGTGATCATTTCATCCGCGTTCCAAGCCCTCAGCCCGGGCACGCGGATTTCACCATGTCCATACGTGATTGGCCGAGCGCGGAACGCCCGCGCGAAAAACTGCTGCATCTCGGTCCGGGTGCGCTGTCGGAAGCGGAACTGCTTGCGTTGGTAATTCGCATCGGTAAACGCGGTGGGAGTGCCGTCGACCTGGCGCGCGAGGTCCTCAAGGAATTCCGTTCGTTGCGCGCGCTGTTGAGCGCCGACGTCGGGCGCTTCTGTCAGCATCCGGGCCTCGGTCCCGCGCGGTACGCCGAACTGCAGGCGGCGCTCGAGCTGGCGCGCCGCCATTACCAGGAGGCCTTGCAGACTGGCCCGGGTCTCAACTCGCCGCGCGCGACGCGGGATTTCCTGACCGCGCGGCTGCGGGACCGCAGCTACGAAGTGTTCTGCTGCCTGCATCTGGACAACCGGCACCGCCTGATCGCGTTCGACGAGCTGTTCCGCGGCACGATCGACGGGGCGAGCGTCCACCCACGCGAGGTCGTAAAGCAGGCTTTGGCGCGTAACGCCGCCGCTGTGATCCTCGCTCACAACCATCCCTCCGGCGTGGCCGAGCCCAGCCAGGCGGATGAACTGATCACGCAGCGGCTCAAAGAGGCCCTCGCGCTGGTCGACATCCGCCTGCTCGATCATGTGATCGTGGGGGACGGGAGCTGCCTGAGCTTCGCCGAGAAAGGCCTGATCTGACCGTCATCGGCAAGTTTGAGGGTTGGGGGGACTGCTCTCGGTGCCCCCGTTCTTGCTTGATTACCTCAAAGAGACGCTGAGTGACCCCGCGAAAGTTACAAGCAAGAATCTGTTGAGGTTTCATTCGTGTCGGGGAGCCGAGAGCAGTCCCCCAACCCTCAAACTTGCCCGAGTCGGCGCTTTCGGCTATCTTTCCGCGCTCTTTCGGCACGCCCGCTGCTCTAACTCATTGGCTGGCGGCCCATTTTTTCGAGGCAACAATCATGTCCCGAGTCTGTCAGGTCACCGGCAAGCGGCCGGTCGTCGGCAACACGGTCTCGCACGCGAACAATCGCAAGCGGCGTCGTTTCCTTCCGAACTTGCACGTGCAGCGATTCTGGCTGGAAAGCGAGAAGCGCTTCGTCAGTCTCAAGGTCTCCACTCGCGGGCTGCGCACGATCGAAAAGCGCGGCGTTGACGTGGTGGTGGCGGAGCTGCGCGCCCGGGGCGTCAAGGTCTGAGGAGGCGGTCATGCGCGAAAAGATCAAGCTGGTGTCGTCGGCAGGAACGGGCCACTTCTACACGACAATGAAGAACAAGCGCCTGCACCCCGACAAGCTCGAGACCATGAAATTCGATCCGGTCGTGCGCAAGCACGTCAAGTACAAGGAATCGAAGATCAAGTAGCGCGTAATCCTCGCGCCAGAAACAGAAAACCCGCCGATCGGCGGGTTTTCTTTTTTCCAGTCGGAAAATCGCTTCGGCTGCTAGGCGGGTTGCAGCGCGTACCCGCGCAGTGACATCGCGAAGTCCTGCAGCACCTTCACGCCACTCGCTTCGGCCTGGGCACACCAATCCTTGAGTTGTGCAAGCAGACGTTCATTGCTGGCGTTCGCCCCGCTCCACAACTGCTGGAGCCGCTCGCGGAATTCGTGAACCGTGCGCAGGGCGGGGTTGCTGTCGAGGATTTCCTTGAGCCGCTGCGTGCCAGTCTCATCGAGCAATCTCGGATGGCGCACCAGGAGCTTGCGCACGCCGCGCTTCAGGCGCGACTCGGAACCATCGCGGGCGCGCTCGGCGCGCAGCACCGGCAGCGTCACCTTGCGGCTGTATTCACGCAGTACGTGCATGCGATTGATGATGACTGCACGCAATGTATCCAGATCGACGCGTCGCGGCTCGACCCGGGCAGGCTCCGGCGCCGTGCGAATCACCTTCGCAAGCCCGAAGAATTCCAGCACGCGGATAAAGAACCAGCCGATGTCGAATTCCCAGCTGCGCACGGAAAACTTGGCGGAGGCAGGAAAAGCGTGGTGATTGTTGTGCAGCTCCTCACCACCGAGCAGCACACCCCACGGCGTGATATTGCGGGCCGCATCCTCGCATTCAAAGTTGCGGTACCCCGTGTGATGACCGAGACCGTTGATGACACCCGCCGCGAAAAACGGCATTGCCATCATCTGGATGCTGAGGATGATGATGCCTGGCACGCCGAACAGCACCAGGTCGATCAGGACCATCAGGATGATGCCGAGGTTCCAGAAGCGCGAGTAGACGTTCCGTTCGATCCAGTCGTCCGGCGTACCGCGGCCGTACTTCTCCAGCGTCTCAGGCTTGCTGGCCTCCACCGTGTAGAGCTCCTTGCCCTCGAAGAGCACTTTGCGCAGCCCGAAGACCACTGGGCTGTGCGGATCGCCGGGCTCATCTGAGAAGGAGTGATGCTTGCGGTGCACGGCGACCCATTCCTTGGTCAGCATTCCCGAGCTCATCCAGATCCAGAAGCGAAAGAAGTGTCGCAGCACTGGATGCAGATCGAGGCTACGGTGCGTCGCGTCGCGATGCAGGTAGAGGGTGACTGCCGTCACGGTGGTTTGCACCATGATGAAAGTGACGAGCGCGTATTCCCAGAAGTTGAGATTCAGTACGCCATACAAAAAAGTGAGATCCATCAGATACTCCGGACGCCGCCCAGAGGTGAGAGGCGGTGGACTATAGCGAACCGGTGCCTTCCCGCCAAATGCGCCATGTCACGCTCCTGTGAAGGCAGTACTGTCGGACCATCCGGAATGAGCCCCAAGCAGCTCCCCTCCTATACTGTTGCGCATGCCTGAGCTGCCTGAAGTCGAAACCACGCGCCGCGGGATCGCACCCGCCCTGGAAGGGCGGCGCATTGCAGCCGTCGTGGTGCGCGAGCCTCGATTGCGCTGGCCAGTGCCGAAGACGCTTGCGCCTGCGGCCGCAGGTCAGGCGATCCGTGGAGTGCGACGCCGTGCGAAGTACTTGCTGATCGACCTCGAGGGCGGGAGCCTGATCCTGCATCTCGGCATGTCGGGGAGCCTGCGGGTCCTGCCGCCCGCAACGCCACTGGCCACTCACGATCACGTCGACATCCTGCTCGATTCCGGTCTCGCGCTGCGCTTCAACGACCCGCGACGTTTCGGCAGCCTCCTATGGGTCGATGGCGATCCACTCGCGCATCCACTCTTGCGCCGTCTTGCCCCGGAGCCGCTCGATGCGGGCTTCAACGCCGAATACCTCGAGCGCATGACCCGCAAGCGGCGCGTCGCTATCAAGCAATTGCTGATGAACAGCCAGATGGTAGTCGGCGTCGGGAACATCTACGCGAGCGAAGCCTTGTTTCGTGCCCGGATCAATCCACGCCGCGTTGCAGGGCGGTTGAAGCGAGCGCAGCTTGCGCGCCTGGCACGCGCGATCAAGGCGGTGCTCAATCTGGCGATCAAGGTGGGCGGTACGACGTTGCGGGACTATGTCGGCGCCGATGGCAATCCGGGTTACTTCCGCCAGAAGCTCTACGTCTACGAGCGAACCGGCAAGCCATGCCGGGTTTGCCGCACGCCGATTCGGCAATTCACCCAGGGCCAGCGCTCGACCTACTACTGCCCCAGCTGTCAGAAGTGAGCTAGCGAACCATTCCCTGGCCCACGCCACGCGGATCGGATGCGGCCACCACCGATTGCGTGGCGTAGTCCCACGTGATCACCTGCATGTTGCCGATGGTCGGCGGCCAGTCGCGAAACTTGTGACCGCGCTGCTCGAGCGATTGGCGCTCCTCGTCCGTCAGACCCTTCGGCTCCGCGAACACCACATCCGGTTGATACTGGTGATGGATACGCGGCGCCGTCACGATGCCCATGGCATCGGCGCCATTGAGCCAGTTGAGCGTGCCGAGCAGCACCATCGACGGAATGAAGCTGCCGCCCGGTGAACCGAGAATCGCGATGCCTCTCTCCGACTCGAGGAACGTGGGCGTCATGCTCGAGAGCGGGCGCTTGCCGGGCGCAATCGAATTTGCCTCGGCACCAACCAGCTTGTAGATATTTGGCTCACCCGGCTTGATCGAAAAGTCATCCATCTGGTTGTTGAGCAGGATGCCGGTGCCCGGAATCACGAGGCCGGTGCCGAACCAGGCGTTGAGCGTGATCGTAGCCGCAACGCGATTGCCTTCCCGATCGAGGATCGCGAAGTGCGTAGTGCTGACACCGCTGCTCGCATCACCGATGTACCCCGGCAATGCCGCACTTGGCGTGGCGCGATCCAGGCGAATCGAGGCACGTTCGCCGGCAGCGTAGTCGAGGCTGAGGAGCCGCTGGATCGGCATCGACACGAACGCCGGATCGCCGAGATATTCCGCGCGGTCGCGATGCACACGGCGCAGGCTTTCAATGATCACGTGCTTGCGGGTCGTACTGTCGAGTTGTGCAAGATCGTAGCCGTCGAGGATGTTGAGCGCGTTGAGCACGGCAACGCCGCCGGATGAAGGCGGTGGTGGGGTCACGATGCGCACGCCGTGATACTCACCGATCAGCGGCTGTCGTTCGATCAGGCGGTAGTTCGCCAGATCTTCCAGCGACCAGATACCGCCGAGCTTGCGCACTCCTGCCACCAGCTTTTCGGCAAATGGCCCCTTGTAGAAGCCATCCGGACCCTTGTCTGCAACCACGTGAGTGAGCGGGCCAACTCGGGCTGCTTGAGCAAACGACCCGGTATCGGCGCGGCGCCGTGGACGAGAAAAATGCGCGCCGCATCGGGGCTGCGTTCAAATGCGGGACGCTTGCGCCCGATGTCTTCGGCGAGGCGTGCGTATACCGGAAACCCCTTGCGTGCGAGGCGAATCGCTGGTTGCAGGCTCTGCTTGAGGGGCAGGCGGCCGAACTTCTCCGCAAGGTGCGCCCATGCAGCCACTTCGCCGGGAATTCCGGCCGCGAGTGCGGTATCGGTCGATCGGCCCGGCACCGGCTTGCCATCGGCATCGAGAAACATGTCGCGCGTGGCCGCAGCGGGCGCGACTTCGCGCGCATCGATGAGCAGGTCGAGGCCGTCGCTGGAACGATGCAGCATGTAGAAACCGCCGCCGCCCAGTCCGGAACCGCGCGGTTCCGTGACTTCCAGGGCCGCGCTCACGGCCACGGCAGCGTCAAATGCGTTGCCGCCGGCTGCCAGGATCTCAAATCCCGCTTCGCTCGCGAGCGGATATGCGCTGGCTATCGCCGCGACTGGCGGTTTGCGGGCTTCGTCGGCGAGCGCCCACTGCGACAGGAGCAGCAGCGCGAACAGGCAGGAAATCCAAAGGCGGCTCGATCTGTTCGCGTCGTTACCCTTCATGCCACTCCTCGCAACGGTCCTTGCGGGTCTCGGGGTGCTTCATGCCTGCTTCATCTTCTTCAACTCCGCGGCGACGATGGGATGGACGAACTCGGATACATCCCCGCCGAAGATCGCGATCTCTCGCACCAGTGTTGAAGAAATGAACGTGAACTGTTCCTGCGGCGTGAGGAACACCGTTTCGACGCCGGCAAAGAGGTGACGTGACATGGTCGCGAGCTGAAACTCGAACTCGAAGTCGGACACGGCGCGCAAACCGCGCACGATGACCGTGATGCCATTGCGGCGCGCAAAATCCACCGTGAGGCCGGTGTAGCCCTGCACCTCGACGTTGGAAACGTCTTTCAGCACCTGCCGCGCAAGACTGACGCGTTGCTCGAGATTGAACATGGGTGTCTTGTTGGGGTTGGCCGCGATCGCGACCACGACGCGATCGAAAATACCGGCCGCGCGGCGGACCAGGTCCTGGTGCCCGTTGGTGATAGGGTCGAATGTGCCCGGATACACCGCATTGCGACTCATCGCGTGTCCCCTCGTGCGAGTGGCGCCGCCTGGCGACGGGCCAGATGATACCCGACCTCGCCGGCGCGACCGGTGCGGTGCAGGATCCATTGGTCTGGAAGCGCCGGCGCGCCTTCGCGGGCGGGCCGCTCGATATAGATGAATGCCTCGGGCGCGAGCCAGCCACGTGAATCGAGCAGTGCGCAGATGGCCGGCAGCGATTCATCGGCGAACGGCGGATCGAGAAAAACGATGTCGAACGCTTCGACCGGCGACTCGAGGTAACGACGCGCTTGTGTCAGCTTCGGCTCAGCACCCTCGGCCTTGAGCAAGGACAGCGCGGCGTGAAGGTGCTCGATGACCCTTGGTTCGTGATCGACGAACACCACCCGTGTGGCGCCACGCGATAGCGCTTCGAGGCCGAGTGCGCCGGAACCTGCAAACAGATCGAGGCAGCGACTGCCCGCGATCACGGGCTGCAGCCAGTTGAAGAGAGTCTCGCGCACGCGATCGGGCGTCGGCCTCAATTCATTGGAGGACGGAAACTTCACCCGCCGCCCGCGCCAGTTACCCCCAATGATGCGCAACTCGTTGCGACCGATCTGCCGCTTGGGAGTGGGTGCTGAGTTGTTGCGACCGAGTGATTTTCTTGACATTTCCGGGTTCAACCTGACGAAGACGGCCGACTTGATGGCTGCGCTACGCACAGCGTAGGCTGTCGCCATTAAAACGAGCGCGTACGCGCCCTTTTCCGCGATCTTTCAGGAGCAAACCATGAGGACTGTGCGCGCTGCAATCCTGCTGCTGACAGGGATGCTGTTGTCAGGTTGTTTCTCGGATTCGACCTCCGACGGTGAAGCGAGCATCGGCCCGACCGACCCGACCAGCGGCAATGGGGCACCGACCACACCGCCGAGCGCCACAGCCTTCCGCCCGCAGTTTCAGCCCCTGAGTGGCGTGTTCCCGTACCCGAACGATCTGTACTTCGCCGGCGGAGCAGGCACGATCCCTGATGGCACGTTGAATCTGCCGATGAATCCGTTCCAACCCGCCGCGGCAACGCTGAATCAGCTCGATGGGTTCTCGACGACCGCGTATATGTCGGCGCGCTTCGTCGGAGGCGCGATCGATGCGACCACGCTGACAGCCGCGAACATGCGCGTAATTCAGTTGACGCTGGATAACGCCACCAAGGCACCTGTCGTTCCACCGCTTCCGAAACTGCTCACTCTCGACACCGACTACAGCGCCTCTGTTTCGGTGGAACCGGGCTCGGCTGGCGGGACGCTCATCATTCAACCACTCAAGCCGCTAATGCCTTCTAAAGGCTTCACCAACATCGGGTACCTGGTGCTGCTGACCAATGGCATTCGCAGCACGGCCGGCACTGCTGCCGTTCCAGATGCCGACTACCAGACAGTACGCGATCAAGCCATCAGCGAAATCCAGGCAGGTGCGAGTACGCCGACGTGCACCCCGATCACCAACGCATCGCTGAATGCGATCTGCAGGCTGACATTCGCACATCTGCGCGTCGGAGGCTTGGTCGGCGTCGATCCTGCCAGCGTGGTCGTATCGTTCAGTTTTTCGACGCAATCGACGGGCGATACGCTCGAGATGCTCGCCCCGCAAATCGCATCGATGACTCCAACCATAGCGGTACTATCGCCGCCCGGTACCGGGCCGACCGGTCATCTCACAACCAAGGATGTGTCATCCGCGCTCAGGGGAATCGCGGATATCTACGTTGGAACCGTGCGAGTTCCCGTATTACCTGTCCACACCGACAGTTGCGCCAACAGCGCCGGTGACTCGATTCTGGACTGCTGCGGGGCCGCCGGTGGTGCCGACGCTCGATCAGACCAGCCGCAATCTAACGCGCTTCAATCCGTTGCCCGCCAAGACCACCGACCTCGATATTCCAATCTTCATCACTGTACCCAATCTCGCCACCAAGCCGACGACAGGGTGGCCGGTGGTGATTTTTCAGCATGGCCTGACGCGCAATCGCGTGGACGCGGTAGCCATTGCCGACTCGTTCGCTCTGGCAGGTTTCGTGGTGGCTTCAATTGATCTGCCGCTGCACGGTATTACGCCGACGAGCTCCGCGGCGTTGTTCCGCCAAGCGGGTAAGGAACTGACGTTCGATCTCGACGTCAGCAACAACACGACGCTGGCACCGGGCGCGGATGGCGTCATCGACGGCTCGGGGCAAAACTTCGTCAACCTCTCGAGTTTGCTCACGACGCGCGACAATCTGCGTCAGGGCGCGGTCGACCTGCTGGCACTCACGCGTGCGCTCTCGGCGCTGGACCTCGACGGCGATACGACTGCCGACATCGATGTGGGGCACCTTCATTTCGTCGGTCATTCGCTGGGCAGCATCGTCGGTGGCGTATATGCGACGTTCGGCACCAGCGCCCGTACAGCCTCGCTGTTGAACACGGGCGGTGGAGTTGCGCAAACCATCGTCGATTCGCCGGCATTCGGACCCGCCATCAAGAACGCCCTGACAGCCCAGGGCCTGATTCCGGGGACGACTCTCTATAACCAGTTCCTGCGAGATGCCCAACACGCCGTGGATGCGGGAGATCCTCTCAATTACATCGCGACGCTGCTCAGCCAGAAACCTGTCTATATCTCGCAAGTCGTCGGCAGCACGGGCTGGCTTCCCGATCAGGTCGTCCCGAACAGCTCGACCCAACGCATGATCACTGCGGGTGGCTCCTTCATACGTCGTCTGAGCACGTCCGGTGCCACTACCATAAACAACGGAGCGTACGTCAATTTCCTCTTCGGCCATCACGGCTCCATCATCGATCCGTCGTGTTCGAATCCACCCGTCGGACCCGATCCCGCGAAGTGCCTTGCGACCACGATGGAGATGCAGCGACAGGTAGTCCTGTTCGCGGCAGGCGATGGCGCCGGCGTGACCATCACGAATGCATCGGTCGTGCAGCCGTAGCATCGATCGACACGTGCCACGAGGGCGGCTTCGGCCGCCCTTGTTTTTTCATCAGCTACAATCCTCGCGCGAATCCACCGATGTTCACGAACCGCTCCAATCCTCCGGATGCAGCTGCCCCTGATGACACGCGGCGTGGGTTCATTGGGCGCTTGCGCGCGCGCCTCAACCAGGGCGACTCGTGGCTCACTTACGATCTCGCCAATCTCCTGCCCGGTCGTGCGATTGATGCTGAGGTCCTGGATGAACTCGAGACGCGCCTCCTGACGGCTGATGTAGGCGTCGATGCCACGGAACGTATCCTCGCGGATCTGCGAACCCGCGTTGAGCGCAAGGAGCTCAAGAACTTCGAGGCGCTGCTCGACGCGCTGCGCAAATCTCTCGTCGAGCTGCTCGCGCCTTGCGCGCAGCCGCTGCAAGTCGACCCACTGCATCGGCCGTTCGTCATTCTCGTGGTCGGCGTCAACGGCTCGGGCAAGACGACGACTATCGGCAAGCTGGCGCGACGCCTTACGGCGCGGGGACTGAAGGTGATGCTCGCCGCGGGAGACACTTTTCGTGCCGCCGCGATCGAGCAGCTCGAAACGTGGGGTGGCCGCAATGGCGTGCCCGTCATTGCCCAGCAGACGGGCGCCGATCCCGCTGCCGTGATCTTCGACGCCCTGCAGGCGGCTCGCGCCCGCGGCATCGACGTGCTGATCGCTGACACCGCGGGACGCCTGCAGACCCAGTCGCACCTCATGGACGAACTCAAGAAGGTGAAGCGCGTAATTCAGAGACTGGACGCGGCTGCGCCGCACGAGATCCTGCTGGTGCTGGACGCGGGTCTCGGCCAGAACAGCATCGCCCAGGCCGAGCAGTTCAATCAGGCGCTCGGCGTAACCGGGCTGGTCGTGACGAAACTCGACGGAACCGCCAAGGGCGGCGCCGTGATTGCGATGGCTGAGCGGCTCAAGCTGCCGATCCGTTACATCGGTATCGGCGAGCAGGCCGAAGATTTCGGCGAATTCGAAGCGGCACCGTTTGTCGACGCCCTGCTCGGCACTGGCGGTGAGGTGTGATCCACTTCGAGCACGTACACAAGCGCTATCCGAATGGGCGCGAAGCGTTGAGCGATGTGACGCTAAACGTCTCGGACGGCGAGATGGTGTTTCTCACCGGTCATTCCGGAGCCGGCAAGAGCACGGTGCTGAAGCTGATTGCGCTCATCGATCGGCCGAGTCGCGGGCGAGTCATCGTCAACCATCAGAACATCTCTGGTGTCAGCCGCCGCCGCATTCCTGCGTTCCGCCGCCAGATCGGCGTCGTGTTCCAGGATCACAAGCTCCTGCACGATCGCCCGGTATTCGACAACGTGGCGCTGCCGCTCATCATATCGGGCATGCGCCGCCGCGAACTCGACAAGCGGGTGCGCGCCGCGCTCGACCAGGTAGGGCTCCTGGGAAAGGAAAATGTCGCGCCGTTGGAACTGTCGACCGGCGAACAGCAACGCGTGGGTATCGCGCGTGCCGTCGTCAGCAAGCCCCTCGTGCTGATTGCCGATGAGCCGACCGGCAACCTGGACCCAGAGCTGGCGCTCGAGATCATGCGCGTCTTCCGGCGGCTCAATGATGTCGGCGTCACGGTGATGGTGGCGACGCACGACCTGCACGTCGTCGACCATTTTGGTCTGCGACGCATCGCGCTCGACCACGGCCGTGTTGCTGAAAATGACGACGAGGCCGGGTATGCCGGATAGCATCACGGCACCTTCCCGGCCGCGAATCGCCACGGCGCGCCGCGGGCCGCTGGAATTCCTCGGCGTCTACATCGAGCGCCACGCGCAGACTTTCGTCGCATCGCTCGGGCGCATGACACGTCAGCCTTTCTCGACGCTGATGACAATAGCAGTGATCGGCATCGCCCTGGCACTGCCTCTTTGCCTCGATCTGCTGGTCGACAATGTGCGCGCCGCGACCGGCACCTGGGGCGGCGCTGTCGAGCTGTCGGTGTACTTCAAGCCGGACGTCAAACTCGCCAAGGCCGAACAACTGGCGAGCGCGCTCCGGCAGAGGTCGGGCATCGCGAGCGTGGACGTCATCGCAGCGGATGAAGCC
Organism: uncultured Gammaproteobacteria bacterium; assembly: GCA_963810775.1. GTDB lineage: Bacteria > Pseudomonadota > Gammaproteobacteria > Steroidobacterales > Steroidobacteraceae > DATBVX01. The sequence continues at coordinate 78,636 of CAWEOT010000025.1, forward strand.
TTGAAGGAATTCCGCGAGTTTTCGGGCTTCGGGCCGGCGCTCGATGCTCTCACTGATAATCCGCTCCCGCACGCGCTGGTCATTCGCCCGTCGCCGGATCGCGTCGCTTCGCCGTCGCACATCGACGCGTTGCGCCGCTATCTGCAGAACTGGCCGGAAGTTGACCTGGTACAGGTCGACACGGAGTGGGTGGAGCGGCTGCAATCGATCCTCGATGTGGCGCGACGGCTCCTGCTCCTCGCCGCAGTGCTGCTCGGCGCCGGTGTGATCGTCATCGTCGGCAATACTATCCGGCTGGACATCGAAAACCGGCGCACTGAGATCGAGGTCACCAAGCTCGTGGGTGGATCGGATGCCTTCGTGCGCAGGCCGTTCCTGTACAGTGGATTCTGGTATGGGCTGGGCGGAAGCCTGCTGGCCTGGGGCCTCGTGACCCTCGGAATCCATTTGCTCGAAGCACCAGTGAATCGACTGGCTGGACTCTACGGCAGCAGCTTCAAGCTCGTCGGCCTTGATCCGCGCATGACGGCGATCCTGCTCGCGGCCGGCGCCATACTGGGCTGGCTTGGCTCGTGGCTAGCCACCGCGCGGCATTTGCGTGCCATTGAACCGACCGCATGATTTGCACTCTGAATTCCGCGGCGTGACACGACTAACCTACGACAGAGCGCTACACAGGGAGAATGCGATGCAGACAAGAATCTCGCCGCTCTGGCTGCTCGGGATGCTGATGGCGCTGGGGGTGGCCTACTCGAGCAGCAATAAACTGCTGAGCTCGTGGACCGATCCTTCCGTCAAGAAACTCAGTTTCGAGCGCGTCGTAGCCGTAGCGCTGACCGAGGACGGGCCGACGCGGCGAGCCGCGGAGAGGGAGATGGCTGCGATCATTGGGCCCAAGGCCGTTCCCTCCTCCCAAGTCATTCCGGAAGCAGACATTCGCGATGCCGACAAGGTGCGCGCCAAGCTGACAGCTGAAGGTTTCGATGGCGCGATCACATTGCGCCTGGTCGACGCAACGACCAAGGTGAGGGCCGCGCGCGATCCGGTCCCCACGGCCTACTACGAGGTGTGGGGCTACTATCGTTTCGCGTGGATCGCGGACCGCCCGCCCGACTACCTCACCGCCGAACAGAAGCTGCAGATCGAGTGCAACATCTATTCATTGCAAACGGGCAAGTTGCTGTGGACCGGCACGAGCGAAGTCATGCAGCCGCACCTCGTGGAAACTGCGGTACAGGATGTCGCCGATCTTGTCCGGAAACGCCTGAAGCGTGAACGTCTGATCTGAGGCCTCGGGCGTGGGGCCTGCTCATTCGGCAACGTTGGTTTCGCAGCTCGCGCCCGACCAGACCTTCGTGAGCTGCTCGACGATGAGCGTTGGCCGCTCTGCGCCACCATCAGCGCCCGGCTGCATCGCGATCTGACCATTCAGACTGACCAAGAGCTCCTCGCCCGGGACCTTGCGCACCCCGAGGTACGCCCGTTCCAGCGCCGCGGTTTGCGCAGAAGGCGCCACCGGCATCTTGATCTGCGTGCGGCACTCGCGAAAGACCGCCGCGTCGGCCATGTAGCTGTACATGCCGCGCATCGGTACGCGTGGCTCGAGCGGCCGGTAGCTCGCGTTGCGCTTGAGCTCGTAGTTGAGCGCGGATTCGATCGGTTTTCCGTCGTTGCCCAACTTGCGCAGTGTTTCGGAATTCTCGATCGAGAACATCACCGGTTCTCGCGCTCCGCGCAGGATCACGCTCTGTGCATCCGGAGCCAGAGTCCAGGTGCCGATGTCGTCAAACGTTTCACCCTCGCCCGAACCCTTGCCGAGATAAGTGGTGCGCAGGAAGAACACACGATCGGCCCGTATGTCGAGCTGGTAGCGAATGCCCGCGCAGTCTGCACAGGGTAAGTCACCGCGGTAGATGGCGGGGAGTACGGCACCGGCGAGCATGCGCACGTCCGGAGATGCGGCGGGCGGCGTGATCTTGCGGTTTGGGTTGTCCCCCACACTCACGCAGCCGGCCACGATCATGGCGACGCTCAGCCAAATGGAAGTCCAGGTCTTCATACCGCTCCTCGGGTCAGCCGGGCTTGGCGGTCGAATCGACGGCCCAGCCTTTCTCGGCATCCTGGCAGACAGTGTAGGTGCCGTGGCCGTCAACTGCCTTGGTGTGGTTGCTCACGCGAACCCGTTTGCAGCTGACACCCGCAGCCGTCGTGAAGGCAGCGAGCGCTTCCACCTCGCCTGAGTTTCCGGTCGCTGGGTTGCTCCAGCTTTTTTTCGCGAGCGCGTCCTTGTCGTCGAGGACCTGGGCTACGGTCTCCTTGAGGAGCCGCATGTCTTCATCGTTGAAATAGCTCACCGGCGACTTGCTGAGAAACTCGAGATTCCCAGCGTGCACCGGCGCGCCGGCCATGATCAGGAAACCGGCCAACCCGGCCCAGGTCAGCCATCTGCTCTTTCGAACCAACATACGTACCTCGCTCTCCCGACCGCGGCGGATCTGCGACGGGGGCTGGATCGTAGCGTGCCGTCCTGGCCGGCACATCTGGCCCTAGGTGCAGAGCTCGCGGCGGACTTTTATCGAACCGGCGAGGCTACAGCGCGGGTGGCGCACGTAACCTATTGACAAAATTGAGTTAACTGCCGGGCACTGAACTTAATTGATGCTTAGCACTCTAAATGCCCGACTGCTAAACTATCGGCCGCCTTGTGGGTCCCTTGGGAGGTTTAACGAAGCTCATGGCTAACGCCCTTGTCGTCAAGAATCCCGAAACACTTCTTGCTGGTCCATTAGGAAGCCTCGACGCCTATATCGAGCGTGTCTCGCAGATTCCGGTGCTGAGCCGCGAGTCCGAACTGGAGCTTGCTACCCGCTTTCACCGCGACAACGATCTGGACGCGGCCCGGCAGCTGGTGCTCGCGCACCTGCGTTTCGTGGTTCACGTCGCGCGCGGCTACATGGGTTATGGGCTGCCCGTCGGGGATCTGATCCAGGAAGGCAACGTCGGTCTGATGAAAGCCGTGAAACGCTTCGACCCGTCGGTCGGTGTGCGCCTGGTTTCATTCGCCGTGCACTGGATCCGCGCCGAAATCCACGAATACGTGCTGCGCAACTGGCGGCTGGTGAAAGTCGCCACCACCAAGGCGCAGCGCAAGCTGTTTTTCAACCTGCGTCGTCTCAAGAAGAACCTGGCCTGGCTCTCAGAGGCGGAAACGCTCGCCGTCGCCAAAGACCTGGGTGTGACGCCGGCTCAAGTCACCGAGATGGAAAAGCGTCTCTCGGCACGTGACCTATCGTTCGATCCCATGCCGGAGAGCGACGACGAAGACAACTATTCGCCCGCGATGTATCTGCCGGCCGCGGATTCCGATCCGTCCATTGCCGTCGAGGAGCAGGAGTGGGAAGACACCACGGCTGACAGGCTCAGCCAAGCGCTCGAAACCCTGGATGCGCGCAGCCGGGACATCCTGAAGAGTCGTTGGATGACGGAAAACAAGGCGACGCTGCACGAGCTCGCTGCCCGCTACAAGGTCTCCGCAGAACGCATCCGCCAGATCGAGGCGAATGCAATCAAGAAGCTCCGGGCGCTCATCGCGCCCGAAGCTGCTCTCGAAGCCTGAAAAGGGCTGTTTACGAAGCAGTGACCGGCGCCAGGGTGAGCTCCACCCGGCGATTGAGCTGGCGCCCCTGAGTGGTGTCGTTCGTCGCCACGGGGTGCGTCTCTCCCGCACCGACCGTGATGATGCGCTGATCCATCAGGCCCTTGCCGGCGAGATACGTGGCCACCGTCTGAGCGCGTCGCTCCGACAGCTCCTGGTTGTACTCGGCACTGCCCGTGCTATCGGTGTGACCTGCGACCTCCACGATGGTCTTCTGGTACTCCTTCAGCACCAATCCGACCGAGTCGAGTACCGCAAAAAAGCTGGAGTTGAGATCGGCGCTGTCGGTCTTGAAGGTAACGTTGCCGGGCATGTTGAGGGTGATGTTGTCACCGATGCGCGTGACGCTGACACCCGTGCCCTGCAACTGCTGACGCAGCTTCGCTTCCTGGACATCCATGTAGTAGCCCACGCTTCCGCCTGCCAGCGCTCCGACGCCGGCGCCGATCAGAGCGCGTTCGCGCCGCTGTTTCGCGTCATGACCAGTGATGAGGCCCACGACGGCTCCGGTTGCTGCACCGATGCCCGCACCCTTAGCGGCCTTGCTGGTCTGAGATTCGCCTGTGTAGGGATTTACGGTCTGGCAGCCTGCAAGCGCCACCGCTGCAGCGACAACTGCCGTTGTCAGCATCCTCAATATCCGCGTCCGCATCATCGTGACTCCTCCTTACCTCACTTCACGAAATATCGCCGACTGCAGGCACCACTGTGGATTCGGCAGGCTGAACGCTGCTTGAACGGCGAAAACCTACAATCCGCGCGCCGGTGCCGGCGGAGTCGTGGCCTTACGGTATCCCTTTGGCCGGATGGCAACCGTGTTGCGGATCACTGTGCAGCGGCTGCCATCAGCAAGATGATAGCCATACTCGAATGTCGGCGTCGCTCGGCCGGTTGTCTCCAGCTCGCGACGAATCTGCGCTTCGACCTCCGCCTGAAAATCGAAACGCAGCTCCAGATCAGTGCTCCCACCACGCTCGAAGTCGATGCACATCGCGCGCGTCCACACCGAATATCCCGGAAAAACGCGAGCGCATGAAACGGCTGCAATCGGGTCGGCGAGTGCGGCCTGATACCCGCCGAACATCACTCCGCCCGGATTGCGGGAAAAGGTATTGAGCGGCAGCCGGATGCGAATGTGCCGCCAGTCGGCGCTCACTTCGAGCACCTTGATGCGCATCAGAAAGAACGGCGGATAGATTTCGAGACGACGCGCATCAGATATGAAGCGCGCCGTCGAGAAGTACTGCATGAGACGCTGGCCAATTGTCGGCGAGCTCATCGCTTCCTCCCTTTAGATACTCCGAGTTGCGAGGGCGCAGCATGCGGGGGTAGCTTTGCCGTCACCATGAGAACCGCGCAAGCCTGGCTCGACGAGTACTCCGAGAGCCATCGCAACCTCGGCAACGAGATCCTGCACTGGCTCTGCGTGCCGGCGATCCTGCTGAGCGTGTTGGGGCTCCTCGCGTCGCTGCCCGTACCAGCTGCGTTTCGCGAGATTTCGCCGTACCTCGATTGGGCGGCGCTGTTCGCCCTGGCAGGCATCCTCTACTACTTCATGGTCTCGGTGCCGCTCGCGATCGGGATGACTCTCGTCATGGTCGCGCTGCTCGCCGTGGTGCACTGGCTGGCCGAGTTCACGACACCGCTGTGGATCATCTGCCTCGGGATCTTTGTGATTGCCTGGATTGGCCAGTTCATTGGGCACGTGATGGAAGGCAAGCGGCCATCCTTCTTCAAGGATGTACAGTTCCTGATGATCGGCCCGATGTGGCTTCTGTCGCACGTGTACAGGCGGGCCGGCATCCCATTCTGAGCTGACGATTTTTCCGCGTTGATCCCCGGCATCGACCATCGCCGTGGATATCTCTCTACTTCCAACTCGCAAACCGTACTGAATCCGCGCCGGCGACTGTCGCGAATGGATCGCCGGCAGGGTCTGCTCGCGCGAATCTCTCTAGATCATTGCAGTGCGTCATCCCTGAGCAGGACTCCTGCCGGGGCGATTCATGTATTTCGGGAAAGAGTGAGTTTCGTGTGAACGGATTTTTCCGGTGCCCGCGACTCATTAAGGTATGCACTAAGAAAATTTCACTGGGATTCGATGATGTTCCCGCAGCGCACAGACCGGCATCGAGCAGCGCCACTCGTGGCAGGGCTGCTGATGCTGAGTGTGTGGCTGCAGGCAGGCGCCACGGATGAGGAGCCGGACATCACCATCGAGCAAACGATCAGGCGCCCGGAGACCGAGGTCAACGGATGGACGATTGCGCTCGATAACGATCTGTTTGGACCGGCGAATACCGACCGCGACTACAGCGGGGGCTTCGGCCTGTCGATCAACGGTGCACGCACTGCAAAGTACTGGTGGTCCCTGGATCGGCTGCTCAAGCACATTGATGCACCGCTCTTTGCCGGGAAGAAGTCCTGGCAGGGTGTGCGCCCGGACCATAGCCTGCAAACCGGCGTCCTGATTTTCACGCCACAGGACCTCAAGGCCACGAGCGTCATCGAGGACGATCGACCGTACGCAAGTCTCCTGTTCCTCACCAGCATGCGGGACTACGTCGCCGACGATCTGCGTCACAGCCGATACAGCGGCCTGACGCTCGGCGTCCTGGGTCTGCAAGCAGCCGCGGATATACAACGAGCTGTACACAAGGTGATGGGAAACGTTGAGCCCCGCGGCTATCAAAATCAGATCTCCGAAGGCGGCGAGCTCACGGCGCGCTACCTGACTGGTGGCTCGACGCTTCGCAGCCAGCGCCTTGCATTCGGCAACAAGCTCGTGGAAACCAAGACGACATGGGAAACGAGCGTGGGCTATCTCACTGAGGCAAGTTATGCGGTGTCGACGCGCTTCGGGGCCATCAACTCACCGTGGTGGACCTTCGCCCCGGAGCGCGTCGACTACCTTGCGCAGCCCACGCCGCTCGCGCCGGCAAGTGCGGATGGCAACGGTGAGTTCTATGTGTGGGCGGGCGCCAAGGTGCGCCTGCGCGCATACAACGCGTTTCTGCAAGGCCAGTTCCGCGACAGCGTGCACACGCTGAGCGGGAGCGATCTGAATCACGTCATCGGTGAAGCCTGGCTGGGCATCACCAATCGCTTGTCCAACGGTACCCAGCTGGCCTATGTCATGCGTTACCAGACCGCCGAGGTGAGCGGCGGCCTCGCCCGGCGTAGCCCGGTCTGGGGTGAAGTGACCATCAGCCACAGCTTCTGACGAATCCCCCGTTGCCCCTCTCACCGCGAAGCGGGAGAGGGGATTTTTTTTGCTCATTCTTTATTCCCGCCGGGCGACTCGCGTATCGATCCTTTACGCGTGCACCTCCTACAGTGCGTGCTCATGGCGGTCTCCCATGATTGATCTGTTGTACATCGGCCTGCTCGGGGCGTGTGTTGCAATCGCGCGCTGGCTCATACATGCCTGCGACCGGGTCCTGAGGAACGACGGATGAGCGCAGAAATGCTCATTGGCGCGCTGATCGTCACCGCACTGACTGCTTACCTGCTGTACGCGTTGTTCAATCCGAACAGGTTCTGAGTGCGATGTTGAAGTACGACCTCGCACTGTTCGCTGTTTATCTTGCGTTGTTGCTCGCGCTGACGCCGCCGCTCGGGCGGTTCATGGCGCGCGTGTACGGCGGCGAAAAAAATCTACTGACGCCGCTCGTCGGCCGCATCGAACACTTGATCTATCGCGCCTGCGCCGTGGACGCCAGCAGCGAGCAGAGCTGGGGACGCTATGCGACCAGCATGCTCGCTTTCAACGCCATCGGCCTGCTGGTGCTCTACTCACTTCTGCGCTTGCAGCACCTGCTGCCTCTCAATCCCATGCACCTCGCTGCGATGAGTCCGCATCTCGCGTTCAATACCGCGATCAGCTTCGTGACCAATACGAACTGGCAGTCCTATGGCGGTGAATCGACGCTTTCCTACCTCTCTCAGATGGTCGGGCTCACGGTGCAGAACTTCGTGAGCGCGGCGACCGGGATGGCGGTTGCCATCGCGCTGGTGCGAGGCTTCGCGCGCCGCAGCGCCAACAGCATCGGCAACTTCTTCGTGGACTGTACGCGCTCGACGCTCTACGTTCTCTTGCCTCTCGCTCTCGTGAGTGCGCTCCTGCTTGCATGGCAAGGGGTCCCGCAGAACTTCGACAGCTACGTCCAGGCGCACACACTCGAAGGTGCTCAACAGTCACTCGCGCAGGGCCCGGCGGCCTCGCAGATCGCAATCAAGCAACTCGGCACCAACGGCGGCGGATTCTTCAACGCGAACTCAGCGCACCCTTACGAGAACCCTACGCCGCTCAGCAACTTCATCGAGTGCCTGTTCATCCTCCTGATCCCCGCGGCGATGGTCTACACCTTCGGCTGCATGGTGCGCGACCGGCGTCAGGGCTGGGCATTGTGGGTCGCGATGGCGATCTTGTTCGTCGGCGGCCTCACTATCTGTTACACGAGCGAGCTGTCTGGCAATCCCTTGCTCACTTCCGCGGGAGTCGACCCCGCTACCGGCAACATGGAGGGCAAGGAAGTGCGCTTCGGCGTGGGTGCCTCGGCGCTTTGGGCGACGGCCACTACCGACGCCTCGAACGGTTCGGTGAATTCCATGCATGACAGCTTCACGCCGATCGGCGGACTCGTGCCACTGTTCAACATCATGCTGGGCGAGATCATCTATGGCGGCGTGGGTGCGGGCCTGTATGGCGTGCTCCAGTACGTAATCATCGCCGTATTTATCGCCGGCCTGATGGTCGGGCGCACGCCGGAGTACCTCGGCAAGAAGATCGAGGCGCGCGAGGTGTTGCTCTGCATGCTCGCGTTGCTGGTGACGCCCATCGGCATGATCATTTTTCCAGCGCTGGGAGCCGTATTGCCAGTCAGCACGAGCTCCATCCAGGATCCGGGGCCTCACGGCCTCACGGAGCTGATGTATGCCTACGCATCGGCAACCGGCAACAACGGTTCGGCATTCGCAGGCTTCAATGCCAACACCGCATACCAGGACGCGATGCTCGGCATCGCCATGTTCCTCGGCCGCTTCGTCATCATCATTCCCATGCTGGCAGTCGCCGGCAGCATGGCCGCGAAGAAAATCCTGCCGGCGACCAGCGGCACATTTCCCACTCACGGACCGCTGTTTGTCGTGCTGCTGATTGCCGTCATCTTCATCGTGGGGGGGCTCACTTTCTTCCCCGTGCTTGCGCTCGGACCGATCGCGGAGCATTTCGCGATGCTGGCCGGCCAGACGTACTAGGAACGCGCGATGACTACACATCACGTGGCAATGCCGCTGTTCGAACGACACCTCGTCATCACCGCGAGCATCGAGAGCCTGCGCAAGCTCCACCCGCGCGTCTTGATCCGCAACCCCGTGATGTTTGTCGTGGGTGTCGTGTCGCTGTTCGTCACTGGCCTGTGGCTGCGCGACCTGTTCGGTGGCGGTCACGGCGACTCCGGCGTGATCGGGCAGATCGCGCTCTGGTTGTGGTTCACGGTCGTGTTCGCAAACTTTGCCGAGGCGCTCGCTGAAGGACGCGGCAAGGCGCGCGCGGACAGCCTACGCCGCACCCAGACCGAGACTGAGGCGAAGCTCCTCTACGATCTACAGGGGCTTCGTCACCGAATGGTTGCGGCGCGCGGCCTCAGGCGCGGCGATGTCGTCCTGGTCGAAGCGGGTGATGTGATTCCGAACGATGGCGAAGTCATCGAAGGAATCGCCTCGGTCAACGAGTCGGCGATCACGGGTGAGTCGGCTCCTGTCATCCGGGAGAGCGGGGGTGATCGCTCGGGAGTCACCGGCGGCACCCGCGTTGTCTCGGATTGGATCAAGGTTCAGATCACCGCGGGTCCCGGAGAAGCGTTCCTCGATCGGATGATTGCGCTGGTAGAAGGGGCCGATCGACAGAAAACGCCGAATGAAATCGCCCTCCACATCCTGCTGGTCGGTCTCACCATCGTCTTTCTGCTGGTGGTATTCGGACTGGAGTTTTTCGCATTTTTCTCCGGGGCACCCATTTCTGTGGTGTTTCTGGCCGCCCTGCTGATCACTCTGATTCCAACCACGATCGGGGGGCTGCTCTCCGCGATCGGGATCGCCGGTATGGATCGACTTGTGCAGGCGAATGTCATCGCCAAGTCTGGTCGCGCAGTTGAAGCGGCCGGCGATGTGGACACGCTGCTCCTCGACAAGACGGGCACGATTACGTTCGGAAATCGAATGGCGAGCGAGTTTCTGCCGGCAGAAGGCGTCACAGAACTGGAACTGGCGAGCGATGCAGTGCTCTCTTCGATCGGTGACGACACGCCGGAAGGCAAGTCCATCATGACTTTGGCTGCGCAGCGCCATCGTCTCACGCCCGTTCGCCCGCCAGGCTCGACCGTAATCCTGTTTTCTGCTCAGACGCGCATGAGTGGTCTGGACCGGCCGGAGGGTCCGATCCGCAAGGGTGCGGCCGACGCGATCCTCCAGCACGCGCGCCGTCTCGGCATATCCGGCATGCCGGTCGAGATCACTGCTCACATTGAACGCGTGAGCCGCAGCGGCGGTACGCCACTGGTCGTCGCGAACGGTGCGCGCATCCTCGGCGTCGTGCACCTCAAGGATATTGTGAAGCCGGACATCAAGGAGCGCTTCGCGCGCATGCGCGCGATGGGCATTCGCACGGTGATGATTACGGGCGACAACCCGCTCACTGCCGCCGCGATCGCCGCCGAGGCCGGCGTCGATGACTTCATCGCCGAGGCTACGCCTGAGAAGAAGCTTGAATTCATCCGCGGCGAGCAGGCCAAGGGGCACCTGGTCGCGATGTGCGGCGATGGCTCCAACGACGCGCCGGCCCTCGCCCAGGCCGACGTCGGTGTGACCATGAACGACGGCACGGCCGCCGCCAAGGAAGCCGGCAACCTGATCGACCTCGACAGCAATCCGACCAAGCTCATGGAAGTGGTCATGATCGGTAAGCAGCTGCTCATCAGCCGCGGTGCACTGACCACATTCTCGATCGCCAATGATGTGGCCAAGTACTTCGCGATTCTCCCGGCGATGTTCGCCGCTGCCTATCCGCAGCTCAATCATCTCAATGTAATGCGCCTGCACAGCCCGGACAGCGCCGTCCTGTCCGCGGTCATCTTCAATGCGTTGATCATCATTGCTCTCATTCCGCTCGCCATTCGCGGCGTGCGCTATCGCGCCACGCACGCCTCGGCGTTGCTGGGTCGCAATCTGCTGATCTATGGGCTGGGCGGGATCGCCGTGCCATTCGTCGGCATCAAGCTGATCGATCTCTTCGTCAACGCCCTGCATCTCGTCTGAGGGTTCCCGAATGCTCGCCCAGATCCGCCCTGCCGCTGTCCTGTTACTGACGCTCACGGTGTTGACGGGGGTGATGTATCCACTGGTCATCACGGGAATCGCGCAGTTGATGTGGCCGCGGTCTTCGCATGGGAGTCTCATCAAACGCGAGGCGCTGATCGTCGGCTCGGAGCTGATCGGCCAGTCGTTCTCGGGTCCGGGCTACTTTCACTCGCGACCCTCTGCGGCAGGCGCCGGCTACGACGCTGCGTCGAGCAGTGGCACGAATCTCGGGCCGACGAGTCAGGCACTGCTCACTGCGGTTCGCGAGCGCGTCGCGGCCGCCAGAGTCGGCAGCAGCGACAGACCGGTGCCCGCCGATCTCGTGACGTCCTCTGGCAGTGGCCTCGACCCTGACCTATCGCTTGCTGCGATGGAATGGCAGGTCGACCGTGTGGCGCGCGAGCGTGGCGTATCGGCAACTTCAATCCGGCAGCTGGCCGCTACCCATGTCCAGACGCGCCAGCTCGCATTCCTCGGTGCGCCGCGTGTCAACGTGCTGCTGCTCAACCTCGACCTGGACCAGCAGTTTCCACGACCTGCTAAATGACGTTAGCCTAACGTCGTGGAAGAAGAACGACCCTCTCCGGATGCACTCCTCGCCGAGGGCCGGCACGAGGGCCGTGGACGGCTGAAGATCTTTCTCGGTGCCGCGCCGGGCGTCGGCAAGACGTACGAGATGCTTTCGGTCGCGCAGCGACGCCGAGCTGAGGGCGTCGACGTCGTCGTCGGCATCGTGGAGACCCACGGCCGTGCGGAGACCGACGCGCTTCTCGCGGGCCTGCCGACATTGCCGCGCCGTCGCGTTCAGTATCGCGGCCGTGATTTCGATGAGCTCGACCTCGATGCGCTGCTGGCACGCAAGCCGCAACTCGCGCTAGTAGACGAGCTCGCTCATACCAATATTTCCGGCAGTCGCCACGAAAAGCGTTACCAGGACGTCGAAGAGATCCTGAATGCCGGCATCGATGTGTTCACAACACTCAATGTGCAGCACCTCGAGAGTCTCAACGATCTCGTCGAGCGCATTACCGGTGTCAAAGTGCGCGAGCGCCTGCCCGACAGCGTGCTCGAGACAGCCGATGAGATCGAGCTGATCGACCTTCCGCCCGAAGAGCTGACCAAGCGGCTGCACGAAGGCAAGGTGTACGTTCCCGAAGAAGCACAACGCGCCGTCGAGAATTTCTTCCGACGCGGCAACCTGCTGGTCCTGCGCGAGCTTGCCATGCGCATAGCGGTAGAGCGCGTCGATGCGGACTTGCAAAGTTACATGCGCGCGCGCGCCATCGAGGGCCCGTGGCCGGCACGCGGTCGTATACTGGTTTGCATTGGCGCCGACGTGCAGGCCGAGCGGCTCGTACGACTCGGCAAGCGCACCGCGGATCGGCGCCAGCTCCCGTGGACGGTGCTGCACGTGCAGACCAGCCGCGCCGAGGACCTGCCCGGCGAGCAGCGCGAACGATTGCAGGCCGCGTTCACTCTCACGGAGCAGCTCGGCGGCCGCGCTGAAAGCATCAACGGCAGCAGTATCGCGAGCGAAGTTCTCGCCTACGCCGCAACACGCAATGTCACGGAAATCATCGTCGGCCGCTCGCGTCGTCGCTTGGTGCAATTGCGGATCAGGCCAGGGCTGGCATGGACGCTTGTCGAGCGCGGCGATGATTTCGAGATCACCGTCGCGAGCCAGGCACAGGATGACGTGCCGGCGCGGGCAACGACGCCCTCAACGGCAGTGGGTAAGCCGCTGCGTGTACGGCCTTATGCGGAAAGCACGCTGGCCGTGGGGCTCGCGGCCGCAGTTTCCTGGCTGCTGGATCGTTATCTGGATATCGGTGATCTGTCACTCGTGTTTCTGTTTGCAGTGCTGATCAGCGCGATACGACACGGCTTGGGCGCAGGACTGTTCGCTGCGGCTCTCGCTTCGCTCACGTTCAACTTCCTCTTCACCGAGCCGCGCTTCACGCTGTTGATGACCAACCCGGATCAACTGTTGTCGGTTCTTTTTTTCCTGCTGGTGTCCGTCATCGGCGGCAACCTCGCTGCGCGACTGCGTGCCCAGATCCAGATCACCCGCGATTCTGCTGAGCAGAGCGCGCTGCTGTTCGATTTCAGCCGCCGCATTGCCGGGGCGGTGAACGCGGAAGACCTGTTACGCGCGACCTGCCAGTACCTCGCGGAAACTCTGGAGTTCGAGTCGATTGCACTGCGCGCCTTCAAGGGTGCAGGGTTGGGCGACATCGTCGGTGCAGCCGAGCCCCCGCCGGCGCTGATCGATATCGACCGCGGCGCTGCCGAGTGGGCTGTCGCCCATGGTGAGCCCGCCGGCTGGAGTACGGGAACCTTGCCCGCATCGTGGTGGTTATTCGCACCGCTCGGCACTGTGCAGCGACCGCTCGGCGTGGTCGGATTGAATCTCGGTGCCAAGCACGCGACTCTCAGTCCCGAGCAGCGGCGGCTGTTCTTTGCGATGCGCGACCAGGCTGCAACGGCATTGGAACGGATCCTGCTCACGGAAGACGTCAAGCGCGCACAGCTAGTGTCTGAGTCCGATCATTTGCGGTCGGCGCTGCTCTCTTCCGTATCGCACGACCTTCGCACACCCCTCGCATCCATCATCGGTTCGGCGACGAGTCTAAACGGTCTGGGCGACAGTGCCTCGCAGTCGGCCCGCGGCGAGCTCCTCAGCACGATCCTCGAGGAGGCACAGCGCCTGAATCGCTTCGTGCAGAATCTGCTCGACATGACCCGCCTGGGCTATGGCGCATTGACTCCCAACAACGACTGGTGCGATTTGCGGGATCTCATCGGGCGTGCGCGTGCGCGGCTCGAGCAGCCGCTAAACGAACACGGTCTCGAAGTAACGATCGCTCCCGAGGCCGGGATCATCTACGCGGACGCCACGCTCCTCGAGCAGGTGATCGTCAATGTGCTCGACAATGCCGCGAAATACTCGCCGCCCGGATCACGCATCGAAGTGAGTGCCAGTATATTGGCTGAGGACTGCGTGATTGCAGTGACAGATGAAGGCCCGGGCATTCCCCCGGGTGAGCGTGAGCGCGTCTTCGACATGTTCTACCGGGTGCGCGATCGTGATCAGCGCCGGCCCGGAACCGGGCTGGGTCTGGCGATCTGCAAGGGATTCGTGGAGGCAATGGGCGGGCGCATCGCAGTGCGCGCCGGGCGCGAAAGTCGTGGCACCCGCATCGAAATTGCGTTACCGCGGCGTGAGCCGCCCCGCGGCCGATTGACGGAAGCTGCGTGACCGTGGCGGCGAGCCGCATACTGATCATCGACGATGAGCCGCAGATCCGCCGCTTTCTGCGTGTGAGCCTCACTGCGCATGGATTTGAGACCAGCGAAGCTGCCAATGCGAAGGAGGCGTTGCAGAGCCTCACTTCCGACCCCCCGGCACTAGTCATTCTCGATCTCGGCCTGCCGGACCGCGACGGCCAGGCGCTGCTGCCCGACATTCGTGCCCTCTGTGCCGCCCCGGTCATCGTGCTGTCGGTCCGAGCGGATGAGCGGGAGAAGGTTCGCGCCCTTGACGCCGGCGCCAGCGATTACGTCGTGAAGCCGTTTGGCATGCCGGAATTCCTGGCCCGGGTACGGGCCGCGTTGCGCCTTCGGCCCGCTGCCGAGGGAGCTCCTGCGTACCACGTGGGAGCTCTGCACATCGATATCGCGCGGCATCGGGTGACGCTGGAGGAACGCGTAGTGCGTCTCTCGAAACGCGAATTCAACTTGCTGGCGGCGCTTGCGGCACACGCTGGACGCGTCGTTACGCATGCGCAGTTATTGCGAGAAGTCTGGGGTCCAGCGCACGAGCAGGACACCCAATACCTGCGGGTCTACATCGGGCAGTTGCGCGACAAGCTGGGCGACGATCCGCTCCGGCCGCGCTTCATCGAGAACGAGCCTGGCGTCGGTTATCGCTTGATCGAGCCCTGATGAGGCAGGACGAGACGGACATTGCGGTCGGGGTTGTGCCAACCAGGGCGAGCAATGTTTGCGGGGATGCATTTTCTGGTAGCACGGCGTCAAACGTGATCAGCCCGCAGTTGGCACAACCCCCCACCCAATGCCCGGCTCGGACTACCTTCAGGACAGCGGGGTGGTGTTCGCAATCTCGATGAAGGCGTGCACGCGGGGCGTGTGCTGGCGACCGGCGGGAAATAGCGCAAAGATCGGTACCTTCGGCCCCGACCATGCCGACAGCACGCGGCGCAGTGCACCGCGCGTCACGTCTTCCTTCGCGATAGCGGCCGGCAGCAGGGCGATTCCGAGACCATGAATCGCGGCTTCGCGGACCAGAGTGCTGTTATTAGCACGCAGTCGAGCGGGACCATCGACCCGAAGCTCGCGCGACAAGGTGATCAGTCGCCAGCCACGCTGCGGACTGGTGCTGGACATGAGCAGTACGTGCTGAGCGAGCGCGTCGCCATCTTTGGGCGTGCCGCTCTTTTCCAGATAGCCCGGGCTGGCGTAAAGCCCGTACGAGAGCTCACCGAGCTTCTGGCTGGCGAGCGTCAGGCCTTCGACGTTCCCTAAGCGCAGAGACAGATCGAACCCTTCGCGGATCTGGTCGGTCGAGCCGGTGGTGAGGTCCGCTTCGATTCCGACCTTCGGGTACTTCTGGGCAAACGCGTCAAGCCAACGACTCAGCCCATTCAGACCAAACTCCACATCCGCCGATACACGCAGCACACCCGCCGGCTCACCTCGCAACCCCGCCGCGGTGGCTTCGATGTCGGCGACGCTCGCCATGATGCCGAGCGCCTGCTCATAGACCTGCTGACCCACATCGGTGAGGCGAACGCGTCGGGTCGTTCGCTCCAGCAGCCGGATGCCCAGTTCCTGTTCGAGGTGCGCGATGCTGCGACTGATGTGGGCCTTGTGACTGCCGAGCGCATCGGCGGCCTTGGTGAAGCTACCGCTCTGCACAATCTTGACGAAGGCAGACAGGGAGCCGAGGTCCATAATGTTGCAATCATAGTTAACAATAGCGTCCGTTGCAGCTCTTTTGTACGGCTGGCTACACCATTACGACCCACTAGCCTTCATTTTGCACTGCAACGGATTGCGGGCTCGCGAGCAGCTTTTTGGGTCATTTTCGGGCTGACGCGGCCGTCGGAGGGCAGCGGTCTTGCAAGCTGATACGCGGGATCAGGCGAGTCAGATCCTCTATGATCTGCGCCCCGATTCAGCCTCGTCCGCACGTCGAAGCCCGACTGGAGATCGCCGTGGCCACGCCCGCACGCAACACCGCACCTAAGAGCACCGCCTCACGCACCCTCGATCCGATGGACCTGCTCGATGTGCGCGGGCAGCTCACGGAAGAGGAACAGATGGTGCGGGATTCGGTGGCGCGCCTCGTCGATGAAAAGGTGCTGCCGATCATCTCGGAATGCTTCGAAGAACACCGCTTCCCGCGCGAGATCGTGCCGGAGCTTGCAGAGCTCGGCCTGCTCGGCGTGTACCTCAAGGGCTATGGCTGTGCGGGCCTCAACGCGGTGAGCTATGGGCTCATCTGCCAGGAGCTCGAGCGGGGTGACTCGGGCATCCGCAGTTTCGTCTCGGTCCAGACGAGCCTGTGCATGTACCCGATCTACGCCTTCGGGAGCGAGGCGCAGAAGCAGAAGTATCTGCCCGGAATGGCGAAGGGCGAGCTCATCGCCTGCTTCGGGCTCACCGAACCGCACGGCGGATCGGACCCGGCAAACATGAAGACCCACGCGCGCCGCCAGGGTAAGGACTGGATTCTGAATGGCTCCAAGATGTGGATCACCAACGGCAGCATCGCCGACGTCGCGGTGGTCTGGGCGATGACCGACGACGGCATCCGTGGCTTCCTGGTCGAGAAGGCCATGAAGGGCTTCACGGCGCAGGAGATCGAGCACAAGTTCTCGCTGCGCGCGTCGGTGACCTCGAGCCTGTTTTTCGACAACGTGCACGTGCCCGATGAGAACGTGCTGCCGGGCGTGACCGGCCTCAAAGGGCCGCTGTCCTGCCTGACGCAGGCGCGCTATGGCATCAGCTGGGGGGTCATCGGCTCAGCCCAGGCGTGTCTTGCGCAACTGCTCGACTACACCAAGTCGCGCATCCTGTTTGGCCGCCCGCTCGACAATACCCAGGCAATCCAGCTCCGGCTTGCCGATCACGCTCGCCGTATCACCACGGCCCAGTTGCTCGCCCTGCAACTCGGTCGGCTCAAAGACAAGGGCGAGATGACGCCCAGCCAGGTTTCGCTCGCCAAGTGGAACAACGTGCGCATGGCACTCGATGTGGCTCGGGATTGTCGCGATATGTTGGGCGGGTCGGGGATCAGCGCCGAGTACGTGCCGATCCGTCACATGCTCAATCTCGAGAGCGTGATCACCTACGAGGGAACCGAGACGGTCCACCAGCTCACGATCGGACGCGAGCTCACGGGCGTCAGCGCGTTCTGAGACCCCGCGGCGTCCCTTCGATCCACGAGCGTGCGTCCGCACGCACGATCCGGATCGGCATTTCGCTCCCCGGCAGCACGCGCTTCTCCTTGGCCAGACGGGGATCCAGGTTCTCGGTATCGCTGCGATCCAGCCGGGCCTCGACGTGCCATGCCGCGAGCAGCGCGCCGAGCGCGATCCAACTGACCGCAGCGTCTCGATAACGCGAGCGCAGCGACACAAATCTCGGCCCCACGGAGCGCGCGGTTGTCGGAAGAGTCTGACTAAACGGGTTGAAGGCGTTCATTACATCACCTCATTCGCACGGGATTCGACTTTCGATTCAACGTTCTGTTCTCTGGCAACGCGTCTGCCCGCAGCGACAAAAACGTGTTTTGCAAGCGACACTCGTTCGGCGAGCACGCGGTAGCGCTGCGGACCGCCCGGAACGATGGCGTCGAACGGAAAGCACGTGACGAGCTCCAGAGCATCGGTTGCCGCATCGAGTTGCACGCGATCCGCGCGCGCGTCGAGGACGGCGAGATCACGCACGCGGTAGGACATGCTGCTGCCATCCGGGCGATCAACCCACAACTCGTCGCCGAGCTGTAACTGGCGCAGAAATTCGAAGTGCGTATCGCGATGGCCGGCAATCACGCTGAGTCCCGCGCTGCCCGGCATGGCCGTTCCATCGACATGCGCGGGACCGAAGGCGAGCGTCCGGCCGCTCGCACCGGCCAGCACGATTTCATTCACGTCGATGCGGGCCACGCGCAGCCGGGCGACCGGCCATGTGTCGGCCCAAGGCCAGGGGCGGGGTGTGCTCGCACCTTGCAATGATCGTTGCCAGGAACGCTCGAGCAGCACTTGGGCAAGCGCAGCCTTGGCATGGATGTAGCCCGCGTGTGCGATCTGCCAGCTCGCACACGCAAGCAATCCGCAAGCGGCAATGACTCGCGCTTTCATGCCTGTCCCCGGTGTGCCCGAGGTACGAGGACAAGGCCGGCCAGCAGGAGCACGAAGCCGATCAGGAAATGCAGTCGCGCGGGTGTCGCCGTGGCTGGATAGCCGACTTGTGCGCCGGCCCATGCGGAGCCTGCGGGAGCGGTCTGCGGAAGGGCGCTCATCTGGCTGTCGATGCCCACCGGGCGTACCGGCGTGCGATCGACCGCGACGAGACTCGTGTACGGACTCACCAAGCGGTGCTCGAGTGCGAGCGCCAGCACCTGCTGGTGGATCGTCTCCGGATCGGCTCCGGCACGTCGTTGATCGAGCAGGTCCTCGATGCGATTGCGCGCCCACAGTGATGCCACCCCTGCATCCGTTCGCGGGCTGGCCAGCGGAATCTGGCGCATCCAGAAGCCTGAGCCGCTGCGTCCGCTGAGTGACAGGAGTCCACGCGGCACGCTAGGGAGCCGCGCAGTCAGGACCACGGGTTCGCCGTAATACACATCAGGGATGCGCGAGGCGGAAAGCTCAGCCTTGACCCCCTCGGGCCATGCCAGCTCGATGTCAGTCAGTGCGGGGCGCTCGATCTTTTCGAACAGCTCGCCCATGCGCTCGCCAACGTCCGAATCCGCACCGATGAATGTGAATGTGCCTCGCCCCATCGCCGCCGCGGTGCGCATGAAGTGGCCATTCGGAGCCGCGCCGATTCCTACCGTGAAGAGGCGCCCCGACCCAATGCTGGCGATCAGCTTGAACAGTTCCTCTTCGTTGCCAACGGCGCCGTCCGTGATGAACACGATCTGGCGCAAGTGCACGGGACTCACACGCATGCGAAATGCAGCCTGCAGTGCGGGCAGCATTTCCGTGCCGCCATTGGCATCGAGCGCCGCGACGAAGTCGAGCGCATCACCGATGTGCTCGGGGGTCGCGGGCACGGGATCGACGTAGAGGGTTTCAGTACGATCGCTGAAGCGGATCACGTTGAACAGATCGTTCGGCCGCAAGCGGCCCAGCGCCAGGGCCAGTGCCTTCCTGGCCTGGCGGATCGAATTGCCCTCCATCGAGCCCGAGGTGTCGATGATGTAGATCGCTTCGCGCGGCGCCGTCGCCACGGTTCCTTCTTCGTGTGGTGGCACGAGCATCAAGAGTGCATAGGTCTCGGCTCCAACCTGCTCCGTGAAGAGCGCCGCCCCGGCAGCTGCCCCGACATCAGGTGACCAGACGAGCTCGAAGTCCCGGTCTGCAGGCACTTCGCGCTCAACCAGCTCTATGCGGTAGATCGCCTGCGATTCACTCACCCGCGTCGCGTGGTGAAGACTGCGCAGCGTTGCGAGGCGGAAACCCGCATCCACGGAGACATGAATTGATACGCGCTGAGAATCCACACCGCCAGGATCGATCGGCGGCGTGATACGCGCGGTGTCCGGGGGGCGCGTGCCGAATGCCTGCGTTTGCGGCGCGGTTTCAGACCCTTCTGGCATCCCGCCGGGTACATAGCGCGGCGTCAAGGTGAGGGGAATGCGCAGGCTCCACTGGTCGTGGTCGTAGTCGAGCGATTCGAGATACCCGATCTCGACCGTGACCGTCTCGCCCGGCGGCACGTTCGCAACTGACGTGGTGAAAAGATTCGGCCGTTCCTGCTCGACCAGGCTCGCCTGCTTGCCGGCCTGCTGTGCCTGTTCGAACACTTTGCGTGCTGCTTCACGCTCGCGAATCTCGCCCACGATCATGCGCTCGCCAATGTGCATCTCGAGACGGTCCACGGCGGATTTTTCCGAGAGCGGGAACACGTAGACGCCATCCATCCAGTCCTCACCGTCGTTGCGAAACACCTGACGTACCGTGACACGCGCGATCATCCCGTTGACCTGCGCATCGACTTGCGTTTCGACGCGCATCGCCGGTTGCAGCACGTGGGCGCCGCGACCGCGCAGCAGCAGGCTGCCGGCGCGCACGCCATCCATCGGGTTGGCATGTGCAGGCGAGGCCGCGAGGAGAAAATAGAACGCTACCGAAATCGCGAGCGCCAGCCAGTTGGCCGTGATATCGCGGCGTCTCAGGTGCAACAGACGCGCCCGCGACAGCCGCACCGGGAACGCCTGCTCACCCGTGCCGCGCCGGGCATGAAAGGCCTGGCCGAATGGGGTGCCAGGCTGGCGTTGAGCATCGTGTCCCGTTGTCGTGCGCATGTGCGTTCCACCGTTCGGTCCGGAAGACCCTGAGCAGTAACGATTGAGCGCCGGGAGTGAGCGTCGGGAGTGAGGCAATCAGGGCAACGCGCTGATCAATTGTGGCGAATTCGGGCAGCAAACCCTGAGTCGTTCAGACCGAACGCGCGGGACGGTAGACTGCGCCCATGAAGAAGCAGATCGCGATCGTCGAAGACGAAACGGCAATCAGTGCCAACTACGCAGCGGCGTTCGAGCGCAACGGCTATGCCGTGCGCACCTACCCGAATCGCAGGCTCGCCCTGCAGGCTTTCGATGCGCGCCTGCCGGACCTCGCGATCATAGACATCTCGCTCGAAGAGGAAGTCGAGGGCGGCTTTGAGCTGTGCCGGCAGCTGCGCGCGCAATCCGCGGAATTGCCAATCATCTTTCTGACGGCGCGTGACAGTGAGATCGATGCGATTTCGGGCCTGCGCCTGGGTGCGGATGATTTTCTCACCAAAGACATCAGCCTCGCGCACCTCATCGCGCGCGTCGTCGCACTCTTCAAGCGCATCGAGGCACGCACTCGCCCGGTCAAAGCAGCCCAGATATTGCGCCGTGGACAACTGGTACTCGACGCCGAGCGGCTACAGGTCTCATGGAATGAGCATCCCGTTCCGCTGTCGCTCACCGAGTTCTGGATCGTGCATGCCCTCGCTGAGCACCCCGGGCACGTCAAGAATCGCCAGCAACTCATGGATGCAGCAAATGTCGTTCTGGACGACAACACGATTACCTCGCACATCAAGCGGGTGCGCCGCAAGTTCGCGGCCGTGGATTCATCCTTCGCGGCGATTGAAACGATGTACGGCATGGGATACCGCTGGTTGGAGTGAATGCCGCTTCGCTACCAGCTGCTGCTCCTGAGCCTCCTGACACTGCTGTTGCCGTGGGCCGGCTGCCGTTATGCGCGTGAAATGGAATCTGCTCTGCGCGATGGGCAGGAACAGGCGTTACTCGCGACTGCATCGACCCTTGCAAATCTGCTGACGGCGAAACCGGAGCTCTTCGGTGCAGACAGCAACTCCACTGAGCCATTCGATGCAAAGGCAGGCGATCTCTACGCACATCGTCTGACGACTCCAGCGCTGTTGGATGGTTTTGTCGACGACTGGGGCCTGGCACCCGACGCTCTTTCCCGGCTCACAGCAGCGGGTGCGCCACTGAGTGTCGACTACGCCGCGGCGGTGGATGAAACGAGCTTGTATCTGATGCTCGTGGTCACGGATCCCACGCCCAGGCTCGAGCAGTCCAACGATCCGTCGGCGCCACTGCTGTCGCGCGGTGATCAGGTGTGGCTGGCGTTCGATTCGCCTGGTGGTACGAGCGAGCTGCTTCTGCTCGCGACGCAGGCCCGTGGGTTGCTGAGCGCCCGACGACCGACGACTTCGACTTATGGCGAACGCCGCGAAGTAATCGAGCCGCGCATCCAGGCCTTTTGGCAGCCAGTACATACGGGCTATCAGCTCGAGATCCGACTCCCGCGCGCGATGGTTGGCCACCACCTGGGTTTCGAGGTTGTCGATGTGGGACTAAGGGATGAGTTGCCGGTTCGAGTCGGCACCCTTGACCCGGCTACGCACCAGCCGACCGGCAAGCTGGTCGTTCCCTCATCGACACTGGCACTCGCACTCGAGCCCCTGCTGCCCGCTGCCACGCGTGCAGTCGTCGCCGAGGCGAGCGGCTGGGTTCTCGCCGAGGCGGGCTCGCTAGGGCCCGGCCCCGCCGATTCGTACGGATCGGTGAGCAAGTCGCGCAACGACTGGCGCGATGCTCTCTACCGTCGAGTGCTTGAAACGAGTGAACGCCTTCCCGCACGCGCTCCTCAGCTGGATCGCCTCAATGGAGCTCCCGTCGACTCGGCGCTCGAGGGCAAGCGTGCGGCTCTGTGGTTCCGACTTCCCGACGAGCGCCGCATTCTGCTCGCGGTCGCGGTGCCCACCGCTCGCGAGGGCGCGCCTGGCGGTGTGCTGCTGCTCGAACAGGCGGGCGATCGGCTGCTCACCCTGCGCAGTCGCGCACTGACGAGACTGCTCAATCTGACCCTGCTTGCCAGCGGTCTCGCAGTTCTCGCCAGCCTTGCGTTCGCGGCACTCCTGGGCATGCGCCTGCGACGACTGCAGCGGGCCGCGGAAACCTCGTTGGCGCACGATGGCCGCCTGCTCAATGCGACAATTCCCGACACCGGCGCACGCGACGAGCTCGGTGATGTTGCGCGCAGTTTCGCGACCTTGCTGGCGCGGCTGAATGAGTACACCGAGTACCTGCGTACGCTCGCCGGCAAACTCGCGCACGAGCTGCGCACCCCGCTCGCCATCGTTCGCTCCTCGCTCGAAAACCTGGAATCGGAACAGCGCGTCGCGGGCCCATATCTGCAGCGCGCACGCGAAGGCACGGATCGGCTGCAGGCCATACTGAACGCCATGGGCGCGGCGTCGCGCACGGAAGCAGCGATACGCCACGCGGAACGCACGCGCTTCGACCTTGCCGAGCTGGTGCGCTCCACGACGCGCGCTTACGGCGACACGTTTGCAACGCATCGATTCAGCGCAAGTGTTCCCGAAGGTTCCTGTGATTTCAGTGGTGCGCCAGACT
This sequence comes from uncultured Gammaproteobacteria bacterium, assembly GCA_963810775.1. GTDB lineage: Bacteria > Pseudomonadota > Gammaproteobacteria > Steroidobacterales > Steroidobacteraceae > DATBVX01. The sequence continues at coordinate 101,825 of CAWEOT010000025.1, forward strand.
TGATCGTGCAGCTTCTCGACAAGCTGGTCGACAACGCAGTCGACTTCAGCGCCGCGGGTACGCTCATCGAGATCGCGCTGCAGATACAGGGCGAGTCTTTCGTTCTCAGTGTGCAGAACGAAGGCACGCCACTGGCAGAGGACGTTCGCGCGCGGTTGTTCGAATCAATGTACCAGCAGCGGGATGACACGCCCGGAAAACCCCACTTCGGCCTGGGCCTCTACATCGTGCGGCTGATCGCGGAGTTTCACGGCGGACGGGTGTTCGCTGAGAGTCTGCCAGACCGGCACGCGGTGAGAATCGGGGCGCGAATCCGTTCCCTGCCCTGATCTCAACAGCGGATCGTCGGGGGAATTTACAGACGGACTTCGCCTGCTGGCCAACCAAGTGCGAATCATGGCGGAGCAAATGTTTTGCGATGCCCGGGTCGACAGTGAATTCAATGGTTTGGACGTCGAGGTGCCTCTGAGCCGGACATCCCGTCCTGTGCCATCATTCCAGAACCTGCAGCGCGAAGCGGTCTGGTGAGATAGGCGTCGGGGCTTCTTACATTTCCTGTTTGCAGGAGTCGTACCCTCGACCACCGTGACGTTAACTGACTGACCTTCAATGTCTTTTCTCGGGTGGCACATCAGTTGCTTCATTTAGCCTGCCCGGTGTGGAACGCGGGCAGCTACAAGAGTGAGAATGTTCAGAGAAGCGGCGGATACAGACCAAAAAACATTGCTGGGCGCGGCGTCGTCTCGTCGCCGTGGTCGCAGCCCAAGATAACGAAGAAGAAGAAAAGCACCCCGGGGTCTCGAACTAGACCGAAAAGAAAGGATCCCGGACAGCCCGAAAGCCCCGCCTCGAGCGGGGCTTTTTTTCGCCCGTCCTCGAGCTCAAGCCAGATCGAGCAGATTGAGGATTCCGCGCGCGGCCTCGCGACCCTCGAACACAGCGGTGACTACAAGATCGGCTCCGCGGACCATGTCGCCACCCGCGAAGACTTTTGGGTTCGTGGTCTGAAAGGGGCGCGCATGAGTTGCCGACACGCGCACCCGCTGGGTCGGATGCAGCGCAATGCCAAACTCACCGAACCAGTCGGGTGGGCTCGGATTGAACCCGAACGCCACCACCACTGCATCCGCCGGCACGAGTTCCTCGCTCCCAGGTACCGGCTCGGGAATTCGTCGGCCGCGCGGTCCCGGCACGCCGAGTCGGGTCTGGACCAGCTTCACGCCTTCCACGCGATCGGTACCCACGATTTCGACCGGCTGGCGGTTGAACAGAAATTCGACGCCTTCTTCCCGGCTGTTCCTGTAGTCGCGACGCGAGCCCGGCATGTTGAGCTCGTCACGCCGGTACGTGCAGGCCACCGCTTCTGCGCCCTGGCGAATCGCAGTCCGATTGCAGTCCATGCCGGTATCACCACCACCCAGCACGACGACGCGCTTGCCTCTCAGATCGATGAAGGCGGATGAGTCTGTCTCGAGCCCGAGCTCACGATTGATGTTCGAAATTAGATAAGGGAGCGCTTCGTGGACGCCGGGAAGGTCCTCGCCCGGAAAGCCACCTTTCACGTAGGTGTACGTGCCCATGCCGAGGAATACGGCATCGTGCTCTTCGAGCAGCTTTTCGAACGGCAGGTCACGCCCGATCTCGGTGTTGAGCACGAACTCCACGCCCATTCCTTCCATCAGCTCACGGCGCCGCTCCACGACGTCTTTTTCCAGCTTGAAAGGGGGAATTCCGAAGGTGAGAAGCCCGCCGATCTTGGCGTAGCGGTCGAACACGATCGGCTTGACGCCGTTACGAACCAGAATATCCGCGCATCCGAGGCCCGCGGGACCGGCGCCCACAATTGCCACACGCTTGTCCGTGGGGCGCACCTCCGACATGTCGGGCCGCCAGCCGGCCTTGAGAGCCTCGTCGGTGATGTACTTCTCTATGGAGCCGATCGTCACCGCGCCCAGACCATCGTTGAGCGTGCACGCGCCTTCGCACAGACGATCCTGAGGGCAGATTCGCCCGCACACCTCCGGCAGCGAATTGGTGCGATGGGAAAGCTCCGCGGCCTCGAACAGATTTCCCTCCTGGATGAGCTTCAGCCAGTTGGGAATGAAGTTATGGACCGGGCACTTCCATTCGCAGAACGGATTGCCGCAGGCAATGCAGCGCCCCGCCTGCTGAGCGGCGCCCTCCGCGTCGTACTGTGAGTAGATTTCGCGGTAGCTGAGAATCCGTTGCTCTACCGGGAGCTTTTCCGGATCGCGGCGCGGGATCTCGAGAAACTGCAGATGGTTCGCCGCCATGACTCAGGCCGCCCGCCGCAGGTTTTCGAGCAGCGTATCGATCGCGGCGGCTTTCGGCTTCACGACCCAGAACTTACCCATGAAGGAGCGAAAGTCGTTGAGTATCTCCTCGCCCCAGACGCTGCCGGTTTCGCGAACATGTTGCTCGACCAGGTTTCGCAAGTGCTGAAGGTGTGACTCCATCCCTTCCGGCGTGATGCGATGGATGTCGATGAGCTCGTGGTTGTAGCGATCGACGAAACCGCGATCCTGGTCGAGTACGTACGCGAATCCTCCGGTGAAGCCGGCTCCGAAGTTGAGTCCCGTACGCCCGAGAACGCACACGACACCGCCCGTCATGTACTCGCAGCAGTGATCACCGGATCCTTCAACCACCGCGATGGCGCCTGAATTGCGCACCGCGAATCGCTCACCCGCCTGGCCTGCTGCGTAAAGTTCACCGCCCGTAGCGCCGTAGAGGCACGTGTTGCCCATGATCACGGTGTCGCGCGCTGAATAGGTCGCGGTCTTCGGCGGCTTGAGAACGATCTTCCCCGCGGCCATGCCCTTACCGACGTAGTCATTCGCATCGCCTTCCAGGTAAAGATGCAGTCCGCCCGCATTCCAGGCACCGAAGCTCTGCCCAACCGACCCGCGCAGCCGTACCACCAGCGGCGCGTGAGCCATGCCGTAGTTGCCCCAGCGTCGCGCAATCTCGCCTGAGAGGCGCGCGCCGATCGAGCGGTGGTGGTTGGCCACTTCGTAGCCGAAAGTACCGCCACTCTTATGATCGATGGCGTAGCGCATGTCGCTCAGCATTCGTTCCGCCATCTCACCCTTGTCGAAGGGCGTGTTGTGCGGATCAGTGCAGTACTGCGGCTTGTCATCCCCAAGCCCTGCCGTTGAGAGGATGGGGCTGAGATCGAGCTTGCGCTGTTTGGCCGTCGATCCTTCCACGATCTGCAGCAGCTCGGTGCGACCAATGAGGTCCGCGATCCGTTTGACGCCGAGCTGCGCCATGATCTCGCGGCATTCCTGCGCCACGAAACGGAAATAGTTGATCACCATTTCCGGCAGGCCGACGAAATACTTGCTGCGCAGGACGTTGTGCTGGGTTGCGACTCCGGTCGCGCAATTGTTGAGATGGCAGATGCGCAGGTACTTGCAGCCGAGCGCGACCATCGGTGCGGTTCCGAATCCGAAGCTCTCGGCGCCGATGATCGCCGCTTTGATCACATCAAGACCGGTCTTCAATCCGCCATCAGTCTGCAGGCGGACCCGGTGACGCAGCTCGTTGATGCGCAGCGTCTGGTGAGTCTCCGCGAGCCCGAGCTCCCATGGGGTGCCCGCGTACTTGATGGAGCTGAGCGGGCTCGCGCCGGTGCCGCCGTCGTAGCCGGAAATCGTGATGAGGTCGGCGTACGCCTTGGCAACGCCGGCAGCGACAGTGCCCACGCCAGGCTCGGCCACCAGCTTTACTGAGACCAGCGCGTTCGGGTTGACCTGTTTGAGATCGAAGATGAGTTGCGCCAGGTCCTCGATCGAATAGATGTCGTGATGTGGTGGCGGTGAGATCAGGCCGACGCCGGGGCGCGCAAACCTGAGGCGCGCGATCATGTCGTTGACCTTGTGTCCGGGAAGCTGACCGCCCTCGCCGGGTTTCGCGCCTTGCGCGATCTTGATCTGCAGGACCTCCGCGTTGATCAGGTATTCGGGCGTCACGCCGAATCGGCCCGAAGCCACCTGCTTGATCTTCGAGTTTCTCTCGCCGTGGTAGCGCGCCGGGTCCTCGCCTCCTTCGCCGGAGTTCGAGCGCGCACCGATACGATTCATGGCGATTGCCATTGCCTCGTGCGCTTCGGGCGACAGCGCGCCGAGCGACATGCCGGCACCGTCGAAGCGCTTGAAGATGTCCTCGATTGGCTCGACCTCCTCGATGGGTATCGGCGTTCGGTCGCGCGCGAGCGCCAGCAGGTCGCGCAACGTCGACACCGGGCGCTCGTTCACCAGGCGTGCGTACTGTTGGTACTGCTCGTAGTCCCCGGTGATCACCGCGGCCTGCAGCGTCGCTATCACGTCCGGGTTGTACATGTGGTACTCGCCGCCATGCATGTACTTGAGCAGGCCGCCCTGCGCCACCGCTGCACGCTGATCCCAGGCTCGCTCACCGAGGAACTTGAGATCGGCCTCCAGATCATCGAAACCGGCACCCTGAATGCGGCTCACAGTACCGGGGAAGCACAGGCCCACGACGTCGTCATTGAGCCCCACGATCTCGAACAGTTGAGCACTGCGATAACTCGCGATAGTGGCGATCCCCATTTTCGACATGATCTTGAACAGGCCTTTGCGGATGCCGCGGCGGTAGCTGCGTCCGAGTTCGAGGCGCGTGTGCACGTCCATCTTCACGCGCCCCTTGCGCATCATGTCGAACAGGGTCTGGTAAGCCATGTACGGATAGACGGCCGTCGCACCGTAGGCGATGAGACATGCGAAGTGGTGCGCCTCGCGCGCTGTTCCCGTTTCGATGAGCAGGTTGCACTTGCAGCGCAGCCCCTTCTCGACCAGCCGGTGATGCACAGCGCCGGTCGCGAGCAACGCGTGCATCGGCAGCTTATCTGGCACCAGGTAGCGATCCGACAACAGCAACACGAGCTTGCCGGCACGCACCGCGGTCTCGGCCTGATCGCAGATGCGCAACAGTGCCTGGTGCAACCCTTCATCGGCCTGGTACTGCAGGTCGATGAATTCGTGCGTCACACCGAAGTCGGTCAGCGCCAGGATCTGGCGCAGCTTGCGCTGCGAGAGAATCGGCGAGTTCATCACGATCTGCTTCGCGTGCTCGGGCGCGGGCACGAAGATGTTGCACTCCGGCCCGATCTGAGTCTGCAGCGACATGACGATGCTTTCGCGCAGCGGATCGATCGGCGGATTGGTCACCTGCGCAAACTGCTGGCGGAAGTAGTCGTAGAGCGAGCGCACCTTCGACGACAGCACCGGCATCGGCGTGTCATCTCCCATCGAGCCAACCGCCTCGCTCTCATCCTCGGCCAGCACGCGGATGACCTCGTCGCGCTCTTCGGCGGTGATGTTGAACATCTTCTGGTACTGCGCGAGCGTGTCGCGATCCATGGGCTCGGCCGCGAGCCTTGGGTCGATGAGGTCCGATTCGAGATAGCGCACACCCTTCTTGAGCCAGGTCTTGTACGGATGGCGGCTCTTCAACAGGTCGTCGATTCGCTTGCTATCGAGCAGCTCGCCGGTCTGCAGGTCGAGCGCAAGCATTTCGCCCGGGCCGAGCCGCCCCTTGCGCACAACGTCCTCGGGTGCGTAGTCCCAGACGCCGGTCTCCGACGCGATGGTGAGGTGGCGGTTGCGGGTGATCACGTAGCGCGCCGGGCGCAACCCGTTGCGATCGAGCGTACAGGCCGCGTAACGACCGTCAGTCAATACGATTCCAGCCGGCCCGTCCCACGGTTCCATGTGCGTCGCGTAGTACTCGTAGAACGCGCGTAGATCCGCCTCGATGGAATCGACCGTCTGCCACGCTGGCGGAATCAGCAGTCGCATGGCGTGCAGGGCATCGAGCCCGCCCATCAGCAGGACCTCGAGCATGTTGTCGAGCGTTTGGGAATCCGAGCCGGACATGGAAACCAGCGGCAGGATGTCGCTGAGATCCGGAAGCAATGGCGAACGAAACAGCGGGCCACGAGCGGCCGCCCAATTGCGATTTCCCTGGATGGTGTTGATTTCGCCGTTGTGCGCGAGCAGGCGGAACGGGTGCGCGAGCCGCCATTGCGGCAGGGTGTTGGTCGAGAACCGCTGGTGGAACACCACGACCGAGGTCGCGAGACGCTCATCCTTCAGGTCCGGATAGAACTGGGTGAGGTGCTGAGGCATCACCATGCCTTTGTAGGCCAGCGTCGAGGCGGACAGGCTCGGCACGTAGAACACCGGATCCTTGCGCTCGAGCGCTTTCTCCGCGCGCCGGCGCGCGAGGAACAGCTTGCGATTGAACGCCGCTTCATCGATGTCGAGGCGGCAATTGACGAACAGATGCTCGATGCGCGGCAGAGTCTTGAGTGCCTCATCGCCGCAGGCATCGGCATCGGTGGGCACCAGGCGCCAGCCGGCCACCTCCAGTTCCTCGCGCCGTAGCTGCGCCTCGAGGGCCGAACGCGCGCGATCTGCCTGATCATCGAACGTACTCAAAAACACGCAGCCGACGGCGAAGCGCTCGGCGAGTTCGATACCTGCCTGCTGTGCGATTGCTTCGAGAAAAGCGCGCGGCTTCTTGAGCAGCAGCCCGCAACCGTCGCCCGTCTTGCCATCTGCGGCAACGGCACCGCGGTGAGTCAGCCGATTGAGTGAGGTGATCGCCGTGCGCACGATCCAATGACTTGGCTGATCGTCGAGGCTCGCAATCAGTCCGAATCCGCAGCTGTCGCGTTCGTACGCAGGATCGAACAGACCCTGGGCGGCATTTGTCTGCATGGCTTCCCCAAAGCGTCGGCGCGCGGGCCTGAGGTCCGCGCTGAGTCCAAAACTGCCCGGCCAAATGCCGGGCACACCATCAACGGAAGTGGCGCTCCAGGTGCATTCGGACCGCAACCACGGGTCGATCGAGCTTTGGGGAGCGCGAGAATGTTGCCGAACGCACTGGAGACATGGCGCCCGATCATACCGGCCGAACGTCAGTCGTCAATGCTGCGATGCGTCAGTATGCGTGCGTAGCAGCAATATTAGCTGACGTAAGGGGTTAGCTGGTCGCCTGCCTAGGTCAGCGTCAGGCGCGCGCGCCCTCAGCCCGGGTTGACGCTGTAGCCGGGAGCCGGCTTGGGCGGCGGCGCCGCATCGGCACCGGCGATCTTTCCGCGCCACAAGCCGGTTGCGGCAAGTGCGCGCCAACCCCACGGCAACCAGCGCAACAGCGCGAAGCTCAGCCATAGGGCCCACGCCAGCATCGCGGCCTTGTACCACCAGAGCGAAACGTTGATGACCGCAGGCTGTGGAAGCGCTCCGGCTGATTGATCGAGGAACCAGCTGAAGGCATTCGCCCCGCTGGCGAAGCCGCGAATGCGCATGTCGGGCGTACTCAGCAGGCCAAACGGGATCGCCGATACGAGGCTGACGAGCGCGATGATCGACAGCAGTCCGAGGCCGACCTGGATCCAGTTGAATGCGCGGCGATTGACGTTGCCCTCCCAGCCGGAGCGCCACTTCATGGCGAATATCCACGCGCCGAAGATCAACAGCACGCCCCAGGAGAATGTGCTCAGGCCGAGACCGAGCAGCAGCCACTCGTGAACGCGCAACGGTGAGTACTGTGAGCGTCCGAGCAGCACCGCGATCACGATGAATACCACTAGCTCACCCCAGAACAGGATCGCGGGGCCCACTCCGGGACCCATTGCGTAGAGAGTCCACCGATCTGCGGGCAGCTCGAGGCGGGTATGGATGTTGCTGCTCGGGCTGCCAAGATCGATCGCGGGCGCGCGGGAGCGAACCCGCACACCGACATTGCTCTGCCACTCGATCTCGAACTGATGCGCGCCAGGCAGCAGCGCCACTGCAAGCTCCCCGTTCTCGGGACGCAGCGGCACGCTCACGCCGTCGGCCTGGACCGAGGTAACGCGGGCATCCGCAGGAATCTTGAAGACGTGCCGACCGCCCTGCGTGCTGCGGTAGCGCACGAAAAGGGAGGTATCGGTGGAACGTTTGCCCACCCGCACTTCTGTATTGACACCGTCGATGGCGAGCGTGTCGCCCGGCGCTGGCGCGGGACGGGTAACAGCCAGAACCAGTTGTTCTTCAGCCCGTGGATGAAATTCGTACGTCCAGATCCCCGATTCGAATCCGAGCGGCAGCACGGCCGGAGTTCCGTCGAAGCGCACGTTCCATTGCGGATTCACATCGAACTCCCAAACCTCCGCGCGCGCGGCATCCGCTGAGTTCTTCAGCGTGAGTTTTTCGGTGCGGGCAAGCCCCGAGGTCCATGTCACGGCCGACACGCCCGCCGGCATCGCGACCAGCACGCTGCGATCGGCAGCGACTTCCATGCCTTCAGTGAGCACCGATTCGCCGTCGAGCAGGGGAATTCTCATCGTAAACGCACCCTTCTCCGGGGCGAGGCGCTCGACGGTGGTATTGATCGTCCAATCGAGACCGAGGGACACGCGACGCGTCACGCGGACAAAGGGAGCGAACTGGATCGATGTTTCCACGCGCGCCGAGCGACCCGCGGTCGCCTTGCGCACCAGCTCGAGTGAGTTCGTCAGCAGGCGCTCATCGCTCAGTCCCGATATTTCCCAGCCGTCTGCTCTGGTCCGCACCGTGCGCGGCTGCCGCGGGAACACGATCTGCACGCTTTCCGCGGCGACGATTCGGCCGCTGAGCCGCACCTCGTGGGCCCCGGCGCGCAGCGGCACCCAGAGTTGCTGCGAGTCGTCGCGGAACAGCACGCCGTTAGGTTGTCCATCAACGCTGATCGTCTCCGGCTCCCAGCGACCGGTCGCCGAAGGCACGGGCACTGCGACCGCCGTCAGCGCACTCACGTCGAGCGTGATCTCGAGCAAGTCGGGCGCGACGCTGACTTCGGCAGCGGTGATTTCAGCGCAGGCGGGGGCGCATTCGGGCGCGCGAGTGAGGCGCGACTTGAGTTCGTTGAGAAGCTCGGCCGATGGCAGCTCGGCCCGGGCGGAGAAAGGCGCGGCTAACGCAGCCAGCGCGATCATCCAGGCGGCAGTCGCAGTCCCGAAGCGCGGCAGACGTGGCCAGTTTCGCGGCCAGCCGAATGCGAAGCGCACCAACACTGCCAGTAACACCGCGAGCAATGCGATGCCAGCCAACCGCCACAGCGACAGCCAGAAAGGTGTGGCGATCACGAAGCGCAGCTTCTGTCCCGCGTCGACCGGGCCCGACCAGGAAAACTCGTGCCTCAGGAATTGCCATTCCGGAATCCCCGGACCGGCCTGCAGCAGCGTGCCCGGCGCATAGCGTTGCGCCACCGATGACACCCTGGTCCCCGTCAGGCTGACTTCGGAAACCGCACTTGCGCCGCGCTCAAGTCTGAGCGCTTTATCCTCTGCCTCCGGCGCCGCCATGTTTGCTTGCGGTGCATTCGCGGGCGGGATCGCCATCGCTGCTGGCGGCGTTTCCGGCGCGAAATACTCGGCACCATCGAGCTGCGGATAGATCGCGAGGCGCGCCTGGTTTACGGCAAACGGAACCAGTGCGATCAGGAGCACGGCCGCGCTCACGGCTCGATAAGCAGACGCGAGCCGTCGCACCCGTCCCTCCGGCGCCTCGCGCGCGAGCACCAGAGCCACCAGGAAGTTCACCCAGAGCCAGATCATTCCGTGGCTGTCTTGATGGGTCAGCGCGAGTCCAACGAGTGCTAGCACTCCGATACGCCAGCCGAGCAATCGGGCAATCGCAAGACTCGCGATCAGCACCAGGAACATGTCGAGCAGGCGCCAGCGTTCGATCCAGGCATTCGGTGCACTATCGGCACCGAGCGCAGCGATGAGGCGGTGACCTGGTGGCACATGCAATGTCCCGCGCACATCGGTGAAGCGGCTCTGCCATCCCGTTGCAGGCATCGCGGAGCCTGCGTCGATGCGGCTCACCGCCTGCACGTGCAATTCGGGCGCGCGCAATTCAATTCCGGTTGCGCCATCGGCGGCGCCCTTTGTCACCAGCAGATTCTGATCGGCAACCCGCGCGCTCATCAGGCGATACGGTTCGACCATGTCGAGTCGCCAGCCCTGGCGCATTCGGCCGCCGATCGAGTCCACGGCAGTGAATCCATCATGGCCGAAGTCGAGCCACAGCTCGCGCGCGAGCGTCAATTGATTGTCATCGCTCGCGGACAATCCGCGACTGCGCTCGACGACCTTGAGCTCGGTATCGCGCGTGACGCGATAACCCGGGAACCCGCGCCAATCATCGGGAACATTGGCCTGGCCGGGATCGATGGACTCGGCCCCCTCGATCGCTGCTACACGCAGGCGATCGACACTCTGAAAGCTCCAGATCTCATCAGTCGGCCATGGTCCTTCGCCTGTGGGGCGCCGCAGCGTTTCGGCAACGCCCGAACCGTGCGCGCCGAGCCGAATCTCCCAGTTTCCGGTTCGCACCTGCACGCGCAACCGACCATCCGGCTCGAGCCTCGCCGGAAGCCCGCTGCCCAGGCTGACCGGAACAAACCCAGTCGGCAGAACCGGCGCGAGCAGTTCTTCACGCGCCTCGCCGGCTGCCTGTACGCGAATCACGGTGGTCAGCAGCGCAGGAATGTCATCGCTTAGCAGCCGATAGACCTGCAGCTCGAGCTGCTGTTGCTCAACGGGGCCGCGGCGCTTGCCGAGCCACACCATGTTTCCGGTCCGCTCGGGTTGAGAGATCGGCTGACCGTCGAGCGTCAGCGCGATGATTCCCGCTTGCGGCGGAACTGCCAGCGACTCAGGCTGGCGCGCCCACCTGAAGCTTCCACTGAGGGAATGGGTGCCGGCAGCCATGCGGATCTGGGGCGTGCCGTTGCGCGCGACCAGCACGGCACGCGAGCCGTCGAGCAGCACATCCCGCGGCCAATGTTCGAGATCACCAGGCAAGGTGATCCACGTCTCAGCGAACAATTCCCAGCGCTGCGCGAAACGCCCGCCACGGACGTCCAGGTCGAGGACCAGCCGCTCAGGCCACTCGCATTGATACACTCGGGCATCGCTGGATTGAGTGCCAATGACAAATGGGCAGCGGCGAAATTCCTCGCCCTGCAACACCCAGCCCTGCCAGGGCTGCAGATCGGGTGGCACGGCGATGTCGGCGGCGAGCAGGCGAGCCGAGATAGCGAGGAGCGCCATTGCTGACCAGGAACGCGCGCGTTTTGGCATGAAGTGTTCCTCTCGCGCGCGCCATGGCGCGACGCTGTCAGGCAGAATCTGAACTGGTAACCACGATCACTGTCAACGCGACGCCCATTGCATCGGGTTTAACATCATCTGTCATGAGTACCGAACGCAACCCTCAGGCGCAACAGATGGCGGACGAGTCGATGGTGCGTAACCTCGCTGCACAAGCGAGTGCCATCTGGCCGCAGGAGGAGCCCCTCCTCGCACGCTACGCGCTGCGAACCGATGCCCGGATCGCCGATATCGGCTGCGGCAGCGGCGAAATCACCGCGCGCCTCGCCGGCTTGTTTCCAAGCGCGCACATCGTCGGCGTCGACATCCTGGAAGGGTCGATCGCCTACGCACGCAAGCGCTACGCGGCGCTCGCGCCGCGCGTTCTCTTCGAACCAGGCGATGCCTTCGACCTGCGATTGCCGGCCAATGCATTCGATCTCGTTACCTGCCGGCACATGACCCAGGCCATTCCAGAGCCCGAGCGGGCGCTCGCGGAGCTGGTGCGGATTTGCAAGGCCGGCGGCTGGCTGCATGTGCTGAGCGAGGACTACGGGATGATGCATACGCCGGTCGGAATGCTGGACACCGACCGCCTGTGGCAGGGGGCCATCGACTTCGCGCGCGTCACAGGCACCGACGCACGGGTGGGACGGCGAACCTACTCGTTGCTGAAAGCGCTGGGCTTGACTGATCTGCGCGTCGACTACGCGATCGTCGACACTCTGCGCGTGCCGCGCGAGACCTTCGCCTCGATCATCGAGGCATGGCGGGACGGGTACACCAGCGCTATCGGTGACAATACCGCTCTTGGACGCAAGGAAACGCGTGCGCTATTCGATCAGGCGATCGCCGGCATTCGGGATCCCGACCAGTACGCGGTCTGGCACGTGCCGATCGTGAGCGGGCGCAAGACGTAAGGCGTCCCAGGTCGCGGAGTGTCAAATTGGGCTCAAAAGAGGCGCTGAAATGACGAAGAGCAACTGCAATCGCAGTCCGGCAACGTGCGCACGAATTCTTCTGTCAGCATCGCTCGTAATCGGAGTCGCGGCGCTGGCGAAAGATCCACCCGCTGCGTCTGCCGACGTTCAGGCGCTCATCACCAGGCTCGGTCTGCACGAAGCCGAGCGACCAGTGAGTGACAGCAAGGGTTGGCGCAAACCCAGGGTCGTTGTGGCGCGCGATCCGGGTGATGCGGCGCGTCGCGATGCGCTGCAAGCCGCGGCACCTGACGCCAAAGTGATATTCGTCAGCGTCAGCGACAACGACGCGGCGTTGAACGCTGTTGCCAACGCCGACGCGATCATCGGCTTCTGCACGCCCGAGATCCTGCGAGCGGGCGAAGCGAGTACAGTGGATCCAAATACTCGGTGCCGGCGTCGAACGCTGCGTCGGCATACCAGCCGTCGGCGAACGCGGTCTGCTGGTCACGAACATGCAGCGCGTGGCTGGCCCGGTGATGGCGGAGCACGTGATAGCGATGATGTTCGCGCTGGCGCGCGACCTGCCTGCATACATCAGCGCCCAGGGCAGCGGTCGTTGGGAGCGGCGGCCTCGCGGGGGGATACGCGCAGTATCGCTGGAAGGAAAGACCATGCTAGTCGTGGGCCTCGGCGGGATCGGCATCGAGGTGGCGCAGCGCGCGCACGCGATCGGGATGCGTGTGATCGCAACGCGCGCCAGCGGGCGCGAGGGTCCTGATTTCGTCAGCTATGTCGGCCTGCCCGACGAAATGCCGAAGCTCCTGCCCGAAGCGGACGTCGTGGTCGACACACTGCCACTCACCGAGCAGACGCGACAGCTGTTCGATGCGCGTTCCTTCTCGGCCATGAAGGCTGGCGCATTCTTCATCAATGTCGGCCGCGGAGGTACGGTCGTCACTGCCGACCTGGTGAACTCGCTCAAGCAGAATCATCTTGGCGGTGCGGCTCTCGACGTCACCGACCCGGAGCCGTTGCCGCAGGATCACCCGCTCTGGCACCTGCCCAATGTCATCATCACGCCACACGTTGCCGCAGATTCGGAATTCGAGGAGAACCGGCACTGGGAGATCGCATGCGAGAATCTGCGCCGCTACGCGTCTGGTGAGCGCATGCTGTCGGTCGTGGATGTGAAGCGCGGCTACTGAAGCGCGAGGTCAATCCTCGAGATCAGGCTCGATAAAGCACCAGCCCACTTCCGGGAAACGCTCCTTGATGCGCCGCTCGAGAGCGTTGATGCTCGCGACGGCCGATTCGATGCTGATGCCGGGACGCATGCGGATCTTCGCCGCCAGCATCACGTGTGGTCCGATCTGTTGAGTGATCGCATTGAACAGCCCCGCGATGTCGGGCTCGCTGCGGATGAGATCGGCGATTGCCTCCTCGACGTCCTCTTCCGCGGAGGTTCCCACTAGCAGCCGCTTGATCCGGATGGCGATGAACGCCGAGATCGAGATCAAGACCGCGCCGATGGCGATCGAGCCCGCAGCGTCGAAGCGGTTGTCACCGGTCAGCCCGGCGATCGACACGAAGATGAAGGCGATGACCAAGCCGAGCAGCGCCGCGATGTCCTCGCCCAGCACCACCACCAGTTCCGCGTTGCGCGTCTTACGCACCCACTGCGCCAGCGAGCGCCCGCGACGGATCTTGGCGATCTCCCGCAGGCAGCCGATGAGACTGGCGGTTTCGAGCACAATCGAAACTCCCAGGACTATCAGCGCCACCCAGATCTGGTGCAACTCTTCGGGAGCATGCAGCTTGTGCCAGCCCTCGTAGATCGAGAACAGTCCTCCCGCACTGAACAGGAGCAGTGCGACGATGAAGCTCCAGAAGTACGTGAGCCGGCCGTGGCCCAGGGGATGCAGCCGGTCAGGCGGCCGCTGCGCCTGTTTCAGCCCGATGAAGAGCAGGATCTGGTTGCCACAGTCGGCAAACGAGTGAATCGCCTCGGCCATCATGCTGCCCGAGTGCGTGTACATTGCGGCGCCCGATTTCGTGATGGCGATGAAGAGATTCGCCAGGAACGCGTACAGGATCGCTTTCGCGGATGAGCCGTGCTCCGACATTACTTCTGGGACTCCAGTTCTTCGATGCTGCGCGGCCAGTCGTCCTTCAGCAGTCGTGACAGCGAACGATCGGCGAGGATGCGTCCAGCGGTCTGGCAGCGCGGGCAATAGTTGGTCTCGTTGGCGGCATAGCGTATCCGCTGGATCTCGGTTGCGCACACCGGGCATGGCTTGCGGAAGCGCCCGTGGACCGCGAAATCCTTGCGGAATGCTGTGACTCCCTCGGGGAAGGCACCGGCGGCCTCAGCTCGCAACCGGTCGGTCCATTCTCGCAGCACCTTGACGCTTGCGGCATGCAGGCGCTCAACCTCCTCGTCCAACAAGCGCTGTGAGAGGGCGATGGGCGAGAGCCGCGCCGCATGCAGGATCTCGTCCGAATAGGCATTGCCGACACCACTGAAGAGCTGCGGATCGGTGAGCGCGCGCTTGAGAGTATGGTTCTCGGAGCGCAGACGCTGCGCAAACTCTCGCGCCGACGTATCAAGGATCTCGAGGCCTGCGCGCTGGTGTGACCGCAGCCCCTGCTCGCCGCGCACGATGTGCAGCGAAGCCCGCCGCTGGGTGCCCGCCTCGGTGAGAGTCAGCGTCCCGTTGTCAAACTCGAAAGTCGCCAGCGCACGCCGTTTGGAACGGCGCTCGCCCCTTGCGAACCAGTGCAGGCGTCCGGCGATCATCAGGTGGATGACCAGCCAGAGGTCATTTTCAAGTCCAAACGCGATGCGTTTGCCGAGACGACTCACTTCCCTGACACGCTGGCCGAAGGCCTCCGCCAGTGGCGGCTCCGCACTTCTGAGAAGAAACGGACTCGCCAGACTCACGCGCTCGAGCGTACGGCCTTGCACCCGAGCAGCAAGCGCCTCGACGTAGAGCGTGACATCCGGCAGTTCCGGCACGAGGTACGACCTTGTAGTTCCACGCTAGGCGGAATGCCGGCTCATTCGCCATAGCACCTTGGGGCAGGAGCAACGGTGGGGTTGCGTTGTATTTCCAACGCACAAAAAAAAGCGCCGCGAGCGGGGGAAGCTTGATCGCGGCGCCAAGAGCGAACCACAGGGGTTCAGGGGGAAACTGGTCAGGTCAAGCCACGCTCAACGCGAGCGGTATCTCCTCCATTTCGTAACCCATCACCTGACGGGTCATCGGGTCGACTATCGGCTTGCCCTTGCGAAAACATCCGGTGCTGGCCACGCGCCGGGCGAGTGCAACACGTGCATCCACCTGCTCCAGCGCGAACTGTCCGTCAGCACGTCGTACCAGGAGCGTGGCGCGGTGCTCTGGATGCGCGAGATGTTCTTTCTCGCCCTCCGGGAGCAGCAGCGCGACGATTTCCGATTTACCCTTGGCCATAAGTGCTGACACGCTGAGTAGTACAAAGCAATCGCCATGCCAAGCGGCAATCGCTTGTAATATCAGCGGCTTGTGATGCGTGCAGGGCTACCCAGACCCTGACGCAATTTGTCAGTTTCTGACGTGGGGTAGCGCGGGATGTCAGTTGATGACTGGCTTCACACTACGGCGGCAGTCGAGCGCCGCTCGTCGCGCGAAGACTTCAGGGCGGGACGACGATGCAGGCCTGGTTGTCCGCTTTGAGTGTCGCGCACACCTTGCGTGCGTTCTCTTCGGGAAGCATTCCGGCCTGCAGTCGATACAGATGACCTGCGGGTGTGGTAGCGAGCTTCACGGAGGGCGAAAGCCCGCTGAGCAGCTGAGGATACTCACCCTGCAGGCGTCGCCATTCGCCCATCGCCTGCTTGTCGCCACCGGAGAAAGCGCCGAGCTGAATGCGATATCCGCCGGCGCTGGTGGAAGCAGCGCTCGCTGGCGTCGATACGGGTGTCTTGGCGGGCGGCAATTGCAGTCCCGCGGTGAGGCTCGCGCCCGCCGCGGCTGTGCCTTCGGAAGGAGTGTTCGACGGTGTCTGTGCCAGCGCGAAGTTGCCGAGGCGAATGCGTGCTTCGTCCGCCATTCGCCCCTGCGGATGCTGGCTGAGAAACTGCTGATACCCATCCGCGGTATCGGCCTGCATGGCCTTCTGCCAGTCGCTCGACTCTTGCAGCTCGCGTACGCGGGCCTGCGCCTGCGAGGCGAACTCACCGTCAGGGTATGTCTGCAGGAAGTGCTGATACGCATCCAGCGTGTCCGCACTCCGTGCGGCTTCCCATTGCTGCTGCCGACCGCTGCACGCGATAACCATGAGCGCCATTGCTGCCACCATCATCTTCGATATCGCGCGGCTCATGATTCCCCCGCAGGCTCCCGTGACCCGCGGATTGTACTCGCGGAATTCGGCCTTGCCGATGGCTCGCTTTGCCAGAACAGGCTGGAGCGCGCGATGGTGAGAGGTTAGTCTTGCGCCGACGCTTTTCACTGTGGTGAGGAACCCATGGCCGAAGCACCCAAGCGCCGTCTGCTCGACGACGTCACCGGCTCGCCGACTTTTCTTGGTGAACGCTCCAAGTTCGTGGGCGACATCACGAGCACAGGTGCATTCGTGCTTTGCGGTCACATCAAGGGCGACGGCAACATCGACGGCACCCTCAATCTCGCCGTTTCCGGGCACTGGGAAGGGCGGGTACGCACCAAACAGGCCGTTGTCGCCGGCCACGTCACCGGCGATCTCATGGTCGATGAAAAGCTCGAGATCGGTCAGACAGCTGTCATTCGCGGCAGCGTCAGCGCACGCACGATCGCCATCGCCAGCGGTGCCGTCGTCGACGGTGACATCACCGTGACCAGCGGCACGCCGATCGTGCGCTTCGAAGAGCGGCGCAAGGAAACCTGATACCGGATGACTTCAGTCGGTGATATGAAACAGGCGTCCGTTGTAGTCGACGACATACAGCTCGCCGTCGTTCCCTTCGCCGAAAGACGAGATGCTCAGGCCGGAATTGAAGCCGCCTGTCATGTCCATCGTAGGCGTCGTTGTGTTCGCGATGTTCCAGATTCGCTGTGAGTAGAAGTCCCCGAAGATGTAACGGCCCACGAGGGTTGGAAACGCGGTGCCGCGATACACGTAGCCGCCCGTGACTGCTCTACCCAAGCCGGGGTTGTCGTACTCGGCGACAGGCGCTTGCAGGTTTGTTGGCGACCCGCACGCCAGTCCCGTGTCACGCGTACCCTCGAAGCAGCGCCAACCGTAGTTGCCGCCCAACGTGACGCGATCGACCTCCTCTATCGCGCCTTGACCGACGTCGCCCACCCACAGATCGCCATTCTGACGGTCGAAGCTCCAGCGCCACGGGTTGCGGAATCCCAGCGCAAAAATCTCCGGGCAACTTGCTGGGCCGGTGCCGGTCGGACACGGTGCGTTGATCGCGAAAGGGTTGTCGATCGGAATACCGTAGAGCAATGCGCCGGCACCGACGTCGACATCGATGCGCAGCATCTTGCCAAGCAGCGTCGTGAGCAACTGGGCGTTGCCGATGCTGCCATGTTGTTCATCGTTGCTACCGCCGCCATCGCCGGTGCCGATATACAGGAACCCGTCGCGACCGAAGGCGATGTTGCCGCCGTTGTGGTTGTCTTCCGGCTTGTCGATGACGAGCACGATCCGCTCGGAAGCCGGGTCGAGCGTCATGCCACCGTCCGCCGTCAGGAATGCCGACAGCCGCGACACCAGGCCAGTGCTCGCTTCGGTATGCGAGTAGAAAAGAAACACGCGCGGATCGACCGGGAAATTCGGATGGAACGCCATGCCGAGCAGCCCGGTTTCACCGTTGAAAGTCACGCGGGTAGAGATATCGATGAAGTTCGTCGCTGTGGTGACCGTCGGGCTGTTATTGAAGACCCGCACACGTCCGCCCTGCTCCACGACGAACCAGCGGCTGTTATCTCCCGGTGCCTGCAGCATCGCCACGGGACTCGTCAACGTAATTCCGGAGAACACCTGCTCCACGTCGACTATCGGCGTCGTGGGCGGCAGCGGGATCGGCGTCGGCATGCCTCCCCCATTGAATGATGAGTCTCCTCCGCACGCACACAGGAGAAGTGTGCCGCCTGAGAGCGCGATCCAGCGATTGCGCCGCAAGTTGGTCATCGGACGATCCTCGTGTAATGTCCGCGGCATCTCATCCTTGCACAGGACTGGCGTGATGAGAACGCGGTGTCTGTCGGAATTGTGCGACAGGCACGCTGGCGTTGAACAGAATGCCCGGCCCCTTCGCACATAGGCTCATTCACCTCATTGCACATCGCGGCAATGCGCGCGATTTTCCCGAAAACACGCTTCAGGCTCTGCGTTCTGCCGTGGAGCTCGGCGTGCGCTTTCTCGAATTCGACGTACATATGTCTGCTGATGGCGTGCCGATCGTGATCCACGATCACGAGCTCACCCGCACGGCCGGCGTACCAGGTTGCGTATTCGACTACCCGGCTGCCGAGCTCAGTCGCATCGAGGTGAACGAGCCGGGGCGCCTGGGCAGCCGCTTCACGGGTGTGCTGATTCCGACGCTGAGCGACGTGGTGGAGTTCCTCAAGGAGCGGCATGAGATCACGGCATTCGTCGAAATCAAGCGCGCCAGCCTGCGCCGCTTCGGACACGAGCAGGTCGTCGCCCGGGTGCTGGACATCCTGAAGCCGGTGCGTTCGCGCTGCGTCGTCATTTCCTTCGACCTGCCGGCCATTCACATGGCAAGACACCATGGATCGTTTGCGATCGGTTGGGTGCTCGGCGACTACGACGGTCATGCGCGCCTCAAATTCGAGGCACTCAAGCCGGAATTTCTGTTCTGCGATCTTGAAAAGCTGCCCGCAGGCATGGATCGGTTGTGGCGTGGCCCGTGGCGCTGGGCCATTTACGAAGTTGAGAGTGTGGACGTGGCAGTCTCGCTCGCAGAACGCGGCGCGGACTTCATCGAAACGATGGCGGTGGCGCCCATGATTCAGGCTTTTCGCGATCTGGCTGCGCGCAACACGAGTAAGGAACCGGATGAAGCACGTTGATGCCGTCGTGGTGGGCGGCGGCATTCACGGAGTTGGCGTTGCCCAGGCCGCCGCTGCCGCCGGGCATACGGTGCTGTTGCTGGAGAAGACGTCGCTGGCCGCGGGTACCTCGAGCCGCTCGAGCAAGCTGATCCACGGCGGTCTGCGCTATCTCGAGAGCGGCCAGTTTCACCTGGTGCGCGAAAGCCTGCGGGAGCGACACATTCTTCTGGCGATCGCGCCGGAGCTGGTGCGCCTCAAGCCCTTCATCCTGCCGCTGTATCGCGAGACCCGGCGACGCCCTTGGCAGCTGCGCTTGGGCCTGTCGCTTTATGCGTTGCTCGGCGGGCTCGGCAGCGAGACACGTTTCGGCACCGTAGCCAGACAGGACTGGGCACAACTGGATGGCCTGCAGACGCGTGGCCTGCGGACGGTTCTGCGCTACTTCGATGCGCAGACCGATGATGTGGAGCTGACGCGTGCCGTAATGCGATCCGCTCAAACGTTTGGCGCGCAGGTGCTGGCACCGGCGGAGTTCTTCGCCGCAGAACTGCGGGACGATGCGGTAATCGTCCGCTACACACACAACGGTGCGCCCGAGGAGTGCGCGGCGCGCGTGCTGGTGAACGCCGCCGGTCCGTGGGTGAAGCGCGTGATGGAGCGCATTTCGCCACATGTGCCTTCGCCCCCGATCGAGCTCGTCCAAGGCACACACATTATCGTGCGCGATGCTCCGACCCGCGGTATCTACTACATAGAAAGTCCGCGCGATGGCCGTGCCATCTTCGTCATGCCCTGGCACGGCAACACGCTCGTCGGTACTACGGAAAGTCGCTTCCGCGGCGATCCCGATACGGTGCATCCGTTAATGGCCGAGAAGCACTATCTCGTCGGCGTCATGCGGCACTATTTCCCGCGCCATGCACGGCTCCAGGTGCGCGATCTCATCGATTCTTTCGCCGGCGTGCGTGTGCTGCCAACCGGCGCGGGTCACGCCTTCCATCGTTCGCGCGAAACGCTTCTGGTCTGCGATCGACCGCAACATCCGCGCGTGCTCGGCATTTACGGCGGCAAGCTCACCGGATACCGCGCGACCGCTGAGCACGTCATGGAACGCATCCGCAGCTCGCTCCCTCAGACACGAGCGCGCGCCGACACACGCACGCTAACGCTGAAACCTGACTAGATATTAAGCGCCGATGGGTCCTACTTAGGGAGTCTTCCCTCGGCCTGACACGAACGAAACCATGCCGCGAGTGCACGAGTCAGCTTTCGCGGGACCCGGTCACGCGCTATTCATGCAATCAAGCAAGAACGGGCCCAGGAAAGACTCCCTAAGTAGGACCATCGGCTTGGAATGTCAGGGCTTAACCGTTAGCAGCCTGGCGAAAGGCCTGAAGAGCGTCATGCAGGAACTCGGTGAGGTTGCGTGCCGGACGTCCAAGGAGGCGTGGAATATCATCGGTCACCGCCATCGGCAGCGCCCCGGCCGCGGCGTAGTCCCAATACTCGAGCAGCGCCTCAATGAGGCGCGGTGACAGGCGACGAGCTTCGAGCGTGCCACGAGCACGCGGGCTGCAAACATCCACGTAAGTGATGTGTCGCTCCAGTGCCGCGGAACACTGCTGGGCGATGCTGAAATAATCGAGCGCTTCGGGTCCAGTCAGCTCGAGCACCTGCGACTGCGCGCCGTGCTCCATCACATGCACGGCGACGTCCGCAACATCGCGCGCATCGACCAGCGGCCAGCGGCCGCCGCGCGCCGGCGCTTCAATCTGCCCACTACAGGTGATTTGCACGGCCTGTTTCAACAGCACCTGCATGCACAGCGCCGGTCGCAGAACTGTGCGCGCAGGGATGAGCGCCGCGACACGCTGTTCCGCTTCGCCATGCCAACGCAGCAAACGCAGTCGCGATTGAGGGTCGGCACCGAGCGCGCTGACCTGGATGATGCGCGATACGCCAGACGTATTCGCCGCCTGTGCGATGGCGGCGTGCCAATCCGCGGTTTCCGGGCTCAGGGGTGCAATGAGCACTACGCCGGTGAGTTCCTGCATGGCGGTAGCCAGCAATGCCGGATCGGCAAGACCGCCTACGATCACGTCTTCGCGCGCAAAACCCGCGGGGGCGTGCGCAGCCTCCCGAACCATCAATCGCAGACGCTGTCCACGCGCCGTCGCGGCGGCGACCACCGCCTTTCCAATGGTTCCGCTCGCGTGAGTCACCAACCACATCGACAATTACTCCTCGCCATTGTGAGGCGGAAGGTTAAATGCACCCTTGGTTGCGATAAACGGGCACGATCGAACTTCACTGATGACACCCGCTCATCAATAATCGGCACCAGGAGGCACCCCGTTCGTGGACAACCTGGGCGATATCGTGACGTTCGTGCGCGTCGTGGCATCCGGCAGCTTCGTCTCCGCCGCGAACCAGCTCGGTGTCACCCCTTCCGCCGTCAGCAAGTCCGTGTCGCGCCTCGAAGAGAGCCTCGGCATACGGCTGCTCAACCGGACGACGCGCTCCCTTAGTCCTACCGACGTCGGAAGCGCATTCTACGCACGCTGCCAGGCGCTGATAACCCAGTTGCAGGACGCAGAGGCCGAGGTCGTGGAAACACGCCAGCGCCCTCGCGGGCGGCTGCGCGTTGACATGCCTCTCACACTCGCAAGGGAATATGTAATTCCTGCCTTGCCGCGCTTCCTGGCGCAGTTTCCCGATGTAACGCTGCAGCTGAGCTTTTCCGACCGGTTGGTCGACATGGTGAACGAAGCCATCGACATCGCGGTGCGCGTCGGTGAGCTCACGGACTCGCGGTTGGTCGCACGCCGGCTCTGGAACCCCGATGTCGTCGCCATCGCTTCGCCGGACTACCTCGCGCGCCGCGGCGTGCCGCAGGATCCGGACGATCTCAAGGATCACGACTGCATTCGGTTCTTCAATCCGAACACCGGACGCATCCTCGAATGGGCCATGGTCCGCGGCGGAGTACTGAAGCAGATCTCAGTGAACGGACGTGTGATGGTCGACAGCCCTGAAGCCCTGCTCGAAACCGCCCTGTCGGGCGCGGGAATTGCGCCGGTCATGGGGTTCATGAGCGAGCGCCCCGTCGCCGCTGGGTCACTCACGCGCGTGCTTCCGGATTGGCGCTTCGCGATCGAGCGTCCCGTGTCGGCGCTGTTCGTGAAGGATCGCCATCCGACCCCTAAGGTGCAGGCATTCCTCGACTTTCTCGTCACCTTGTTCCCCGGAAATCAGCGTGGACTGCGAGCCGGCGATTCCTGAGCTTCAGGCATCAGTGAAGTTCGGCTGCGCGCTTGTTCACGTTCTGTTCACCCCCTAATCTCCCTGTCCCTCGGCGGCCACCCGGACGGTCGCCGTTGCTAAGGGACATTCGCCATGCTTGCAAACATCACCCCCATCGCGACGCGGTTCGACCGGCGTTTCCGGACATTTCTACCCCTGGTTGGCTCGCTCATCCTGAGTGCGGCGTTGCTGACCGGATGCAAGCCACAGGCTGCCCCGTCTGCGCCCGCGCCGCAGGTGAACGTCGCCAAGGTCATCGAGCGCAAGGTCAACGACTGGGACGAGTTCACCGGGCGCATCCAGGCAATCGATAGCGTCGAGATTCGCCCGCGTGTCTCCGGCTACATCGAGCGCATCGCATTCACGGAAGGCGGCCCTGTCAAAAAGGGCGACCTGCTCTTCGTCATCGATCCGCGCCCGTATCGCGCCGAGCTGCAGCGTGCGCAGGCGGATGCCGCCGGGGCAAAGACGCGTGCTGAGCTCGCGCGCAACGAAGTGGCACGCGCGGAGCGGTTGCTTGCCGCACGTGCGATATCGCAGGAGGAATATGACGAACGCGTGAATCGGGCGCACGAGACCGGCTCGGCGGTCGAGGCCGCAGCAGCGGCTGTCGAAGTGGCTCGCCTCAACCTCGAGTTCACCCGCGTCGTTTCACCGATCGACGGCCGCGTGGGCAAGGCGGAAGTGACCCCGGGGAACCTCGTTGGCAGCGGCGAAGGCGCGACGCTCCTCACGACTGTCGTCTCCATCGACCCGGTGTACGTCGAATTCACGGGCGACGAGCAGGTCTATCTGAAGTACGCCGCCATGTCGAAGAAGGGCGAGCGCGCGAGCTCGCGTGATGAGCCGAACCCCGTCTACATGGGTCTGGCGAACGAAACGGGATTCCCGCATCCCGGCCACATGACCTTCGTCGACAACCAGCTGGATCCGGCCACCGGAACGATTCGGGGCCGCGCGATCTTTCACAATCCGGAGGGGCTGTTCACCCCGGGGTTATTCGCACGCATCAAGCTGCTCGGCAGCGGACAGTACAACGCGATCCTCATCAACGACCGTGCGGTCGGCACCGATCAGAACCAGAAATTCGTGCTGGTCGTCGGCGCGGACAAGATGCTGAGCTATCGGCCCGTCAAGATCGGTCGCATCGTGCAGGGCCTGCGCGTGGTGCTCGATGGTCTGCAGCCCGGCGAAACCATCGTCGTAAACGGTATTCAGCGGGTGCACCCGGGCATGCCGATCTCGCCGCTAGTCGTGCCGATGGACGAGGATGTGCCGCCATCAGCGCGGCTGCCGGAAGTCGGCACCACGCAGGTCTCGTGACGCAGCCATGAAGTTCGCGCAATTCTTTATCGACCGCCCGATCTTTGCTGCGGTCCTCTCGGCGATCGTGTTCATCACGGGCGCGATTGCCGTGTGGAACCTTCCCATCAGCCAGTACCCGGAAGTCGTGCCACCTTCGGTAGTCGTGCGCGCGACGTATCCGGGCGCCAATCCCAAGGTCATCGCGGAGACCGTCGCCGCGCCACTCGAACAGGAAATCAACGGCGTCGAGAACATGCTCTACATGTCCTCGCAGTCGACCACCGACGGGCTGATGACGCTCACCGTGACCTTCAAGGTCGGCACCGACATCGACACCGCACAGGTGCAGGTGCAGAACCGGGTGTCGCAGGCGCTACCGCGCCTGCCCGAGGATGTACGCCGCTTTGGCGTCACGACCATCAAGAGCTCGCCCGACCTCCTGATGGTCGTGCACCTGTATTCGCCCGACAACCGCTACGACATGGTGTACCTGCGCAACTACGCGGTGCTGCAGGTGCGCGATCAGCTCGCGAGACTTCCCGGCGTCGGCGAAGTGCGCGTGTTCGGCGCCGGCGACTATTCGATGCGCGTGTGGCTCGATCCGCAGAAAGTCGCATCGCGCGATCTCACGGCCGGTGACGTGGTGCAAGCGATCCGCGAGCAGAACGTGCAGGTCGCCGCCGGCGTGATCGGGGCGCAGCCTGCGCCCGCCGGAGTCGAGTATCAGCTCAGCGTCAACGCTACCGGGCGCCTGGTCACCGAAGAGGAATTCGGCAACATCATCATCAAGTCCTCGCCCGACGGCTCAGTAACTCGGCTCAGGGACGTGGCGCGCATCGAGCTCGGCGCCGGAACGTATTCGTTGCGCAGTCTCCTCAACAACAAGCCGGCCGTGGCGCTGCCGGTCGCGCTCAAGCCGGGTGCCAATGCACTCGATCTTTCCGATGCCGTGCGTAAAGCCATGCAGGAGATCAGCAAGACCTTCCCCGAAGGTGTCGACTATCAGATCGTCTACGACACCACCATTTTCGTGCGCGAATCGATCATCGCGGTCATCGAGACACTGCTGGAAGCGGTCGCGCTGGTGGTGCTCGTCGTGGTGCTGTTCCTGCAGACCTGGCGCGCTTCGATCATTCCACTGCTTGCGGTGCCGATCTCGATCGTGGGCACGTTCGGCCTGATGCTTGCGTTCGGATTTTCGATCAACAATCTGTCGCTCTTCGGGCTGGTGCTCGCCATCGGCATCGTGGTCGACGATGCGATCGTCGTGGTGGAGAACGTCGAACGTAATATCGAGCGGGGCTTGAGTCCCCGCGACGCGGCGTATCGGGCGATGGAGGAAGTCAGCGGTCCGATCATCGCGATCGCACTAGTGCTGTGCGCCGTGTTCGTGCCGATCGCGTTCATATCGGGACTGACCGGCCAGTTCTACAAGCAGTTCGCTCTCACGATCGCGATCTCAACCGTCATCTCGGCATTCAACTCGCTCACCCTGAGCCCTGCGCTGTGCGCGGTTCTCCTCAAGTCCCGTGACGCCAAGCCCGACATCGCCACGCGCATCATCGATCGGCTGTTCGGCTGGGTGTTCCGGCCCTTCAATCGCCTCTTCCATCGCTCCTCGGAGCGCTACGGCAAGGGCGTCGGCGGATTTATTGGCCGCAAGGGCGCCGTGGCCATCGTGTATGTGGCCCTTATCGGACTCACCTGGTTCATGTTCCGCCTGGTGCCGCCGGGTTTCATCCCGACGCAGGACAAGCTGTACCTGATCGCGTTCGCTCAGCTCCCCGATGCCGCTTCGCTCGATCGCACCGAAGATGTGATCCGGCGGATGTCCGACATCGGGCTGAAGAATCCGGGAGTCGATGGCGCGATTGCCTTCCCGGGGCTCTCGATCAAGGGCTTTACCAACAGCTCCAACGCCGGGATCGTGTTCTTCCGCCTGAAGGCGTTCGAGGAACGCAAGGGCAAGGCACTGAGCGGCCCCGCCATCGCGCAGTCTCTCAACCAGCAACTTGCCGGCATCCAGGATGCGTACATCGGCGTGTTTCCGCCGCCACCGGTAGCGGGCCTCGGCACCCTGGGCGGTTTCGCACTGCAGATCGAGGATCGCGCCAATCTGGGTTATGACGAGCTGTACGCTGCGTTGCAGGGAGCGCTGGCGAAGGCCTATCAGACGCCGCAGCTCGCAGGCGTCTTCTCGAGCTACACGATCAACGTGCCGCAGATCACTGCGGATGTGGACCGCGTGCGCACCAAGGAGCAAGGCGTCGCGCTCACCGATGTCTTCGAAGCGATGCAGGTGTACCTGGGATCGCTCTACGTCAATGACTTCAATCGCTTTGGGCGCACCTACCAGGTCATCGCGCAAGCCGACGCCCAGTACCGTGCGCGGCCGGAAGACATCCGGCTGCTCAAGACGCGCAACAGCCAGGGACAGATGGTGCCCCTGGGCTCGCTCGTGACGATCAGCCAGACGAATGGGCCCGATCGCGTGCTGCGCTACAACGGCTATCTCGCCGCGGACGTCAATGGCGGGCCGGCGCCCGGTTTCAGCAGCGGGGAGGCTCTGCGATCCATCGCCAAGGTCTTGAATGAAACGCTGCCGAACGGCGTCAAGTTCGAATGGACCGATCTCACCTATCAGGAAACCAGCGCGGGCAACACCACCATCTTCGTGTTCCCGCTCTGCGTACTGTTCGTATTCCTCGTGCTGGCCGCGCTCTATGAGAGCTGGGCGCTGCCGCTGGCGATCATCCTGATCGTGCCGATGTCCATTCTGTCCGCAATCACAGGCGTGTGGCTCACAGGCGGCGACAACAACATCTTCACGCAGATCGCGCTTTTCGTGCTCGTGGGTCTCGCGTGCAAGAACGCGATCCTGATTGTCGAGTTTGCCAAGGTGCGTCAGGACCAGGGGCTGACACCCGAGGCCGCGGCGATCGAAGCGGCAGGGCTGCGACTGCGCCCGATTCTGATGACCTCACTCGCCTTCATCATGGGCGTGGTGCCGTTGGCGATTGCCACGGGCGCGGGAGCCGAGATGCGCCGGGCGATTGGGATCGCGGTGTTCTCCGGGATGCTCGGGGTCACGGTCTTTGGTCTGTTCCTGACGCCGGTGTTCTACGTCATCGTGCAGCGGCTTGCGATGCGCTTGCGCGCACCGCCGAAGGCGGCGCCAGTGGCGACGATTGCGGGAGGCGAACATGCGTAAGGTCGCGGTCGTGCTCATGACCGCTGCGCTTGCGGCCTGCGCTGTCGGTCCTTCATATGAGGAGCCCGACACACCCGTGCCAGGCGAATTCGTCGGAGCGGGGAACGCGACATTTCCCGAGCAGCCGGTGGTGGCGCAGTTCTGGACAGTGTTTGGCGATGACGCACTCACGAGCCTGATACAGGACGCACTCAACGCCAATCACGACCTGCGAATCGCGGCAGCGCGCCTCAACGAAGCGCGCGCGCTGCGTCTGGGGGCCGCTTCGGACTTTCTTCCTGTGGTCAATGTCAACGGGCTGCAGGCGAAAACGCGCGTGAGCCCGACCGACCAGCCCGGAGTTGCCGCGAACCAGCGGCGCTTTGACTACTACGAGGCAGGGTTCGACGCGACTTGGGAGATCGACATCTTCGGTGGCGTGCGCCGCGGTTATGAAGCGAGTCGCGCCACGGTCGATAGCACCCTCGCCTCGCTTGATGACAGCTTCGTCACCGTGACGAGCGAAGTCGCCCGCAACTACTTCGAGCTGAGGGGCTTGCAGGGCCGGTACGAGGTGGCGAAGCGCAACGCCGACGTACAGCGGAGCACTCGCGATCTGACGCAGCAGCGTCTCGACGCCGGCCGCGGCACCGAGCTGGACGTTGCGCGAGCGCAGGCACAACTCTCGACCACCCTGGCCACGCTCCCGCAGCTCGAGGCGGCAATCGCTCGCACGCGCTATCGGCTCGCTGTGTTGACGGCACATCAGCCCGGTACGGCCGACGAACGCCTCGAGCCGCGACCAATACCCACGATCCCCGAGTTCACGCCAGTAGGCGAGCCGACGGATTGGTTGCGCCGACGTCCCGATGTGCGCGTAGCCGAACGGAATCTCGCGGCCTCAACGGCGCTGATCGGCGTCGCGGTGTCCGACTTGTTTCCAAAAGTCTCTCTGAACGGGCGCTTTGGCTGGAACGGACTCGACCGCGATGCTATCGGCGACAACACAGCCGAGATCTATCACTACGGACCTTCGATCTCCTGGGCCATATTCGACTTCGGGCACGTGCGCGCGAACATCAACGCCTCCCGTGCCAGCGCCGAGGGCGCCCTGGCGCGCTACGAGCAGACGGTCCTGACGGCGCTCGAAGACACCGAAGGCGCGCTCATCAACCACTCGACGGCTCGCGCCCGCGAAGCGGCGCTGGCGCAAGCGGCCGAAGCAAGCAGTGTGGCGACGCGTCTTGCGCGCCTGCGATATGAAGAAGGTGTCTCTGACTTCCTGCAGGTGCTGGATGCAGAGCGCACCCAGCTCGACGCCGAAGACCTGCTCGCCCAGAGCCGCTCTGACTCTGCAACTACCCTGGTAGCGGTCTACAAGTCACTCGGTGCCGGCTGGCAGCAGGTGCAGTCGCCCTACATGCCAGCCGGCCGGTGATCCCTCGCAGGATGGCTTATTGCTGTGGAGGCTGGTCGCTCGGCGGTGTCGTCTGGTCCGCCGGCGGCATGTCGCTTGGAGACTCGCTGGGCGCCGGGGCCTGCTCAGACTGCGGCTTGTCCGCCGGGGCTGGCGTTTCTGCCGGGGCGTTCGAAGGCTTGAACGCCGCGTCGAACTCGCTCTTGCTCAGGCTGCCATCGGCGTTCGAATCCGCCGTCTGAAAATTCGCAACCACGGTCGAGTTGACCTGCGCTTCAGCCTGCGTGATGCGGCCGTCTTTATCGGAGTCGAACTGGTCGAACACCGATGAGCCCGCGCCTGAAGGTGGTGTCTGGGCCAACGCGGCCGTTGATAACAAGGCCGCAAGCGCCAGGGTGAGTGGTCCTTTCATGTCATATCTCCATTGGTAGTCAGAATTGTCTGACGGCGCTCATGCCGCCGGACTGGACGCAAAAGACCAGTGGACGCCGCCAGGGGTATGACGCCTTCCCTGCATCTGATGCACGCTTCGAATGAGAACGCGCCTGCGGACTGACGTTCCCGAAAATTGCGTTGCCGCTTGGAGACACCGCCGCAGGCGATTTCAGAACAGAAACGGAATCAGGGCCGGCACATTTGCCTGGTATTGACGGTACTCATCTTCGAACGCACCGAGCATCCAGCGCTCCTCGATCGAAAGTTTGCGAATGAATGCCGCGGTGATGATGGCGAAGCCGAGGAGCGGACACCAGTCATTGCGTGACAGCGCGGTGCCGAGAATTGCGAGCAGCAGGCCGGTGTAGATCGGATGGCGAACCCAGCGGTACGGCCCCGTGCGTACCAGCACGTGTCCCTCCTTCAGGGTAATCGTCGCACTCCAGTTCGCACCCAGATGCCGGCGCGCCCAGATCGAGAATCCGAGTCCAGCGGCCACCAATACCGTCCCCGCCCAGTAGAGCGGTAGCGGATCGACTGACACAGGCCGGTGCAGCCACACCGGGGGTACACGCGGAAACGCGACCAGCACGACACCGATGACGAGAGGGATGATGTGCGACGCGCGAGACGCAAGGGACTCATGCTGTTCCGTCGCCTTGGTTCGCAGCGCAGAGACTCTCCAGAACAGGATCCATACGATCCACAGCATCGCGATGATTCCTGGGTACAGGGGCGCATTCATCTCCGCAATCCCTTGCCGAGCGGCTCAACAACCATAGGAGCCGAACGCGAGCTACGACCACAGCGCGAGGAGGTCGTTCACGCGGCCGCGCGTTACTCTAAACTGAGGCCGTGAACGAGCGTCTGTACCTGGCGCTGGATCAGGGCGGCCACGCGAGCCGCGCGATCATTTTCGATGCCAAAGGCGACACCCGCGCCCAGTCCTATGCTCCGGTGACCTCGGTCCGCCCGGCTGCGGACCGGGTGGAGCACGACCCGGAACAGATTTGCGAATCGCTGCGGCTCGCGATCACCGATGCGAGTCACCACGCGACGAGGTCGAGTGAGCTGGTCGCGGCCGGTCTCGCGACACAGCGTTCCAGCATCGTGTGCTGGGATCGGAACACCGGCCGTGCTCTTTCGCCAGTGATTTCCTGGCAGGACCGTCGTAACGCCGCATTCGTCGCGCTACTCAATTCCCGCGCACGCGAAATCCACGCCCGCACCGGGTTGGTACTTTCCCCACACTACGGCGCGAGCAAGCTGCGGTGGTGTCTCGACAATCTGCCCGAGGTCGCTGATGCCGCGCGAGAGAATCGGCTTGCGTTCGGACCGCTATCGAGCTTCCTGCTGTTTCGGTTGCTCGCGGAACGCCCGCTGCTCATCGATCCCGCCAATGCGTCGCGCACCCAACTCTATGATCCCGCCACGCGCAACTGGTCATCCGAACTGCTTGAGCTGTTCGGCCTCGACGCGGCGCATCTGCCCGTACCCGTCGGAACTCGTCACGACTTCGGCACACTGCGGGTCGGTGAGCAAAAGGTGCCGCTTCGGATCTGCACCGGAGATCAGTCGACCGTGCCGTTCGCATTCGGTGCCATGCGCGTTGATTCGGCCTACGTCAACATTGGCACTGGCGCATTCATACAATGCCCGCTGAGCCAACCGGTCATCGCCGCACCTTTGCTCACCAGCGTGATCTGGTCGGATGAGCGGCGTGCGCTCTACACACTCGAAGGCACGATCAATGGCGCCGGCAGTGCACTCGACTGGTTCTCCGAAACCGAGGGTGTCGATGCGCAGCGGATGCTGGCGGCGTTCGATCTCAACGCCAGCCGCGATTTGCAGCCACCACTGTTTCTGAATGGTGTCTCGGGTCTCGGCTCCCCGTTCTGGGTCCCTGGTTTCGAATCGCGTTTTGTGGGTATTGGATCGACGCGGGAGCGTTTCATGGGGCTTCTCGAGAGCATCCTGTTCCTGGTGCGCGTCAATCTCGACGAGATGCAGCACGCGGGCGCGAAATTCGAACGGGTCATCGTGACCGGCGGTCTCAGCGCCAGTGACTGGCTGTGTCAGCACCTCGCCGATTTGCTCTCGCTGCCGGTGCACCGTCACGAGGAGATCGAGGCCACTGCGCGTGGGCTCGGCTTTCTGGTTGCCGATCAACCTTCTGACTGGGGGGTCGGTGACAAAGTGCGGCTGTTTGCGCCCGCGGCAAATCCACAACTACTCGAGCGTTTCTGCGCCTGGCTCAGGGAAATGAAGCGCGCGGCGTGAGTACCTGCACGGCCGCACCGGGCGGGAAAATCAGGTCGGCTCGCCGAGTTCCCCGAGCACCTCTCCGGCAATCCAGCTATCGCCGCGCAACCTCGGCATGAAGCCGCAGTGACCTCCGAAGCGGGTCGGCGTAACACGCAGGTTGGCGAGTCGCGGCAGTCGTTCGAGATCTCCGGACGGAATCATTGGGTCGTCGCTGGCGGCGATGATCCGACTCGGGGTCTCCAACGATTCAAGGGCACCGTGTACGAGCGCATAGCCTTTCAGATAGGTCTTGAGATCCGGGAACTCGCTGTGATGGCGCACGAGGTAGTCCGTCATCGCGGTCAGCGTCCGATCGCGCAACAGTTCCTTGAAGTCGTAGACATCGGGCCAGGCGAGCTGCTTCCTGAGCAGGGAGCGGGTCCATTTCCAGATGAAGTAACTGCGATAGATCGCAGAGCCGTTCTCCAGCGCCGCGAGCGTCACTTCCGGGTCGAGAACCGGTGAGATTGCCACGATGCGATGCAGATCGATCCCCGCTTCGCGGGCCCGAGCGCCAACCCTGAGGGCGAAATTACCGCCGAGCGAGAAGCCGGTCAGGCTCAGTCGTTGCGTCGGGTACATGGACTGGATACGCCGCACGGCGCCCACGACTTCCTTGATCCGGCAGGAGTGAAACAAATCCCGGTTCAGATGATGAGTCGGTCCGTGATCGCGCAGATTGAGGCGCAGGACATCGAAGCCGCGTTCAAACAGGAACTGGCCGAGCGCCAGCACATACAAGGACTCCGCGCTGCCCTCCCAGCCGTGGTGCAGGACTACCAGGTGCCTTGCGGGTGCACCTCCGCGCCGCTCCTGCGTGGCATGCAGACCGAGCAGCCGAACGCCGTCGCCGCAATCGAGTACCTGTTCCACGCTGCTCTGGAGCAACGGCACGGCGCGTCGCTCCACGGTCGAACGGCGCAACGGGATACTGGGGAGAATCGACTGGAGGTGGGCGTTGCGCAGCCAGGGGCGCGGCGTGAATTCCGTCATGGAGTCGCTGGTTTGGGGGCGGTCGTCAACTCGACTCGATTGTTACGGGCTGCGATCTCATTCCACTGTCCCGCCGTGACACTGTCGGCGGTGGGATAGGGCTCCACGACGCGCGCGTCTCGAGGCTCGTCATTCACAACCACGCTGATTGCGCCATTCGTGCGCAGTCGGGCGCTCGAAGCCATATTGGCGAATGCCAGCGACTGCCGTTGTGCGGAATTCAAAGCCCCGTCGAATGGATTACCAATCAGGTCACACTTGGCCGCTGGAAGTTCCTCTGGCGCGAGCGCGTAGCCTTCGGTCGCATTCCCGGACAGGCAGAAGCGCCCGCGATACGCGGTCGCCCTCACGATGCCGGTGTAGGATTGTTGGCCGAGGCGCGCCACAAACTCGCGCAACGCATCGACCCGGCCGAGCGCCAACGGCGGCTCACCGTAAGGAACCGGCTCGACTCGCCAATCGCTGCTGGACGGAGGCGCGCCCGGGGGTGACGCGAGCGCTCCTGCTTGCCCACCTGATTTTTCCTGCGCTGCCTGAACTTCGCTGATCCGCTGGGTAGCGACGGCCAGCTGTGAGTTGGCCTGTTGCAGTCGCGTATTTTCTGCGGCCAGCGCGCCGTTTGCGGCCAGGGTCCTGAGATACAGGCCGCCAAACACTGCGCCGATCAGCAGCGCGGCAAGTACGCCGGCAATCCACCACTGCGGCCAGGCCTGGGGCGGAGCGGCCGGAGGATCTTGCAGCGCTGGTGCCTCGCCAATCCACTTGCGCACGTCAGATGTAATTCTGTCGGCGAAGGAATCGAGCGTCGCCACCACGAACCGCCGCAGCTCCGCGTCGTGATTGCGAAGCGCTGCCTCGAGCTGCGGATGCCAGTCGGCCGGAACAAGGTCTGCTGCCTGCGGCGAAGGCGGCACGGGCGGCGGATTCACTGCGACGAATGCCGGCGGGCTCAAATCACGACGCTCCGGAAGCAGATGGAGCTGATAGAGGACCTTGGAAACATCGACCGGCTTCACCAGCTTCGGCAGCACACCCACGGCGCCGAGCGCCCGCGCCTGGCCGACATACAGCTCTCCTTCCTGGGAGGTGTACATCATGATCGGTATGGTGGCCGTACGCGGATTGTTCTTGATGGCCTGCACAGCCTGGAAGCCATCCATGCCCGGCATGAGATGGTCCATGAAGATCACGTCGGGACGATGATGCGTCAGGTAGGCCATGGCGCTCTCGGCGGATTCCGCCGTGTCCACTTCGATGCTGTACTTCTGCAGCATCCGGCTCAACACGATGCGAGCCGAATTGGAATCGTCGACGATCAGTGCGCGCTTGGCCGACATCGGGCCGATCCTCACAGTTCAGCGGAGCGATCTTAGCGCGATTTGAGGACCTGTGATCCCGTTCACGCGGACAGGGCCACCCCGGATGTAAACCGCTCCCCCACTACCACGTTGTTCATAGCGCATAGGAATTCGAGCTTTGCATGCCCCTATTTAAAGGAGCTTCAATATGTTCACTCAGTCGTCGCTCAAACCCGCCCTGCTGACGGCCGCGGGCCTTCTCAGTGTGGGACTGGCACTGGGCAGTTTCACCGCTCAGGCCGGGCCGGGCGATCGGGCTCAACGCCCACACGCACCGCGTGGCGATTGGAGCAGCCACACCGAGCGCCAACGCACCGAAGACGGCCACACTGCTCATACCACGTGGAATGGCAGCAACGGCAAGACAGCGTCACGCGATGCCACGGTCGTGAACGACAAAGCTGCGCAGACCCGCACGCGTGATGTCTCCTACACGGGCCCGAACGGTAAGCCACGCTCCGTGCACGACGTGACGCAGAAGACCGACAACGGCTATGCGCGTAACTCCACATATACGAATGCCGACGGCGAGTCGGCGACGCGTAATGCGGCCGTCACGAACGACAAGGACAATGGTACCCGCACGCGCGAGGTGACGTACACGGGCGTGAACGGCAAGACCTCGACGGCGAACACCGTCACGACCCGTACCGATACGGGCTACACGCGCGACACGACCGTCACCGGTCCGAACGGTGGCAGCGGAACCCGCGAAGTGGTCGTGGCCTGTGACAAGGCGGCCGGACATTGCACCAAGGACGTCGCAGTGAACACCAACAACTGAGGATTTCGAGGAATTTGGCGTAACCCCCACGCCACCTCGAGGCGCGCGGCGCGGAGATGAAGATCCGCGCCGCTTTTTTATGGCGAAGCCTTCGCGAGCTCCTCGAGATCTCCGGCCAGCTTCGTGAGCCTGTCCTGGATAGCCTTGCGCTGCTCGCCGCTCCAGGTCGCATCCAGTGACGCCATGAGATCGATGATGCGTGAGCGGTTTGCCTCAAAACCCGACCGGTAGGCTTGCGTCCAGGTGGGTCTCGGATCGAGGAGTAGGGCACGCACCGATTCGTCGCGCGCTTGTACGTCACCCGTTGCGCTCAACGCGCGCTTCAGTTGATCGCGCCATCGGGCACGGCTCTCGAGCCAGTCACAACCAGTGGGTCGCAAGTCTTTCGCTGCTGCCGCAACCAGCTCGCTTTGCGAGTCATCGAGCGTACCCGCCCAATACTTGACTGCGCGCGTGATGCTCTTGACGCGCCGCGCCGTCTGCTTCTCCGACGGCGCGACGCACTCCTCGTCGCGCGAATCCTCGTCATCCTCGGCAAAGCTGTCAAGGAGCTCATCCACCTGGGCCGGCGACAACGATTGCAGCCAGCGCGCGGCCTCGGGCGTGAGCTCGCGGATGATGTCCACCCAGAATCCCTCGATGGTTTGTGACGCCCGCTCGATCTGCTCGCGCGTTACAGGCTGCGCAATCTCCGCGGAGAGCGAGCGCATGAAAGCGCTGTAGCGACCGAGCTGGGAGCTGCGATGCCACGCTGTAAGTGACGTGATGGCGCTCTTGAGTTCGGCCTCCTGCGCATCGTCCAGGCTGACCTGGCCGCTCAAATACCAGGGAATGAGAAAGTTGAGGCGGTTGTAGAGGAACTGCGCGGTGCAGCCGCTGATCAACGTAAGGCATAGGAGTGCCAGACCCGCGACTCGCAGGCCGGATCTGCGCTGGTTGACACACTCATGCGGACTCATCGTTAATCGCTCCTGCATGCTGAGGGCAGCTCTGCACAGGTTTCGTGAGGCGCGTTGCGTCGCCAACGGTGCAGATGCTAGGCGCACCGTGCAGCCAATGGTCGATTCCATTGGCTCGCGCCTTCCGGCGACTTGTCTTCTCGCAACATTGTGCCTGCTCGTTATCCCGGGGCGCAGCCCCGCCATCGACGCGCTCACGCTCAGCATCGGCGATGTACAGGGCGAGGGCTGGAATGCGAGCGATGTAACGATTGCATTCGAGCTGGCTGGTGATGGCAAGACCCTGGTGCGGTTGCTCGCCAAGCGCATGACCTTGCTGCCCGAGCTGGGCGCCGTAACGGACGTGACCGTTGAGTGCCAGAACCCTGTGGTGAAGGGACCGCAATATGGCTGCAAGGATGCCAGGGTCAAAGGGTTGTTCGGTCGCGTCCGGCACCAGCAGTTCACCGCCAACGTGACCTATGACAGCACGCGGGGCACGCTGGATTTCTCGACGCGCGGCTTGCGAATCGCAGGCGGTGCGGCGCGCATCAACGGCAAATGGCTCGATTCGGGATGGCGGATCGAATTCCAGACCGATGCCGCGCGGCTTGCGGAGTTGCGCAAGATCGTCGTGCCGTGGTTGGAGCTGCCGGCGGATCTTACGATCGACGGACGCACCACGATGACAATGCGACTCAAGGGTGCGGCGAGCCTCAGCACTATCGAAGTCAACGGGAAATTCTCGGACGTAACCGCGAACAACAGTGCCGGGACCATCGCCACTGACAAACTTGCGTTCGAGCTGGACGCGACCCTGACGCCTGCGGGGAACGACTGGGGGATTCGCGCCAGGATTCAATCGAATTC
This sequence comes from uncultured Gammaproteobacteria bacterium, assembly GCA_963810775.1. Classification (GTDB taxonomy): domain Bacteria; phylum Pseudomonadota; class Gammaproteobacteria; order Steroidobacterales; family Steroidobacteraceae; genus DATBVX01. The sequence goes on from CAWEOT010000025.1 coordinate 137,861, forward strand.
GGGCCAGGCTTACAGCGATCCGATCTTTCTCGACTTCGGCCAGAACGCCTTGGTCGCAAACGTCGAAGGCCATTGGCTTACCAATACCGGCCTGATCCATTTCGCACCGCTCGACGTGGAACAGCAGGGCGTCGTGAGCGGGACCATCACCGGCGACATCGACGTCAAGGGCGAAAGCATGCTGCGCGATCTGCGTATCGAGCTACGCTCGCTGCAATTCCCGGGCGCATTCACCGCGTTCATTCAACCCTTCCTGGTCGCTACGAACTTCAAGGACTTCACCACCTCCGGCCGCGTGTCAGGGACGGTCGAACTCGATGCTGGAGCCCCGGCCGCACTCGATCTGCAGCTTGCGAATGTGACGTTCGACGACAAAGCCGGCAGGGCGCAAATGCGCCAGCTCAATGGCCGTGTGGCATGGATGTCGTCCGCGCGCCGCGGCAGTGTTGCGGGCAGTGATTCCGCAACCGCAGGGGCGAATTCACACCTGGAATGGGAGGGTTCCGCGGTCTACGGCCTCACCGGTGGGCGGGCGCAAATCGACTTCAACACCTCGGGTGCCGATTTTCGGGTGCTCAAGCCGACGGTCCTGCCCGTGCTCGACGGCGGACTCAATATCTCTTCGCTCAGCGTGCGCGACTTCGGCGCACCACAGATGTCGTTGCGTTTCGCGGCGGAGTTGCAGCCGATCAGCGTCGCGCTGTTGTCGAGGGCGTTCGGCTGGCCGGAATTCAGCGGCAAGCTCGAGGGGCGTATTCCGGAAGTGAGTCTTGAAGAAGACATGCTGTCCCTGGGCGGCGATCTCGAGATGTCCGCGTTCGGCGGTCAGATCCTGGTGAACGGGCTCAAGCTCAAGAATCCGCTCGGGATCTATCCGCGTCTAAATGCCAACATTAGAGCGCGCGGCCTCGATCTGCAGGCAGTGACCGGGACGTTCGAGTTCGGCGAAATCACCGGACGCCTGGACGCCGACATCAAGGGGCTGGAGCTGTTCCGCTGGGCGCCGATCAAGTTCGACGCCAAGCTCTATACCCCGCCGGGTGACAAATCGCGTCATCTCATCAGCCAGCGCGCGGTAAAGAACCTGTCGAACATCGGTGGCAGCGGCGGCGGTGTCGCTGCAGTACTGCAGAGCGGCTTCCTGCGCTTCTTCGAGAACTTTCACTACTCGCGCCTGGGCCTGAGCTGCCGGCTGGACAACGAAACCTGCTTCATGGACGGCATCGAACCGCAGCAGGGCGATGCGTACTACATCGTCAAGGGCAGCGGCATCCCTCGCATCGACATCATCGGCAACGCCCACCGCGTCAACTGGAATCGTCTCGTGAATCAGCTCAAGGCGATCCAGGAATCCGGCGGCCCGGTAATCGAGTAGCCCGGGTGCAATCCCCGCCCCTTTTCCATAAACTCATTCAGTCCGCATTCAGCGCACTGCGTAAGAATTGCCCGGCAGCCTGCCCGATCGGCGGGCTGCGAATTCAAGGAGGCCCCATGCGCCGTCTCGCCACTGTCAAGATCCTCGCGCTCGTGAGCGTTCTCGTCGCCGCGTGCGTGACGATCAACGTGTATTTCCCGGCCGCTGCCGCCGAAAAGGCTGCCGACCGGATCATCGACGATGTCTGGGGGCCGCAAGGTCAGCCGACACCCAACTCGAATGACAAGACCTCGCTCCTGGCGCCGGACGGCATGCAGCACATGCTCTTCGTCGCGGTCGGGGCGGCACTGGATTTCGTGATTCCCGCGGCGCATGCGCAGGTCGATCTAGACGTCTCGACGCCGGAGATTCGCGCGATTACTGCTTCGATGGAATCGCGTCATGCCCAGCTCGCCAAGTACTACAGCTCGGGCGCCGTCGGTCTTACTGAGGATGGCCTGGTCGAAGTGCGCGATCAGAATGCTATCCCGCTGCCGGAGCGCAACGCCGTGCGCCAGCTCGTCGCGGATGAAAACCGTGACCGCTCGGCGCTCTACGCGCAGATCGCCAAGGCGAACGGCCACGCCGAGTGGGAAAAGGATATTCGTGAGACCTTCGCCAAGCGTTGGGTCGCCAAAGCGCAGGGCGGCTGGTACTACAAGGCTGGCGGGGCCTGGAAGCAGAAGTAGGTCAAAGGCTTTGAACCCTCTCCCGCCCGGGAGAGGGTTTCACTCGCGAATCCCCACGCCGCGGTTCATCAGTATCACCGCGAGGCTGTATAGAGCCAGGGCAAACCCGACCATGATGGCGAATGCCAGCCTGACATCGACGTCGGAGACACCGAGAAACCCGAAGCGAAACGCGTTCACCATGTAGAGGATCGGGTTCGCGTGCGATAACGCCCCGGCCCACCCCGGCAGGAGCGAGATCGAGTAGAACACGCCGCCGAAATAGGTGAGGGGCGTGAGGATGAAGGTCGGAAACCAGGAGATCTGATCGAAATTCTTGGCGAAGATCGCGTTGATGAATCCGCCCAACGAGAACACGATTGAGGTAAGCAGCACAGCGGACATGATGATGAGCGCGTGGTGCACGTGCAGGTGCGTGAAGAACAACGCCACGATGGACACTACCGCACCCACCAGCAATCCGCGCATTACGCCGCCGCCGATGTAGCCAAGCACGATCAGCCAGTTCGGGAGCGGCGAGACCAGGATCTCCTCGATGTGCTTGCCGAACCTCGCGCCGAAGAATGATGACACTACGTTCGCGTACGAGTTGGTGATCACCGACATCATGATCAGCCCCGGCGCGATGTATTGCATGTAGTCGTAGCCGCCCATCTGCCCGATGCGCCGGCCGATGAGACTGCCGAAGATGATGAAGTAAAGTCCCGCGGTCACCGCCGGCGGCAGTATCGTTTGCGCCCAAATGCGCACGATGCGGCCGAACTCGCGCAGCAGGATGGTGCCGAAGCCGATGCTGTCCGGCCTGAGGCGTGACTCGCTCATGGCGGCGCCGATCCGTTGCCGTTGTCATCGCTCCGGCCCTCCACGAGCCGCATGAAGAAGTCTTCGAGCCGGTTCACTTTGTTGCGCATGCTGAGCACTTCGATGCCAGACGCTGACAGGCGTGCGAAGATGTCGTTGAGGCTCTGCTCACGATCCACTTCGATCTCGAGTGTGTGATCGTCCGTGAGCTTCACTTCGTAGCCGGGCAGATCGGGGAGCGCTGCGATCGAATTGCGCAGGTTGAAGACGAAGATCTCCGTCTTGAGTTTGCGGATCACGTTGCTCATGCGATCGTGCTCGATGATCCGGCCCTCATCTATGATCGCGATGTGGCGGCAGAGGTTCTCCGCCTCTTCCAGATAGTGAGTTGTGAGAATAATGGTCGTCCCGCTGGCGTTGATCGCGCGCAGGAAGTCCCACATCGAGCGGCGAATCTCGATGTCGACGCCGGCGGTTGGCTCGTCGAGGATCAGCAGGCGCGGCTCGTGCACCAGCGCCCGCGCGATCATCAGGCGGCGCTTCATACCACCGGACAGCGTGCGTGCCATCGAACGGCGCTTCTCCCAGAGCTGAAGCTGCTTCAGATACTTTTCGCCCCGCTGCCGCGCGAGCGCACGCGGCAGGCCATAGAAGCCCGCCTGGTTGACGACGATGGTCTCGACTGCTTCGAACTGGTTGAAGTTGATTTCCTGCGGCACGAGGCCGATGCAGGACTTGGCGACCTCGAGGTCGGTGTCGATGTCGTGCCCGAATACGGCCGCGGTGCCATCGGTCTTGTTGACGAGCGAGGTGACTATGCCGATCGCCGTGGTCTTGCCGGCCCCGTTCGGGCCCAGCAATGCGAAGAAATCGCCTTCCTCGACATCGAGATTGATACCCTTGAGTGCCTGAACGCCGTTCTTGTAGGTCTTGGTGAGATTCTTGAGCGACAGCGCCAGCATAAAGGTGGGGTGTAAACGGGACGGCGGCGAAGATTAGCACATGACCATCATTCAGACTTTGCGCCGCGCACTCATCCTGGTGGCGATCTTCAACGTCATCCAGATCGTTTTACAGGCGCCTTATTTGCCTGCCCGGCTCGCGGTACGCTTCAACGCAGCAGGCGTTGCGGTCGGATTCAGCAGCGCACAGACCTTCGCGACCATCAATCTCGTGATCATCGCGATCATCGTGATGGCGTTCCTGATCCTGCCCGGCGCCCTGGCGCGGCGGCGGCAGTTACGCTGGCGGCTGCCGCACCGCGGCTACTGGCTGGCGAACGAACGGCGCGAGAAGACCATCGAATACCTGCAGCGCCAGTTCCTCTGGTACGGGATCATCACGCTGCTGCTGCTGATGGCGGTGTTCCAGCTCGTAGTCGAGGCGAACCGGCACACACCGGCATTGCTCGACAGCACGCGCCTCGTGTGGCTGCTGATCGGTTACACGGCCTTCATCATCGTCTGGGGCTGGGCCTTCTGGCGCCGGTTCTCGAAGCCACCGCCCGAGAAGAGCGACAACCCTTTCGGCTGAGACACGTGCACTACGGCCTGCTTGCGGACCTCACGGTGCTACTGCATGCGGCCTTCATCTTATTTGCGGTATTCGGCGGCCTGCTTGCGGTGCGCTGGCCACGAATCGCCTGGCTGCACGTCCCCGCGGTGCTGTGGGCAGCATTCATGGAGTTCTCGGGCCGGATCTGCCCGCTCACGCCACTCGAGAATCACTACCGCGAGCTGGCGGGTGAGAGTGGGTACACCGGTGGTTTCATCGAACACTACATTCTGCCGGTGATTTATCCGGCCGGACTCACGCGCGACATCCAGCTCGGGTTGGGACTCGGCGTCCTCGTCGTGAATATCGTGGCGTATGGAATCGTCATTCGGCGCTCGATGAAACGCACGCTTCCTTGACGCGAACCTACTGCTTTACGCCCGCCAAGTCTTTCAGCAGATCGCGCTTGGTGTAGTCAGCGGGGATCTCGAACATCGATGCGGGAACGGACTGGCTCTGCCAGGCCTTCACGATCCTCTCACTCGGATCGATCGTGCCGCCGGAATAGCCGCGTGCCGCGAGCGGATATCCGTTGAGCTTTTGCCACAACGCGAATTGCTCGCGCATCGAGTCACCTTCCTCGCCAAGGCCAGCGAGCTCAGCCATCTCCTCGAAGAACCCCTGGTACTTCTGCATCAATGCGTGAACCTCTGCGCCACCGGGAAGCGCCGCGAACGAGGCGATGCAATACTGCTCGTCCAGGACTCCATCGCGGGTGATGTCCCAGATCTGGCAGGGGCGGCTGTTGATGGTCTCCGTCTTGCCAGTATCCGTTGCGTCCACTACTGGCTTCTTCGGTGTTGCCGAGCCCTGCTTAGCCATCAATTCCTGGACTCCGGCGCGCTTGTCAGGCGGCAATTTGGCGAGCTCGGCCTGCGTCCTTTGTTCTCGCATCTGTTTCATCCGGGCGGTCAGTTGGTCCATCGTGGCCTTGTCCATGACGTGATAGCTCTTGGTGGACGGGTCGACCCCATACACGATCCCATCCTTGAAGATCGATACTCCATCAGGCCCTTCGATGCGAGCCTTGCCGTCCTGAACGTACCAGCGCTCCGCCGGCTCGCTCTTGCCGGTCTTCGAGTCGCGGTCGGCGGTTTCGATGTAGACGCCGGCATGGACGACGCCTGTTACCAGACACAGGAGGCAAAGTGAAAAACAGGAGCTCATGGTCGTCTCCGAGTGACTTCTGGCCAGCCGGCGCGCGATCGGCGCACGCCGTCGCGCCGTAGGGTATAGCAGGTCTTCGCGACGGTCGAACTCTGCGGTCGGCCCTCCCAACCGTGACTCAATCACCCCCCTTCAGTGACTCACAACATTCTCGCAGCTGCTCATCGCTGCTTGCTGCGCGCGCACAAGTCATCCCACTGCGATCGGCCTGAATGTCACTCCATTGCGCGTCGCCATGACCGAAAGCATCCTCGATCTCCTTACCAAGGCTCGCCATCCAGGCTTCCGAACGGCTGCAATAGCGCGCGATCAAGCCGGCCGCGATGCAATGTTTCATCTCATCGTCGATGCCTACGGGCAATTTCTCGTCCCGGACACGCTTCATGCACCCAAGGCTGGAATCGGCAGCGCGCAGTTCTCGGCCCGCAAGCGGCACGCAGGCGCCAAGTGCGACGCAAGCTGTTGCCATGATTGCCAGGTGCCAACCAGCTGCTTTGTTGTGTACATCTCGCACCGGAACGCCCGCAAACAGTGCGCACTGGGCGCGCGATAAATATCCCTGCCGGCACAGACATGGATTGAACAGCCTCGCCAAGCGAGGTCCGAACCAACAGGCGCAAGCCAATATCTTGTAGCGGAGGATCGTCGTGAGAAATTTCAAATCGTTACTGTCAGTTGTTGCAGTACCAGTTATCTTCACCTGCAATCAGGTTCACGCAACTCCGGAAACCGGCATTGACTATTCGCAAACGGCGAGCACCATCACGATCAACACGATAAGCACCGCCACGCCCAACGTACTGAGATCGAAAACAATCGCCTGTCCCGCCGACGGATTCCTGGTGGCGACCGCCAATGCGCTGTTCAGTTTTACTGTCAGCAATTCCACCTTTCCCGGGACGATAGCCTACAGCGTAAGCCGGAACTCCACGGCATTTGATGCCAATCATCAGCACAACGTCTTTGGGAATTATGTGTTTGATTTCCACAGGTTTCCGGCGAGCATGCAGCGTGTGGATACGTGTACCGCCGGTCAAACCTTCACCTACCGCTTTCTCGCCACCCGCGGCACCAATGTGTTTGATGTCACTGCTCGCCAGCCAAACCTGGTGATTCTGTTCTTCCGTGACCAGCTGTGAAATCTATGCGCCACGCTGAAGCCGGATTGTTGCAAGCGGCCGCACGCACTGCGATCCGGCCAGAGCGCCATGCGGATGACTACACTGTCCCTTGTGTGCAGCGCGGGCCTAGTTGCGACGCGCTCGGCATCCGAACAGCATCGACTCTGGTAGGTTTCACGAACAGCGAAGAGCCGAAAAAGAGACTGCTGACCAAGGATCGGGGGAGTTTTGATGTCAACTGCGTATCGCTCCGACGTCACGTGCGTCGCAGCAGGTGACGTACTCGCCAAGTTCGTGGCGATTGCCGCGACGCCACCACTGAATCGCTCACTCGTTGTCCGATTCGTATTGCTGCTGACCGCGCTCATGCCCTTGGCTCACGCGGATAACGTCGTCGGTGCATGGTCGCCACCTGCGCCGTGGCCGCTGATCGCGATTCACAGCGTTCTCACCCCAGACGGACGTGTGCTCACCTACGGCACCGACGGATTGGGCTTGCAGACCGGTTTCTTTATCTACGATGTCTGGGATCCTTCCGCCGGGCCGACAGCAGGTCACGTGACATTGCCGAACACGACCGGCACCGACATCTTCTGCAGCTCGCAGGTGGTGCTGCCCCAGAGTGGCAACATTTTCCTCGCCGGCGGCGACACCTTCGTCGACGGTAAGACCACCAGCATAGGAAACAACAATACCAATCTCTTCACACCCGCCGGCAATGCGCTGGCGCGCGGTAACAACATGCAGCGCCCCCGTTGGTATTCCTCCTCCACAACGCTTCTTAATGGAGAGATTTATATCCAGGGCGGCAATGGAGGCCGCGATCGCCCGGAGATTCGCGCTGTCAACGGTGCATTCCGGCTGCTGTCGGGAGTCGCCACCAGCATCTACAACTGGAACTATCCGCGCAACTTCCTCGCGCCCGGTGGCCGCGTGTTCGGCTTCGATACCACGGGAAAGATGTACTACGTGAATGCGACTGGCGGCGGCGGAATCACCGCGACCGGCCAATTGCCAGGCTCGACGTCCAGGACGGTGAGCGCCGCGATGTTTCGGCCCGGCCGGATTCTGAAGATCGGTGGTGCTTCGAGCGCTGCGTACGTAATCGATATTAATGGCTCGACACCGGTAGTGACCTCCACGCAGTCGATCTCGTCAGTGCGACAGTGGGTCTCGGCGACCGTGCTCGCAGACGGACGCGTGCTCGCGACGGGTGGGAGCGCTGTCGACAATCAACTTACGGGCGTCAACAACACCGCTGAAATCTGGAACCCCGATACCGGGTTGTGGACGCGGGGCACGGCAGGCGTGTACGCGCGCCTGTATCACTCGGGTGCGCTGCTACTACCCGATGCGCGCGTCCTGATCCACGGCGGCGGCGCCCCTGGGCCGCTTACTAATACGAATGTGGAAATCTTCACCCCTCCCTATCTTCTCGATCCGATGGGAGCACTGATGCCGAGACCCAGCATTGTGCTCGCGCCGGACACGATCCAGGTCGGCCGGGGTTTTTCGGTCGGATTTTCGAACGCGAGCAGCATCAGCCGCGTCACCATGGTCAAAACGGGCTCGGTGACGCACAGCGTGAACATGGAGCAAGGTTTCCTCGAGCTCGGGTTCACGCGCGTGGGTTCGATGCTCAATGTAGCGGGACCGACACGCGCAGCTGATGCACCTCCCGGTTACTACATGTTGTTTGTCATCAATTCGCAGGGCGTGCCCTCCACTGCAAGGATCGTTCACATAACTCCGGACACGCAGGCACCGACAGCACCGAGCAATCTCAAAGCGACAGCGGCATCTGCGACGCAGATCAATCTCAGTTGGGCCGCGTCCACGGACAACGTGGCGGTGACTGCCTACAAGGTGCTGCGTTGCCAGGGAGCCGGCTGCACGAACATCTCGACGATCGCCACCGTCACGGGTCTCACCTACAAGAGCACTGGACTGACTGCGTCGACGACCTACCGATACCGACTGCGAGCGCAAGATGCCGCCACCAACTTGAGCCCATTGACCCCTTTTGTGAGCGCGACGACGCTGGCGGCTCCGCCTTAAGTCAGGATTGCGCGCGAGCTTTCCGCTCGCCTCACTCACTACCCGAGGCATCCACTGCGCAACGCGGTTCACGCGTTGCATTAACTCGCCCATCGGCGCACGCTCCAGATCGTGGGCGTCACGGGGTACTCAATGAGGCACCCCAAGACTCCGCAGACAAGGGCCGTTAACGACGGCCCTTTTTGATTTCTGGCATCGCGAGGTGTCGGCGTCTCGGCAGCCACGTACTTCGACAGCATCTCCACCGGATATCCACAGACGCTCCACAAGCGACCCGCGCTACGCTCGGCGAGTGGAGCAGAAGAACTACGAATTCGAGATCGAGGGCCACCTCGTACGACTCTCGGGCCAGGGCCCGTTCCGGCGCTGGTTCTGCGATTGCTACACATTCAGCGCACCAACTCATGTGAGCGGCGTTGCGTACTGTCGCCACACGCAGATCATTTCGAGTCGGCTCGCGGGCTATCAGATGAAACTCGATTCGCCGAAGCACACGCCAACGGTTCTGAAGTTCACGCCGCGACCCAAGAACGCCGCATGAAAGGCACCAAATGACAACTGACGAGCTTCTCGACCTGCTGTACCGAGCTCTCCTGGTGCTTGAGCGCTATCAATTCGATGGCGAGGAGTGTCGCTACGATGTGGCCGAGATTTGCATGAAGATTGACGATGTATTCTCGACAGAACCGCCGATGTCCCGCTTTGCTGATCCGGAATCTGTGGAGGCCGCCTGCGCCTAGGCTTGGCGCCATTACTCCAGCTCAGGAGATGACGATGACAAACGCGCACCTGTTATTTCTCCTACGCGAAGCCCGTGAAACTCTCGAGCGTGTCGCGTTGGTCGACGACGAGGATTGCCGCGAAGATGTGGCGGAGTTATGCGAGAAAATTGACGCGGTGCTATTGGAGGAGCCGGAGCAAAAGATCGCGTGAATTGATCTGCGGCCGGTTTGTGGGTCCCGCGGACCACCGCGTCCATCCAGCCGCGCGCAACCTCTGACGACCACTCAGTCCCCTCGTAACTACGGCGCTCTCGGCTCCGGTGGAACTGGAGTTGCCAGCTCCGCGGCCAGCATTTGCAGACCAAGGGTGCGGACTTCGCCGGCTTGATCCTCTCGACCGATACTCCCGAGGAGACGCAACCAAAACCACGTGCGATGTGGCCAGCGCGAGGCGATCAGCGCGCCCGGACGATGTGCGAGTTGTTGCAGGCTGCTGAGCTGAAGCGATGCGAATACCGCGATAGTCTGGTCTGACATTCCCAGAACTATCTTCGCAGAAGGTGGATTAGCGCGGACGAGATGCCACGCGAAGAAGAGTGCGAGCTCAGCGAATCCCGTTAGCCCGGCAACGGCATTCTGGTCGCGGTCGTCGGACGTGGGCTCATGCACTTGCCGATTGCCTGCTACACCCAGCCAGTACGCGCTATCGTTAAAGCGCGCCGTGAAGAGCGAGAACGGGCAGCGGGCGATCTCCGCGCGCTGCTCCGGCGACAGACTCATGAGCCCGGCGCCGACAGGATCGGGCAGGCGCGAGTCCGCCCCCCTCATTGACCAGCAGTGCGGCCCCATCGCCAATAATGCAAGCCAGCTCCGATTGAGCTCGTGGAGCGGCTCCAGCACGCTCGCTGCCAGGATTGAACTGGCAAACCATTGGCGCGCATCGCCTGCGAAATGACTTCGTGTCTGCATTCCTGTCATGGGCGCTCCTTGCGTCTTTCGGCTGATTCTGGCCGAATTCTGCATTGGCGGGCAGCGGTTTTTGTGGTTTATTTATACCAAATCTCAAGAGCTCATGGCGGGGAGATTCACGATGCGTGTTTCGGATGATCGCTATACCCGCGACCGGCTGCGATTCGATCTGGCACTGCGGATGATTCACCACGAAGCGCGTACCTGCACCATCCGCGCCTGGACCGGGCTCACGGACGATCGCATCCGCAAGCTCTATCGAACCTATCTACAGCAGCAAGTCGCGCGTGCTCCCAAGCGACATCGCGGTAAGTCACCGCGGCAGATTGCATACTTCTTGCGTTCGCCATCGTTACAGTTCGAAGCGACCACGCTCGCAAGCCTGTTCTCACTGCTTGGGCTGGTCTCATCGGCGCTCGAAAGACATCGCGCATTTCCCACGATGAATCTGGAAGCCTGTGACCTGTTCTGCGTCGCGTACGAGAGTTACCTATCGCTGCACGCCGTGCCCCGAATCTCCTTCGAGCACGCGGGATTCCTCTTGCTTGCCCTGCAACGTCGTGACGAGCTCAGGTTGCACGTGTGTCTGCTGTGTGGCGGGCTTTCGCTCGCCGATGTGCTGGCGGTGCCGGGGTCAGAATGCAGGGCGTGCGAGCCACCCTCGGCGGGACGGCGCCGCTGCCTCGCCAACGCCGCGGGCCTTCCGCCGACGCATCGGGACTGGAGCCCGGCAATCTCGTCGCGCTGAGGCACGGCGTCCCGCTCACGCTTACAATGATGCGGTCGCCGCGTCGTTGTCGCCGATGAACTCGCCCACCCGCCCAAACATATTTTCCGGCCCATACCTCGATCGCAGCAGTCACCTGCGCGAGCGTGCGGACTGGCTGGTTCAGGCTGCTCGCGATCCGCAGGCGCAGTTTGTTGCCGTGTGGCAGGCACACAATCTCCTGCGGCGGGGCGATGCTCTCGGTGCCGTCCTGCTGGAAAGCTCGCATGTCGCGGTTCAGTCGGCAGATCCGGAACAATTGGTATTTCTCGGCATGTTTCGCGGGCGCGCCAGTTTCCTGGTGGAGCTGCAGGGAGATGAGGCTCCTGACCTCCATCCAGAAGCTGAGTTTCGCGAACTGCGCTGGTTCGGCGCGCTATTGCCGCGCGATGAGGCCGGACTGCTCGCCTATGCGCGCGCGCTCACGCTATGGCGACAACGACATCGCTTCTGCGGCGTGTGCGGCTCGCGAACGCGCAGCGCCCGTGGTGGTCACGTGTTTGCGTGCACGAATGAAGCCTGCAAGGCCGAAGTGTTTCCGCGCATCGATCCAGCGATCATCGTGCTGGTGAGCGACGGCGCGCGCGCGCTGCTGGGCCGCCAGCCGACGTGGCCAGCCGGACGCTATTCCACGATCGCGGGCTTCGTGGAACCGGGCGAGAGCCTCGAGGATGCGGTGCTGCGCGAAGTGCACGAGGAGACCGGCATCAGCGTGGACGATGTGCGCTATCACTCCTCTCAGCCGTGGCCGTTCCCCTCTTCACTGATGCTCGGCTTCACCGCACACGCACTCACCAGCGCCATCACGCTGCAGGATGGCGAACTCGAGGATGCGCGCTGGTTCAGCCGTGATGACATTGCCGCTGGAGTGATCGCGATGCCATCGAGCCAGTCAATTTCCTTCCGCCTGATCGAGGACTGGTACGACAGCGCGGCACCGCGCCCGCTGCGCGAGACCCCTGGCGTTCGCCTCTAAGGGGATTCCTGACGGGCTTTTATGGGCCCTAGGGACAATACCGGGCCTGCAGTCACCGCCCTATGATGCGCGAGCCTTCGGCGCCCAAAGCCCATAACCACAGCAAAAACTCAAGGAGGTGCTCTCATGCTCGAGCTACTTTCTCGCAACTGGTGGACCCTCGTGTTACGTGGTATTGCCGCGATAGTCTTTGGTCTTCTCGCCTGGTTCTAACCCGGCGTGACCCTCGCTGTGCTCGTACTCTTCTTCGGTGTCTACGTGCTAATCGACGGTCTGATCGCATTGTTCGCTGCGTTCTCGAAGCGCGTGCCTGAGGACAGTCGCTGGCTCGTCGGTCTGCTTGGCGCTCTCGGAGTCCTGATCGGCGTGCTCACGCTGTGGAGGCCCGCGGCCGCTGCCGTCGCGCTGCTCCTGTACCTCGCGGCGTGGGCTCTGGTGATGGGTGTGCTGCAGATCGTCGCCGCGATCCGGCTGCGCAAGGAAATTCAGGGCGAATTCTGGCTCGGCCTTGCGGGTGCGCTGTCGATCGCGTTGGCCGTGCTGATCCTCGTGTCGCCGGGCGCCGGCGCCCTGTCGCTCATCTGGATCATCGCCGGATTTGCGGTCCTGTACGGCATCACGCTCCTCATGCTCGGTCTCAAGGTCAGGAAGCTGCACAAGGCCGTCGCAGCACCCGCTCGCTGATACGGACTGTCCCAACCTCAGAGAGGAAAGTGCCATGAAGTTTCGCATCTCTATGCTTTTCAGCGTGTCACTTGGTGCGCTCGCTGGCTCCATCATCACCGCCGCGCTGATACTCAACAGCGCAAGCGCGGCTGATGACAAGCAACCTGCCGCGCCGCCAGCGATTCTCACCGTCTACATCGACTCGCATTTTGGCTCGCCGGAGAAGATCAACGAGTCGCACAGCAAGTACTACGCGCAAGGTTATCGGTGGGCTGGGATGACCGCGCATAACGAGAACGGCGATCACAGGGGCGTCTGGATAACCTACATGCTCAAGGAGTGAGTGTGCCGGCGCTGGGCCAGCAGGCGCCTCGCGCGACCAAGCGTTCGTCCGCCAGGAATGAGTCGATCTGAACCCGTCCGCTCGATGCAGCGGGCGGGTTCACGGCCCTGCACACGGCCTCCTACAATGCTGGCATGTGCCTGCTGGTCTTCGCCTGGAACGTTCACCCGCGTTATCGCCTGATCTTTGCCGGCAATCGGGACGAATTTCACGATCGGCCAGCCTCACCGATGGCCTGGTGGGCGGATCAGCCTGACATCCTCGCCGGGCGTGATCTGCAGGCCGGCGGGACCTGGCTCGGGGTGTCGCGAGCGGGCGCTTTCGGCGTGGTCACGAACTTTCGCGAGTTGCAGCGCCCCACGCCCGGCATGCCTTCACGTGGAGGCCTCATCACGCAATACCTCGAGGCTGGCCAGCCTGCGGCGCGTTTTCTCGCCGAGCTGGAGCCACAAGCTGTGCGCTACGCTGGCTTCAACCTCCTGCTCGCCGATTCCACTGAAATGCACTATGCCTCCAATCGGACCACGCCATTCGCGCGGGCATTGCCAGCAGGCGTGCATGGATTGAGTAATCACCTGCTCGATACCTCGTGGCCCAAGCTCGCGCGCATACGCGAACGATTCGAAAGACTGATCGCGCTGCCAGAGCCGAATCTCGAAGATCTCTTGGCCACGTTGGGGGACCGAGAAACCGCAGCCGATCACCTGTTGCCGGACACTGGCATCGGTCTCGAATGGGAGCGGCTCCTATCGGCGCCGTTCATCATCGACGAGCGCTACGGCACCCGATGCTCGACCGTGGTCCGGATCGATCGCGATGGCTTGCTGCAGCTCAGGGAACGGCGCTTCGATCGCGAGCGGTCGCATCACAGGTGAGGACGCGTTTGAATTCAGGGGAGTGAATGAAACTCCCCTATAAGGCACGGGCTTGGTTCGCCGCACTCGTGCTGCTCGCCACAGTGCCAACCGCCCGCGCCAACATCGAGCTCGAGATCGAGGGCGTGGACAAGGAGGTACGCGACAACCTGCTCGTCGTGCTGAGCGTGCAGCGCTACCGCGAGCGCGACGACCTCGATCAGGACATGGTCGAGCGCCTCAACGAGCGGCTCGATGGCGAAGTGCGCAGTGCCATGCGTCCGTTCGGGTACTACGCACCGACAGTGCAATCCTCCGTCGAACGGCTGGAAAGCGGTCACGACTGGCGTGTGCATCTGAAGATCGAGCCGGGTCCACCAGTGATTCTGCGCTCGACCTCAATCGCCGTGACTGGTCCGGGTGAGAACGAAAAGATGTTCCGCGACATCCTCGCGAATACCGAACTCAAGCCCGGCCGTCGCCTGAGCCATGGCGCGTACGAGCGGCTCAAGGGTGAGCTGCAACGCACCGCCCTGAGCTCCGGTTACCTCGATGCGCGCTATCGCCGCAATGAATTGCTCGTAGACCCGAAGAAGCTGAGCGCGGTAGCGCTCCTCGACCTGCAAACCGGCGAGCGCTATCGCTTCGGTCCGACGACGATCGAGCAGGACGCCATCGATCCCAAGCTAGTCACGCGCTACCTGAGATATCACGAGGGGGACTACTTCGATGCCAGCAAGCTGCTCACCACCCAGTTTGCACTCGATGACACGCTTTACTTCAGCAGTGTGGAAATCACCCCCGGCGCCCGCGACACGCAGGGCTACACGGTGCCGATAACCGTGCGTGCACAGACCGGCAAGCGCAACAAGTACACCGTGGCCTTCGGCTACGGGACCGACACGCGTTTTCGGGGCACGCTCGCGTGGGACGATCGGCGCATCAATCGCAGCGGCCACCGCTCGCGGGTCGACCTCCTCGGGGCCTCGACTCAGCAGAAGCTGCAGGCCCGCTACGTGATCCCCGTGGGCGACCCCGCGCTCGAGAGCTTCAGCCTGCAGTCCTCGATCGGCCGCGAAGAGCAGGCTGATTTGGAGACACGCACGATCGAATTCACGCCCAGCCTCACCCAGATTCGCGGCCGCTGGCAGCGCGTGTTGTTTACGACGCTGGAAAAGACCGAGAGCAGTGCTCCCGATGAGAGCCAGACCGACACGCTTCTCGTTCCGGGCATCAGCTACGCGCTCCTTCCCGCGAGCTTCAGCGGCGCCGAGCCCCTCACACTCGGCCGCGGCCTGTATGCCGAGCTCACCGGCTCGACCAGTGCACTTGGCTCGGACGCGGACTTCCTGCAATTCCGCTTTCAGGATGAACATGTGTTCGATCTCTCGCCCCGGTGGCACCTGCTGCTGCGCGGTCAGCTCGGCCTGAGCGCGGTCGCCGATTTCTCCGAGCTTCCGGGCTCGCGGCGCTTCTTCGCGGGCGGCGATCTCAGCGTGCGCGGCTTTGCACTCAACTCGCTGTCGCCCATTGATGCGCAGGGCAACAAAACCGGCGGCCGGCACCTGGTCGTCTTCAGCGTCGAGTTCGAGCGCGACCTGCCGCGCAACTTCGGCATCGCGGCGTTCTTTGACACTGGCAATGCCGTGAACAAGCTGGGCGATCCGCTCGAGTATTCGGTCGGGCTCGGCTTCCGCTGGCGAATTCCAGTCGTGACCCTGGGCATCGATATTGCGCAGGCGCTGTCCGAGCCACACCTGAGCCCGCGCTTGCATCTCAATATCCAGCCGCGACTGTAAATGCGCCGTCGCACACTCATCATCATTGCCTTGGCGCTGCTCGTCTGCCTCAGCGTGCCCGCACTTACCTTGTACTGGGTGTGCTACACGGAATCTGGCCTGCAGTGGCTGGCCGGGCGCGTCTCCGGATTGCGTACAGTGCGCATGGAGTTTAGCGGTCTCACTGGTCAGCTCCGCGGTCCGATTCATATCGAGCGGTTCGAGCTCGATCACGAGCGTGTGCACATCGTCGCGACCAACGTCAACGCGGACCTGCATCTGCGCAGGATCTTTCTACAGACCATCGAACTGGACTATGCGGACATCGCAAGTCTTCAGGTCCAGCTCAAGGCACGGACCAGCCCCGAAACCGCGCGGCCGCCGCGATTTCTGCCGCAGTGGCTGCGAGTTAACGCCCGAGCCCTTTCGGTCGCCGAGTCAACGCTGACGCTCACCAGCGGCAGGGCGTTAGAGGCGAAACAAGCCCGGGCAGCCGCGGTTCTTACCAGCGATCGGCTCAAGGTTGAGCACGCATCGATCACGAGCCAGGGGCTGGTGCTCGCGGGCGACGCCATGCTCAACACCGGTCAACCAATGCGTCTGCGGGGCGCTGTTGACTGGAGCTACAGCTCGGGCGACCAGCCACGCTGGGCCGGCCAGGTGAAAGCGGATGGCGATCTGAATCGGTTGCTAGCCCACGGCACAGTGACCGAGCCCGTGAGCGCTACATTCGACGCGCGATTGCTGGACCTCACGCACGACTGGCATTGGGAAGCAACCGTCGAGGCCCGGGATTTCACGCTCAAGCCTTGGTCGCCCAATTCGACGCTGAGCATTCCATCCGCCAGCCTTGCCGGCCAAGGTGCGGGTGAGCGTCTGCAACTGAGCGGAACGCTTTCGCCCAAGTTTCCCGAAACGGGCCCGATCGATATCAAGATCGCAGGGACGTTCGCCGATCGGACTTTGCATGCAGACGATCTGCAGGTGCTGATGCAGTCGAGTCGCACCGCTCTTTCGGCATCGGGCGATGTGGGTTTCCTTGGCGGCTGGCCACAACTGCATCTCACTGGAACCTGGACGGGCCTCCGTTATCCGTTCCTCGGCAAGACACTTGTTCAGAGCAAGCGCGGCCAGTTCACCCTCGACGGCAAGGTGCCATACCAATACACCGTAAGCGCGGACGCGACCGGGTGGTCGAGGACCACGATGCTCTCAAGCCGGGGGTTACTCGATCGCGACGCGATCACCTGGGAGGATCTGCGCGCGCAGCTGCTGGGCGGGCAGATCCAGTCGAACGGTTCGCTCGGATTTGGCAGCAAGGCGCCGTGGAAGGTGAGCGCGAGTGCGGACGGAATCACTCCCGAGCAGATCGACGTCCGCTTTCCGGGCCGAATCGGTTTCAAGCTCGATGCCACGGGACGTGGGTTCGATCGCTCCGCCGAGATGGAGGTGCGCTTGCAGGAATTGCGCGGCCGCCTGCGCGATCAGCCACTCGCGGGTCACGCGCATGTACGTCTCGTCGATGAAGCACTCAAGGTGGATGACACCGACTTGAGCTATGGTAAGGCTCACTTGCAGGCGCACGGCGAGTACGGAGCCCAGCCGTCGCTGTCGTGGGACCTGAACGTTCCCGACTTTGCGCAACTCCTCCCGGATACGCACGGATCGCTCAATTCCCGTGGCGCGCTGAGCGGCACGCGTGCCGAGCCGCAAGTCAGCGGCAATCTCAGCGCTGCCAAATTCGAATACGGCGACTATCGCGTCGCGCGCCTGGAGGCACAAGGCAAAGTGGACCTCGCCGATCGCAGCGCCTCGCACTTTCAGCTGAGTGCCAGCACCCTCAAGTGGCGCACCCGTGAATTGAACTCGGTGGACATCACCTTGGATGGTCGGGCCAGTGAGCACCAGGTGAGTGTCAAGGCAGATGCTGAAGATGCGAGCCTGTCGCTGCGTGCGCAGTCCGGCTACACCGATGAGACGCTCTCCGGGATGATCAGCGACCTCGACCTCAACATTGGCGACGCGCATCTCAAGCTCGCTTCGCCCGCACATTTTGCGGCTAGTCGCGAGCGCCTGGAACTCGCGCAGCTGTGCCTCAATGGCTCAGTGGAACGCACCTGCGGGCAGGGCGAGTGGAGCAGGGCCGGACCGTGGAAGGTCGCTTTCGAGGCCAGCGGATTGCCGTTGAAGATTCTGGCGGCTGGCCTGCCGCGGCGCTCCGAGTATTCCGGCGTGCTTTCGCTGCACGCCAAAGCGAGCGCGGATACTGGCAAGCCCTGGACCGGCGAGGCGCAGGTGACGCTCGCCGACGGCGTGTTTCGCTATGAGAAATCCAACGGCAAGATCGAAAGCCTCACTGTTGGGTCCGGCGAGGCACACTTTGCCGCTATTCCGGAGCGCTTCGATGGCACCGTGCGCCTGGCAGCGACCGAGGCGGCCGCCCTCAATGCGAACGTCTCCATCGATCGGCGCGCGTCAGCAGAGTGGAAAGCGATGCCCCTTAAGGGCAAGGCACACGCCGAGATGCGCGAGCTGGGATTCCTGCCGCTTCTGTTTCCGCAAGTCGATCGCGCTACCGGTCGACTCACGAGCGATGTGGAACTGGGCGGCACGCTGGGAGCGCCCGAGATTAACGGCACGCTCGTGATCGATGATGGGGCGCTCGACTCTTACGTTACGAACATGCAGCTGCGCGACCTCAAGGCCCGCGTGGAACTCAAGGGCAATGGCCTGACACTCTCTGCCGGCGTGCGCGCCGGTTCGGGAACCGCAACGCTCGATGGCCAGATAACGTGGCGTGATCGCGCACCGCACGGCCGGTTCAAGTTCAAGGGCACGGACCTGGAGCTGGTCAATGTTCCGGAGGCACAGGTGCGTGTCTCTCCAGATCTGACCTTTCGCATCGAAGGACGCGAGATTGGCGTCGATGGCGCGGTACGGATCCCGAAGGCGCTGCTGGCACCGGCGGATCTGAGCAAGGCAACCCTGGCGTCTTCGGATGAAGTCATCGTCGGCAGCGAGCAGCCGAGCGAGGAGCGCGGGTTCCAGGTGAGCGCTGGCATATTGATCGCATTGGGAAAAGATGTGCACGTCGATTCCTATGGCCTGAAAGCGCGCGTCGAGGGCAGCATCACCGCTTCGGCCGCTCCCGGCGAGGTGAGTACGGCGATCGGCGAACTCAAGATTGCCGAGGAGAGTGGCAAGTATTCGGCCTATACGCGTGAGCTGGATATCGAGCAGGGGCGCCTGATCTTCAGTGGCGGGCCGATAGCCGACCCGGGCGTGGACCTGCGTGCCAGCAAGGAATTTCCCGAGGCCAAGGTTGGCGTGAACGTGCGCGGCACATTGCGCAATCCGCGTCTCACATTCTGGTCGGACCCGGCGCTACCGCAGACGCAGGTCGCTTCGATGCTATTCACGGGCGGCAAGCTCGAGGAGTCCCAGAATCCGGGTGGCGCCCCGTCCTCATCCGCAGCGCGCACCCAGGCCCTCGCCCAGGGCAGCGCGCTACTCGCCTCGCAGCTGGGGCAGCAGCTGGGCCTCAATCTCGAAGATGTGCGCGTCGAAACCGGCAGCAACGCCGAGGCCCAGCTGGTACTCGGACGCTACCTCTCGCCGCGCTTCTACGTGAGCTACGGCATCAGCTTCACCGAGGCGCTCAATACGCTGAAGCTACGCTATACGATCAACGATAAGTGGACGATCAAGAGCGAAGCTGGCGAGAATCGCAGCATGGACCTCGAGTTCAAGATCGAACGCTGACCCAACCGGCACATAAGTCATGAGACGAACCCCTCGCATTGCAGCCGCGCTTTGCTGCGCGATGGCCATCCTGGGCTTCGGTCGCGCGGTCGCGGCTGAAGAAGGGGTGGTGAGTGAAGCAATCATCAATGCACCCGTCAGCGAGGTGTGGCGGCTGTTTACGACGACGGCGGGCCTTGAGTTCTGGATGGCCCGGCATGCGGACATCGACCTGAAAGTGGGTGGGTTGATGCGTGTCAACGACGAAGCGGATGGCCAGCTTGGCGATGACAATACGATCGTGCGTCAGATTCTGAGCTTCGATCCCGAGCGAATGATGTCGATCAAAGCCTATCGATCTCCGACGGACTCGGGCTATCTGACCGAAGGCATGTGGTGGGTGATCTACTTCCAGCCGCTCGAGCCCGGCGGCATGACAAACGTGCGCATCGTCACCCTGGGCTACCCAGACGATGAGAAGCTGCCGAAGGCACGCGAGTTCTACCGCAAGGACAGCGCCGAAATGCTCGAGCAGTTACAGGTGAAGTTCCGGCCGCTGTGCGCACGCTGCGAAAGAGAGAAAGCCGCGGCCGAGGCGCAGCACTAAAGCACGCGCCGTAGCCAGGTGCCGATGGCCTCGATTTCCTCCGGGCTGACCGAATGCGGCATCGGGTACGTATGCCACTCGACGTTGTAGCCGCGGGCTTCGAGGAGCTTGCGCCCCTCCTGCCCGAGAGCGACCTCGACCATCGGATCGAAAGTGCCGTGCGCGAGAAAGATTGGTGTCTTCTGGTTGGCGGCTTGACGTTCAGCGTCGAGCGTCGAGGCCAGCACCGGGTAGCATGACAGGCCGATGATGCCGGCGAGCGTCTCTGGATAGCGCAGTCCCGTGAAGAGCGCGATGGCACCACCCTGTGAGAAGCCGGCGAGCACGATGCGCCCGGCTGCGATGCCGCGCGCATTTTCACGCGCGATCAGCGCCTGGATCGCAGCAGCCGAGCCCCGGATCCCCACCTCGTCCTGCCGCGACTGCCGATCGATTCCGATGATGTCGTACCAGGCGCGCATCGCGTAGCCGTTATTGAGCGTCACCGGCCGCACCGGCGCGTGCGGAAACACGAACCGCAGTGCCCGCTCCCCCGGCCTCACCAGCTCCGGCACGACGGGTTCGAAGTCATGGCCGTCGGCTCCAAGCCCATGCAACCAGATGACGCTCGCGGCCGGGTCAGGGCCGGTTTCGACTTCGACGATTTCCAGCAGCGTAGTCACGGGGTGCAAGAGCCTCTTATGGAAGGTCACGGAAGTATACGGGCTTCGATACGCGCCCTTGACTGCGCGTGCATATTTATGCAGTATTCGCGCAACTTTATGCATGAGCAACGCCAGCGAGGCTGGAAACGATGTCGGAGGTGAAGCAACAACTGGAGCGGCGTGCAGCGATCGTATCGATCCTGCGCGAGCAGGCGGTCGGACGACAGCAGGACCTGGTGCGCGTCCTGCGCCGGCAGGGGCACCACGCCACCCAGTCGAGCGTCAGCAGGGATCTCAGGGAGCTCGGCGTCCTCAAGGCCGGCGATCGTTACGTGCTCATGAGCGAGGTACTGGAGCCGGTGAACGGTAATTTCGACGCGCTCGCCCACTTCGTGCGCGAGATCCGCCCCGCGGGCGCATCGCTCACGGTGCTCAAGACGACGGTCGGTGCCGCACAGAGCGTCGCCGTGGCCATGGATCGCGCCCAGTGGCCTGAAGTCGTCGGCACGATTTCGGGCGATGACACGATCTTCATCGCCACCCAGGGCGCGAGCCAGCAACAGAAGCTTCTGCGCCGTCTGCACTCCACATTCCGCGTTTGATTCCATGACAAACTCAAAACCTAAGGGCGAGCAGCCCATCCTGCTGGCGTTTTCCGGCGGCCTCGACACCTCTTTTCTGGTGCCGTGGCTCAAGGAGAACCACGACCGTCCAGTGATCACGGTGACGGTCAACACCGGTGGCATCGATGCCCCTGCGGCGCGGACGCTTGAAGTGCGGGCGCGTGCCCTGGGAGCGGCCGATCACCATCTCGTCGATGCGCGCGCGGACTACTTCCAGCACGTCCTGCGCTTTCTCATCATGGGCAATGTGCGGCGCGGCCAGCTCTACCCGCTGTGCGTCGGCGCCGAGCGCGTCATGCAGGCACAGACGATCGCGCAGATGGCCAACAAACTGGGCACGAGCATCGTCGCGCATGGCTGCACGGCTGCGGGGAACGACCAGGTGCGCTTTGAAGTGGCGCTGCGCACGCTTGCCCCGGAGCTCGAGATCCTGGCTCCAGTGCGGGATCGCGCATTCAAGCGACCGGAGCAACTCAAGTTCCTGGAGCAGCGCAAGCTCCCCGTGCCGCCATACGGCGCGGCCTATTCGGTCAATCGGGGGCTGTGGGGCGTCACGATCGGTGGCAAGGAAACCCTCACTTCCGGCGAGAGCATTCCGGACCATGCCTGGGTGCTGTCGCGCGACGCCTTCAGCAAGCCGTGCGAACCCGCAAAGCACACGATCGGTTTTGCGCAGGGTGTGCCCTCCTCGCTCGACGGTCGCGCGCTCGACCCGGTGGCGCTCATCGAAGCACTTGAGGCGCTCGCTGCGCCCTTCGGCATCGGCCGCGGCATTCACCTCGGCGACACGATCATCGGCACCAAGGGCCGCGTCGCCTTCGAAGCTCCGGCGGCCGATGTTCTGCTCACGAGCCATCGCGAGCTCGAAAAGCTTGTGCTGACCGCTCGCCAGGCTCGCATCAAGGAACTCGTGGCGCAGCCCTACGGCGATCTCGTGCACGAGGGCCAGCATCTCGATCCTGTGTGCCGTGACATCGAAGCACTCCTTATCTCTTCGCAGGAACGCGTCAGCGGCGAAGTCAAAGTGCTGCTCCGGCCGGGTAACGCGTTCGTGGAGGGTGTCACCTCGCCGTACTCGCTGATGGCAGCCTCGAAAGGTGTATACGGCGAGGCGGCGGGCGAATGGACGCCGGCGGACGCGCTTGGTTTCTCAAGGATCCAGGCGCTGACCGGAATTTTCCACAAGCGCGCGGGCGAGATCGCGCGGCGTTGAGCGGAGGAGTGAGCTGATGAAGAGTGTAGTCGTGGACAAGATTGCCTCTGTGACCCAGGCGTGTGGCCTGGGCCATGAGTTGCGCATCTCGACCGACATCCCCTGCGAAGAGGGCGTGGTGCTGGTGGCGGAAATCCTCAACAACAAGTCCACCTACAACACACTCGAGCTCACCAGTGGACGCATGGCGAAGCTCGCGCGCGGCGATATCGTGGTGGGCGCACTCGGTCATCGCAAGGCGCTGTTTGGTTACTCCGGCCATCTGCCGGAGTCGGTGCAGGCCGGCGATGTGATCCAGCTGCTCAACATCGGTGGTGTGCTGGGAATTGTCGACTCGGCAACGCCTGACAAAGGGAAGCCCTTCGACTGTCGCGTGATGGGCGTCGTCCTGCAGTTTCCTTACCTCGGCGAGCGCATCGGCGTACCGGCGCGTGTCGGCTTCAAGCCACTCGACCTCAACGCGCCGCTCAACACGCGCGGTATTCCCGTGGTCGCTCTCGCGGGCACCTGCATGGAGGCAGGCAAGACGGCCGCAGCCTGCGCCATCGTCGCACGCATGCGGCATCGCGGGCTCGTCGTCGATGCCTTCAAGGCCACCGGCGTATCGTTGCGGCGGGACATTCTGGCGATGGAAGACGCGGGCGCACGGCGTTCTATGATCTTCACCGATCTCGGTGTCGTCACGACGACGCCGAGGACCGGGCCCGCGCTTACCCGCAGCATGTTGACCGAGATGGCCTCGGGCAAACCCGATGTCATCGTGTTCGAGCTCGGCGATGGAATTCTCGGCACGTACGGCGTCGAAGCGATCCTGAAGTGCGACGACATCCGTAATGCGATCACCGGGCTCGTGCTGTCTGCCAACGATCCGGTCGCTGCCTGGGGCGGCGTGAAGCTGTTGCGCGAGAAATTCCACATCGAGCCTTGCGTCGTGACCGGTCCCTCCACCGACAACCAGGTCGGTGTGCAGATCATTCACGAGCAGATGAATGTCGCGGCTTGCAACGCGATCACAGACGGCGCCGCCCTCGGCGACCAGGTGATCGCGAGTGTGGGCCTCGACAAGGCCGTGCCAGCACAGGCGGTGGCGGAGTGAGCACTGCCGTACCAACCTTCGTCCTCGGTGGCACGGGCTATGTCGCCGGCGAATTGCTGCGCCTCATTGCCGGGCATCCGAACCTGAGGCTTGCGGCGATCCTGTCGGACAGCCAGCCGGGCGAGGCGGTCGCCAAGGCCTTTCCGCATTTGCAGAGCGCTTACCCGCAGCTCAAATTCGCCTCGCACGAGGAGATCGCGGGCGCGATCAGTCGCGAGAAAATGAGCGCACTCTTTTCCGCCGCGCCGCATGGCGTTTCTGCGGGGCTGGTGGATGGGCTGCTCACGCGCGTGTATGCAGCGGGCGGGCGCGTGCACGCAGTGGACATTTCCGCCGACTTTCGACACTCATCCGCGGCGGCGTACGAGAAAATCTACAAGCACGTGCACGGCGCGCCGGAACGGATCAAGGACTTCTCCTGCGCCGTGCCCGAACACCTGACGGCAGCACGCACAGCGCATATCGCTCATCCCGGCTGCTTCGCGACCGCGATCCTGCTTGCGAGCGTGCCATTGCTGGCGCTCGGGATCGTGGAACCTCAGCTTTTCGTTGCCGGCGTGACCGGCAGTACCGGGTCGGGCCGCAAACCGACTGAGGGCACGCATCACCCGCTGAGGCACAGTGACCTTTACACCTACAACGCGCTCGCTCACCGCCACACGCCGGAAATCGCGGCGTGCGCCCAGGCGGCGACCGGCGTCGCGGCGGAGTTTGCATTCGTGCCGCATTCCGGGCCGTTTGCGCGCGGCATTCACGTCACGGTCCAGGCGCGACTCAGGAAAGAATGTGACAGCGCCGTGATACGCGCAGCGCTCGAGGCGTACTACGAGAATGCACCCTTCGTGCGTGTGAAAGCCGACGCACCGCGCATCAAGGACGTCTTGGCAAGCAACTATGCTCATCTCAGTGCTGCCACCAGCACACGCTCCGTCGCAGTGATGTGCGCGATCGACAATCTCAACAAGGGCGCAGCCGGTGGCGCCGTGCAATGGATGAACCGCCTGCTGGGTTTCGAAGAGACCGCGGGCCTCACTGCGCCCGCAGCCGGGTGGACCTGAGCATGGCTTCGCATCTCGCACCCGTGTTCGCGCAATATCCCCTCGAGGTCGTCGCGGCTGACGGCGTGTGGCTCAACACACGTGACGGTCGGCGCGTACTCGATCTCTATGGTGGGCATGCGGTCGCTGCCCTGGGCTACGGACATCCGCGCTGGTTGCATGCACTCGAGCAGCAGGCACGCAGCGTCGTGTTCCAGACCAACGCGGTCACCATGGAAGTGCGCGAGCGCGCGGCAACCCGGCTGGTTCGTTTCGCGGGACTCGGTCTCGACAGCGTGTTCTTCGTCAACACCGGTGCGGAGGCCAATGAGAACGCGCTAAAGCTCGCCCTCAAGCAGAGCGGACGAAGCAAGATCGTCGCGCTTGAGCAGAGCTTCCACGGTCGCACTGCGGCGGCCGGCGCTGTCACGTGGGGCGCCGCCGAAAAGTGGTACGGATTCCCGCGTGCACCGTTCGACGTGAGTTTCATGCCGCGCCGTGACGAAGCTGCCTTGGCAAAGCATGTCGACAAAGAAACAGCGGCAGTCATCATCGAGCCAGTGCAAGGCCTCGCTGGCGCCTTCGACATGGGTCGCGAGTACCTCCTGGCATTGCGCCGGCGGTGTTCGGAAGTAGGTGCACTCCTCATTTTCGACGAGGTTCAGTGCGGCATGGGTCGCTGCGGCGAGCCCTTTGCCGCCAATCTCTATGGCGTGACGCCAGACATGATCACGACGGCCAAGGCGCTGGGCAGCGGGTTTCCCTGTGCGGCGCTACTAATGGCATCGGGCGTCGCGAGCCAGCTCAAAGTCGATGCCCTCGGCACTACCTTCGGCGGCGGGCCAATGGCCTGCGCCGTGATCGAGACGGTGATCGACATCATCGAATCCGAAGGCTTGCTCGCCAACGTGCGGCGCATGTCGAAGCTTATTCGTGAGAGCTGCGTGGTCGGGCCCGTCACGGCCAGTCAGGGCGCGGGTTTCCTGCTCGGCTTGCGAACCGATCGGCCCGCCAAAGATGTACAGCGTCAGCTCCTGGAGCGGAACATTCTCGCCGGCACGAGCGCCGATCCGCACATCCTGCGCCTGCTTCCGCCGTTCGTACTCGACGAAGACCATGTCGACCTGCTGCGGGATGCGTTGCAGGACCTGGGCAGCCAGAAACTCGCGGTGGGTGCCTAGCTGGTGATCAGCGCCCCTTCTATCCATGGACCGATTCATCAACCTGGCCGATTTCAGCCGCGAGCAGATTCTCGATCTCCTCGCGCTCGCCCAGAGCCTGCGCGAGCGGCCGGAACCGCATGCGCTCGCAGGCCGGATTCTCGGGCTTCTGTTCCTCAATCCGTCGCTGCGGACGCTGGCATCGTTTCAAGTGGCGATGAAGCGACTCGGTGGTGATTCGTTCGTCATCACGGCCGGCCAGGGAACGTGGCAACTCGAAACCCGCGCTGGCGCGGTGATGAGCGGTGCAGCCGCTGAGCATGTGCGTGAAGGCATTCCGGTGTTGGCCTCGTACAGCGATGCGCTCGGCATTCGTGCGTTTGCCGATGGCAAGGATCTCAAGGCGGATCTCGACGACTCACAGTTCATGGCGATGGCCGCGACTTGCGACAAGCCGCTCATTAACCTGGAGTCCGCCATCAGTCACCCGTGTCAGGCGCTCGCCGACTGGAGGACGCTCGATGATCTTGGCGTTCCGGCGCATGGGAAACTCGTGCTCTCGTGGGTGTACCATCCGCGCGCGTTGCCCCTCGCCGTGCCCGCCGCCGTGGTTCACATGGCTGCCTTGCGCGGCATGGAGGTGACAGTGCTGCGTCCCGAGGGTTACGCGTTGCCACCTGAAATCATGGACCAGGCCAGATTCGCGGCCGCTGGCAGCGGCGGATGCGTCAGTGAAACTGACGATCGCGACCAGGCGTTGCGGGGTGCGCAGGTGCTCTACGCGAAGGAATGGGGCTGCACGACGCGCTACGGCGATGCGGAGGCCGATGCGCAACTGCGTGGCGGGCTCAGTGACTGGTGTGCGCGCGAGAGCTGGTTCGCGGCTGCCACAGCCGATTGCCGCTTCATGCATTGCCTGCCGGTCCGGCGCAACGTGGCCGTGGCCGATGAAGTGCTCGACGGGCCACGCAGCGCGGTGAAACAGCAAGCCTACAATCGACTCGTGGTGCAGATGGCAGTGCTGCACCGAATGTTGAAAGACACTCCAGCAGGAGGCCGAATCAGTCCATGAACTATCGTCCCGATCAGACGGTTGCGGTCCGCGCGCTGCGCAACGCTGCGCCCTACATCCGGATGTTCAAAGGCAAGGTGTTCGTCATCAAGGCGAGCGGCGCGGTCTTTGGCGATCTCGAATCGACTCGCGGCTTGATCGAGCAGGTGGCGATCCTGCACCAGGTGGGCATCAAGGTCGTGCTGGTGCACGGCGGTGGGCCGCAGCTTACCGAGCTTTCCGAAGCTCTGGGCATTCAAACGCGCATGGTGCAGGGTCGGCGCATCACGGACGAGAAGTCCATCGACGTCACGACGATGGTGCTCAACGGACTCATCAACACTCGCATCCTCGCCATCTGTCGCGACCTCGACATCGACGCGGTGGGAATCAGCGGCGTCGATGCCGGCCTGGTGCGCGCGCATCGGCGACCGCCGGTGAGACTCGAGGGCGAAAACTCGGAGACGGTCGATTTCGGGTTCGTGGGCGACATCGATGCGATCGACGCCGACGTGTTGCGCAAGCAGCTCGACAACGGCCTGATGCCGGTCGTGAGCCCCCTGTCGGCGGATTCGAACGGCGTGCTCCTCAATATCAACGCCGACACGGTCGCGGCCGCGATCGGTGCCGAGCTGAGCGCGGAAAAGCTCATTCTGTGCACGGGCGCGCCCGGAATTCTCGAACGCCTGGACGATCCGAGCTCGGTGATTTCGTTCACGGACCTCAACGGTTTGAAGCGCCTGCGCGAGAAGGGCAGCCTTAGCGACGGCATGTTGCCGAAGGCTGCGGCCATCGAGTCGGCGATTCGCGGCGGCGTGCGTCGCGTGCACGTGATTTCCTACAGCGCGCCGGATAGCGTGTTGGCCGAAGTGTTCACCAACGAAGGCACCGGCACACTCATCGTCGCCGACGTGAACGCACTGAGCGCGGCCGAGCAACAGAGCGCCGGGAGATGAGCCGGCTGTGGGACAAGGGAGCCCCACTCGACCAGCGTGTACTCGATTACACCGCGGGCGAGGATCACGCCCTCGATGAGCGACTGGTCAGGTACGACGTGCTGGCTTCGATCGCGCATGCGGAAATGCTTGCGGCAGCCGGGTTGCTCGCAGCAGCAGATCTCGAGCTGATTCGCAAAGCACTGACCGAGATCGGAGCTGCGCATCAACGCGGCGAGTGGCAGGTCTCGCTCGATCAGGAAGACGGGCAGACTGCACTCGAAAACCTGCTCACCGCTCGGATCGGTGAGTGTGGCGGGCGTTTGCACCTCGGCCGCTCGCGCAACGACCAGGTGCTCGCAGCGCTGCGGCTCTATTTGCGCGACGTCGTGCAGAGCCTTAGCTCCGGCGCCGAAGCTGTCGGCACGGCGCTCAATGAGCTGGCGCAGCGCGAGTGCAAGACAGCGCTTCCCGGCTACACGCACATGCAACCGGCCATGCCGAGCAGTGTCGCGTTGTGGGCCGGCGGATTCGCGGCAGAAGTGCGCGACGATGCGCAAGGCCTGCGCCAGACGCTGCGGCGGATCGATAAGAATCCACTTGGATCTGCGGCCGGCTACGGCACTCCGAATCTCCCCATCGACCGGGAGGCGACGCGCTCGCGGCTTGGGTTTGCGGTTACCCACGAGCCGGTGACGGCCGTGCAGCTGTCGCGCGGCAAGGCCGAGGCACAGGTGCTGTTCGAGATCTGCCTGCTGATGCAGGACCTCGGACGGCTCGCCGCCGACCTACTCCTCTTCTATACGCAGGAATTCGCGTTCGTGACACTGCCGGAGGAATTCACTACCGGCTCGTCGATCATGCCGCAGAAGCGCAACCCGGATGTCTTCGAGCTGATCCGCGGCCGTTCCGCGACCGCGCAGGCCTGCCTGCTCGAAGCCCTCGGTATCGTCGCCAAACTTCCATCCGGGTATCACCGTGATCTGCAGCTGCTGAAGGCGCCCCTGTTTCGCGGCATCGATATCTGCCAGCAGACGCTCGGCATTCTTCCCGCCGCCCTGACCGGCATTCGCTTCCGACCCGAGAACATCGAGCTCGACGCTTCACTCGAGGCGGCCGCCGAGGCGAATGCGCTCGCCGTCAAGGAAGGGATCCCGTTTCGCGATGCCTATCGGCGGATCGCAGAGAAATATCGCCCGAAGAGCTAGGTATCTACGTCGGCCTGAGCTTCGGGCCGTGCCGCTGCAAACGCCGGCAGCGTCTCGAGGAAGGCGCTGATCGCGCACAGGGTCGGGTACGGCGCGACATCGCATTTGAAGCGGCGCGCGTTGTACATCTGCGGCACCAGGAATACGTCGGCCATCGTGACCTCGGAGCCGAAACAGTGTTTGCCATCGCCCGTGTGCCGGCGGGCGAGCACCTCGAGTCCGCGAAACCCTTCCGCGATCCAATGAGCGTACCACTTGTCCACCGCCGCCTTGTCCTGGTGCAGGCCCTCGCGCAGGAAATTGAGTACCCGCAGGTTGTTGAGCGGATGAATGTCACAAGCGATGTTCTGCGCCATCGAGCGTACCTGCGCACGGCTCACCGCGTCCGCCGGCAGCAGGCGTGGCGAAGGAAAGCGCTCGTCCAGGTATTCGATGATGGCGAGTGATTGACCCAGCACGACGCCGCCATCCTCGAGTGCCGGCACCAGTCCCTGGGGGTTCATGTTGAGGTAGTCGGAGGTGCGGTGCTCCGCCTGGCGCAGGCGCCGCGAGATGATCTCGTGATCGAGCCCCTTGAGGTTGAGCGCGATGCGTACGCGATACGCCGCGGAACTGCGCCAGAAGGAGTAGAGCTTCATGTCCCCACCTGAGGACCAATGGTGATCGTGATCGTTCCCAGCCCGTCGATTCCCCCTTCGACACGATCGCCCGGCTTGAGCGCACCGACACCCGCGGGTGTGCCGGTATAGATGAGATCGCCCGGTCGGAGCTCGAACAGCGTCGAGAGCTCAGCGATCACCTCCGGAACCTTGCTGATCATCTCGGAGAGATCGGCCTCCTGCTTCATGACGCCATTGACCTTGAGCCAGATGCGTCCCCGTGCCATGTGTCCAACGGCAACGGCTGAACAGATGGCACTGATGGGTGCCGAATGATCGAAACCCTTCGAGAGATCCCACGGACGGCCTGCCTTGCGCGCCTCAGACTGCAGATCGCGGCGCGTGAGGTCGATGCCGACCGCATAGCCGAGAATGTGCTCGCCCGCGCGCGCAGCAGGAATGTCGCGCCCCGCGCGATCGATCGCCACCACGAGCTCGATCTCGTGATGAAAGTCCTTGGTGCGCGAGGGATACGGCACTGTCGCGCCATCGGGCACGATCGCGTCCGCCGGCTTGCTAAAGAAGAACGGCGCCTCGCGTTTCGCGTTCGGGTCCATCTCGCGCGCATGCGATTCGTAGTTGCGCCCGACGCAGAAGATCCGGCGCACCGGGAAGTGCAGCTCGGTTTCGGCAACCGGCACGGAAACCTGGCTCGCGGGCGGAAACAAGTACTGCATGGGTTCGGTTCCGGATTGACGGTCAGAACTGGTCTTCTTCCAGCTCCATGACGGAGCCGCTACCTGCCTGCACGGCGGCCGCGTACGCGTGTGCGCGCGGCAGGATGTGATCCGAATAGAAACGTGCCGTGGCGAGCTTGGCACGCAGGAACGGTGCGTTGCCGTCCTTCGCGGCGAGCTTGCGGGTCGCCACGAGTGCCGCGCGGGCCATCTGCCAACCACCCGCGACGATCGCGACCAGCATCAGGAAATTGAAGGCGACTGCGCCAGGAAAGTTCTGATCGGTAGCTGAATTGCGCAGCAGCAGCCGTGCGCCCTCGCCGACGTCGCGGACTCCCACGTCCAGCGCTTTCGCCATGCTTTCGAGCGCCGCGCCGCCCGCGGCGAGCGCCTTCTGATCCTTACGCATCTCGCTCAGCATGTCCTCGAGCGCGCCGCCGCCATCGCGCAGCACCTTGCGTCCGACCAGATCGAGCGCCTGGATTCCGTTCGTCCCCTCGTAAATCGTGGTGATGCGCGCATCGCGCAAGTACTGCGCGACACCGGTCTCCTCGATGAAGCCGCTGCCACCGTGAATCTGCACGCACAGCCCTGTTACCTCTTGCGCGATCTCGCTGCCCCAGGCTTTCACGATCGGTGTCAGAAGATCTGCGCGTGACTGATGACGTCGGCGCTCCTCGGGATCTGGCGCATGCTTCGCGAAGTCGAGATTCACGGCGGCGGCATAGGCGAGCGCCCGGCTTGCTTCCGTCAACGCGCGCATCGTCAGCAGCATGCGTCGCACATCTGGGTGGCGAATGATGGCGACACGCTCCTTGCCGTCGGCGGAGCGTCCTTGAACACGCTCACGCGCATACGCGACAGCGTGCTGATAGGCGCGATCCGCGATGCCAATGCCCTGCAAGCCGACGCCCAAGCGCATGCAGTTCATCATCGTGAACATGCACGCCAGCCCTTCATGCAGGCGCCCCACGAGGAAGCCCTCCGCGCCGCCGTGATCACCGAGCGCCAGGACGCAGGTCGGGCTCGCGTGCAGACCGAGCTTGTGCTCGACCGATACCGGATGAATGTCGTTGCGCTCGCCGAGCTTGCCGTCGGGCGCGACGCGATACTTGGGCACGAGGAACAAGGAAATGCCTTTCACGCCGGGCGGTGCGTGCGGCGCTTTCGCGAGCACCATGTGCACGATGTTGGGCGTCAGCTCGTGATCGCCCCACGTAATGAAGATCTTGCGACCAAAGAGCCGGAAACGATCGCCGTGTGGTTCGGCGCGCGTCTGGATGACAGCGAGATCCGAGCCGGCCTGGGGCTCGGTGAGACACATCGTGACGGTCCACTCGCCACTCAGGACGCGCGGCATGTACAGCTCGCGCAACTCCGTCGTCGCGTGCGTCTCTAGCGCCTCGACCGCGCCGGACGAAAGTTCCGGGCAGGTCGCGAACGCAGTATTCGCCGCTGCCCACATTTCGCTCGTGGGTGCCGACACCGCGTGCGGCAGACCTTGTCCGCCATGCTCCACATCGCCACGCAAACCTACCCACCCGCCGGTCGCGATGGCTCGGTAGGCTTCCGCAAAACCCTCGGGCACGCGCACGCGCCCATCTATCAGCTCGACGCCCTTGAGATCGCCACTGCGATTGAGGGGACTGATGACTTCACCAGCAAGCCGTGCCGCCTCGATCAGAATCGAATCGACAACGTCCGGCGTCGCCGACTGAAATGCCGGGACCGACGCGGCGAGCTGGGGCAGGCCTGCCAGCTCGTTGAGCACGAAGCGGATATCGTCGATGGGGGCGCGGTATTCGGGCATGGGCGCGAGTCTCGGGGCTGCCAATCGTAGCAGGGTGTCGGTGCTATGATCCGCTCTCGCCGACTTTTCCCCGGTTCTGCCTGTGAGCATCTGGTTCCGACCGTTCACGATCGAAAGTCTCGCCCAGTGGGTGCCCGGGACGATGGTCGAGCACCTGGGTATTCGCTTCATCGAGATGGGACCCGACTTTCTGCGCGCCACGATGCCCGTGGACCATCGCACAGTGCAGGCGATGGGCATCCTGCATGGCGGAGCGTCGGTCGCGCTCGCGGAGACCCTGGGCAGTGTCGCGGGAAATATGTGTCTCGATCTCGAGAAGAGCGTTTGCGTCGGCCAGGAGATCAACGCCAATCATCTGCGTCCCGCCTCTTCTGGCGTCGTCACCGGCACGGCCCGGGCGCTGCACATCGGCACCCGCACGCAGGTGTGGCAGATCGAGATTCGCGATGCGCGCGAGCGCCTGGTGTGCATCTCGCGCATCACGCTGGCGGTGATCGACCGCGATCCGCGAGTCTCAGTTCCCGGGCGTAAGGCGGAATCATGAGCGCTTCCCGGCGCAGTACCCTCTCGCTGTGCTCGTCCATCGGCGCAGCGCTGTTCACTGCATTGCTCGTCACCTCATGCGGCCAGAAGGGTCCCCTGTACCTGCCCGACGAGCAGAAGGAGCCAGTCAGGAAGAGCGGTATCCCGATCCCTGTCTCGAAGGAAGAGAAGAACCGCAACAAGGAAGAATCAAAGGCTCCCTGAGCCCACCACTGCATGAGCGGGCCGCAAAAACTCGTCCTCGTCGACGGCTCTTCGTACCTGTATCGCGCCTTCCACGCGCTGCCGCAGTTCAGCAGTTCACGCGGCGAACCCACCGGTGCTGTGCTCGGCGTGATCAACATGCTCCTCAAGCTGATCAAGGATGAGTCCCCCGGGCTCATCGCGATCGTATTTGACGCGCCAGGCAAGACGTTTCGCGACGAGCTCTTCGAGGAATACAAGGCGGATCGCCAGCCCATGCCCGATGACCTGAGAAAACAGGTTGCCCCCATTCTCGACATCGTTGCAGCGATGGGACTGCCGCTGCTGCGCATCGATGGCGTCGAAGCCGACGATGTCATCGGCACGCTCGCGACTCGCGCCGCGAGCGAAAAGTGTCATGTCCTCATTTCGACCGGCGACAAGGACATGACACAGCTCGTCAACGAGTACATCACCTGCATCAACACGATGACCGACACGCTCCTCGATCGCGCTGGCGTGAAGGCAAAGTTCGACGTCTTTCCCGAACAGATCGTGGGTTACCTTGCCCTGATCGGCGACAACATCGACAACATTCCCGGCGTGCCGAAGGTCGGCCCCAAGACGGCGGCCAAGTGGCTCAACGAGTATTCGACCCTCGACAACCTGATCGCCAATGCGGCGAAGATCGAAGGCAGAGTTGGCGAGAGCTTGCGAGAGCACCTCACGACGCTCGAGCTCTCGCGCAAGCTTGCAACCATCGACTGCGATTTGAAGCTCGACGTCACGCCCGCGGCGCTCGCTCCAAGACCGCCGGACAAAGAGCGATTGCGCGAGCTGTACACCCGCCTCGAGCTGAAATCTCTGTTGCGCCAGCTCTCGCCCAACGAGACGCCTGCCGTCCCTCAGCCAGTGCCGGTTCCGGCCGCGGCCGCCGCGGTTACTCCTGTGTCCGCTGCCGTCCCGCGGCATTACGAGACTGTGGTCACTGAAGCGGACCTGGAGCGTTGGCTCGAAATTCTGCGTCAGGCACCTCTTTTCGCCTTTGACACTGAAACGACGAGCCTCAACTACATGGAGGCGCGGATCGTGGGCTTTTCCTTCAGCGCCGAGCCTGGCCACGCGGCTTATGTTCCGGTCGGACACGACTACGCCGGCGCACCGGATCAGCTCGACCGCGACTTGGTTCTCGGGAAGCTCAAGCCGATCCTCGAAGACCCGCAGCGCCAGAAACTTGGACATCACCTGAAGTACGACGCGCACGTGCTCGCCAATTACGACATCGAGCTCAGGGGCATGCGTTACGACTCAATGCTCGAGTCCTACGTGCTCAACAGCACGGCCACGAATCACAACCTGGACTCGACCGCCGAAAAGTACCTCGGCGTCAAGACGATCCGTTACGAGGACGTGGCGGGCCGCGGCGCGCGCCAGCTCACCTTCAACCAGGTTCCGGTGGATCGGGCCGCGGAGTATTCGGCTGAGGATGCCGACGTCACGCTGCAATTGCACCGCGCGCTCTGGTCGCGGATCGAGGCCGTACCGACACTGAAACGCCTGTACGAGGAGATTGAGCAGCCCCTCGTCGATGTGCTCAAGCGCATGGAAGAGGACGGCGTGCTGATCGATCGCGAGATGCTCAAGCGGCAGAGCGGCGAGCTATCGAAACGCATGCGCGAGATCGAGGTCGAGGCGCATCGGGAAGCGGGTGCGCCTTTCAACCTGGAATCACCGCGCCAGCTGCAGGAGATCCTGTTCAACAAGCTGCAGTTGCCGGCAATGCGCAAGACTCCAACCGGTCAACCTTCGACCGCGGAGGATGTTCTCGAAGAGCTGGCGCAATCCTATGCGCTGCCACGCCTCATCATGGAGTACCGCGGCTTCGCCAAGCTCAAATCGACCTACACCGACAAGCTGCCGCTGCAGATCGATCCGCGCACCGGTCGCGTGCACACTTCTTACCACCAGGCAGTCGCGGCCACGGGACGACTGTCATCGACCGATCCGAATCTGCAGAACATTCCCATCCGCACACCGGAAGGGCGTCGCATCCGTCAGGCGTTCGTGGCCCCGCCAGGCCAAGTGCTGATGGCCGCCGATTATTCGCAGATCGAGCTGCGCATCATGGCGCACCTGTCCGGCGACAAAGGGTTGCTCGAGGCGTTCGCGCAGGAGCGCGACATACACCAGGCAACCGCGGCCGAAGTTTTCGGCGCTGCACTCGATCAGGTGTCGCATGATCAGCGCCGCTCGGCCAAGGCAATCAATTTCGGATTGATATACGGCATGTCGGCGTTCGGTCTGGCCCGCCAACTGGGTATCGATCGCGGCGCAGCTCAGCGCTACGTAGACCTGTACTTTCAGCGTTATCCCGGGGTGAAGCGCTTCATGGATGAAACTCGTGCGCAGGCGCGCCAACAGGGATTTGTCGAGACGGTGTTCGGTCGACGGCTCTATCTCAACGACATCAATTCGCGCAATGGCCAGATGCGTCAGTATGCCGAACGTGCCGCCATCAACGCGCCGATGCAGGGCAGCGCGGCCGATATCATCAAGCGCGCCATGATCAGTGCTCACCGCTGGCTCCAAACCGACTCAGTGCCCGCGCGCCTCATCATGCAGGTGCACGACGAGCTGGTGTTCGAAGTGGCGAGCGATGCAGTGGACGCGGTGCGTGAAGGTGTCCGGCAACACATGTGCGCTGCGGCGGAGCTGAGCGTGCCGCTCAAGGTCGAGGTCGGCGTCGGCGGCAATTGGGACGAAGCCCACTGATTGTCGATACCACGCAACAGATGGTCTGCTTTGAACTTCTTGCACATCAATTAGCGACGATTCGCTGAACTCCCGCGAGGGTTGAAGCTCTATTCGTCACGGCCTGCGATGCTGGCGATCGGCGCACGCTGCCAATACTCGACTAAGTCTCATTTCAAGGAGGTTCTCTATGTCGCGCGCAACGATTGCCGCCCTTCTGGTCTCGTGTCTTTTCGCTGCACCAGCGTTCGCTGCCGAGAACGGTTTTTATGTTGGCGCCGGAGTCGGCCAGGGCTACGTCAAGGTCGATGACGGAGACATCCTCGGGCTCGATGATTTCGACGGTGATGACACGGGCTTCAAGGTGATTGCCGGCTTTCGTCCCTTCAAGATATTTGCAATTGAAGCCAACTACGTCGATCTCGGCAGCGCCAAAGATAACGTCGCCGGCGTGAACGTGAAGGCCGATACGACTGGTATCGACGCGTTCGCAGTGGGAATCCTGCCGATTCCTTTCGTGGACCTCTTCGCCAAGGTCGGCGTGATTTCCTGGAACCAGGACTTCGACATCTCTAGCATCGCTTCGAGTGATGACAGCGGTGAGGACTTCGCCTACGGTGTCGGCGCTGGCTTTGCATTCGGGGCCGCGGCATTGCGCGCCGAATACGAACGCTTCGAAATCCCACACACTGACTCGGTGGACATGATTTCGCTCAGCTTCACGTGGACCTTCTGACAGTCCCATGACATTTCTTTACGCGATTAATATTGATGGGCTGGAACTTCATGAAGGTGACCACATCTAACTTCACGAGCGTGTAGAACGCTCCCCGCTTTCCTCCCTGAGCGGGTATTTACCCGGTTTGTCATCCCCATGCCGGGTTAGTCTGACCCGGTGGTTCGGCCCCCCGATCCACCGGGTTTTTTATTTCCCCAGAAGACTTTGCAGCACGTTTCGGGCTTGTTCGGCGCCCTCTTTGTTCAGGGATGAAAAAAGCTGCACGGAAGCGCCCTCACCGAGTTCACCAGCGACCTTGGCAAGTTCCTTGCGTGCTTCATTGCGCGTCAGCTTGTCCGACTTGGTCAGCAGCACATGCACGGGGAGCTCTCGCCGCACGGTCCATTCGAGCAGCGCGCGATCGCCGTCTTTTAGCCCACGACGTACATCTACGATGAGAAGCAAACCGCTCAAAGAGTTGCGTGTTGCGAAATACTCACCCACGAGTTGGTGCCACTGCGCCTGCACCTTGGGCGGCACCTTGGCAAATCCATAGCCCGGCAGATCGACCAGTCGCTGATCCTCTTGCAGCTCGAAGAAATTGACGAGCTGCGTAAGCCCCGGAGTTTTGCCGCTTCGCGCGAGATTCGTGCGATGAGTAATCGAGTTGATGGCGCTGGATTTGCCGGCATTCGAGCGGCCGGCGACTGCGACCTCCGTGCCGACATCCGGCGGGAATTGGTGGATGCTCGCCGCGCTGAGCATGAAACGGGCTTGCGGGTACGTGGACATGAAGGGCTGACCGTGGACTTAAACCGTTGAGTTTAGTGTACAATTCGCCGCCCGTCGGCACGTCCGCGACCGGCGGACCAGCTCAAGAACCGCAAGGGAGCTCCTTCGAATGAAGTTGTGGAGATTGGTGGCCGCACTGGCCGGCATGAGCATGGCCGCTTCCGCAATCGCCGACGGAGCCGAAGATGGCGCGACGAAGGCGGCCGTTTGCTCGGCCTGCCACGGACCCAATGGCAACAGCGTCAATCCTGAATGGCCTAACCTCGCCGGGCAGGGTGATCGATACATGGTCCAGCAGCTGAAGTTCTTCAAGGAAGGCAAGCGCAACAATCCGGTGATGGCGCCCATGGCGGCGACGCTGTCGGACAAGGACATGGCGGACCTGGCTGCCTATTACGCGGCCCAGAAACCAACCGGCCTCGAAGCGGATCCTTCGTATTGGGAAGCGGGTCAGAAGCTCTATCGGGGCGGCGATAGCGCACGCAATCTCCCGGCCTGCATCGCCTGTCATGGGCCGGTGGGCCGAGGCATCTCGCCGTCCGGGTATCCAGCGCTGCGCGGTCAGCACTCCGTCTATACACAGAAGCAGCTCAACGACTACGCGGCCGGCGCACGCCCGGGCGCCAACGCGGAAATAATGCACAGCATCGCCGGACGCATGACCGCAGATGAAATCCGCAATGTCTCCTCTTATATCCAGGGCCTGCGCTAGCGCATCGCGCAACTGAGCGCCGCCATTGCGGTCGAAGCCCCCGCCCTGGAGCATTTCCGGAGTGATTGCATGAAGAAAATTGGCGTGTTTGTCGGTCTGTTGTTGGTCGCGACGGTTGGCTGTGGCGGGCAGCAACCGCCAGGATCGCCAGCAACTCCCGCTCAACAAGCCGCGCCTGCACCCGCGGCTGCGTCGAGCACGGCTCCCGCAGCCAAGCCCGCTGCACCCGCACCCCGACCTTCCGCAGCCGAGTCAGGCTCCGGCATCGAAGCGGGAGAGGCGGTAGATCCGGCGGATGACGAACCAGCCGCGACGCGCGCCAACACCTTACTCGCCGCCTCAATGACGCAAGCGAAACCGGAAGCCGCATCGCAGTGGGCGCAAGGCGTCAACTACAAACTGCTCGTGCCGGCGCAGCCGACCAATGCCGGGCCTGATCAGGTCGAGGTCGTGGAGGCGTTCTGGTATGCGTGCCCCCACTGCTATGCGCTGGAGCCCTACCTGGCGAGTTGGAAAGCAAAGAAGCCCGCTAGCGTGCAGTTCAATGTGCTGCCCGTGATGTGGGGTCCGGTGCATCGCGCGCATGCGCAGCTCTTCTATACGCTGCAGGCGCTCGGCAAGGAGGAGGAGCTGCACCGCGCCGTCATGCAGGAAGTGCAGGACAACCACAACATGCTCGCCAGCAACGATCCAATCGAGACCGAGCAGATGCAAATGGAGTTCGCGCGCCGTCATGGGATCAAGGAGGAGGACTTCCGCAAGGCCTACTCGTCTTTCGCGGTCCAGACCAATCTGCAGCGCGCCGAGCAGCTCACCCGCCGCTATCGCGTGGAAGGCGTGCCGCTCTTCGTGATCAACGGCAAATACACGGCGGACGTGGGGTCGGCAGGCGGCCAGGCGCAACTCATCGCGCTCATCAACGACCTCGTCGCGCGCGAACAAAAGAAGCAGTAACCGCCGCAGACCGCGGCAAGGCCGCCCGTGCTCAACTCCTACGTCTCGCAGCCCCAGGGACTCGCGCGCAGCGACAGTGCAGCCGGCGTCATTCCTCCCGAAGCGCTTTGGATCGACCTGATCGAGCCCACGGAGGAGGAGGAAAAACTGGTCGAGTCGACCTTTGGCGTCGACGTGCCCACGCGCGAAGAGATGCGCGAGATCGAAGCCTCCAATCGCATGTACGAAGAGGCAGGCGCGATCTACATGACGATCACCATCGTCACGCGCCTCGACACGGACCTGCCCGAGAGCGCGCAGATCACCTTCATCATGGCGAAGGATCGCCTGATCACCAATCGCTACGTCGATCCGTTGCCTTTTCAGCGCTTCATCTCGTTCGCCGAGCGGCACCCGAACAGCTGCACCTCCTCGCCGATGATCCTTACCGGGCTGGTCGAGGCGATCGTGAATCGCATGGCGGACGTGCTCGAGCGCGTCGGCGCGGACCTCGATCAGCTTTCGAGCGAGGTGTTCACGCCGGCGAGGAAAAAGCGCTCAGCACGCATCGCGACGCGTGACACGCGTGCGACGCTGGCGCGCGTGGGGCAGGACGGCGATCTGACCTCGAAGGCCCGTGAGTCACTCGTCAGCGTCAACCGCCTGCTCACATTCGTGCAGCAAACGACGGTGCTCACGCTGCAGAACGATGTCCGCGGCCGTTTTCGCACCCTGAGCCGCGACGTGCTGGCGCTTTCCGATCACGCGTCATTCCTCGCCAGCAAGGCGAATTTCCTGCTCGAAGCGATGCTCGGCCTGATCAACATCGAGCAGAACAACATCATCAAGATTTTCTCGGTGGCCGCGGTCGTGTTCCTGCCGCCGACGCTCATCGCCAGCATCTATGGCATGAACTTTCACTTCATGCCGGAGCTCGGCTGGATCGGTGGCTACCCGATGGCCATCGTCCTGATGATCTTCTCCGCAATCCTGCCGTACGCCTATTTCAAGCGGAACGGCTGGCTGTAGTCGGCGAGAGAGGTGGTCGAGCATAGTTTTGCGCGCCACCCGCAGATTCTTTACAACTGGCCCGGCTGACCTTCCCTCGGGATGTGCATTCGATGGAATTGCTCGAGCGCGAGCAATGTCTCGCTGATTTGACCGAATGGCTCCGCGGCGCCACTGAGCGCGGTGGTTGTGTCGCGCTCGTACACGGCGAAGCGGGAATCGGCAAGACCGAGCTGATCCAGAAATTCTCGAAGCAGCAGCGCGCCGCGCGGGTGCTGTGGGGCGCTTGCGACGCGCTTTTTACACCGCGCCCACTCGGACCACTGCACGACATCGCGCGGCAGACGCAGGGCGCGTTGTTGACAGCCGTCAATTCCGCCGGTAGCCGCGATGCAATTTTCACTGCAACGCTCGATGAGCTGGAGCGCACCAGGACGCTGGCTGTATTCGAGGACATGCATTGGGCCGACGACGCGACTCTCGACCTGCTCAAGTACCTCGGTCGTCGCATCGAGCGCACGCGTGCAATGCTCGTGGTCACCTATCGCGACGACGAGGTTGGTGCGCGACACCCATTGCGATCAGTGATCGGCGACTTGCCACATGCAAGCCTGCGCAGAATGCCGCTTTCACCGCTTTCAGAGGCCGCGGTCGCGCAACTCGCCGGGCAGGCCGGGCGGCCCTCGAAAGGCCTGCACAGGATCACGGCTGGCAACCCGTTCTTCGTGACCGAAGTGCTGGCCGCGGCCGCCGACACCGTACCCGTCACAGTGCGCGAGGCGGTGCTGGCGCATGCCGCCAAGCTGCCGCCTGTGGCGCGCGAAATCGCCGAGCTCGTCTGCGTTGTCCCTGGCAAGACTGAGGGCTGGCTGCTGGAACAAGCCGGCCGCGCGGATGAAGCTGGCATTGAAGGTTGCCTCGGCATCGGCATGGTGCGCTACGAGGACGATTCGCTGGCGTTCCGGCACGAACTGGCCCGGCGCGCGCTCGAAGACTCGCTGACACAACCGCGCCAGCAGAGTCTGCACTCCAAGGTGCTCGCGGTTCTTGCGCAGCGGCCGGGTATTCCTGCGGCACGCCTTGCACATCATGCGGATGGCGCGCGCAATGCCGAGCAAGTGCTGCGCTTCGCGCCGATCGCCGCATCGCAGGCCGCGTCAGTCGGCGCGCACTCTGAAGCGGTATCGCACTATCAGGCGGCACTACGGTACGCAAGCCGGCTGACATCTGAGGAGAACGCGCGGCTGCAGGAGCGCCTGTCGTACGAGTGCTACCTGACCGGCCAGCATCTGCGCGCCATCGAAGCGCGACGCTCCGCGCTGGAAATTTGGCGCGCCTCGGGCGCACGCACGCAGGAAGGCGATACGTTACGGTGGCTGTCCCGGCTGGTCTGGTTTGCGGGCCGCCGCGAGGAAGCGCGGCAGTACGCCGTCGAGGCCATTACGACACTCGAGTCGTTGCCTCCGTGCCTCGAGTTGGCGATGGCCTATGACAATCTGGCGCACCTCGACACGGAGTCGCACGACGTCGACTCGGGAATCGGTCTGGCGCAGCGTGCGATCCGGCTGGCAGAGACAATGGGGCATGACGAGTTCTTGGCGCATGCGCTGACCACTCTCGGGCTCGGGCGCCTTATCAGCGGCGATCCTTCAGGATTCGCCGATTTCGAGCGCAGCCTGCAACTCGCGCTGGCTGTAGGCTCACAAGACGAAGTGGCTCGCACATATACGAACCTATGCTCGATGGCGATTTCTCGCCGTCAGTACGAGCAGGCGGCTCGCTATCAAGCCGACGGTCTGGCGTATTGCGAAGAGCGCGACCTGGATTCCTGGTGGCTCTATATGATCGCGGGCCGCGCGCGCATGCGGTTCGAGCAAAGCGACTGGGATAGCGCGAGCGATGATGTCGACGCCGTATTGCGCCATCCACGCACGACACCCATCACGCGCATTCCGGTGCTGGAGGTTCTCGCACACCTGCGAATCCGGCGCGGTGATCCCGCTGCGACTTCGCCGCTCGCAGAAGCGCGCGCACTGGCGGGTCCACAACCTGACTTGCAGCGCATCGGCAGGGTCGCAGCAGTGAGCGCCGAGGCCGCGTGGCTGGCCGGCGATCGGGACGCAGTGATCCGTGCGGTGCAGCCCGCGTATGAACTCGCTCAAAAGCGCCGCGATCCGCGGATGCGAGGCGAACTTGCGGCATGGCTCTACCGGGTGGAAGCGCTCCCGCAGCAGCCAACGGATATCGCCCGGCCCTATGATCTGGAAATCGCTGGCGACTGGCGCGGCGCGGCGCAAATGTGGCAGTCACTGGGGTGTGCTTATGAGCAGGCAAGCCTGCTCGGCTGGAACGGAACCGAGGAGGAACAGCGTAATGCACTCACGATCCTCGACCAGCTCGGCGCGGGCCCGGCAGCCGCAATGCTGCGCAAGCGAATGCGCGAACTGGGCGTGCGTGGCGTTCCGCGCGGCCTGCGCGATTCCACGCGCAACAATCCGCACGGCCTGACCAAGCGCGAGGCCGAGATTCTCGAACTGCTATCCGAGGGCCTGCGAAATTCCTCGATCGCGAAACGGCTGTTCCTGTCGCCGAAAACCGTCGATCACCACGTCTCTGCGATTCTCGCCAAGCTGGGGGTGCCATCACGGGCCGAGGCGGTGGCGCTGGCACGCAAGAACTCCGGTTGATTTTCGCCTCGGCGCTCGTCTTTCCATCAAATGAGCGCTGCCGCCTCAATTGGGTGTGCTGGCGTGTTCGCGTTGTCTCTCGCCGGCTGCACGACGCTTCCGAACGGTCGCGCCTGGGGCGAAGACGCAACACTTGCACCCGGCTGGGAACGAATCCGCGCTTCAGCGATCAATGCGGTGACCGATGCCTGGGTCTGGGCGCCGCTGGTCGGCGCTGCGACGCTGCAGATCGACAACTGGGATCACAGGATCTCCGATTGGGCGCGCACTGAGACACCTGTTTTCGGTTCGACAGCTAACGCGGAGCGCTGGAGCGACGATCTGCGTAGCGCATCTTCGGTCGCGTTCGCGACCACGGTCGCATTCACGCCGAGTGGCAGCTCAGGTTCAGAGTGGTTACTGAACAAGGCGAAGGGATTCGGCGTTCAGTTGGCCGCCGTAGCCGTCGCCACTGGGACCACTCGCTTGCTCAAGGATGTGACCAATCGCGAACGCCCCAGCGGCGCGGACGACGAGAGCTTCCCGTCGGGTCACACCACGAGCTCGGCGGTGCACGCGCGACTCGCGAGCGAGAACCTCGACTCTATTGAGATGGGTCGTGCCGCGCGCCTCGGCCTGAATGTTGGGCTCGACGCGCTGACGATCGGC
Source organism: uncultured Gammaproteobacteria bacterium (assembly GCA_963810775.1). GTDB lineage: Bacteria > Pseudomonadota > Gammaproteobacteria > Steroidobacterales > Steroidobacteraceae > DATBVX01. The sequence goes on from CAWEOT010000025.1 coordinate 181,175, forward strand.
ACTGCCTGGGCACGTATCGAAGCTGGCGCGCATTTCCCTTCGGACACTTTGGTCAGCATCGCGCTGGGAAATTTTTGTGCAGTGTTTTTCAACGATGCCTTCCTCGGTCTCGACAGTACGAACGCCTCGCTGGCGTTCGTGCCGTTGCCCGGTGGAGGCGCAGTCCGCTGGCAAGTCAGTTTCGGGGAGCGGTGACTCCGTGCGAACTTGCTGGCGCGTCAAAAACCAAGCGGCGACCCGCGCTGAGCGGGTAATGATCTACTTCAGAGGATCACATGTGTACGCCGGATTTTGTACCGCTTCCCGCACCGCATGAAGATGTGTTGTTCCGCCATGTCGTGACGGATCAGTACATTTGTGCGCAATACATCGGAACACCCGCCGCGCTCGTTGATGCCGGTGCCATCGACCGCGGCATGGTCGGGGACGGACCGGGGCTGCGCGGTCGGGACTCAAACGGTGAGCTGTTTCGCCGCAGCAACTATGGCAACGGCACTTTGCGCGTGGACCGCTTTGCACGCAGCCGGAAACACGCACGCGCATTGCCGGGCGTACCGGACCAATGCAGTACCGCGCTGATCGCCTGGCTCAAATCTCATCCCGGAGAGCTGCATTTCGAAACTGACGACCGCTTTGAATGCGTCAGCGGTACGCGCGAGCTCCTCATTGCCCATCGCCACGCATGCCAGGAAACATTCGAGGGCAGTTTTGGTTTCTGGGGCACTTGCGACGAGCATGCCGACGCCGGACCGGATCGATGGCGCTGTTACGTCGACCGGCTGTTTGACGGCTACTATCGCATCCGCCGCAGCCGGTACGGTGACTGGGAGCGCAACCGCCTGTCTCGGGGAGACTCTGGCTCAAACGTTGCGAGCCTACGCGCGCCATGAGCTGAAAAAGGTTCTCGCGATGGCGAGAGGCGAGAGCCACCGCGGCGTGTATGAGATTCCGGTGGAAAGCGTGCAGTTGCTGGAACGATATGTGTCGGAGATCGATCAGACCTTCAAGCAAGCAGCGACCGCATTGGCGGCGCAATCCAATGTCGTTCCGCTCTGGGCATCCGCGAGTGAATGTAATCGACCCCCGGCGGCGTAGCCGCCACGCGCCATGAGCAGCGATGCCGTCGCCAGCAAAGTACCCGAGGTCACGCTCAGCTTCTGGATAGTCAAGATTGCAGCCACGACGCTCGGCGAGACCGGCGGCGACACTGTCTCCATGACCTGGAATCTGGGGTATCTGAACAGCACGATCATTTTTCTGTCCGCCTTGCTCGTACTCGTTGCGCTTCAGGTCATCGCAAGGAAATTTCATCCTTTTCTTTATTGGGCCACGATCATCGCCTCCACGACGGCGGGCACCACATTGGCGGATTTCGCGGATCGCTCGCTGGGCATTGGCTACACCGGTGGATCACTGCTCCTGCTCACTTGCGTCCTCGCAGTGCTGGGCCTTTGGTATCGCTCTGAAGGCTCCGTCTCAGTGAATACCGTCAGTACGCCAAGGGTCGAGGCGTTTTACTGGGCCACCATCACGCTCTCGCAGACGCTGGGCACAGCACTCGGAGACTGGGTAGCCGACTCTGGACCGGGATATGCCGGTGGTGCGCTGATATTCGGCGCCGCGCTCGCGGTAATCGCGGCAGCCTATTATTGGACCAAGATCTCACACGTCCTGCTGTTTTGGGCCGCGTTCATCTTGACCCGACCGCTCGGTGCGACGGTGGGCGATTTCTTCGACAAACCGATCGACCAGGGCGGCCTCGCCTTTAGCCGACCACTCGCGTCGGCGATCATCGGTGCCTTCATTCTCGTCTGTATTCTCGTGCTTCCCCAGCGAGCTGGCGCTCACCCCATGGGCACGTCGCAAAAGCGCCGGCCAATGAATGACGCGCGGATGGCCCGTGCGCTCCTGGTCGCATTGGCCGTGATTGCGGGGCCCGCGTGGGCCGGGCCGCCGTACGTCACAGACGATCCGCAGCCCACGGCCTTCGAGCAGTTTGAGATTTACCTGTTCGCCAGCGGCAGCGATGCGCAGGATGGTTCGGAGGCTGCAACGGGAATTGACTTCAACTATGGCGCTGCGCCCGATCTGCAACTCACCGCGGTGCTGCCCCTGGTTTACGAGAATCCCCTCGGGACAAGTTCGGTCACGGGCTTGGGCAACATTGAACTCGCTGCCAAGTATCGCTTCCTGCATCAAGCCGATGTCGGTTGGGACGTCGCCGTGTTTCCGCGCTACATCCTGCCTAGCGCTTCATCACAGGTGGGCGAGCAGCACTGCTCGATCGTTCTTCCGATCTGGCTCGAGAAGGATTGGGACACGTGGTCGACGTTCGGCGGCGGCGGCTGCGTCATCCAGCATGGGTCGGATCTAAAAAACTTCTGTCTCGCCGGATGGGCGTTGACGCGCACTGTCTGGTCCCGCCTTCAGATCGGCCTGGAACTCGTTTATCGATCTGCCGATACGCACGGCGGGCGCGCATCGACGGCGACGGGCGCAGGCGTGCGCTATGACATCAGCACGCACTATCACCTCCTGGCATCCGTGGGCCCAACGCTGCGAAATGCCGCCGAGACCGTGCGGTATTCCTGGTACACATCGCTGCTCTTCACTTTCTAAACGGGTGGCGCGCTCGGCGGGATTCGAACCCACGACCCCTGCCTTCGGAGGGCAGTACTCTATCCAGCTGAGCTACGAGCGCGCGGAATCGACGGGAGGGCGCGAATCATAGCCTCGGCTGCTTTTGCCGTCCATTCAGGGGTTTAAGGCCTCAAAAGGAATCGCTTATACTTGCGCGCCCTTCTTCCGGGCAGTCATTTCCGGTGCCAACGTGAGCGCGAAGCACGACGCCAAGTTCATGAATCACTTCAGCCTGGTGCTTGGGATCCTGATCGCGATCGCCATCGGGATATTCGTCCTCGCGCGCATGGTCGCCGCGGAGACTCAGGTGCAGCACGTGAGAGCCGAAGACCTTGCCATGCGCGCGGTGGATGCACGCACGAAGCCGTTTGCGAAGGTTGCTGTCGCCGGCGCAGACAACTCGGCACTTGCGGCAACGGAAGAATCCGGGAGCGCGGCGCCCGTCGCCGCCGCACTGCCCAAAACCGGTGAAGAGGTCTATAACGCCGCCTGCATCGCTTGCCATGGCGCGGGAATCGGTGGGGCGCCCAAGTTCGGTGACAAGGCCGCGTGGGCTCCGCACATCGCCAAGGGCATGGATGTTCTGCACATGCACGCCATCGAGGGCTTCACGGGAACGAATGGCCTGATGCCGCCGAAAGGTGGACGCGTCGACCTGCCGGACGAAGTGGTTCGCGCTGGCGTCGATTACATGGTCGAACACTCGCGCTGAAGATCGCCAATCGATAGCAGCGACACCTCGTCGTCAGATCATCCACGGCTTCAACTCTGCGCCGGCGCGCGTTCAGCGCGCCGCAACTGGATCGCTTCGGCCAGATGATGCTCGTGTATCGCCTCCGCCTGTTCCAGATCAGCGATCGTGCGAGCGACTTTCAGAATTCGGTCGTGAGCACGCGCTGATAGATTGAGGCGGCGCATGGCGTACTCCAGCAGCCGCTCCGACGAACGTTTCAGCACGCAATGCTTCTGCAGGTCTCGAGACTGCAAGCTCGCATTGATTGCTTCACACCGCGTCCCTTGCAGCGTTCGCGCCTTCGCGACGCGCCCCGCCACTACGGCACTCTCGTCGCCGATGGCCGCGACGCGAAACTGTGAGGCCTCCGGCCGCGGCATTTCGACGTGCAGGTCGATTCGATCGAGCAGCGGACCGGAAATTCGCGCGCGGTAGTGCTGGATCTGCATCTCGCTGCAACGGCAGCGGGCATCGCGATCGCCAAGATAGCCACACGGGCATGGATTCATCGCCGCGACCAGCTGGAACCGGGCTGGAAATTCCGCCTGCCGTGCCGCGCGCGAGATCGTGATGTTGCCGGTCTCGAGCGGCTCACGCAGCGCCTCGAGAACGCGCTGCGAAAACTCGGGTAGCTCATCGAGGAACAACACGCCGTTATGCGCCAGCGAAATCTCGCCGGGGCGCGGGTGTGAACCGCCACCGACGAGCGCCGGCGCCGAGGCGGTGTGATGCGGGGCGCGGAATGGACGCCGGCCCCAGTCACGCACCCGAAACCCCGTCGCGCTGATCGAGGCCACGGTCGCGGTTTCGAGTGCTTCGCGCTCCGTCATCGGCGGCAGAATGCCGGGCAATCGATGCGCCAGCATGCTCTTGCCCGCGCCTGGCGGACCCGAAAACAGCAGGCTGTGCCCTCCTGCCGCAGCGATCTCCATCGCGCGCTTGGCATGAGCCTGCCCTCGCACGTCACTGAGGTCCGGATAGGCAAGCCCTGCCCCGCTCAGTGTCCGTTCCGGCGCCTCAGTGAATGCGAGTGGCGCCTGTCCCGTGATATGCGCGCACACTTCAAGCAGATGAGCCGCGGGGGCAATGCGCGCCTCGCGCACCAGGATCGCTTCATCGAGGTTCGCTCTCGGCAGGATGATGCGGTGCGCCTGGCGGGCGGCCTGACACACCGCCGGCAACACTCCGCGCACAGCCCGCAATTCACCGCTCAGTGAGAGTTCACCGTAGAACTCGCAGGCGGCGAGCGCTTCGGCTGGGATCTGCTCGGACGCCACCAGCACTCCGAGCGCGATCGGCAGGTCGAATCGTCCGCCTTCCTTGGGAAGATCGGCCGGGGCGAGATTGACGGTGATGCGTCCGGCGGGAAACTCAAAGTGGGCGGTGGCGAGCGCGGAGCGCACGCGATCCTTGCTCTCTTTCACCACTGCTTCCGGGAGCCCGACGATGGAAAGGGCGGGAAGTCCCGCGCCGAGATGCACTTCGACAGACACCTGCGGGGCTTCCATTCCGTACTGAGCACGGCTGAGGACCGTTGCCAGCATTTGCAGCCCTCCATGGCCGCGCGATCGCGCCTGGGTCGGCTACTTCTGTGTTTCAGCCTCGAGCTCGCGGATGCGCGCTTCGAGCGCCTCGATCTTCTCGCGCGTGCGGCGCAAGACCGCAGCTTGCACGTCGAATTCGCTGCGCGTCACCAGGTCAAGACGCGCCAGGCCTGATTGCAGCACCGCCTTGAAGTTGGTTTCGAGATCGCGCTTCAGCGCCTGCAGGCTCTCCGGAACCGAGCCCGCGAGACGCCGCGCCAGGTCGTCGATGATTTTCGGATCCATTAGTGTTCCTTGAGACGAGGCATGCAGCATCGAAAGACGCTCATCGCCCGTCAAGTCCTGCTCCCGATGAATGCATGACGAGCGACTCGACGCGCCAAAACAGTGCGAGCCGTGCGCCGTCAACCCCGCGTAACGGGTAAGCGACTGATTCCGCGACCCCCGAACGCACCAAATTTCCGTGGCATAGAAGCTGCATTGTGAGCTGCGCGCAGCTTAGTGCGCTCAAGGGGTATCAGCACCGCGTCGAATCTGCGCGGAGCGCACAGAAATTCATGAAGCTCGTGGCGGCGATCATCAAGCCATTCAAGCTCGACGAGGTGAGACGTGCGATTGCCGACCTGGGCCTGCAGGGGCTCACCGTCACCGACGTGCTTGGACTGGGACAGCAACCGGTGCATCGCGAGTTCTACCGGTCTGCCGAGTACCCGATCGACTTCGCGCCACGCGCCAAGATCGAGGTCGCGGTCGAGGACGCCGTGCTCGAGCCGGTGATCGAAGCCATCGGCAATGTCGCGCGCACCGGCCACAAGGGTGACGGAAAGATTTTCGTGCTCGATCTCGTGCAAGTAGTGCGAATTCGCACCAACGAAATCGGCGCGGCGGCCATATGACCAGAATCGGCAAACGAGGAGTAACCGTGCAACACCTAACTGCAGACCTGTACTTTCTCCGACTCGTGTGTAGCCAGGCGCGCCGCTGGTTCACGCTGCCGGTCCTGGCGGCGTTCGGTGTACTGCTGCTGCCGGCCCTTGGCTTTGCGCAGGAGGCGGGCGCGACAGCGCCGCCGCCGTCTCCCAACAAGGGCGATACCGCCTGGATGCTGGCCTCGACGGCACTGGTACTGCTGATGTCGGTTCCAGGACTGGCTCTTTTCTACGGCGGCCTGGTACGCACCAAGAACATGCTCTCGGTGCTGATGCAGGTATTCGTCGGCTTTTCGTTGATCACAGTGTTGTGGTGCGTGTACGGCTACTCCCTCGCTTTCACGACCGGCAACGACTTTATCGGCGGATTCAGCCGGGTGTTCCTCAAAGGCACCTTCGATTCGGTCGCGGGCTTGTCGCTTGGCGCGACCTTCAGCAAGGGAACGCCGATGTACGAGCTCGTGTTCGTCGCGTTCCAGGCGACCTTCGCGGCCATCACCTGCTGCCTGATCCTTGGATCGCTGGTGGAGCGCATCAAGTTCTCCGCGATCCTGCTGTTCCTGGTGATCTGGTTCACCTTCGCCTACTGCCCGATCGCGCACATGGTCTGGTTCTGGGCGGGGCCGGATGCGTACACCTCACCGGATGTGGTCGATGCCACGAACCAGACCGCAGGTCTTCTCTGGCAGTGGGGCGCGCTCGATTTCGCGGGCGGAACGGTGGTGCACATCAATGCCGGGGTCGCGGGTCTGGTCGGGGCCTACGTACTCGGCAAGCGCATCGGTCTCGGGCGTGAGTCGATGGCGCCGCACAACCTCACGCTGACGATGGTGGGTGCCTCGCTCCTGTGGTTCGGCTGGTTCGGTTTCAACGCGGGTTCCGCGCTCGAAGCCAACGGTTCGGCTGCGCTCGCGTTCCTCAACACTTACCTGGCTACCGCATGCGCAGTGCTCTCGTGGATGTTCGTGGAGTGGCTGATCAAGGGTAAGCCCTCGATGCTCGGCGCCGCGTCGGGCGCCGTCGCGGGTCTCGTCGCGATCACGCCGGCCGCCGGCAACGTCGGCATTCCCGGCGCGTTCGTCATCGGGCTCGCGGCGGGTGCCGTCTGCCTGTGGGGTGTCACCGGCCTCAAGAAGCTCATCAAGGCGGATGACTCGCTCGATGTGTTCGGCGTCCACGCAGTGGGCGGCACGCTGGGCGCGCTCCTCACGGGAATCTTCAATGCCCCGCAGCTGGGCGGGCCTGGACTGGTCACCGATTGGGTGACGGTGCAGATCGGCTACCCGGGAATTTGGCCTCAGTTCCTGATCCAGGCCAAAGCCGTGGGGCTCGTCATCGTCTGGACGGGTGTTGTCGCCTTTGTGGCCTTCCAGATCGTGAAAGTCGTCATGGGACTGCGTGTCAGCGAGGAAGAGGAGCGCGAGGGGCTGGATATCACGGCCCACGGCGAGCGCGCTTATACAAGCTAAGCTTTTGATCTACCTTACCTTTACGCGCCATGCCGTTCGCCTGGGGCGGCATGGCCGCAAAGCCACTGTTAAACTGCGCCGCCGTAGAGTGCGAGATCGCTGCGGCGCACCGCTCCACGAGGTCAATCTATGAAGCTGGTCACAGCGATCATTAAGCCTTTCAAACTTGACGATGTGCGTCAAAGCCTTGCGGAGCTCGGCATTCAAGGAATCACTGTGACCGAGGTCAAAGGTTTCGGGCGGCAGAAAGGCCACACTGAGCTGTATCGTGGCGCCGAATATGTGGTCGATTTTCTGCCCAAGGTGAAAATCGAGCTCGCGGTGCCGGACGACCGAGTCGAACAGGTCCTGGAATCGATCACTGCTGTCGCGCGCACCGGGAAGATAGGCGACGGCAAGATCTTCGTGATGGACCTGGGGCACGCGGTGCGAATTCGCACCGGGGAGACCGACGCAAACGCGCTATAGCGAGCGTGTTGCGGCAATCCTCCCCGGTAGTTGGAGGATCGAAAAATGCTCAAGCGAATTGCCTGGGGTTTGCTGCTCGCCAGTTTGTCGATGGCGGCTTCAGCCGACGTATTCCGCTGGGTCGACACGCAGGGCCGGGTGCACTACAGCGATCGCCCGGAAGTCGAAAACGCAGTGCGCGTCGTCGGCGTTTCCACGCATGCCTCCGATTCGGCCGCCATCGCCGCGCGCATGCAAGCCGAGAGCGACCAGCGTGCCAAGCTTGCTGCCCAGGAAAACACAGCAACGCGCTGACCAGGCGCGGCAAAGGCCGTGCAGAACGATGTCACCAAGTCGCGCGAGGATCAGTGCAAGGACGCCAAGGAGCGCTACCGCGTCGCCGTCGAATCGCAGAAGCTCTACCGCGTCGGCAAGGACGGCGAGCGGCAGTACCTAACATCGCAGGAAATCGATGAGGCCCGGCTGAACTCCCGCAAGGACATGGATACGGTCTGCGGCCAGGCCGCCGCAGACTGAGCCCGCGCCAAACGCTCACCGAGCGGGCCTGCTAGAGTGTCCGCCCGCGCAGCGCCCGGACTCCCGGTGCGCTGAGCATCCATCCAAGCGTCCGGAGCGCTCACATGCGCGTAGGCTTCATCGGGATCGGCGCCATGGGCCGATACATGGCGGCCAACCTTCACAAGGCCGGTCTTCTTACCGCGGTTTTCAATCGCACCTTTGCGAAGGCCGAAGCCTTCGCACGGGAAACAGGCTGTGCAGCGGTACATTCTCCAGCTGAGCTTGCAGGCTATTGCGACACTGTCGTCGTGTGCGTTTCGGCCGACCCTGATGTGCGGGAAATCATCGACGCATTGGCGCCGACACTGCCGCGAGGCGCACTGGTCATCGATTGCTCGACGGTCAGCGCCACCACCGCGCGCGAAGTCGCCGGGCAACTATCCGCCGCAGGCATCGACTTCCTCGACTGCCCGGTCAGTGGCGGTGTCGAAGGGGCGCGCGATGCAACACTTGCGATCATGGTTGGGGGCGAGCCGGCCGCGTTCGAACGCGCACTACCCGTGCTGCGCGCCATGGGAAAGACCATCACGCACCTGGGGCCGAGTGGCGCAGGTCAAGCTGCCAAGGCCACCAACCAGATCATGTGCGCCGGCGTAATCCAGGCGGTCGCGGAAGCCATGGCCTTCGCGCGTGCCGAAGGCCTGCCGCTCGACAAGCTCATCGACACCCTCGGCAAGGGCGCGGGCTCGAGCTGGTACTTCGTCAATCGCGCGCCCAACATCGTGCGCGGCAGCTTCCCGGCCGGATTCCGGGTGCGGCTGCACGAGAAGGACCTCAAGATCTGCCGTGAAATGGCCGCAACGCGCGGCGTGCAGCTGCCGGTGATCGAAATGACCCTGCTGCACTACCGGCGCCTGATCGAGCAGGGATTTGGCGATGAGGACATCTCGAGCCTGTATCGCCTCAAGGCGGCGCTCTTCGACGAGGCAAGGGCTGCGGGACGTTCCGCGGCCGACTGAGCCATGAACCGCCCGGCATCCGACTCTCCTTCGGCACCGGCACCTTCTTTCTATCTGCCGGATTTCTGCGCCACGCAGACCGTGCTCGCTGTCGTACTGATCGCAGAGCTCGTGGCCCTGGTGCTTACGCTCGCGCGTGAAGAGCTGCAATACGGATTCTGGATCGACCTCGCCCGCACTTCCCTCTTCCTGCTATGGATCGGCCTGAGCAGTGCCGCTGCGTTGTGCTACACCCGGCCCTTGCTCGCACGCATGAGTGTGCAACGGGCTTCGGTCGTATCACTCGGCTTGCTGCTCGCGGTGACGCTGATCATTTCGGAGATCACGTTCTGGCTCGGACAGCGCTGGGCCGGCGGCCTGCAGAGCAGCGTTGGAGACCTGTTCCCAACCGGTCACGCGAACTTCCTGCTGCGAAACCTGATCATCGCCTTCATCGTGAGTGCCCTGGCGCTGCGCTATTTCTACATCGCACACGAGTGGCGGCATACGGTGGAGAGCCGCGCCCGTCTGCGCATCGATGCGCTCCAGGCACGTATCCGCCCACATTTTCTGTTCAACAGCATGAACACGATTGCTTCACTCACCCGTTCCAACCCGGCCATGGCCGAGGAGGCGGTTGAAGACCTGGCGGATCTGTTCAGGGCTAACCTGCGCGAAACGCGCACCCAGATTCCTCTCAAGGAGGAACTGGAGGTCGCTCGTCTGTATCAGCGCATCGAGGAGCTGCGCCTCGGCTCCCGTCTTAAAGTGAAGTGGAACGTGCAGGCTCTGCCGATGGATACGCTCGTGCCGAGCCTCGTAGTTCAACCGCTGCTCGAAAACGCGATCTACCACGGCATCGAGCCGTTGCCGGATGGCGGCACCGTCATCGTCAGTGGCGAGCGCAATGGCGACATGCTGGAGCTCTCGATCGCCAATCCGGTGCACAAGGACCCGGGCAGTAGCCCGCGCAGCGGCAACCGCATCGCGCTCGACAACATCCGTGAGCGGCTCGAACTCGCTTACCACGGTCGTGCGCGTATGGATGTCGAGAATCGCGGCAACGAGTACGTCGTCAAGCTCACCTTCCCGCGCGTGCATCCGGCCCAGGCTGCGGTTCAATGAGGGTCTTGATCGTCGATGATGAGCTGCCCGCGCGCGAGCGCCTCAAGCGGCTGCTGGAGGAGATCGACGCCTGCGAGCTCGCGGGGGAGGCCGCCAATGGCGCTGAGGCCATCGCGCTCGCAGTGCGCCTGGCGCCCGACGTGGTGTTGATGGACATACGGATGCCTGGAATGGATGGCGTCGAGGCGGCGCGCCATCTCGGGCAGCTCGATGAGCCGCCGGCAGTCATCTTCATCACGGCGTACGACGAGTACGCGCTACGGGCCTTCGATACCAGCGCCGTCGGCTACCTGCTCAAGCCGGTGCGGCGCGAGAAGCTCGCCGACACCCTGACACGGGCGACGCGCCTCACGAAGCCACAACTGGCGGCGATCGCCAAGGCTGCCGCGCCCAGGCAACGACGCACCCATCTTTCGGTCCGCATCCGCGGTGAGCTGCGGCTGATCCCGATCGAGGACGTGCTGTACTTTCTTGCCGATCAGAAATACGTGACGGTTCGACACCGTGGCGGCGAAGATCTCATCGAGGAGTCCCTCAGGGCACTCGAAGAGGAATTCGACCCGGACTTTCTGCGCATCCACCGCAACTCCCTGGCGGCCGTGCGACACATCGCCTCTATCGAGCGCTCGGGCGAGGGTCAATACTCGGTGCGACTGCGTGGCATCGCGACCGATCTGCCGGTAAGTCGCCGCTTGGCGACGGAAGTGTTGCGCAGATTCCGCGGTTGAGAACATGCGCTGGCCCGCCGGCCGCGCGCGCGAGATGCAATGGTCTGGGCGCGGCGTCATACTAGTCGCGCATTCCAGACCCCTTCGCTTCCCTACATGGATCAGCAACCCGTTTCACCGCCTGACGGCCTCGCACCGTCCGCGGAAGGCGACCGTCGTCACGCGGAGCGTCGCCACGAGAATCGCCGCAAGCTCGAGCGCGTATCGGTACGCGGCTTGCTCGCCGTGCTCCTGGCCTGCATCGCAATCGGTTTCGCCGCTTTCGCGATCTGGCAGGCGGCGCGCGCTGGCCGAACGCTCAGCGATATTCGCGATCAACAGGCGCAGCTCGTTGCGGACAATGCAAGGCTGCGCGAAGAGCTTGCCGCACTTGCGGGCCGCCTCGACGCCAACACCAATCGGGTCGAAGAGCTCGGCACTCTCGGGCCGCGGCTTTCAGAACTCGGTGACTCATTCGCCGAGCTGCGTGAACGCACGGAAGGAGCGCAGCGCGCCTGGACCAACGCGGAGGCGCACTATCTTCTGGAAATCGCCAACCGGCGCCTGACGCTCGATCGCGATTGGGGATCGGCGCTCGCGGCCATGGAAGCAGCCGATCAGCGGCTGCAATCCCTCAAAGACCCGTCACTCAACCCGACGCGACGTGCCCTCGCGTCCGAGATCCAGGCGCTGCGCAATGTCGTGCCGCCCGACCTGCCCGGCATTACGGCGCGCCTTGCAAGCGCGGAGGAGATTGCGGGCTCTCTCCCGGTGCTGGGGGCCATCCAGGAGGACTACTCGCCCGATCGTCCAGTCGCTGGCTCGCCACCGGGGCTGGCGCGCGCGTGGGAGGTCATCCGCGCGTCACTCGTCGGCATGGTCAGCATCCGTCGGATCGGGGATGACGCGGTCGAGCTCGTCTCCATCGAAGAGCAGAAGGTGCGGCGCGAGCATATGCAGCTCCTGCTGTTCGCCACCCGCCTGGCCGCGCTCCGTGGCGATGAGAGCGCCTACAAGGCCAATCTTGCAGCGGCACGGGCATGGCTCGAGCAGGTGTTCGACCCGGCGGATACGCGCGTTGCCAACCTGCGCCAGGAGCTGGCGATGCTCGACAAGGCGCCAATCTCGCCGGCACTGCCTGACATCTCGCAGTCGCTGAAGCTTTTGGAAGCGCATGACGCGCGCACACGGGGTCGCACGTGAGACGCACCGCCTACCTCATCGGGGCGTTGATTGCCGCGGCCGCGATTGCCTCGGCCCTGCGCATCGATGCCGGGTATGTGGCGATCAGCTTCCTGGGCGTGCTCATCGAGATGTCGGTGGTCACGCTGATCCTGCTCATTCTCGCCACGTTCCTGCTGCTGTGGATTCTCGTCCGCCTGTTCCGGATGCGAAAGTTACGTCGTGAGGCACAGGCGGCAAAACGTGATCAGCGCGCCCGTCTTGATCTTGCCCGTGGGGTACTCGAGCTTGCCGAGGGCAACTGGGCGACTGCGGAGATCACAATCACGCGTAGCGCTCGCGACAACGTGCAGCCGGCGGCGAACTACCTGATCGCGGCACGCGCCGCCGATCTGCAGGGCGCGCACGAGCGGCGTGCCGGATGGCTGCGCATGGCGCGCGAGGCGGCTCCCGACGAGATCGCGCCGGTGCTCGTCACCCAGGCGGAGATGCAGCTCAAGAACGGCCAGTTCGAGGCCGCACGCGAGACTTTGCGAGAGCTCGATGCGTCCGGTCATCAGAATCCGCGCGGTCTGCTGCTGCTCGCCCGGCTCTATCGGCAATCGGGCGAGTTCGAGAAGTTGCGTGCACTTGAATCGAAGTTGCGCGGTGCGCGTGGTGTTCGTGCCGCCGCAGTCGATGAGCTGATGGATCAGGCCTACCTCGAGATGCTGCGGCTCGCGGCCGAAAGTGGCGATGCCGAGCGCCTCGACCGCGCCTGGAACGATGCCTCCAAGCCCGCCACACGCCGCCCGGACATTCTGCTGGCGTATGCGCGCGGTGCCATGAAATACCGCAATCACGTGGCTGCGGAGAAGGTGCTGCGGGACTTTCTCGACGACGAGTGGAACGACGCGCTGGCGGCACTCTACGGAGAGCTGGAGTTGCCCGATCCGCTTGAACCGCTCGCAGTCGCTGAGAAGTGGCTGCGCTCACGGCGCGAGGATCCGGTGCTGCTCGTGAGCTGCGCGCGGCTCAGCATGCGTGCGGAGCTTTATGGCAAGGCACGCAGCTATCTGGAGACCAGCCTGATGATACGGCGCGATCCGGTTACGTATCAGTTGCTCGGGAGTCTGCTCGATGAACTGGGTGAGAAAGAGCATGCAGCCCGCGTATTACACGACGGCCTCGCCATGGCTATCGGCCGCAAGGCGAATCTGCCCAAGATCAAACTGCGTCGCACGCAGGTCCGGGCAGACGGCGGTGGCTGGCGCACCTGAGCGCTGTTGGTGACTTCACCCGCGGCGCTCACGCATCTTCGCGAGCGCATCCGGGGCATACTCGAAGGAGTCGAAGTGCAGGCGCTCCGGCGGTAATCCCCTTTGCAGGGCGCCGCTTTTGATTGCCTCCACCTGGGCTGGCGGCCCGCTCGTATAGATCTCGACCCCGCTCAGATCCGGGTACGCATCGAACACGCTCTCGTGCACGAGGCCACGCCGACCTTGCCAGGAGTCATCCGCCTCGAGGTCCGACAACACCGGCGTGTAGCGAAGACTTGGGTGCACCTTGGTCCACTGTTGTACGAGATCGTGCTGGTAGAGATCGGCCAGCGTCCTGGCGCCCCAGAAGAGGTGCAGGCTCCGTGACAGTCCCTTCTCCAGTACATGCCGGATGATCGACTTCAGCGGAGCGAATCCGGTGCCGCCGCCGATCAGGAGCGCCGGCGTCTTCGCGTCGTGCCCAGGACCGTAACCGTAACCAAACTGGCCGAGTGGTCCTTCAATTCGCAGTAACGATCGTTCCTCGATATCCGCAAACACCCGCTGCGTGAACTCGCCGCCCGGCGCGCGTCGGACGTGGAGCTCGAGCGGACGGCTGTCGTGCGGCGGGCTCGCGATCGAAAAGCTGCGTCGCCGTTCACCGGCCAACATGATGTCGAGATACTGCCCCGGCAGGTAGTGGAAGGCTTCGATCGCGGGTAGTTGCAGATAGAGCGCCATCACGTCGGGAGCCAGCAGCTCCTTGCGCGCGATACGACAGGGCAGATCCCTGATCCGGATGTCATCCGCGAGCCGGACCTCGCGGATGTTGACGCTCACGTTGCTGGTCGGACGTGCCTCGCAGAGCAGCGCGTAGCCCTGCTTCACTTCCTCAGCAGTGATGCCGAGAGGTTGTCCGAACGGATAGTGAATCGATCCCGACAGGATCTTCGCGCGACAGGATGAGCAACTGCCGCCCTTGCAGCTATGCGGAAGATTGATGCCGACGTTGAGCGCCGCGTCAAGGATCGACTCCGAGGGGCGCACGCTGAAAGTGCGCCCCTCGGGCAGCAGCGTGACGTGATGCAGCGGTTCGTCGGCCGGGTTCACATCACAAGTCTAGACTTTCCCAGACGTCAGGCGCGCTCCGACGACCTGCCACGGAATAGTAAGCGGACGCCATCTTCCAGGCGCGAAAGGTGCTGGCCGGGGCAAAATCGTGTCGAGGAACTGTTCCACTATGTCAAGGGCTTGTCGATGCCGAGCTCACTCCACAGGGCATCGATCTTGGTAATCACATCACGCGACATGACGATCGGCCGTCCCCAGGTGCGGCTTGTTTCTCCTGGCCACTTGTTCGTCGCATCGAACCCTATCTTGGAGCCGAGCCCCGACACCGGTGAAGCGAAGTCGAGGTAGTCAATTGGTGTGTGCTCCATGATCACCGTGTCGCGCGCCGGATCCATGCGCGTCGTCATGGCCCAGATCACATCCTTCCAGTTGCGCGCATCGACATCATCGTCCGTGACGATCACGACTTTGGTGTACATGAACTGCTTGAGGTATCCCCACACGCCCATCATCACGCGCCGCGCGTGACCGGCGTATTGCTTGCGGATCGTCACCACGGCGAGCCGGTAGGAGCAGCCCTCCGGGGGCAGATAGAAATCAGCCACCTCGGGAAATTGCTTTTGCAGCAGCGGCACGAACACCTCGTTGAGCGCGAGCCCAAGGATCGAGGGCTCATCGGGTGGGCGCCCGGTGTAGGTGCTGTGATAGATCGGCTGCTCACGATGCGTGATGCGCTCGACCGTGAACACGGGAAACTCCTCGACCTCGTTGTAGTAGCCGGTGTGATCGCCAAACGGGCCCTCGGGCGCGTTCTCGCCCGGACGGATGAACCCTTCGAGCACGATTTCTGCGTTCGCCGGAACCTGCAGGTCGTGGCTCAGGCACTTCACGAGCTCGGTGCGACTGCCACGCAGCAGCCCCGCAAAGGCATATTCGGAGAGCGTATCGGGGACCGGAGTCACTGCCGCCAGCGTCGTCGCGGGGTCAGCACCGAGTACTACGGCGACAGGAAACGGCTCACCCGGACGGGCGATCTGCCAATCCCGGAAGTGGAGCGCACCGCCGCGATGTGCGAGCCAACGCATGATGAGTCGATTGCGTCCGATCACCTGCTGGCGGTAGATGCCGAGATTCTGACGATCGCTATTCGGTCCGTGTGTCACCACCAGCCCCCAGGTGATGAGAGGCGCCACATCCTCGGGCCAGCAGGTTTGAATTGGCCAGCGCGCAAGGTCGACTGCAGCACCCTGCAGTTGAACGCTCTGGCAAACGCCGCTGCGGACTTCCTTCGGCGCCATGTCGAGCACTTTGCGCAGTACCGGGAGTTTTTCCCACGCGTCTCGCAATCCCTTCGGCGGTTCCGGCTCTCGCAAGTACGCGAGCAGCTTTCCGACTTCGCGCAGGTCCGCGACGGTTTCCTGTCCGAGTGCGAGCGCAACCCGCTCTACCGTGCCGAACAGATTGCCGAGCACGGGAACGTCGTATCCTTGAGGCCGCTCGAACAGCAGCGCGGGCCCGCCCTGGGCGAGCGTTCGGCGGCAGATCTCGGTCATTTCGAGCCGCGGGCTCACCGCCGCCTCAATGCGCTTGAGCTCGCCGCGCGACTCGAGCTGACGGAGAAAGTCGCGTAGATCGGAGTACATGGAGTCATTGTATGGCGTTTCAGAACCCTCCCCGGGCGCAGATTGAACAACTCCTGCGATCCGCCCGCGTCATCGCGATGGTCGGGCTTTCACCCAATCCTGCACGACCGAGTTTCGGCGTTGCGCGCCACCTGCAGGGCTACGGCTACCGGGTGATCCCGGTGAATCCAACCTGCGCCACGGTGTTGGGTGAAATAGCGATGCCCGACCTGGCGTCAGCCAACTCCTCGCTCAAGAGCGGCGAGTCGATCGACATCGTCGATGTGTTCCGCCAGCCGCAGGCCGTGCCCGCGATCGTCGAGGATTGCATTCGCCTTGGGCTGAAAGCGTTGTGGCTGCAGCTCGGGGTGATCAACGAACCGGCGGCTGAACGCGCCCGCGCGGCAGGAATGTTCGTCGTGATGGACCTGTGCCTCTATCGAGAGAGGGCGGCACTTGAGGTATCCTCGCCGCATGCAGATTGACTTCGTGAAGATGCATGGACTCGGTAACGATTTCATGATCTTCGATGCCCCGCGCGGCCCGCTGCCCGACGCGGAGACCTTCCGCAAGCTCGCCCGCCGACACACCGGCATCGGTTTCGACCAGGCCCTGATCCTCGAGCCGCCGCGCCGCGCCGACACCCGCGTCTACTACCGCATCGTCAACGCCGATGGCCGCGAGGTCGAGCAGTGCGGCAATGGCGCCCGCTGCATCGCCGCGCTGATCGCACGTCGTTCAAAACTCGGGCCGGGCGAGGTCGTGATGGACAGCCCCGGCGGCCTGGTGCGCGCACGCGTGCGCGACGACGGGCTGGTATCGGTCGACATGGGCGTGCCAAATTTCGACCCGCGCTCGCTGCCCTTCGAGGCGAGCGGCGAGGCGTACATCTATCCGCTGCAGGTTGCGGGCGGCGAAGTGGAGATCGGCGCCGTGTCGATCGGCAATCCGCACGCCGTGATCCGGGTTACTTCAGTCGAGAGCGCGCCCGTGGACAGACTGGGCCCAGCCGTAGAGAATCACGCGCGCTTCCCGAATCGCACCAACGTCGAATTCATGGAAGTGGTAAACCCGAAGCAGATTCGCTTGCGGGTGCACGAGCGCGGCACTGGCGAGACACTCGCCTGTGGCACCGGCGCTTGCGGCGCAGTGGCTGTTGGCCGGCGCCATGGTTTGCTGGGGGAGGAAGTCGAAGTCAATGTGCGCGGCGGCCGGCTCATCGTGAGCTGGGCTGGTGACGGCGAGCACATCTGGCTGACGGGGCCGACCGAAACGGCCTACGAGGGCAGGGTTGAAGTCTGATCAAATGAACGCAGGGGGATGACACTACGATGAGCACACAGCCGGCGCGGGGAGTGAAGAGCGAGGCCATCAACGACGACACGGTCGCGCAGTATCTGCAGACCTATCCGGATTTCTTCGAACGCAACAGCGCCCTGCTCGCGCGCCTGCGGCTTCCGCACGCACGCAATTCGGGCCAGACAATCTCGCTGGTCGAGCGCCAGGTGGACGTGCTGCGCGAGCGCAACCAGGGACTCGAACGCAAGCTCAAGGAGTTGATCGATGTCGCGCGCGCCAATGAAGCGCTCACCGACAAGATCCATTGCTTCGATCGCCGCCTGATCCGCGCGCGCTCCATGGCCGAGACGGTGAGCGCCATCGAAGCCTCGTTGCGTGAGGATTTCGAGGCGATGCACGCGGTGCTGGTGCTGTTCGTGGCGCCTCTGCCCGAGCTCAAGGCGCTGGAGGGCCGGTTCCTGCGGCTCATTGCGCGCGAGCACGCGGACCTCAAGATGTTCGACACCTTCCTCGCCAGCGCCAAGCCGCGCTGCGGCCAGGTGCGCGATGCACAACGCGACTACCTGTTTGGCGCCGGCAATATCGAGATCGGCTCAGTCGCGCTCGCACCGCTCGGTCCGCACGCCGAGTTCGGCTTCCTCGCTGTCGGCAGCAGTGATTCGGACCGTTTCCACCCGACCATGAGCACGGATTTCCTCGGCCGTATCGGCGATCACATCCGCGAGGCACTCGCACGGTTCGGATGAACGCCGGCGCGCTTGCGTGGACTAAAGCGTTCATCAAGCACCTGCGCACCGAGCGCAGGCTGAGTGGACTGACGGCATCGAGCTACGAACGCGACCTTGCCGCTCTGGTCGCGTTCTGCGACACCCAGAAGCTCGCCGACTGGAAAACGCTCGACAGCCAATACGTGCGCGTGTTCGCCGCGAAACAGCACGCACGCGGCCTGTCCCCGCGCAGCATCCAGCGCCAGCTGTCCGCGGTGCGCACCTTTCTCAACTTTCTGGCCCGCGAAGGGGTACTGAAGACCAACCCGGCCCTGGAAGTACGTGCGCCCAAGGGTGCCAAGCGTCTGCCACATACGCTCGATGCCGACCAGATGTCGAAACTGCTCGACTTTCGCACCACCGACGGACTCAGCGTGCGGGACAAAGCGATGATGGAGCTGCTCTACTCCTCGGGATTGCGGCTGCAGGAACTGATCTCCCTCGACTTGACCGCCATCGATCTCGCCGATCGCACGCTGCGCGTTACGGGCAAGGGCAACAAAGCCAGGATCCTGCCGATAGGTCGATTCGCGGTCGACGCGATCAAGGCCTGGCTCAAGGAGCGCGCTGCTGTTGCGGCGATCGATGAGGCCGCACTTTTCGTCGGCCGCAACGGGCAGCGTATCGGCGCTCGTGCGGTGCAACTGCGCATCGACTACTGGGCGCGTCGTTCCGGGCTCGGTGTGAAGACGCACCCGCACCTTTTCCGTCATTCATTTGCTACACACCTGCTCGAATCGAGCGGCAACCTGCGCGGCGTGCAGGAACTTCTTGGGCACGCCAATATCAGTACGACGCAGGTGTATACGCATCTTGATTTCCAGCACCTGGCCCGTATATACGACGCCTCACACCCGCGCGCGCGCCGCAAACGTACCCGCTGACTTCCTGTCGCGCGCCGCATCCTGCGGTTAGGAGATTTCACCGATGGCCGAAGTTGCCAACTTTCATGGGACCACGATTCTCTCCGTGCGGCGCGACGGCGTCGTGGCGATGGGCGGCGACGGCCAGGTAACGATCGGCTCAACGGTGATGAAAAGCAATGCGCGCAAAGTGCGTCGGCTGTACCAGAACAAGGTTCTGGCAGGATTCGCGGGCGGCACTGCGGACGCATTCACGCTTTTCGAGCGCTTCGAAGGCAAGCTCGAGAAGTACGGCAATCTCACACGCGGCGCAATCGAGCTGGCGAAGGACTGGCGCACCGATCGGTATCTGCGACGGCTCGAAGCGCTGTTGTGTGTCGCGGATGCGCAAAGCTCGTTCATCATCTCGGGCAACGGCGATGTGATCGAGCCCGAGCTGCAATTGATGGCGATCGGCTCCGGCGGCCCCTATGCGCAGTCAGCTGCGCGAGCCTTGCTCGAGGACACCAAGCTCAGCGCACGCGAGATCGTCGAGAAAGCGCTGAATATCGCCGCCGAAATTTGCATCTACACCAATCGCAATCTCACCATCGAGGAGTTGAAGGCCGACTGATGTCGAACATGACACCGCCTGAAATCGTCCGCGAACTCGACAAGCACATCATCGGGCAGGAGGCCGCCAAGCGCGCGGTCGCCATAGCGCTGCGTAATCGCTGGCGCCGCCTGCAGGTGCCGGAGCCGCTGCGCCAGGAAATCACGCCCAAGAACATCCTGATGATAGGCCCGACCGGCGTCGGCAAGACCGAGATCGCGCGCCGCCTTGCGAAGCTCGCCAATGCGCCCTTTGTGAAGGTCGAGGCCACCAAGTTCACCGAGGTCGGCTATGTCGGCCGCGACGTCGACTCGATCGTGAAGGACCTGGTCGATGTGTCGGTCAAGATGACTCGCGAACAGGAAGTCGCCAAGGTCCGGGACCGGGCGCAGGATGCTGCGGAGGACCGCGTGCTCGATATCCTGCTGCCGCGGCCGCGACAGATAGGTTTCTCTACCGACGAACCCGCGCCGCCGCGCGATGCCGAGACGCGACAGAAATTCCGCAAGATGTTGCGCGAAGGCGGTCTCGATGAGCGCGAAATCGAGATCGAGCTGCGCTCCATGCCGATCGGCGTCGAAATCATGGCCCCGCCCGGGATGGAAGAGATGACGCAACAGCTCCAGTCGATGTTTCAGAACATCGGTGGTGGACGCACGCGCACCCGCAAGGTCAAGGTGAAGGAGGCTTTGAAGCTGCTCACCGACGAAGAAGCGGCGAAGATGATCAATGAAGAGGAGCTCAAGTCACAGGCGGTGAGCGCGGCGGAACAGAACGGCATCGTGTTCATCGACGAGATGGACAAACTGGCCCGCCGGCAGGAAACCCTTGGCGCCGACGTGTCACGCGAAGGCGTGCAGCGTGATTTGCTGCCCCTCATCGAGGGCAGCACGGTGACAACCAAATACGGCATGGTGAAAACCGATCACGTCCTCTTCATCGCATCGGGCGCCTTCCACATGTCGAAGCCATCCGATCTGATACCCGAGTTGCAGGGCCGACTGCCGATCCGGGTCGAGCTCCTGGCGCTCAAGGTCGAGGATTTCGTGCGCATCCTCACTGAGCCGGACGCATCGCTGTGTGCCCAGTACACAGCGCTCCTGGCTACGGAAGGATTGGCGGTACGCTTCGATCCCGGCGGGGTGCGCC
Source organism: uncultured Gammaproteobacteria bacterium (assembly GCA_963810775.1). Classification (GTDB taxonomy): domain Bacteria; phylum Pseudomonadota; class Gammaproteobacteria; order Steroidobacterales; family Steroidobacteraceae; genus DATBVX01. Next base: position 202,069 of record CAWEOT010000025.1, read on the forward strand.
GGATCGCTGAGATCGCCTATCAAGTCAATGAGCGCACGGAGAACATCGGGGCTCGCCGCCTGCACACCATGATGGAGCGCTTGCTCGAGGTCGTCTCATTCGATGCTGCCGATCGCAAGGGCGACAATCTCCTCATCGACGGCAAGTACGTCGACGAACATCTCGGTGAGCTGGCGAAGGACGAGGATTTGAGCCGCTACATCCTGTAAAAGCACTACTTCCATTGCGTCGCCTTGGTCTCGAACTGCGGCGATGACTTCCTCACGACGCAGAAACGTTGCCCGGTAGGCGCTTCCATCACCCACCAGCGCTTGATCTTCTCGACGCGCCGGGCGCCCAGCTTCTCGAGTCGCGCGACCTCCGCCTCGATGTCGTCCGTTTCGATGTCGATATGCACGCGACTCGGATGCGCGACCTTCTGGACTTCGATGTGCAACTCATTCTGACGGTCATGCAGGCGCGCGTAGCCTTCATCATCCGGATCGTCGGTGCGGCCGACTTCCATTCCGAGGGCCGCTCCCCAGAACGCGGCCGCGCCGTCGAGATCGTCCGTCTTGCAGTCGATGATAAAACCCGCCAGCTTGCTCTTGTGCATCGATCCCTCCTTGAAAACTAGGGCAGGTGTCCCCGCTTTACCCACCACAACGCTCCTGTCTCGCTGACGAATTCGGGATGCAGATCACCGGGCTGCCGCAGCCAGCTCCAGGCTTCGAGCACCGGCCGATCGGGCTCGAGCAACTGCAGCGTGCCATTCAGCACAAACACTTCTTCTCCTCCCGGCATCGAACGCTGCGGGACTCGACCGCCCGGTTTCACGCGCTCGATCCACACGCTGGTGCGCTTATTTGAGTAGAGCAACGCCCGCTCATACCCGCCTGTCACCTCAGTCCACTGGCGATCGCTCGCATAAAGCCTGACGAGCTCAACCTCATCCGTTTGCATCTGCCGGAGCTTCACGAAGATGATGCATCCCTCGCGGCTGAACGGCGCGTGCTTTGAACCCGGCGGATTACGCACGTAGGTCCCGGGCGAATAGTCGCCGTGTTCGTCTGAAAATATTCCTTCCAATACGATGAATTCCTCGCCCATCGCGTGGGTATGGGGACTGAAGAAACTCCCGTGCGCGTAACGCACGATCGTCGAAGCCACCGCCACTTCACCACCCACGCGCTCGAGCATGCGGCGCTCGACGCCCGGCTCAGGAGAGGCCACCCAAGGCAAACTCGCCCCGTGCACCAGTGCCCGCTGGCTGCGATCGGCGTGAATCTGAGTTGTCATCGTCAAAACTCTACCCTAATCCTTACGCTTGTCGCACCACTTCCCGGTGTGTTACGGAACACCTGCAACAACTACATTAGGTGAATCAGGACCTTCACAAAACGGGTTAGCGGACCCCATGAGGGATAAAGTGCCAGCATCCACAACACCGGAGCGGGTTGCTCAACGGGGATGACCAATGGACACTGCTTTGCGAGAGTTTGCGACCAGGTACACCGCTGCTTGGTGCAGTCAGAATGCGGCAAGGGTCGCGGAGTTCTTTGCGGAGGGCGGTTCGCTGAAGATCAACGACGGAACCCCATCCGTCGGCCGGACAGCGATCACCGCAGCCGCACAGGGCTTCATGACCGCTTTCCCTGACATGGTCGTAACGATGGACGTGGTCAGCCTCGATGGGGACCAGGCTGTCTATCGCTGGACCCTGACTGGGACCAATACCGGCCCTGACGGTACCGGCAACGCCGTGCGTATAAGCGGGTACGAAGAATGGACGATTGGAGCGAACGGTCTCATAGCGGAGTCCAAGGGGCATTTTGATAAAGCCGACTATGAGCGCCAGTTGAACGCGGGCGTTAGGCGCTCGAGTACTGCACTGCCAATGAATGAGGTACTTCGAAGCGCTTACGTCGCGGAGCTCACCGCGGCCGAGAGTGCGCGCCATCGGGGCGAAATCGAGCGGGCCTTCAGCCACCTCGCCCGCGCACACATCCTGAGCCAACACTTCACGCGCAGGCACGTTCATGTGCACTGGCTCATGCTGAAGCTGGGTGTTGAGATCCGCGACTGGCGCGAAGTTCGGGGTCAGCTATCGCGAATTCTCGCTGCGGCGATCTTTTCGCGCATCTGGGTTCCTGCCGGGAATACCGGCCGCGCCAATGTCAGCGCGATGAAGCCGATGCCCATTCCCGACGATCTGCAAGAATCATTGGACGGACACCGCTCCGCCAAACCGGGATCGCGCGCGTAGCCGAGCATTGCCTCGCCACCAGCGACAGATCCCGGTTCCTGACTGATTGCCGTTTGGCAACGGTTTGCAGCGGTCCGTGGAAGTATGAGGGCTGATCGTCAAACACCTCGACCCGGTTCAAGGCAGGCCGGTACACATATCTCCTATGTCAACTTCCCTTGAACGACCCGTACTCGGTGTGCTTCTGGCGATCGCGATTACGACCGCGATGGATGCCAGCGGGCTTACCGCCTTCAGTGCGCTGCCGCTGTTTCCGCTCTTGGTGCTGTTCTGGTACCTGGGCCGGTACTCCCGCACACAAATGGGATTTGTGTGGGGACGATGGCAGCACTACGCGCTCGCGACGCTCCATCCCGTCATTGTCCTTGGAACCATCGTGCTCATTGCCGGAGTCGGCGGAGTCATCGATCTTTCAAAGACGGAGTGGCCAACTGTCTGGCGCAACTTCGCATTGGTCTCGGTCTCCACGTTTCTCGTCGCCAGCATTACTGAGGAAGGGTTCTTTCGCGGTTGGCTCTGGGGCTCTCTTGAGCGAGCCGGACAGGGCCCAGGCCGGGTACTGATCTACAGCAGCATCGCGTTCGCGCTGTGGCACTTGTCGGCTGTGCTTCTGGACACTGGCTTCAAGCCAGCACCTGCACTGATCCCGGTGTTCATGCTCAACGCCGCAGTCATGGGTGCGATCTGGGGCTTGCTTCGTGGGATTTCCGGCTCGGTGCTGGTCGCAAGCCTGGCGCATGGCTTGTGGAACGGCGGAGCTTACGTGTTCTTCGGCTTCGGAACCCGAACCGGAGCATTGGGAATAGAGAACACCGCGCTCTACGGTCCGGAAGCTGGAATACTTGGGCTGGGTTTGAATGTCTTGTTCGCCGCTGCGCTTTGGCGTTGGGGCGCCTTCCCGGCACCAGCGCCGCGAACGTCTGCGCGCTGAATCGCCCCAGAGGAGCACACGCATGAGACGCCTCATGTTCACGCGCGGTGTTGCCCTGTTCGTCGTCGCTGCCTCCGGCGCGCTTGCGGCCAATCTGCCGGTCGTCGATTCGAGCGTGCGTCCGGGCGATGCTTTCTTTCAATACGTCAATGGAGCCTGGCTCAAAGCGGCACAGATCCCGCCTGACCGCGCGTCGATCGGCGATGATGTGCTCTTGAGCGAGCGCAGCGATCAGCGAACGCTCGAGATCATTCAAGCAACTGCGCACGACAGCAAGGCGAGTGTCGATGCACGCAAGATCGCCGACTACTACAACGCCTTCATGGATGAAGCGACGATCGAGCAGCGCGGACTGCAACCGCTCGAGCCGTTGCTCAAGCAGATCGCCGCGATCAGCGAGCGCAAGGGCTTGAGTCGCTTTCTCGGCAGCCAGTTGCGGGCTGACGTCGATGCACTCAATTGGACGGAGTTCTACACCGACAAGCTGCTCGGTCTCTGGGTCGCGCAGGACCTGGACGACCCGGGCCGTTATGCGCCGTTCCTCCTGCAGGGCGGGCTCGGCTTACCCGATCGTGACTACTACCTGGGCGCATCAGCATCGATGGTGGATATCCGGCCCAAGTACCGGGCGCATCTGGCCAAAGTTCTCACCCTCGCACACATGGCGGATGCCGACGCTAAGGCCGCGCGTATTTTCGATCTGGAAACGCGCATGGCGAGCGTGCACGGCAGCCGCGTCGACTCGATCGATGTAGTCAAGGCCAACAATCATTGGTCGCGCAAGGATTTCGACACGCGCGCTGCCGGCCTCGACTGGCAGGAGTACTTCGCCGCGGCCGGGCTCGGCCAGCAGACGGACTTCATCGTCTGGCAACCGGCAGCCGTCACTGGATTGTCCGCGCTCGTAGCGAGCCAACCGATCGACACGTGGAGGGACTACCTCGTACTGCGCGCGATTGAGCATGCTTCACCGTATTTGGCGCAGGCGTTCGTCAACGAACGCTTCGAATTCTACGGCAAGACACTCACCGGCACGCCCAAGCTTCGCGATCGCTGGAAACGTGCCATCGGCGTTACCAACGCCGCAATGGGCGATGCGGTGGGGAAGCTCTATGTCGCACGTTACTTTTCGCCTGCGGAAAAAGCGCGCGCCGAAGCAATGGTACACAACCTGATCGCGGCTTTTGGGCGGCGCATCGACAAGCTGGAGTGGATGGCGCCGGAAACCAAGACCAGGGCTAAAGCCAAGCTTGCCGTCCTCAAGGTCGGCGTCGGCTATCCGGATCACTGGATCGACTACACGGAGCTGAAGATTCTCTCAGGCGATGCGCTGGGCAACGCTCAACGTGCCGAGAGCTTCGAGACTCGCCGCAACATTGCCAAGCTCGGCAAACCCGTCGATCGTTCCGAATGGGTCATGACCCCGCAAACCGTCAATGCCGTCAATCTGCCGGTCATGAATGCGATGAACTTTCCCGCCGCCATTCTTCAGCCACCATATTTCGATCCCAACCGACCCGTCGTGATGGACTATGGAGCCATGGGCGCAACCATCGGTCACGAAATCAGCCATAGCTTCGACGACCAGGGCGCGCTGTTTGACGCCACTGGAAAGCTTAAGAACTGGTGGACTCCCGCGGACTTCGCTCACTTCAAGGAGTCCGCACAGCGGCTGGCCAGGCAATACGATCAGTACCGCCCGTTTCCTGATCTGGCTCTCAATGGTCAACAGGTCCTGAGCGAGAACATCGCCGATCTAGCAGGCCTCGCCGTCTCGTACGACGCCTGGCAGCTCTCACTCAGTGGCAAGCCCGCGCCGATTGTTGATGGCTTCACTGGCGATCAGCAATTCTTCATGAGCTACGCTCAAAGTTGGCGCGACAAGACGCGCGAATCTGCCCTGCGCCAGCAAGTCATCACGGATGGTCATGCGCCGTCGGAGTATCGAGCGGACACCGTGCGTAACCTCGATGCGTGGTATCGAGCCTTCGACGTGAAGCCGAAAGACAAGCTCTACCTGGCGCCAGAAGCACGCGTGCGTATCTGGTAGATTGGTCGCGCACTCCCGGCTGAGGAACAACAATCATGAGCAGACTTTACGGTAAGCAGCATCGTGAATTGCAGGATGCGTTCAGCACTCGCAAGATGGCCGATCGCATCGAGCAGCTCGCATGCAAGACGGAGTTTGATGAGGACTCGAAAGGCTTCATCGAAGCCATGGACATGTTTTTCCTCGCAACCGTCGATCACAATGGACGCCCGACGGTTTCCTACAAGGGCGGAGACCCGGGCTTCGTCAGGATTCTCGACAGCACAACGCTCATATTCCCCAGCTACGACGGCAACGGCATGTTCCTCTCCATGGGTAATGTTGCGCTTCAAAAGCAAGTCGGGATGCTTTTCATCTCGTTTGTGCGCCCGCACCGCCTGCGCGTGCAGGGCACTGCCAGCATTTCACGTGATGACCCGATGATGAGTCGCTACTACAAAGAGGCTGATTTCATCGTCCGCGTGAAACTCTCCGAGCTGTGGCAGAACTGCCCGCGTTACATTCATCGCTATCAGAAAATGCATGCGTCGCGCTACGTGCCGCGCGAGGCTACCGAGACGCCGCTTGCGGAATGGAAGCGCGTCGATCTGGTTCAGGACGTGCTTCCTGCTCGTGACGCCGCGAAAGCACAGGCCATTGGCACGATCGGCATAGAAGAGTGGATCAACAAGGTGAAGTCAGGCGATCCAACCGCATGAAGCAAGGGGAAGACCATGACTCAGCGACTTCTCGTCGTGCTGACCATCGTCAATTTCGCGCTCCTGGCATTCCTGTTGCTGCCGTACGTCGTGCCGGCGCTGGCGACTGGTGCCGCACCGGTGATCCGAGGTCGCGCCCTCGAGATCGTCGACGATCGGGGAAGAGTTCGTGCCAGCATCAAGGTGCACGCAGCGGAAACCTTCGCGCCCACGGGCAAGAAATATCCTGAAACCGTGGTGCTGCGCTTGATCGACCCCAATGGGAGGCCGGAAGTCAAAATCGCGGCGTCAGTGCAAGGCGGTGGGCTCGGTTTGGTGGGTCGCGCGGACGCCACCCAGGTGGTGTTGCAAGCGGATGAAACGGCGAGTTCCCTGAAACTGACGAACGAAGACGGGAAGCAGCAGCTGTTCAAACCATAGGCAAGTCAGTGCGACGCCAGGCGTTTGGCAACGCACAGATCCTTCAACCTTGCCACTCGAAGTTGAGTCGCGACGCAACCTGGCGGAAGCCGCACCGCTTCATGTTAGTCAGCGATGGATTCGGCTCATCGGCCACGGGCTCGCCGGTTTCAGTCACGATGTAGCGACACCCAGCGGCGATGGCATCGCGAATGCGCAGCGACATCACAGCTCCCTGCCCGCCGCGACGGCGGTGTGACTCGAGGATGGCGCCGACGCCGAGCCAGGCCCGATCACCATCGATGAACAGGCACGCCCCACCCACCGGCCGGTCCTGATCGGACACCGAGTAGACATTCCAACGGCGCCGGCCCTGCAGAGCGGCCAACCATTGAGCCATCACCGGTGGCATCCCGAAGGCTTGCGCGACCGAGGACATGACAGCATGGATCTGTTCATCCCGCGCCGGCGCGATCCTGAGATCGGTCGCGATTTGCGGCGGCGGCTCTGAGCCTCTCAGGACCTTGGCCCAAGCGCGGCGCGCCGGCTCCGTAAAGCCCATTGCCCGCAAGCGGTCAGGAAATTGCGCCGGCTGTGCGAACGGATTCCAGTGCAGCCACCACGAGCGCACACCAGCTTGCCGATAGGCGTCGACGACCGCCTCCACGTCCGACTCCTCGCCCGTTTGTTCCATGCCGAGGCCGATGGCGCGATTGAATATTGTCGCGGGCAGGCGTGGCGCGATCAGCAGCGTCATGCCCGCAAGCCTTTCGATCCTGAGACCGGTAGCTTCCTTCACCGATGCCGGCGCCGCATCGAAGAGATCAGCATACGCATCAGCCTCGACCTGATCGGCAATGATTGCGGCTTCACGCGGGGTCGTCATAGCTAACCGGACTCGCTACTGGCAATGCAGGGCATTATTCTGGATCAGAATCAGCGCGCCTGTCGCCGCCCGACATTCTCCCGGAGATCAGAATTGATCCACCTCAAACCGACAACTCTTGAAGGTAACGGCATCCGGCTCGAGCCGCTGCAGCCGGAGCACGAAGAGGGCCTCCGTGCGGCGGCGTCCGATGGGCAGTTATGGAAGCTCTGGTATTCCTGGGTGCCCGAACCCGACCAGGTGAGCGCTTACATCGCGGCTGCCCTCACGGGACAGGAGCAGGGGCACATGCTGCCGTGGGCGGTGCGCGAACTTGGCGGCGGAACGATCGTCGGCAGCACTCGTTATCACGATGTCATCGCGGATATCGATCGCGTCGAGATCGGCTACACCTGGTACGCGAGCAGCTGGCAGCGAACGCACGTGAACTCGGTCTGCAAGCTTCTCCTGTTCCTGCACGCCTTCGAAGTTCTTGGCTGCAACGTCGTCGGGCTGCGCACCGACAACTTCAACTTCACCTCACAGCGAGCGATCGAGGCATTGGGGGCGAAAAAGGATGGCGTCATTCGCCATCACCATCGTCGGCGCGACGGTACGGTTCGCGACAGCGTGATGTATAGCGTGCTGGCGAACGAGTGGCCTGACATCAAACGACATCTGAAGTTCCGGCTGGACCGACATCGCCCGGACGACTCCAGGACGAAAACCACAAGCCGGGGCGATCGTCGGGAGCCATAGTCTCTTTAACGAGGAGGATGTATGAGGCGCGTCTTGTCGTGGTTGGGACTGGTCCCCGCAATGTGTCTCGTGCTGCCAATGCAGGCGCACCCTGCCGAGCCGCGACGCATCACAAATCTTTACGATGCGTTCGGTGCACCGTCAGCCCTCCGGCAGGATTGGGGATTTGCGGCGCTGATCGAATACGGCGGGAAACGCATTCTCTTTGATACGGGCAACGACGCCGCGATCTTCGAACACAATGTCAAGGAGCTTGGCATCGACCTCAGTCAACTCGATGCGGTCGTAATCTCGCACCGTCATGGCGACCACACAAGCGGGCTCAGTTATCTGCTGAAGGTCAACCCTGGCGTCAGAATCTACACGCCTGTTGAAGCAGCCTATTTCAAGGGTGCGCTACCGACCGAACTGCTGGCCCGCTATCCGGGCCTGCCGCAGAACCTGAAGTATTTCGGTGGCAAGCCGCCGGAGCGTTGGCTCACCGGGTCGCCTTGGGAGCAGGCGCACTTCGAAGCTGTGGCAAAGACTACCGAGATCTTTCCCGGTTTCTACGTCCTGACGACCAAATCACAGAAGCCAGGCACGCTCGAGATGAACGAGCTTTCGCTCGCGGTGAAAACCCCGAAGGGGCTGGCCGTGATAGTCGGTTGCTCGCATCCCGGCGTGGAAAACATTCTCGCCGCAGCCACGCAGATCGATCCGCACCTGTACACCGTCATGGGCGGCTTCCATCTGGCTCTTACGCCAGAGCCTGAGGTGCAGCGCGTGGCGCGAGTGCTTCATGACGACCTTCACCTGGAGCGGGTCGCGCCCGCCCACTGCACGAGCGAACTGGGATTCGCCACGTTTCTCGAGCGCTTCAAGGATCACTTCGACCCGGCAGGCCTCGGCGCGGTCATTCCCTTGCCGTAGTCAGGACACGAGGAAGCTTCGGTGGACATCGATGTCCTGATTGTCGGCGCCGGACCGACGGGTCTGATGCTCGCCAATCAACTCGGTCGGCGGGGCATACGCGTGCTGATCATCGATCGGCACGCCGGGCCAGCGCGCGAGACGAGAGCGCTAGGCGTGCAGGCGCGCACGTTGGAGATCTACTCAAGGCTGGGAATCGTCGAACGGGCGCTCGAGCTCGGCAAGCGCGGCACGGGCGCCAATATCTGGGCACAAGGCCGGAAGATGGCGCGCGTTCCCTTGGGTGAAGCGGGGCAGTTCGAGACGCCATATCCGTTCATTCTGATCCTCGGCCAGGACGATAACGAACGGATCATGGGAGACCGGCTTCGTAGTTGGAACGTTTCGGTGCAATGGAATGCCGAGCTGGTTGGTCTCGTGCAGGACAGCGACAAAGTATCGGCAACGCTGAAGCTCCCAGACCGCACGGTCAACATCACTGCGGCATGGGTAGCAGGATGCGACGGAGCTCACAGCTCGGTGCGGGAATTAAGTGGAATCACATTTCCCGGCGCGCCTTACGAGCACGTGTTTTACGTCGTGGATGCCGAGGTGACCGGGAGCATGGTTCCGGACGAGGTCAACGTCTACTTGTGGCGGCAAGGATTTCATCTGTTCTTTCCGATGCGTGGGCCGGATCACTGGCGCATCGTCGGCATCCTTCCACCGGATTTGCGAGGCAAAAATGATCTGAACTTCGAAGCGGTCATTCCCTCGTTACGCAGCGAAGCCGGAACCGGTTTGACTTTCAAGAGCTGTACCTGGTTTTCCACCTACCGCATTCATCATCGAAGCGCGTTGCGTTTCCGTGACCGGCGTTGCTTCCTCCTTGGCGACGCGGCACACATTCATAGTCCGGTCGGCGCGCAAGGGATGAACACCGGGTTGCAAGACGCGTACAACCTCGGATGGAAACTGGCACTCGTCGTCCAGGGTCGAGCCGACGTGGCGCTGCTCGATTCGTACGAGGAAGAGCGCGTGCCGATTGCGCGGCGCCTCCTGCACACCACGGACCGGGCATTTCGACTGGTTGTGTCCCACAGCCGGGTAGCCGGTTTGCTTCGCACCCAGATCCTTGCGCGGATCGCAGCGTTCGCGATGGGAATGCCGAAGATCCAGGCTGTGGCGTTTCGCGTCGTTTCCCAGACAGGCATTCACTACCGACGCAGCCCGCTGTCGAAATCACTGAGCCGGCTGCCCGATGCCGCGCCCCACGCGGGAGATCGCTTTCCCTGGTTGCGGCTGAAGTTCAGGACAGACGGCCCCATCGAAGACCTGTTCGAGAAGCTCGACGACACCCAACTGACGCTGATAGTGATCGGACAGGCACCTCGTCCCGAGGGATTGCGGCACCTGGGCGAGCTGCTCTGCACATATGTCGTTCCGACCGATGTCATCAATGACGCAGAATTGGCGCGCGTGCATATTCCGCGGCCATCGTTCTATCTGCTGCGTCCTGATGGCCATGTCGGACTTTGCGGCGTGCATGTCGACGCCGGCGCGATCAAGAGCTACGTATCGGAACGTTTGGGTCTCAGGGTCCGGCCAGAACGGGGAGGAACGCTTCAATGAACCTGGTCGTGGGCGCAACTGGGATGGTCGGCACGGAAATCTGCCGACTGCTCGCATCAAGCGGCAAACCGGTCAAGGCCCTGGTAAGGGCCAAGTCCGATGCGGCCAAGGTGGAAAAACTGACGGGACTAGGCGTCGCCGTCACGCAGGGTGATCTGCGCGATCGCAAGTCGCTCGATGTTGCATGCCAGGGTGTAGATGCCGTGATTGCGACGGCCTCGGCCATGCCGTTCGCATACACTCCAAATGACAATACGCTGCACACTGCAGACCAGGATGGCTACCTGAACCTGATTGCGGCGGCGCGTGACGCAGGCGTCCAGCACCTCGTGTACACGTCCTTTCCGCGCATGACACCATCGTTTCCCTTGCAGCAAGCGAAGCGAATCGTGGAATCAGGCCTTCGTGGTAGCGGCCTCGCTTACACGATCTTGCAGCCCACCTATTTCATGGAAGTGTGGCTGAGTCCCGCGGTGGGCTTCGACTACGCCAATCGCAAAGCGGTGATTTACGGGACGGGTGATAACCCCATCAGCTGGATCTCATTCCTGGACGTCGCGCAGTTCGCTGTCGCGAGCCTGAGCCATCCAATCGCGCAGAACTCGGTGCTCGAGCTCGGCGGCCCCGCATCCATCTCTCCCAATGACGTGGTCAGGATCTTCGAGAATGTTGGCCGCAAGTCATTTGAGGTCACACATGTGCCCGTTGAGGCGTTGCAGGCAAACCTCGCAGCTGCCACAGATCCCGTGCAGAGCTCATTCGCTGGACTGATGCTCAACTACGCCAGCGCAACACCGATAGATATGAGTTCTGTTTTGAAAGCGTGCTCAATGAACTTGCGGACTGTTGAGGCCTACGCGCGCAGCGTCCTGTGAACTCTTGGTCAGTGCGTCCGAACCAAGGTTGGGATCAGCGCCTACAGTGCCCCGAAGAATTTTGACGCTGCGGCGAGGCAGAACGGCGCGACCAGAGTCGTGTGATAAGCCTCGAGGACCGCAGCCGCGCCGCCATCCGTCGCACCCCCTGCGATGGCTGCTGCAGCAACAAGATCTTTCGCGAGCGCAAACTTCGACTTGAGATCGTCGTACGGGTCGCTGCCCGATGCGCTCGAGTCGATGTCCAGCACCGTAATCGGCGCTGAGGAGGGCGGGACCAATGCCCAGTAACCCTGCATCAACTGCGTGTTGAGCCAGAAGACAACCGGATCCGAATTGCCCCCGCACAAGAGTGTCGGTGCGGATGGCGTCCAGGTACGCAGATCATTCTGTTTGAGCGCTTGACGCATAGGCAGACCGGGACTCACTGCCGGAACGCCCGTGGTTGTCGTTGGCCACCCGCCATCCGGATTGGCACGCTGGTCGGTCAGATAGCTCAAGCGGAAACTATTCGTAACCAGATTGTCGGTGCCGAAACCGAGTGCGAACACAGGAGCGAGATTGGCCGGCTGCGTGGCCGGGGTGATATCGGCAAACGTCGCATCAGGAGGTGTGGAACTGAACAACGCCGAGCTGGGGAGCTTGCCTTGTGCGACCAGATCACCTCGCGATGACAAGCTCGGCAGCAAGCTCTCGATGCCATCCACGTACCGCGACTCGAAGACATCGGCGGGATTGGAATAAATGTTTCCGTACGCTTTTTGATACGCCGTCGCCAGCATTGTCCAGTACACCGGCGCGCCGCCATTGACCTGGCCGTTGAAGACGGCGTCAACGAACGCAGCCATGGTGTAGGGGCCGGACAACGGAGCCGATGCTGTGACGGTCATTCCCAAAGTCTGCATGGCCCGTTGCGTTGCCATAGCGACGTAGCCGCCCTGTGAGTAGCCCGTAATGAACAGCCGCCCGCTGTCTGTGGTCGTCGCTGCCGCCGCCACTGGCAATGCGCTGCGTGCTGCGGTCAGCGCATCGATCATGTCCTTGGATTGCTGATCAGCGATGAGGTACGGATGATAGGGGAGCGTTGACGTGTCGTAGCCGGCGTAGTTGGAAGCAACGACGATGTACCCCTGAGACGCGAAGAACGCTGCCAGAACGATCCCCTCTGCGTTTTGCTCATTCTCGACATTCGAAATGTCGTAGCTGCGATCGGTTGTGGTGCCATGCGCGTATAGGAGGATCGGACGGGCACCGCTGCACTTGGGATCGCCACCCGTGGGCACCATCAGTGCACCGGACGCGTCAGTTGCTTCGTTGGCACCGCCCACCGTCGTGTAGCGCATGTGGTAAACGGCGATATCGCACACCGGCGTCCCGCCCAGTGCGAGCAGTTGCTGATTTGCCTCCGTGCCCAACTGCAGCAAGAGCGCGGCAGCGGTAAATACGCCGCGTGACTCAGGCGGGGTTTGCAGTAACGTCCCGCGCGGCGGCGGCCCCGCGCCAGTGGAATTGTCCGAATCCTTGCTGTCACTACAAGCAGCAAGAACCAGCGTGCAAAGCACGCCAAGTGTTAACGTCCTGAACAGGTTCATGTATTCCCTTGATGTGCGTAACGACTGGCGACCAGCAGGCAAGCAAGCAGAGCAAATACCTCCTGCGGTCAGATTCAGGGAACTTAGAGCATAGCGGGCCCGAGGCATGTAGGCGCAAAGCCGATTCGAGCGTGGGTTTCAACGGGCCCACGCGCGTTACGCGTGCAGGTGGCTGGACGCGACTAAAGCCCGAGATCCGATAGTCCCGGATGATCGTCCGGTCGACGCCCTGCGGGCCAATGGTACTTGCGCTCTGATTCCTTGATCGGCAAGTCGTTGATGCTAGCGATGCGCCGGGCCATGTATCCACCTGCATCGAACTCCCAGTTCTCGTTGCCATAGGAGCGAAACCATTGCCTGCTGTCATCGTGCCATTCGTACGCGAATCGCACGGCGATGCGGTTTTCATGAAACGCCCACAGCTCCTTGATCAGCCGGTAGTCGAGCTCGCGTGCCCACTTGCGCGTGAGGAACTCGACGATGGCTTCGCGGCCGCGGAAAAACTCGGCCCGATTGCGCCACACGCTGTCAGGCGTGTATGCGAGCGCGACCTTGTGCGGATCACGCCCGTTCCAGGCGTCTTCGGCCAGTCGAACTTTGCGAACGGCGGCCTCCCGATCGAAGGGCGGCAGCGGCGGGCGCGGATTTTCGGGTGCCATGGCTCAACCACTCCTTCAAGGACCAGACGAATCCCGGTTGCGAGCGGTGCGATGGCGATCCACCCACCACGCCCACAGGATCAGCAACCATACGCCTTGAGCAAACCACGCCAATGCTCGCGGGCTCGGCGGCGGCGCGGACCAGGGGACGGAAGCCCACATCAGGGCTGAAAAGATCAGGAAGGTCCACAAGCCGATCGAGCCGATGCGATCGGTTGCACGCGTCGTGCGGACGTAGATCGAAATGCCGAGGAGAAAGATCAGCCCTTCGACGATCAAGGTCGCGGATATCGAGTTCCACAGCCCAAGACCGAGCTTCGGCGAATCGCCGGGCCAGAGCGGCATGTCCGGCACATGTGAAACCACATCGAGCACCCAATGGCTCACGACAACTGCCGCGATGAGGAACGCGATGCCACTGGAGCGGCCACGCCAACGCGCAATGGCCACTGCGCACAGTCCCCACACGCATGCCATCAGCAGGCTATGCGACCAAGGATAGGAGTCGAACACCAGTGGATTGACCGCAGTCGCACCGCGCACGATTCTCACGTGCTCGATGCCAAGAAGCAGAAAGTTGGGCCAGAGAATGTCAAGTCCGAGAGCGGCGGCCAGCAGCCAGCCCAGGGAGACATCAGGAGCTTTGCTCTTCGCCGCGAGTGCTACGGCAGTGTGTCCGACGAACATGAAGCTGCTCCGCAAGCACCTGCTACGAGGCGTCACGCACGCCGCGATATTGCGGCAGGCCGTCGCTCAGCTCGATCCAGGGCAGTTTGCCAGCCGTGAACACGTGATCCTCCGGCGGCACTTCCGCCGGAGCGTCGAGGCTACAAGTCGTGACGTCGATTTCGACGTCGCTATCGGAACGCGCGAAGGTCAGCGCCGTTCCGCAGTCACGACAAAAGGCGCGTGTGACACCCGGGCTCGACTCAAAAGCGCCCGGCTGCCCGCTCAGCCAGTGGAAGTTTCCCTGCGCCACGGTAAACCACGTCACGAACGGCGCGCCGCTGGTGCGCCTGCAAATCGAGCAATGGCAGTTGGTGCGATTGAAGAGCTCCCCCTTCACCTCGTACCGAACCCGCCCGCAGAAGCAACCGCCTTGCAGCATCATGACAGGAGCCTGACCGCGAAGACTGCCCACATGGCCCACAGCACGATCGAGCTTGCGGCATACACGGTGAAGCGATGCAGCACCTGGTTGTAAGTGCAATGGATGAAGCTGTGAAGCGCGCGAAGCGCGACATACGCCCACGCGGCGGTTGCGAATCCCTGGCTCGCCTCGCCGGTCACCAGCAGCAGCACCACCAATACATAGAATAGAACCGGCAGTTCAAACAGATTCATGAGGTTGTCGGACGGAGCCGAGACCGCTGCCAGACTTTTTGCGCCCAGAGCGCGCGTTGCGACGCTTTGCGGATCGATGCTGTGGACGCGGATGAAAGTCAGGCGCTTGAAATACATGTAGCACCACACCATGAAGGTGAGTGCGACCATCGCCAGAGCTGGCTGAATGATTGTCGTCATTGTCAGACCTCGGGTGGGGTGGTGATGGGACCCGAATCGCTAAGCGCTGCGCCCGTCGTAAGGCACAACTTTCAACGTCCCCAGGTCCAAGCCGTCCAGGCAGCGGACATTTACGGCAGCCATGGGCGCGCCTTTGCTGTCAGCGCCTGTGCCGAACGGCGCGCAACCGCAATTAGGGCAAAAATGGTGCTTGATGCGATGCTTGTTGAAGGTGTACGTAGCAAGATCCGCCTCGGGAGTGCCGAGGCGCAGCTTGTCGCGTGGTGCGAACCACAGCAGGTAACCTCTCTTGCTGCAGATCGAGCAGTTGCACTGGATGACCTGCCCGATCTCCCCTTCAACGTCGAACGCGATACGCCCGCAATGACACCCACCGTGGTAGTTCATGATCCTCTCTCCTGTCCTCGTCTCTGGTACAGTTTCCACCTTTCCCTTTTCCATTAAAACCCACGAGCGCCACCTTGACGATGGCCTGTACAGCGCCTGTCCGCGCAGCAGACGGTGATCCCGCCCGTTACGACACTGGCGACACCCGCGTCGCGTCCGCTCCCTCGGTCGATGCGATCGAGATCCACGGCGCGCGCCAGAACAATCTCAAGAACCTGACGCTCAGCATCCCGCTGAACGAGCTCATCGTCGTCACCGGCGTTTCAGGCTCGGGCAAGTCATCGCTGGTCTTCGACACCCTCTACGCCGAAGGCCAGCGTCGCTACGTGCAGACTTTTTCGCCCTACGCGCGCCAGTTCCTCGATCGCATGGACAAGCCGCAGGTGGATCGCATCGAAGGAATCCTGCCCGCGATTGCGATCGATCAGACCAACCCGGTGCGCACTTCGCGCTCCACGGTCGGTACGATGACGGAGCTCAACGATCACCTGAAACTGCTGTTCGCGCGCGCGGCGCAGCTTTTTTGCCGTAACTGCGGCAATGCCGTACGCCGCGATACCCCGGACAACATCTACGCAGCAATCCTCGAGCGCGCTGCAGGCGCCGGCGATCCACGCGTGCTGATCACCTTTCCCGTCACGGTGCCAAAGAACTTCACCGAATCTGAAGTGAAGTCGCTGTTGGAGAAGCAAGGCTACACGCGCATTCACGCGCGCAAGGGTGCGACGCTCGAGGTCATCCAGGACCGCCTGCGTCTCGGTGGGGCGGAACGCGCGCGCGTGCTCGATGCGATCGAGGCGGCGCTGCGGGTAGGACGCGGTCGTTTGTGCGTCTACATTGCGGAGGCCGCCACGGCGGGCGAAACGCCGTTCGGGGACGCGTGGAGATTTTCGAGTGAGCTGCACTGCGCGGATTGCGACATCAACTACCAGAATCCGGCACCGCATATCTTTTCGTTCAATTCGCCCCTCGGTGCCTGCGAGGAGTGCCGCGGATTCGGCCGCACCATCGGAATTGACTATGGTCTGGTCATCCCGGATGAGTCGAAGTCCCTCAAGGGTGGCGCGATCCGGCCCTGGCAGACTCCGTCGTACGAGGAGTGCCAGGACGATCTGTTGAAGTTTGCGCGCAAGCGCGGCATCCCGATCGAGAGGCCATGGCGCGAGCTCACCGATGAGCAACGACGCTGGGTCATCGACGGCGAGGGCCCGTGGAACAAGAAGGTCTGGTATGGCGCGAAGCGTTTCTTCGCCTGGCTCGAGTCGCGCAGCTACAAGATGCACATCCGCGTGCTGCTGTCGAAGTATCGGGCCTACACGCCTTGCACGGAGTGCAATGGGGCCCGGCTGCGCCCGGAAGCGCTGCTGTGGCGGCTGGGTTCCGCTGCCGATTCCCAGGCCGTGCGGACGGCAGCGCAGCGTTTTCGCCCTGAGGGCGTGAAGTGGACGCCGGCAGCGTTCGCGGCGTTGCCAGGACTTACGCTTCACGATGTGATGCTGCTGTCGATCGATCGCTGCCGCGACTTCTTTGCGCGCCTGCAGCTCCCTGCCCCCCTGGATGAGGCTACCGACCTCTTGCTCGATGGCATCCGTACCAGGCTTGGGTTTCTGTGCGATGTCGGTCTGGGATATCTCACGCTCGACCGCCAGTCGCGCACGCTCTCGGGGGGCGAAGTTCAGCGCATCAACCTGACGACTGCGCTCGGCACCTCGCTCGTCAATACGCTGTTCGTGCTCGATGAGCCCTCGATCGGCCTGCACCCGCGCGACATGGGACGGGTGATCGAGGTGATGCGGCGGCTGCGCGATGCCGGCAATTCTCTCGTCGTCGTCGAGCACGATCCACAGGTGATACTCGCCGCGGATCGCATTCTCGATCTCGGCCCAGGTCCTGGTGAACACGGTGGCGAGATCGTCTACTTCGGGCCGGCTGCAGAAATTGCCTCGGCGCCGCACTCGCTCACCGCCGCATATCTGACCGGGCGCAAGCATGCAGTCGAAGAGCGGCACTTTCGGGCGGTTACATCGCGCACGCCGGCGCTGCGACTCACGGGAGCGGCCGAGCACAACCTCAAGAGCATCGATGTGAGCTTCCCGCTGCAGCGGCTCGTTTGCGTCACCGGCGTGTCGGGGTCCGGAAAGTCGACACTGGTGCACGATGTGCTGTACGCGGCGCTGCGCAAGGCGCACGGCAAACCGACGGAAGTGCCGGGCGAGTTCGCGACGCTGTGCGGCCACGAGCAGGTGGGCGACATCGTGCTGGTCGATCAGTCGCCGATCGGACGCACGACGCGTTCCAATCCCGCAAGTTACGTCGGTGCATTCGATCCGATCCGCGCACTCTTCGCGCGCGAGCCGCTTGCGAAGCAGCGCCGCTATGCCGCAGGCACTTTCAGTTTCAATTCGGGCACCGGGCGCTGTCCCACCTGTAGCGGCAATGGTTTCGAGCACGTCGAAATGCAATTTCTGTCCGACGTGTACCTGCGTTGTCCGGACTGTGATGGGCGGCGCTACCGGGATGAAACGCTCGAAGTGACGATCACGGGTGCAGATGGACGCGCGCTCGACATTTCTGCGGTCCTGGCACTTACGGTGAGCGAGGCAATCGGGTTCTTTGCGCAATGTGATGCCGTGCTCGCGCGACTGCAGCCGCTGCGCGAGGTCGGACTCGAGTACCTGCGGCTCGGTCAACCGGTGCCGACGCTTTCGGGCGGCGAGGCGCAACGCCTCAAACTCGCGGGCCACCTTGCAGAAGCCGCGACGCGCAAGCGCGATTCACAGACGGGCAAGTTGCTGCTCTTCGATGAGCCGACCACCGGTCTGCACTTTGACGACATTGCGAAACTCCTGCGCGCCTTTCGCACGCTGGTAGCCGCCGGTCATTCGCTCATCGTCATCGAGCACAACCTCGATGTGATTCGCGCGGCCGACTGGATCATCGACCTGGGACCGGAAGGCGGGGACGCGGGCGGCGAACTCGTGTGCATCGGATCTCCGGATGAGGTGAAGCGTTGCGCGACTTCTCATACCGGAAAGGCATTGCTCGAATACGAAGCGAGCCTCGCCCGTCCCTCCACCGTAACCCTCAGCTCCGAGCCGCAACGGCTGCCCATCAGGAAGGCCGCGCCTGCGATCCGCGTACACAACGCACGCGAGCACAACCTGCAGATTGCTGATGTCGAGATTCCGCGTGACCGCTTCACGGTCATTACGGGTGTCTCCGGCTCCGGCAAGTCGACGCTCGCCTTCGATATTCTCTTTGCCGAGGGCCAGCGCCGATACCTCGAGTCTCTGAACGCTTACGCACGGCAGTTCGTACAGCCGGCAGCGCGGCCAGACTGCGATGCTATCTTCGGCATTCCACCGACGGTCGCGATTGAGCAGCGCACCAGTCGCGGCGGCCGCAAGAGCACGGTGGCGACCTTGACGGAGATCTATCACTTCCTGCGCCTGCTCTACGTCAAGCTCGGCACGCAGCACTGCCCGAAGTGCAACATCCCGATCGAACCGCAAAGTGCTGATTCGATCGTCGCGAGGCTTCTGCGCGAGGAGCGCGGCAGGACGGTCACGCTCCTTGCGCCGCTGGTGGTGGCGCGCAAGGGTTACTACACCGACCTCGCGAAGTGGGCTGCCGCCAAAGGCTTCGGACACCTGCGTGTCGATGGACAGCTGCTGCCGACGGCAAAGTGGCCGAGATTGAGCCGCTTCAAGGAGCACACGCTCGAACTGCCTATCGCGACATTGCGCGTGAGCGCCGCCGAAGAAGCGCGGCTGCGAAGCGCCGTGGACCAGGCACTGGAGCACGGCAAGGGAATACTGCACCTGTTGCGCGAACCAGCGATCGCCAAACAGCGCAGCACCGAGCAAGCCCCGGTCTCGGTCCTTTCGACACGCCGCAATTGCTCCTCCTGTGGAACGAGCTTCGCAGATCTCGATCCGCGGCTCTTCTCCTTCAACTCGCGCCACGGCTGGTGCGAGGGTTGCTTCGGCACAGGATTGAAGTTCTACGGATTCGACGAGGAGCAGTCGGGTGAAGAGATCTGGTGGAACGACTGGTGGGAAGGCGCGGCGCCCGCTTGTCCCGATTGCCAGGGTCAACGGCTGAATCCGATCGCGCTCAACGTGCGATTCCGCGGCCGTTCGATCGCCCAGCTCACCGCTCTACCCGTGTCCGGGCTGCAATCCGTGGTGCGAAAGCTCGGCCTGCGCGGCCGTGAAGTGGACATTGCGCGCGATGTGCTGGCGGAACTCGAGTCGCGTTTGCGGTTCCTCGACGATGTCGGACTGGGGTATCTGTCACTCGATCGCTCGGCCCCCACTCTCTCGGGCGGTGAAGCGCAACGTATCCGGCTCGCCGCGCAATTGGGTTCGAACCTCCAAGGTGTGTGCTACGTGCTCGATGAGCCGACGATTGGGCTGCACCCACGTGACAATCGAGTGCTGCTCGCGACGCTCGACAAGTTGCGCGCCAATGGAAATACGCTGGTCGTGGTCGAGCACGACGAAGACACCATCCGCCATGCGGATCACGTCATCGATCTGGGCCCCGGCGCTGGCGCTTTGGGCGGGCGCGTCGTGGGCCAGGGTAGCGCGCGCGAGCTCGCCCGCAATCCGCAGTCGGTAACGGGCCGCTTCCTCGCCCAGCCGCTGGCGCATCCGCTGGTTCCAAAGCGCGCCGTGCGCACTTCGGATCCCGTGCTCGTGATCGAGAACGCCACGTTGCACAACTTGAAAGAAGTCGAGGCCCAGGTGCCGCTCGGACGCATGATCGCGGTCACCGGCGTCTCGGGATCAGGCAAATCCACCCTCGCGCGTGATGTCCTGCACGACAATCTCAAGCGATTGCTCGGCGCGCCGCACGACAATGGCAAGGACCGTAACGGTTTCGTGGGTTGTCGCGCCATGCGTGGCTGGCGCGACATTGGCCGTGTGCTCGAGGTCGACCAGACGCCGATCGGCAAGACGCCGCGCTCGTGCCCGGCAACCTACGTCGGGTTCTGGGATGCTATCCGACGCGTGTTCGCTGAAACCTCCGAAGCACGCATCCGCGGCTACGCGCCGGGACGCTTTTCCTTCAATACCGCCGGCGGACGCTGCGAGGCCTGTGAAGGCCAGGGCATGAAGAAGATCGAGATGAGCTTCCTGCCCGACGTTCGGGTGCTATGCGATGTATGCGGTGGACGGCGCTTCAATCCGCAAACGCTTGCGGTGCGTTTCAAGGAGCGCAGCATCGGGGACATCCTGGCGATGAGCGTCGATGAAGCGGCACCCTTCTTCGCTGCGCATCCCTCGATCCATCACGCGCTGTGCCTGCTGCAGGATGTCGGTCTCGGGTACCTGACATTGGGACAGCAGAGTCCGACGCTTTCGGGCGGCGAAGCGCAGCGAATCAAGCTCGTGACCGAACTCGCGAAGGTAAGGCCGAGTTACCGGCCGGCGCGAGGGAACGGCGCCGCAAAGACACTCTATGTCCTCGATGAACCCACCGTCGGGCTGCACATGGCCGATGTCGAGAAGCTGGTGCAGGTACTGCACCGGCTCGTCGATGCAGGCAACACGGTCGTCGTCATCGAGCACAATCTCGATGTGATCGCGGAGGCCGACTGGGTGATCGATCTCGGCCCCGAGGGTGGCGACGCCGGAGGTAGAATCGTGGCGCAGGGTCCGCCTGATACGCTGCTGCGCAGCCGGCGCTCGCACACCGGGCGCGCGCTCAGGGACTTTCTCGAGTCACACACCGGTTAAGGAGAACGAGCGTGAGCGGTATCGAACGCGTCATCGAAGGGCGACCCCGCGATCTCGGCGGATTCGACGTGCGTCGCATGCTGCCCGCAGCCGGACGCCAGATGGTGGGCCCGTTCATCTTCTTCGATCACCTCGGCCCGGCAGAATTTGCGCCCGGACGCGGCATCGATGTTCGCCCGCATCCTCACATCGGCCTTGCGACGGTGACTTATCTTTTTGAAGGCGAGCTCGTACACCGTGACAGCCTCGAGTTCGTTCAGCCGATCCGCCCCGGCGACGTCAACTGGATGACCGCCGGCCGCGGCATCGTGCATTCGGAACGCACGGGCAATGAACTGCGCCGGAGCGGTTCGCGAATCCATGGCATACAGACTTGGGTTGCATTGCCGAGGTCAGCTGAAGAAGCCGAGCCTGCTTTCTTTCACCATCCGGCCGCGACACTGCCCGAGGTCCGGGGGCCGGGCGTCGTCGCGCGCGTGATTGCCGGTACGGCGCTGGAGCAACGCTCACCCGTCGAGGTTTTCTCCCCGACGTTGTACGTCGACCTGCAACTATCCGATGCAGCGAGCTTTGAAGTTCCGCTGGAACACCAGGACCGCGCCATCTACGTCGCGGCGGGCCGCATTGCTCTCGATGACGCGCAATTCGCGCCAGGGAGCATGGTTGTCCTGGAGCCCGGCGCAGCCGCAAAGATCCGCGCGCTGCAGGAATCGCGATTGCTATTGCTCGGCGGCGCACCGCTCGAGGGCCGCCGCTACATCTGGTGGAATCTCGTGTCGAGCAGCCGCGAGCGCATCGAGCAGGCCAAGAGCGACTGGTTGCAGCAGCGCTTCGCCAAAGTCCCGGGGGAAACGGAGTTCATTCCGCTGCCGAGCAAGGAAACGCACCCGCCGCCGCTTTAGCGGCGGCCAGGTTCAGGCGCGGCCGACGTTGGAATCGGATGGCGAGTGGTAGTACTCGCTCTCTTCCGCGAACTGCGCCGCGAGGCGCCGCAGCTCGCTCAGGCGCCCTTCCGCCGTGCTGATCGGCTGGCACTCGTCGCAGCGAGGATTGCCACAGGGCTGGCGTGCATACAGCCAGTACTGAATGGCTCCGGCGAGCAGCCCGTCCGCGATATCCCAAAGGTCGGCGTTGTCGTGCTTTTCGGCGAGCTTGTTACCGAGCTCCACCGTCTTGCCAAAAGCATCGTCGAAGAATTGTTCTGTAATGGAATCCATTAGGGTCGCCGGAAGTGCGGGTCGGGGCACCATTCTACGGCAATCGCGCGCCTACCCTACAAGCCGTATGCGACGACCGGTGTACGACTGAACCGCCGCCGCAAGACAGCAAACAGCGTGAGCAGCAGGCCGATTTCCGTGGCGCCGCCGCCACCACTGCCGCCGCCGGTCGTGGTGGTCGGCACTGCTGCCGCCGGATTGACAATAAGCGAGATCACGCGCAGGTCGTTCGTGGCATTGACATCGTTGGGCGTGCTCACGCTCACCGTGCCGGAGAACGTGCCGGGGCTGGAGGAGCGCAGCATCACATTCACGCGTCGCGATCCACCCGCCTCCATCGTCCCGAGCTCACACGCAACGCCTCCTGCGCCGGTCGCACAGCTCCCGCCGGGAACGGTGGCTGAATCGACAGCGACCGGCGCTTGCAGCGATATGGAAACCAGGACTTCATTCATCTGAGCCGAGCCGATTGCATTCACCTGGATTGGCAGGCTCACGGCGGCTCCGGCCGTGCCCTCGATCGTGGTTGGCGTGTTTTCGATCGACGCGTCAACGACAGGCACGCGAGTGATACAGCTTGCACCCGTCACGCTCGGACGCATCCGTTCCAGACTGCATTGGGAGAAGGTGTTGCTACCGTTGATCTGCGCCGCCATCAGAAACGTGGACGGTGTGCTTTGACACGGCGAGCCGGCCTCGGCATCGTGAGATGCGCCGAAATTGTGGCCGATTTCGTGCGCAGCGATGAGCGCGCTCATGGTGAGATCGTACTGGCCCTCGCTGACGCCAACGCCATGCGAGACATCGCAGACCGTGCCGATATATGCGATGCCCGCCATGTTGCCCGCAATGTCGCGACCGGTGACGAGATGTACCAGCCCAGGGGTACGCAATGCGGGCGTATCGGCGCGATAGCGGCCGACCTGCTCCAGCAGGTCCGCGCCGCTGTCGCTGCTAAAGGGCTCTGCCGGCGTCGTAAAGATCTTGACCTGTGCTACGTGGATGCTGACGCCGAGCTGCCCGCTGAAAATGCCGTCGACGACATTCATGCGCGCCAGCAATTCGGCCTCGGTGTTCTGAGGATGGGTGCTGAAGAATTCGTAGTCGCCGATGACGGCAATGTCGAGCTGCGCGCCGGCGCCACTGGATGTGATCTGCGTGTCTTGCAGCTCACCCACGAGGGACTGGTACGCTGAAAGCGCAACCGTTTTTTCGGCGGGCGCATTCACACCACATGACATGGGGCTCGTGTCCGAATCGGTATCGGATAGCCGGTAGATCACGGGCGCCGAACCGCCGACCGCGAGCCGGTCGACTGCAAAGCGATTGACGATGCGAGCCGGCGCGATGCTGTACAGATCGCGCCCATCCCAGATCGCGCCATGCAGCTCCTCGCCGATCCGCGTGATCCGCACCCACGAGCCTGTGAGGCCCTGCACGGTCCCACGCAGCAGCTGAAAGCTCGCGGCGGAATCCTGCTGCTGAGCTGCAGTCACGCCGCCCAGGCGCGCATTGGGCTCGAGGTCAAGATCGAATTGGCGCCCGTATGCCTGAAATGACAAGCGCCCCGTCGCTGTGAGGGCGCGGATCGATGGACGCGCGGCGGAGCTGGATTGAAGGTTCAGGGACTCGGCGTAGCGGATGCGGAGATCGCCGGCGCCGGCTTGCGGACCCGAGGCCAGCAGTGACACCAATGCAATCAAGGAAACCCAATGAAAGCGCATCGGTTACCCGGCCGGTATATCCGGCAGCTCTTGTTGTTCGTCGGACCCCGGTTCTTCTAGCTATCTTCTGTCTGCGGGCGACCTTTATCGCAGCAGCAGGCATTCCGCCCGGCTATCGCAACAAATCGCCGCTCCCCTCGCCACCCGAATCCGGGATATGGTGAAACCCATCACGACTCGACCAGCTGATTTTGATGGCGGCGTGCAGATTTCAGCAGTTCGAAACGGGCTTGTTACATATCGCGGAGTTCTCGATGTCTCGCACCGCTCGACGCATCCTGGCAGGCCTCGCATTGCTGGTGATCATTCTCGGAGTGGGGACGCTTTTTTTGTTGAACCGCGTCGGTGCTTTCGTCCACGTCACACCGCATTTCGCCGGAACCTGCGAGCCGCTGCCTCTGGCAGCGAGCGCCAAAGATATCCGCATCGATCGCGATCTCGGAATTGCCTATCTCTCGGCCCTCGACCGGCGGTCGGTGAGGCAAGGCCGCGGGGACGTCACGGGTACGATTCTTCGCGTCGACCTCAATTCGAGTCCGCTGCGCGCTGTCGCGGCGCTAGTCGATGCGCCGACCGATTTTCGTCCCGGCGGAATGAGCCTTTACAGCTTGCCGGGTGGCGCTCAGCGACTCTTCGTCCTGAGTGATCCGGTGCAGGCACCGCATGCCGTTGAAATCTTCACGCGTAATGCAGAAGGGCAGTTCGTGCACGCTGAAACCCTGCATAACCCGCTGCTTTTCAGCCCGCACGCGATCGTGGCGGTTGGCGAACACCAGTTCTACGTCGCCAATGATTCGGGAGCGCGCAGCGGCTTCGAGCGCCTGACGGAAATCGCGTTCGGTCGTCCCCTGTCGACGGTCACATATTTCGACGGTGCGACCATGCGCGTCGTAGACGATGCGGTCGCTCTTGCGACAGGTATCGCGGCAAGCGCGGATGGCGGCCGCATTTACGTGAGCCAGGCGGGCGATCGTAGCGTGCGCGTCTACTCTCGCGACTCGGCGACTGGTGATCTCACTCCCATCGAGGACGTGAAGGTCTACAGCACGCCTGAAAACCTGGATGTCGCAGAGGATGGCGGCATCTGGGTAGCCGCGTACCCGGACCTGCTGGCGGTATTGAAACATCTGCACGATGCGCTCGTTCGTGCGCCGACCCAGGTCCTGCGCATCGCGGCGGATCCCCAGGCGCCGCGGCGGTTGGGCGAGGTGTATCTCAACGCTGGCGAGGAGATCTCGGCCGGCAGCGTGGCTGCCGTGACAAACGATGGATTCCTGCTTGGGGCCCCGGCCGATCCGTGGATCCTCTCCTGTCGGCTCTCTCAACAGCAGTAACTCTCGGGGCCAACGCCCGCTCGTTTTCGATTCCTGCTTGCGGCGTACCAGTGTTGCGCAGTCACTACATTCCCGGCTTGTTGACAGGAGCAAGCCGCGGCAGGATGGCTGCCGAGGCTCCTTCGAAGAGCCGAGGGGGAACCATGTTCGAGACAGTCAATTGGCTGGCAATCGCCGTCGCAGCTCTCGCGACGTTTGTGATTGGCGGGCCGTGGTACTCGCCGGCGCTGTTTCGCAACCGCTGGCAGCGCGAAATGGGTGTGACCGACATGAAGCCCGGTCATCCACTGCGGGTCTTCGGCTTGGCCTACCTCTTCAGCCTGATCGCCACAGCCTGTCTCGCGGCAGTTCTTGGACCGGAGGCGGACGCAGTTTCAGGACTCAAAGTGGGCGCGATTGTGGGCGCCTGTTTCGTTGCCACAAGCTTCGGGGTCAACTATCAGTTCGCAAACCGCAGCTTCGCCGTTCTGCTCATCGATGGCGGCTATCACATCGTGCAGTTCGCCGCGTTCGGGTTGGTTCTTGGCGCCTGGCCGGGATGAGTCGACGCTAGTCTGATCACAAGAGGGTCGCTGCATGAAAGTGGTCGGCGTGCGCGTTGCTTGAATACCGCGCGGAGAACTTGTAATGAGAACAATAGCTTTTTCGACGGTGCTGGTTGCCATGACATTGTCTTCAGATTTGGTCGCTCAAGGGCGCGATGACATCGTCGGAACCTGGCAACTCATCTCCGCCTCGGCCACGACAGAGGCAGGCGCTGCTGTGGCCGCTCCGTTTGGCACTGACCCTGCAGGTCTTCTCATCTACACTTCCGAAGGGCGAATGTCAGCGATTATCAGCCACGGCGGGCGCAAGCCGCTGTCGATCGCCGACCGCGTTTCATCCCCGGCCGAGGAAAGAGCTGCGGCGTTCTCAACCTTCATCGCGTACGCCGGGCGATATACGTTGTCCGAGGGCCGGGTCATCCATCATGTGGAGCTTTCGTTGGTGCCGAACTGGGCGAACACCGACCTGGTTCGCCTGGTTCGCTTCGAAGGTGAGCGCTTGATTCTGCGCACGCCGCCAATATCGATCGGTGGCGTCAGCGAAGTAGTGGACCTGGTCTGGGAGCGGGTCAGTTAGCAGGAGCACATGATTCAAGGTGCCCGCTACGTTCACACGAATCTCATCGCGCGCGACTGGCAGTCGCTGGTGAAATTCTACGAGTCCGTATTCGGGTGCGTGTTCGTGCCGCCTGAGCGCAATTTATCGGGTCCGGCGCTCGAAGCCGGAACCGGTGTCAAAGGCTCCGGGCTGCGCGGCATGCATCTTCGCCTGCCGGGCTACGGGCTCGAGGGTCCGACGTTGGAGATCTTCGGCTATACACATCTTGAGGCAGGTCCAACTCCGGTTGTGAATCGCGCCGGATTCCAGCACATTGCCTTCGAAGTCCCCTCCGTGCCTGACGCGCAGCAAGCTGTCCTAGCCGCTGGCGGCAGTGCCGTCGGCGAGATCGTGACACTCGCGACCGGCGCCGGCCGACGTGTGACGTGGTGCTACGTGACCGATCCGGAGGGGAACATCATCGAGCTGCAGTCGTGGACCGAGGACTAGAGGAAGCAGAGCCGCATGCTGCAACTGAGACCCAACTGCGAATGTTGCGACTCGGGTACGTGCGAAAAATCCCTGCCCGCCGGCCGCCTAGTTCGGCCTTCACCTTCCCGTGAATCGCGTAGCTCTCCTAGTGTTGTCACTTCTCGTCGTTGCGGGCTGTGATCGCGGCCGTGAAGACAGAAGCGGGAATGCTCCTGCGCCCCAGGTCGCTGCGACCTTTGTGGGTGGTGAGAAGTGCGCAACCTGCCATGCGCAGGAATCCGAGCTCTGGCGACATTCGCACCATGCGCTCGCCATGCAGCCCGCCTCTGCGTCCACGGTGCTCGGAGATTTCAACAACGCGAGCGTGGTGAAAGACGGCGTCAAGTCCACCTTCTTCGAGCGCGATGGCCATTACTACGTTCGCACCGATGGCCCTGACGGCAAGCTCGCGGATTTCGAGGTGACCTACACATTCGGTGTCGACCCGCTGCAGCAGTATCTGATTCCATTCCCCGATGGGCGATTGCAGGCGCTCGGCATCGCCTGGGATACGCGCGCGAAGGAGCAGGGCGGCCAGCGGTGGTTCGACCTGTATCCGGGCGAGAAGATCGATCATCGCGATGTGCTGCACTGGACTCACCCGGCGCAGAACTGGAATCACCAGTGTGCGGAATGTCATTCCACCAATCTCGAGAAGAACTATCACGCCGACACGCGCCGTTTCGACACCAAGTGGAGCGATGTGAGCGTGGCATGCGAGGCGTGCCATGGCCCGGCGTCGCGGCATGTCGCGTGGGCGCAAAACGGCAGCGACAAGACAGCGCCGAACCATGGGCTCGTGTTCCGGCTGGCTGATCACTCGAGTGGTCTGTGGACGTTCAAGGATGGCGATCCGATTGCAAAGCGTGCCAAGCCACTTGCTGCTCACACGGAAGTGGAAACCTGCGCTCGCTGCCATTCACGCCGCGCGCAGCTTTGGCCTGAGTACCAGTACGGCGAGGTGCTCGCTCAGACCCATCGCGTCGCGCTCCTCGATGCGGATCTCTATTTCGCGGATGGCCAGATGCGTGATGAAGTCTACGAATACGGCTCGTTCCTGCAGAGCCGGATGTATGCCGCGGGAGTGACCTGCTCGGATTGTCACGAGCCGCATAGCTCGCAGCTGCGCGCGGCCGGCAATGCACTGTGCGCGCAGTGCCATCAGGCGGCACACTTCGACACTGCCGAGCATCATCATCATCCGCCGGGAAGCGTGGGCGCGCAGTGCGTTTCCTGTCATATGGTCGAGCGCACATACATGCTGGTCGACGGACGTCGGGATCACAGCTTCCGCGTGCCGCGACCTGATCTGAGCGCGACCCTGGATACACCGAACGCCTGCAATGGTTGCCACGCGAGCAACGACGCCCGCTGGGCCAGCGACCTGGTCGCCAAGTGGTTCCCAAATGGAAGGCACAACTCTCCGCACTATGCGCAAGCCATCAATGCCGGTCGCGAATCCCAACTGGATGCCGAGGGGTTGCTACGGTTGGCGGCGGAAGACGCGGGACAACCGCCGATCGTGCGCGCCACCGCACTGGACCTGATGGCTTCTTATCTCAGTGCGAAGTCGGTCGGCACGATCCAGAGCGCACTGCAGGATGCAGATCCTCTCGTGCGACGCGCTGCAGCCGGGAGCGCTGCGACGCTTGCACCGCAAAGTCGCGTTGCATTGCTGACGCCGCTGTTGGGAGATCCGGTTCGCACAGTGCGAATGCAGACGCTGGATGCTTTGCTGGATATACCCCGTGCCGAGCTGTCGAAGGCCGCGCAGCAGTCCCTTGACTCCGCGGTCGCGGAGCATCGCCGGATCGAGATCGCGAATGCCGATCGTGCCGAGTCGCAGGTCAACATGGGATCGCTCGAGGCACGACTCGGCAATCTGCCAGCGGCACACACGGCCTACGCCACCGCAATCGAGCTCGAGCCGTCGTTCATTCCTGCTTACATCAACCTGGCCGATTTGTATCGGACCGAGGGGCGGGAGGATCAGGCCGAAGCGACGCTGCGCCAGGGAATCAAGATCCAGCCACGGATCGCAGAGCTGCATCATGTCCTTGGACTCGCACTCGTGCGTCAGCAGCGCCTGCCCGAAGCGCAGAAGGAACTGGCGCTGGCAGCCGAGTTGCAACCGAAGAACGCCCGTTACGCCTACGTGCTTGCCATCGCCCTGCACGCGCGCGGTGATGTGAAAGGCGCCATCAGACTGCTGACAGCTGCACAGCAGCGCCATCCCGCCAGCCGCGAGATCGTCACCGCACTTTTCCAGTACAGCACGGAGAACGGGGATATGGAGGGGGCACGGCGTTGGGCACAGCAACTCGCGGTGCTGTTCCCCGAGGACCCACAGGTACAACAGTTGATGCAGCAGCTCGGCGGATCCTGAGCGCGGCAGTCAGGCAACGAGAATCAGCCGATTCTCAGCGCAGCGCGCCCCGCACGTCTGACGCCATCCCCATGCGATCGTAGGCCCGATTCAGCGCGATCACGAAACGTCGCGACGTGCGCAGCCCCTCCGGGAACACCGCTTCCAACGCCAGGAAGCGCGGCACGTCGCTGGCGGCGCTGTTGCGGCACGCAACGCCGATGTCGAAGAGCTGTTCCGCCAGCAGATCGACGACCCGGATGGATTTCTGCGCGCGGGTGCGCACGAAATGCATCCACGCTGCCACTGGAATGCACAGTCGATCGATCGGCCGACCGACCGCGATGCCATCCGCAATGGTTCCAAACAGCCGCAACGGCAACTTCTGTGAGCCATCCCACGCGATCTGCGCGAGCGGGTGGCGAATTTCCGGATTGCGGAAGCGTTTGAGTATCGTATCGACGTACTGGCGCAGATCGAGCCCAGGGGGGGCGACTACGCTTGGCAGGATGTCTTCGGTCATCAGCTTGCGGACGAATGCCGCAAGTTCCGGATCCTGGATGGCCTGCGATACCGTCTCGATGTCCGCCAGCGATCCCAGATATGCCAGCGACGAATGTGCGCCATTGAGCAGGCGCAGCCTGGCGCGATCGTAGGCACCGACGTCATCGGTCAACGTCACGCCGACGGACTGCAACGCGGTGAGATCGCTGCTTTCATCCTGTTCGATCACCCATTGCACGAAGTTCTCGCGCTGCACCGGCCAGCGATCCTCTACCCCGAGAGCCCTGGCCACCCGTTCACGCAAAGCGTCGTTCGTCGCGGGAGTGATGCTGTCGATCATGGTGCGGGGGAAAGACACCTGCGCTTCGATCCAGTCGGCGAGCCCGGCATCCGAGCGTCGCGCGAACCGCACCACGGCGCGGCGTAAGCGCTGACCGTTGTCCACCAAATCATCGCAACTCACGACCGCGAAGGGTTCGAGGTTCGCATCTCTTCGTTGACGCAGCGCCTCGGCGAGGTACCCGACCAGCGTGGACGGTGAATCAGGCGACAGCAGATCGTGGCGAATTTCCGGGTGCTCCAGATCGAGAGCGCCACCCGCGCTGAGGCAGTAGCCTTTCTCAGTGACAGTCGCGGTAACGAGGCGTGTGTCGGGCGCCGTCATGCGCGCGATCACCGCTGCGGGATCTTCAGGCGCAACCAGCACCTCACGAAGCGCGCCGATCACGCGGTAGGAACACTCGGTGTCCAGAATCGCCGTCGTATAAAGCCCATCCTGCGGCTTGAGCGCATCACGAACACCGGCACTGTGCAGCGCTACGGCGCAAATGCCCCAGCGCGGATCCTGATGCAGCAGGTCGTCGAGATAGTTCGCCTGGTGGACGCGGTGAAAGGCACCGGGCCCGAAATGCACGACGCCAATGCGAACGGCAGCTAGGTCATACTCTGGAATGCGCACGCCACTCGGCAGGCGCGGCAGTTCGGCGCGCGACAGAAATGAAGTCACTTGAAGTCATTCACCAAGGGTCACGGTTGCGTGCCACATTCTCGCTTGCAGTGCGCTCGAGCGGC
The DNA here is from genome assembly GCA_963810775.1 of uncultured Gammaproteobacteria bacterium. Lineage (GTDB taxonomy): Bacteria > Pseudomonadota > Gammaproteobacteria > Steroidobacterales > Steroidobacteraceae > DATBVX01. The sequence goes on from CAWEOT010000025.1 coordinate 233,149, forward strand.
AAGCGCATCCCGACCGGTCGATGGGGTAAACCGGGCGACCTCGCTCAGGGCAACTCACGCGAGGAATGCGGATCGATCGAGTACGGATACACCCGCTCGAGAAAGCGCGGCTGGCTGCGTACGCGATCGATCCAGGCGATCACGTTGCGATAATTCGCCGAGCGGTAGATTGCGCATCGCGCGCCACGTGCGTGTACGCGAACAGGGAAATGTCCGCGACGTGTAGTCGTCACCCACGATGAAGGGACGTTGCGCCAGCTCGCGATCCAGGGCCGCAAGTGCCTTCAAGGCGCCCTGCCGCTTTGCTTCGATCATCTCCGCTGGTCGGCGAGCCAGCTTGTCGGTGAGCGTCCAGTATCGTCAACGAGCCCGCGGTGGCCTGGATGTAGTCCGCCTCGAATGACATCCATTGCAGCACCTTGGCGCGCTGGAAAGCGTCCGCCGGCAGATAGCGCGAGCCCTCGGCAAGATGGAACAGGATCGCGTTCGATTCGGCGAGCACCCGACCGTCCTCGAGCCTGATCGCCGGCACGGCGCCGGTGGGGTTGATTGCCAGGTACTCGGGGCGTTGCCCCTGGCCTTCGAAGATGCTCACGATCTCGGTACGAAAGGGTCGCTCCAACTGGTTCAGCAGCAGGCGAATCTTGTAGCCGTTCTGCGAGGGCAGGTAGTCGTAGAGCGTGAGCATGCGTCGATCTCCTTTGCGCGCGATTATTCGCTGCAGCCTCCCGACAAACACTCCGATTCTTGCGCTGAAACTGGTAACGAGGATTGAGCGCTATTGTTCGTCAGGTTCTTCGTCACTTTTCCCGGGGATCGACGGGCAAGTCAGGCGATAGGGCTCGCCCGCGAGATGCTGGCGCCATTCGTTGCGCGTGAGATTGCGGCTCAGTTTCTCGCACGCGGCGGCGACAGGATCAGGCGGCCAGATGCGCGTGATCTCGATGACCGGCTCGCCAATCTGGTCCTCGCCCATCGAGGCGAAGCGCTCGCCGTCGGGACTGAGCGCAATCCCCATCAGGTTCCTGTAGTAGGGCATGCGCTTGAGCAGGCGCCCGTCCGATGCATCCCACGCGCGCGCCTCGTTATCAGACACCAATCGTCACCAGGTAGCGCGGCGGCGCGCCAAAGGCCATTGCGCTGAGGTAGGCGGTCTCGGTCGGAATCGAGAATTGCATGGCCCGCTCGGCGAGATCCCACCAGCTCAGCTTTCCATTGACCTCGCCAATGACCATGGTTCGCGTTGCGGGCAGGAACAGGACACCCGCGTCGCCGGAACTGCTGTACCGGAATCTTCCACTCCAGGCTCCCGTCGTCGAGATTCCACAGGCGCGTGTCTTCAACGTCGGAGCCAAAGGTCGCAAGCTCTTTCTCGCCGGGTGCGAACCGCGCGGCCTGAACTCCGACCCCGTGGACCAGTCGCCGTTGCGCTGTGCCCGACTCCGTGCGCCATACGTTGATCGCACCGTCGACGCCGACACTCGCGAGCAACGCTGCGGAGGGAGAGAAACCGATCCAATACACCGCGGCGCCATGCGCCATGCATCGCTGGCGACGGCCCGGACTGCACATCCCACACGCAGATGTTGCCACTCTTCGTCGCTCGAGGCCAGCCAGCGTCCCCGTGCATCGAAGCTGACCGCAGTGACGAGCTCGTCGTGATCCAGGCGGTGCAGCTCGCGCCCCGTGCGCGCCTCCCAGATGCGTGCCGTCTTGTCGGGGCCTGCGGTCGCTACTTCGTCGCGGACTGGATTGAAGTCGATCACGCTGCGTGAGCCGCGCCCGTCCACGAACGTGCCACGCTTGTCCACCCAATGATCCAGCCCGCCGCTCCCGCCGTGTGCGATGCGCGCCACGACCTTGTCGTGCTCCAGGTCCCAGACCAGCGTACCCGGCTCCCCGCCACCGGCGGCCAACAGGCGCCCGTCGCCGTTGAAGCGCAGCGCGATCGGCAGATCGTCGTCGTCGAGCGTCAGATGCTGATCGGACCAAGGGAGCAGTGCATAGGAGTCGCGCAGCGCGCGTTCGGTGTGCTCGGTCTTGCGGTGTCGCATCGCCTCGACGCCCAGCAGCGTGCTGAGCTCGAGACGGTCGAGGCGCTCGGTGTTCTCGAACAGGTTCGACCACCAGATGACCTTCTCTTCCTCCGCATTGAGCTTGAGCGCCTCGGCGCGAACTGCATCGGACTGTTGCGCCAGCCGCTCGGCAGTGGCGTTCACCTGTGCATGCGCCTGGTAACTGCGCCAGCCGAACCAACCGCCGGCGACCGCGAGCAGCGCCACGCCCGCGTATGCCGTGCGTCGCACCCAGAGTTTGCGCTGATAGGTGCGACGACGCGCTTCGCGTTCGGCCAATTCGGCCGCGCTCGCCTGTGGGCCCAAAGCATGCGCGCGCTGGATATCTTCGATCAGCCCCAGCAGTGCCGGATCGTGCAGCCCACCGCGCCACTGAGAGAGATTTCGGGCCTGGGTCTGGCGAAAAGGCAGCGGCGGCTCGCTGCCATCGAGCAGCACCGGCACCAGGATCTTGCGATTCCACCCCTCGGAGGCCTCGGCAACTACCCAATCTGATGTGGTCGCATCCTTCGACCAGAGGACCACGACGCTGCGGCTGGCGGCGACCGCCTCCTGTATTTTTCGAGGGTATTGCTCGCCGGTCCTGAGACTCGTGTCCCACCACACCGACCAACCACGCGCCGCAACCAGCGCGTCGGCAAGGCGCCGTGCGGTCTTCACTTCTTCGTGGGCGTAGCTGATGAAGACGTCGTAAGTCATCGTGTCCCTCTAGACGACGCTCAACGACACCGAGACGGCACCGCCGTCACGGAAGATTTCCTACTGGACAGGGGTGACCTGGTAGTTGGTCGAGTCCTTGATTGGTTCGACCTTGTCGACGAAGTAGCGCGTCTCGGCGAAGCAGGACGTCGGCACGAACGGATGCTCGGTGTAGTGAAGTCTCACGCGCTGCCCGATGACCTGGTTGATCGACGGGGCAAGCGACTCGTCACGCACGCTGTAGTACCAGATCTCGGGTGATACCCCGCCAACGACGTAGAGTGCGAGCTCGCCTTCGTAGGTCTTGCAGATCCAGCCCTTGCGGGAAAATTTCTGCAGCACACCGGCGCGCTCGCCGTCGCCGTAGCTCCAGCTCAGGCTGAACCACGTCCACAGGACGGCGAGCACCACGACGATCAGGATCAACCAGACCAACATGCGCCCGATGCGCGACGCGAAACTCGGGGTAGCGGTGTTCATAGTTATCGGTACCTGCTGAGAATGTTCTGCAAACCCTTCGACCCGGGGCTCAGTTTCTCATAGGGCACGCTGTTGAGCGGCACCGGCGGCGTATCGTTGTGATCGTGGAAGTCCGAAGTCGTCGGCTCGACGTACAGGAGGCCGGTGAGGAATTCCCGCTCCGCCAGCTTGCGCTGAATATGCGCATACGCCGTCGGCCGATCGACCGGGTTGTAGTTGTGATCGATCTTGCGCAGGCGCACCTGACTGCCATCGTGCATGGTCACGGGCAGCACCTCGCCCTCGGCATACCTCGCGGTGATCTCCCGCATCGGCGCGACGAAATCGGCGTGCACCGCTTCGTGATAGTGCTCGCGCGTGAAAGCGTAACTCTTGGTGGAGCCCTCGTGATCGTTGAACGTCACGCACGGTGACAGCACATCGATGAGCGCGAAGCCCTTATGCCTGAATCCCGCCTGGATCAGCGGCACCAGCTGCTCCTTGTCGCCCGAGAAACTGCGCGCCACGAATGTTGCACCCAACGAGAGTGCCGTCAGCACGGGGTCGATCGGCTGCTGCGTGTTCGCTTCGCCTTTCTTTGCGGTACTGCCGACATCCGCAGAAGCTGAGAACTGCCCTTTGGTAAGACCGTACACGCCGTTGTTTTCGATCATGTACAGCATGTTGATGTTGCGGCGGATCGCGTGGCAGAACTGACCGAGGCCGATCGAGAGCGTGTCGCCGTCGCCCGAGACACCGATGTAGTACAGGTCACGATTCGCGGCGTACGCGCCGGTCGCGATCGACGGCATGCGGCCGTGGACTGCGTTGAAGCCGTGGCCGCCACTGACGAAGTACGCCGTGGTCTTGGAGGAGCAGCCAATGCCGGAGAGCTTCACGACATTCTGTGGCTCGAGCGACATGCCCCAGCAGGCCTCGGTAATCGCCGCGGTGATGGAGTCGTGACCGCAGCCCGCGCACAGCGTCGACATCGTCCCTTCGTAGTCGCGGCGCGTGAGACCGAGCTCGTTCTTCGGCAGGCTCGGGTGCGCGACCTTCGGCTTCAGCAGATAACTCATGACGACTCCTTCAGCTTGCCGCACCGGTGATGCGGCTGCGGCCCTCTCCCACTTCCGCCATCACTCCATTGACGATGCACTCCGAGGAGATCGAGAGTCCACTGTAGTGCAGGATCGAACGCAGTCGCGTCTTCGCGACCGAAGTCTCGAGCGTCAGCAACGAACGCAACTGTGCATCCCGGTTCTGTTCGACGACGAAGACGATTTCGTGGCGGTTGAGGAAGTCGTCGACTTCCTTACCGAATGGGAAGGCACGGATGCGCATGTAGTTCACACCCACGCCGCGTGCCTGCAGGATATCGAGTGCCTCGCGTACCGCTCCGTCGGAGCTGCCCACTGCGACGATTGCGACATCGAAGGGGCCACGCTGCTCGATGATCGCGTGCGGCACGAGGCGCGCAGCGGTGCTGAACTTGCGCTTCAGCCGGTCGAGGACCAGCTGGTACTCGGTCGAATCTTCCGTGTAGCCGCCGTACTGCGTGTGCCCGGAGCCGCGCGTGAAATACGCCGCTTTCGGGTGCACGCCTGGGAGCGTCCGATAGGTGATGCCGTCCTCGTCGCGATCCACGAAACGGAAGAAGCGATCGAGCTTCAGTACCTCTTCCTTGCTCAGGATCTTGCCGCGATCCGGCTGATAGGCGTCGTCCCACTTGAGATCGGGACACATCCAGTCATTCATGCCGATGTCGAGATCCGAGAGCACCATGACCGGCGTTTGCAGGCGCTCCGCGAGGTCGAACGCCTTGACCGCGAGGTAGAAGCACTCCTCAGGATTCGCCGGGAACAGCAACACATGACGCGTGTCGCCGTGCGATGCGTATGCGCACAACAGGATGTCCGACTGCTGCGTGCGCGTTGGCATGCCGGTCGACGGGCCGACGCGCTGCACGTCGAAGATCACTGCGGGCACTTCCGCGTAATACGCGAGCCCGAGGAATTCATTCATCAGTGAGATGCCCGGGCCGCTGGTCGGCGTGAAAGCACGCACGCCATTCCAGGTGGCGCCCAGTACGATGCCGATTGCGGCCAGTTCGTCCTCGGCCTGGATGATCATGAAATTCTTCTTGCCGGTTTCGGGATCGATGCGCAGTTTCTCGCAGAAGCTCTTGAAGGCATCCATGAGCGAGGTCGACGGCGTGATCGGATACCAGGCGCCCACCGTGGCGCCTGCATAGACGCAACCCAGCGCTGCCGCAGTGTTGCCGTCGATCATGATGTAGCCGTCCGTCTTGTGCAGCGGCTTGACCCGCAGCGGCAACGGACAAGGCACACTCTCTCTCGTGCAGTTGTAACCCAGCTCGACGGCCTTGAGATTCGCTGCAACCAGGTTGGCCTTCTTGCCGTAGGTTTCGTTGAGGAGCTCCTTGAGCTTCTCCATGTCGATGTCGAGGAGTGCGGCGAGAACTCCGGCGTAGGCGATGTTCTTCATCAGGATGCGCGAGCGCACGCCCTGGAAGTTCTCGTTGCAGAGCTTCGCGAGCGGCACACCGATGATGGTGATGTCATCGCGCTTGAGGAGTGCCGATCGCGGCCAGGTCGAGTCGTAGATGAGATAGCCGCCGGTACTCACTTCCTTGAGATCGCGGACATAGGTCTCCGCGTTCATCGCCACCATGAGGTCGACGCGCCCCGAGCGAGCGACGTAGCCATCCTTGGTGACTCGGATCTCGTACCAGGTGGGCAGGCCCTGGATGTTGGATGGGAAATAGTTCTTGCCCATCACGGGTACGCCCATGCGGAAGATCGCCTTCATGAGGAGCGTATTGGCACTGGCGGAGCCCGTGCCGTTCACGGTCGCGATCTTGACGACGAAGTCGTTTATGCGCTCTGGCGCTGCTCGGTCGGGCATGAACGGTCCTCATCGAGGGCGTGCGGAATGAAGATGGTGGATTTCTGCATGTCCCAGGCTGCGGTGGGGCAGCGCTCGGCGCAGAGTCCACAGTGCACGCACAGGTCTTCGTCTTTCACCATCACGCGGCCGGTTTGCGGCAGCGCGCTGGAAACATATAGCGGCTGCTGCAGGTTGCGCGCGGGCGCCTTGAGCCGCTCGCGCAACTCCGCCTCCTCGCCATTCGCGGTGATGGTCAGGCAATCCACCGGGCAGATGTCGAGGCAGGCATCGCACTCGATGCACAGCTTCGCTTCGAATACCGTCTGCACGTCGCAGTTGAGGCAACGTTGAACTTCGTCCTCCGCCTGCTCCGGCGTGAAGCCGAGCTCAACCTCGATGTTGAGCTTCTTGAAGCGCTCCTTGAGGCTCACGTGCGGCATCAGCCGCCGCTCGGCAGGGTTGTAGTCGTTGGCGTACGACCACTCGTGCATTCCCATCTTGCGGCTCTGCAGATTGACGCCGTTCGGCAGGCGCTCGGTCAGTGACTGACTCTGGCAATGCTTGTGAATCGAGATCGCGGCCTGGTGACCATGCTCGACTGCCCAGATGATGTTCTTTGGTCCGAACGCCGCATCGCCGCCGAAGAACACGCCGGCGCGCGTCGACTGGAAAGTCACCTGGTCGACGACCGGCACATCCCACTTGTCGAACTCGATGCCGAGGTCGCGTTCCACCCAGGGGAACGCATTCTCCTGGCCGATCGCCAGGATCACATCGTCGCAGGGAAAGAATTCTTCACCGAGAACGCGCTCCGCCTTGATGCGGCCGTGATCGATGTCGTATTCCATCTTCTCGAACGTCATGCCGACGAGCTTGCCGTCCTTGATCACGAACGCCTTGGGCGAATGATTGATGACGATCTGGACGTTCTCTTCCTCGGCATCCTCCAGCTCCCACTCCGACGCCTTGAAGAAGCCGCGCGGCTTGCGCGCCATGACCTTCACGCTCTTCGCGCCGAGTCGGAGCGAAGTGCGACAGCAGTCCATGGCCGTGTTGCCGACGCCGATGATGAGCACGCGCTCGCCGATCGATTCGATGTGGCCGAAGGCCACCGATTCGAGCCAGGCGATACCGATGTGGATGCGATCAGTGTCGTGACGGCCCGGCAGCACCAGTTCCTTTCCTTTCGGCGCACCCGATCCGACGAACACCGCATCGAACTCACCCGAGGCGAGTAGTGCCCGCATGCTGTCGATGCGCTGGCCGAGCCTGAGATCCACGCCCATGCCGAGAATCTGGTTGATCTCATCGTCGAGCACTTCGGCTGGCAAGCGGAAGGACGGAATATTGGTGCGCATCAAGCCGCCCGGCTGGTCGAAGGCCTCGAAGATGGTGATTTCATAGCCGAGCGGCAGCAGATCGTTCGCCACCGTGAGCGAGGCGCAACCGGCGCCGATACAGACGATGTGCTTGCCATTCTTCAACTTTGGAATCTTCGGCAGCCGGTCGCTGATGTCGTCGCGCAGATCCGCAGCCACACGTTTCAACCTGCAGATCGCGACCGGCTTTTTCTCGACCCGGCCGCGCCGGCAAGCGGGCTCACATGGCCGATCGCATACCCGCCCGAGAATCGCCGGGAACACGTTCGATTCACGATTCACCATGTAGGCGTCGTCGAATCGGCCCTGCGCGATAAGGCGAATGTATTCCGGCACGTCGGTATGCGCGGGACACGCCCATTGGCAATCGACGACGCGGTGAAAGTAGTCCGGATGCCCGGTATCCGTAGGATTCATTCGTGTGTTGGGGTCAGTGTAATGAGGGGGACGGACCTTTCGATCCGTCCCCCTGCGAGGGTTCAATCGTGGGTGGCCTGCGACCCCTGGATTTGACCGGCGGGCCGCGCGCCGGTTTCACCTGCAGTTTCTTCAGCTGTAGTGGCGGCTGAAGCGCAGAAACTGCGCGCCGTCCATGAGCCGCTCGAAACTCTTCTCGGTGACATGTACCAGCTCTTCATGGTCTCCCGCTTCGAGATAGATGTCGCTTTGATCGCGGAGCGAAGCCTCCACGACCGTCGGTATTCCGTATTCTGCGCCAAGCGCAGGAACCGCGCCGCGCTCGCAATCCGCAAACAGGCGCCGCAGGTCTTCTTCGGTTGCGAGCCCGAGCTTGCGATGCAGGGTCGAGTTCAACACCTCGGTGAGGATGCGATGCGTTGCCGGCAGCACCGCCAGCACGAAGCCCTGCTCGTCTTTCAGCACCACGGCCTTGGCGATGCAATCGCCGGCGACGTGCGCCGCCTCGGCGACCCGCGAGCTCGAGGCCGCATGCGGATGTCGCAGGATCTCGTGGTCGATCTCCTTCATCTTCAGGGCCTGGTGAACGGTCGGCGCAATGCTCATGGTCGCCCCCTTTCCCTGCAGTTGAACGGAAAGGCGCAAGTATAGGCACCGCGCCGACGAAGTCACGGAGCGCGAAACCGACGGACAGCGGCTACCGGGTTCTTGTTGCGCTGCAGCGGAAACTCGGGCCTTCGTCTATTTGAAGCCCAAGGGGCGGGCGGTGGATCGGCAATAATCCGGCCCATGCCCGATCCCCAGCCCACCGAGATCAAACTCAGGCGCAAGTCACGCGTCGTGGAGGTGAATTTCGATGACGGCCGTCGTTTCGAGCTGCCGTTCGAGTACCTGCGCGTCTATTCACCGTCTGCGGAGGTAAAAGGGCATGGCCCGGGACAGGAAGTGCTGCAGTTCGGCAAGGAGAACGTCCAGGTGACGCGAGTCGAACCCACCGGACAGTACGCGGTGCGGTTGATCTTCGATGACGGCCACGATACCGGCCTCTATTCGTGGAAGTATCTGTACGAGCTGGGTCGCGACTTCGCGGCGAAGTGGCACCATTACCTGTCGCGACTCAAGCAGTACGGCTACGAGCGCAAGCCTGTCGACCAGTACAATCCTCGCGATGGGCTCGACTGACAACCAGGATTCCACCGGGCGCAACGCGGACTTCGGATTCGAGCAGGTCGCTTGGGGAGAAAAGGCGCGCCGCGTTCGCGGCGTGTTCGACTCAGTCGCCGGCAAGTATGACCTGATGAACGACCTGATGTCGGGCGGAATGCACCGGCTCTGGAAGCAGTTTGCGTTGTCACTGACCGGGCTCAGGCAAGGCCAGCGGGCGCTGGACGTTGCCGGCGGTACCGGCGATCTGGCACTCGGGCTCGCGCACCAGGTCGGACGCAGTGGCCTGATCGTATTGTCAGATATCAATGCTGCCATGCTCGCACGCGGCCGCGAACGCCTTCTGGACGCCGGCATTGCGAGTAACGTTTCGTTCTGCCTCGCGGACGCCGAACGCCTGCCCATGGCCGATCAAAGTTTCGACTGCGTGACGATCGCGTTCGGTCTGCGCAATGTCACGGACAAGCCTGCTGCGCTTGCGTCCGTGCGGCGCGTGCTGCGCCCGGGCGGCCAGCTTGTAATCCTCGAGTTCTCGCGCCCGACACTGCCCGGTCTGCAACCCCTCTATGACGGCTACTCGTTTCGAATACTGCCGCTGCTCGGCAAGTTGGTTGCGGGGGATGCGGACAGCTATCGCTACCTGGCGGAATCGATCCGCATGCACCCGGACCAGGAGTCGCTTCTCGCGATGCTGCGCGATGCGGGCCTCGAAGGCTGCCGCTATCACAACCTGAGCGGCGGCATCGTCGCCGTGCACCGCGGCTATCGTTACTGACGCATGCTGCTGGATCAGCTCGCCGGGCTCCTGAACCGCAACGTCGCCATGTCGACGCAGGCACAGGCATTAGCGCAGCGGCTCGAAGGCCGCTCGTTGGCCGTGCATGTCGAGGGCCTGCCGTTGAGAGTGTTAGCAAGCATCGAGTCGGGCCAGGTCACTCTCAGCACGGCAGCGGACGAGACGGCAGATGCGACGGTTTCTGGTTCGCCCCTTAGCTTGCTGTCGCTGATCGGCACTGATGCCCGCGTGCGGCTGCGAAGCAGTCCCGTAACGATCAACGGCAATGCGGAAATCGCCGAGGGCTTCCAGGAGCTGCTACGCGCCGCGCGTCCTGAGCTCGAGGAGGAATTGTCACGCCATATCGGCGACGTCGCGGCCCACCAGGTCGGCAACGTCTTGCGCGGCCTCACCGGGTGGGGACGCAATGCCGCCGCAACTTTCGCCGCCAACATTGGCGAGTACCTGCAGGAAGAAGGCCGCGACCTCGTGACACGAACCGAAATGGACGAATTCCTGCGCGAGGTCGACGAGCAGCGCGAGACTGCCGACCGCCTCGAAGCGCGCGTCGCGCAGCTCACGAGGCCCTCAAAGCGATGAAGCCGCGGGTCGTCCTTAGGCTCCTGCAGATCCAGCACGTCCTGGTCCGTCACGGCTTCGATGACTTCATCTCGGCCACCCATCTTTACCGTCCGTTCCGGCTCGCGCTCTACCTCGTGCCGTGGACGTGGTTCGCACGCGACCGCGGCCTGCCGCGTGGCGCGCGGCTGCGCCTGGCGCTCGAGGAGCTCGGCCCAATCTTCGTGAAATTCGGCCAGGCTCTCTCCACGCGCCCGGACCTGCTGCCCGCCGACATTGCCACTGAGCTCGCGAAGCTGCAGGACCAGGTGCCGCCGTTCCCGGGTGCAACAGCCCGCGCACTCATCGCAACCGCGTACGGGCGCTCACCCGACGAGGTATTCGAAACGTTCGAAGAAAATGCGTTGGCGGCCGCGTCGATCGCCCAGGTGCATGCGGCAACGCTGCGCGGCGGAGCCAAGGTCGTCGTCAAGGTGCTGCGGCCGGGGATGTCCGAGGTCATCGGCCGCGACCTCGAGGTATTGCACGCCCTCGCGGGGCTCGCTGAGCGCTACTGGGCCGACGCCAGGCGCCTGCGGCCGGTCGAGGTCGTGCGTGAATACCAGAAGACCATCCTCGATGAGCTGGACCTGATGCGCGAAGCTGCGAACGCGGCTCAGCTCAAGCGCAACTTCGCCGCATCGGACCTGCTCTACGTTCCGGAGGTCTACTGGGACTACTGCCGCGGCAACGTGATCGTGATGGAGCGCATCTATGGCATTCCCATCAGCGATGTGGCGCGACTGCGCAGCCTCAAGACCAACATTGCGCGGCTCGCCGAAAACGGGGTGGAGATCTTCTTCACCCAGGTGTTCCGGCACAACTTCTTTCATGCCGACATGCATCCGGGGAACATCTTCGTGATTGCGGATGATCCGGAACATCCGCGCTACGCGGCGGTGGATTTCGGCATCGTCGGGACGCTGAGCCCGCGCGACCAATACTACCTGGCGGAGAACTTCCTGGCGTTCTTCGAGCGCGACTATCACCGCGTCGCGAAGCTGCACGTCGATTCGGGCTGGGTGCCCGCCGCAACGCGGGTCGATGAGCTGGAATCGGCGGTCCGCACGGTCTGCGAGCCGATCTTCAACAAGCCGCTCAAGGACATCTCGTTCGGGCAGGTGCTGCTGCGACTGTTCGAGACCGCGCGTCGCTTCAACATGGAAATCCAGCCACAGCTCTTCCTGCTGCAGAAAACGTTACTGAATGTCGAAGGACTTGGACGACAGCTCTATCCGGAGCTCGATCTGTGGAAGACTGCCCAACCCATCCTGCGCGATTGGATGCGTGAGCGCGTCAGCGGACGCGCGATCATGGAGCGATTACGCACGCAGCTTCCGGACCTCGCCGAAGCGGCCAAGTCGCTGCCACAAATCGTGCAAGGCATGATCCAACAGGCCGCGGACGGACGCCTGCGACTGAGGGTGGAAACGCCGGGGCTGGAAGAACTTAAGCGCACGGTCCGCGAGACCAACGCGCGCCGGGATGCAATCACAGTAGCCGGCGTTCTGCTGCTCGGCGGCATCGTCTGGCTCGCAGTGGGGCACAACCCGAGCTGGCCGGGTTGGGCATTGTCAGTCACCGGCGTGCTCTGGCTCTACAGCATCTGGCGGCGCGACTAGCACAATTCATTCACAGGTCTCTCATGCACCGCCGTGCATGCGCCCGGTATCATTTGCGTTTCGCCGACTAACGCGCCGACTCCATCAATAACAATTCACCTGCGGAGTACCTCATGGAAGCACAGTCCGCCGAGGCTGCAGCGCCCGGGTCCGAATCGCCTCCCGACAGCAGCACGACGGTCGAGCAGTTTCGATTCACGGGTTCGGGCGGTGAGTATTTCCGCATCTGGATCGTGAACCTGCTGCTCAGCGTGGTCACGCTCGGAATCTATTCCGCGTGGGCCAAGGTGCGCCGTATGCGCTACTTCTACGGCAACACGCATCTCGCCGGCGATGTGTTCGAATACCACGGGCAGCCGCGCCAGATCCTGAAGGGGCGGGTGATCGCCTTCGGCATGTTCCTGGTCTATTTCATCGTGTCGGCGATTTCAGAACTGGCCGGCGTGTTGCTGGCCCTCATCTTCTTTTTCTTCGTGCCGTGGTTCGCGGTCAAAGCGCTCACATTTCGCGCGCGCATGAGCTCCTATCGCAATATCCGCTTCAACTTCGAGCAGGATCATCACGGCGCCGCGAAAGTCTTCATCGGCTTCGCCATGCTGGTCGGCATCACACTGGGACTGTTCTATCCGTACTTCGCCTATGGGCGCTACCGGTTCGCGATCAACAACACGAGTTACGGCAAGGCCCGACTGAACCTGTTCGCGGGAGCTGGCGTGTTCTACTGGATCTACTTTCGAGCCGCTCTGCTCTACATTGCGGCCATCGCCATCGGGCTTGCGGTGTTTCGTTTCTGGAAAGGGTTCGGCATCGATGTTCTCAGCGATCCGAAAAAGTTCAGCTCCATGGTACCCGGGCTGGTGATCGTGTTTCTCCCGCTGTTGCTGTTCGTCGGGGCGTTCCTTAACAAGTGTCTGCAGAATGCCACGCTCGGCAACGTGACAATTCATCGGCATCGACTGCTCAGCGGCATGCAGACCGGCCGCCTCTTCTGGCTCTACCTCAGTAACACAGCACTGATCGTCGCGACACTCGGCATCTTCATTCCATGGGCACACGTGCGCATGGCGCAGTATCGCTTCGAGCGGCTCGCGCTCGAAGTACGTGGCAGCCTCGATGAGTTCATCGCCGGTGAATCGCAAGCCGCGGCCGCAACGGGCGAAGAAATCAGCGACATGTTCGACGTCGACCTGGGGTTATGACCGGGCTCAGGGGCCAGTACTTCGATGGCAGGAGCTCGCTCCGGCACCCTGTCGAGCTCCAGATCGGAATGGATGGCAGGCTGCGCGTGACCGGCCTCGCTGAAGTGCGCGAATATCGGCTCAGCGAAACGGAAGTATCCGAGCGTATCGGCCAGACGCCGCGCACGCTGCGCTTCCCGGACGGTTCGGCGTGCCAGATCCTCGACAATGACGCGATCGACGCCGCTCTCGAGGCACTCGCCACCACCACTGTCCAGCACGACGTGCATCGGCTGGAAAGCCAGTGGACTTATGCCGTCGTGGCGCTGCTCGCGCTGGTTGCCATCGTGTGGGCTGGAATCCAGTACGGAATACCGGCGGCAGCTCGCCATGTGGCCGCGATCTTCCCGCCGCGCGCGGATGCGCTCATCGGCACGCAAGCGCTGGAGCTGCTCGATCACGGGTACCTGTCACCCTCGAAGCTCCCGCCTGAGCGGCAGCAGCAGTTGCGAGTGAAGTTCGCAGCCATGACGCGCGATCTCGACGCCGCGCACCAGTATCGCCTTGAGTTCCGGCAGGGCGGCGAGCTGGGCGCGAATGCGTTCGCTTTGCCGTCGGGAATCGTGGTGATGACCGACGAGCTGGTCGGGCTCGCGCAAGCCGACGAGGAGCTGGAAGTGGTTCTCGCGCATGAGATCGGGCACGTGGTTCACCGGCACAGCCTGCGGATGCTGCTGCAGAATTCCGCAACCTCGTTGCTGATGATCGGATTGACGGGGGATGTCAGCTCCGCTTCGGTGCTGGTTGCCGGCGTGCCGACTGCGCTCGTGCAGGCAAAGCATTCACGACAGTTCGAGGCCGAGGCGGACGACTACGCCTATGCGTGGATGGATCGCAATGGCATTTCGCACCGTTACTTCGGCGATATGCTCTCTCGCCTCGAAAAGAAATACGGCGGCGCGGAGGCCAGTGCGTTGAGCTGGCTGTCCTCGCACCCGCGCAGCGCCGAGCGTATCCGCAACTAGGGGCTCTTCTTCCAAGGCGACATTACGGCTGGAGGCGCGTCAACGGGATCTGCTCCTTGAGCTCGATCCAGGTGGCGAGCGCGCGTGCGCAGGGCTCGCCATCATCGTCGTAGACCGCCGTCGCCACCTGGTGCTTGCGCCCTTCGCTGCCCAGACGCCAGCCGAGCACCACACATGACTCCGATGCGTGCACGCGTCGATCGACCCTGGCTGAAATCTCACCGAGCAGCATCACGCGGTAGTCGGAGCGCGCCGCGAAGTACCCGGGGCAGTCGAGCGCCGCCCACATGAATTCAGAGCACACCTTCCCATCCGCAGCACACAACGACTCGTCCGGCATCCATGGCGCAGCGACAATGCCACTGTCGCCCCAGGCGCCGGGAAAGATGCGCAAGCCGTCGCCACGCGCACGCTGCGGCCCACACACGAAGCAGGTTGGAAACGCGTGCTGCTTGAAGCCGGGATACGAACGCGACGCATTGAGCGCGGCGACATAGGAGGGCGCCGCAGGCACATCGAGCTGCAGCATATGCGGCTCGGCCTCTGCGATGAGCTCGCCGTCATGCTTCACCTCCAGCCGTCCATCGTCACCGCGATGGACGATGAGCGGCGCATTTAGCGGCGGTGGCTTTCGCAACCACACGCGCAGCGGCACTTGCGATTGTCCGGCGATCATGCCGCACGTGTAGCCGCCGTTGCCCGAATCGGGAGGCCCGCAGAAGCGCGCGCCGATGGTGATGATTTCCACTTGCGCTCAGGTCGCTTCCGAGCCGCGCTCGCACCCGCAGCGCCAGCAACTGGTGAATTGCGGCTCCAGCCGCTCGCGGCATCCCGGGCATTGCCAGGCAGTGCCTGACTGATGAATTCCGGCAAGTTCCGCGGCCACCACGCGTTCTGCGTGGGCGTGCTCGGTCTCGTCAACCGCCCACAACTGGGGCCAGCCTTCGACAACCGGGATCTCGCCGATCGCGCTGCCCAGGTGATAGTTGCGCAGCTCGCAGCGGATGCCGACGTTCTCCAGCAGATTGCGCATGTGGGCCACCTGCACTACGGATTCAGCGCTGTAAACGAGTTTCATTGGGACGGACGGGATTGGCGCTGCCTTGCGGCGAACCTAGCGCCGCGGCCAGCGGGGGTCAACCACGGCCTTACTTCCACACGCTTGCATCGAACTCGAAGGTCTCGCCCTCGCGCCGCCAGATAACGCGCTCGGGTTTCAGCGTCAGAAACCACGTGTCCTGTTGAATGGGCCGCAGCGGCTTGAACGCATCGGCGCGCAGCACTGCGACCGCGGCCGCATGCTCGGGATCGCGAACTGATGCGTAACGGATTGCGCCTGCTTCTGCTTCACGTGCCAGCGCCGCGAATTGCTGCGTCGGCCCGTAATCCGAACGGTGGCCCCAGCGTGCCTGATCGCGGCGGAAGGGCGCGCGGGTGAGATCGATGGCGCGCGTATCGATGCTGGCCTGGAATACCGTCTGCGGCGAGGGACCGAGTGTCTCCAGGCCCTCGGAGTCCAGCATAAATCGCCAGCGCCAGTAGCCGAGCTCAGCGCAAGCACTGCGCAGAACCTCGGTGCCGTACCAGACTCCAGGCTCGGTAGGGGCTCGAAAGCGCGAACCGAAGGGAGACGGGTAGCGAAATGGTGTTGCCAGGAGGTAGTGCAGGCGCGCTGCTTCCGCCGGCACTGGTGGCTTGCTGGCTTCCAGGATCCGCTCGAGAGTGTCCTGCTCCTCCGCGGTTGCGACCAGGCGCAGCGTCGAAGCGATGTGTTGCGTCTCCACGGCGCGCCACAATCGGCGCCGCAGGCGAAACAGCTCAGACCCGACCGCGTGAGGCGTCCAGGTAGTGGACGGCACGGACCAGTCCCTCGGCGCTGCGGATCAGTTCCACCGGTTTCTCGCCGAGCGCACGATTGTTGCCGTTGAGCCACGCGCGTGCCGCTGCATCATTGGAGCCTACGATCGAATCGAGCGAACGGAACAGCCGCACGAACAGTGCCGCCAGCTCCCATTCCTTCTTGCCCGTGTCGAGCGTGTATGTGCCGCTCGACATGCGCGATACCGTCGCGGGGCTGAGACCGAGGATCTCGGCAACCCGTGCCTGGTTCAACTCCAACAGCGCTGCCGCACGCAGGACGGCACCCGTCAATACGCGCCGGGGTTCACTTCTGGGCTCTACTGCAATTCTGGCCATTTTCATTCAATAGAAAGATTTATCGTGAATGCATTCTATAGAAATAAAGCCAAAACGGCAAATCGCGGCGCTGACGTCCCTCACGGACGCATTGAGGTCAACAACGTACGTGGATCGCCCCCGCGTTCAAGCGCCTCCACCAGCGCAGAACCGACCACCACGCCATCGACGTGCCCTTGCAGGCGCCGAACCTGTTCCGCGTCGCGGATGCCGAATCCGGCACAGACCGGAAGCCCAGAGATGGCGCGCACGTTGTCCAGATAATCGATTACTTCCTGCGGGACCGCGACCGATTTCCCCGTCGTGCCGGTCATGGTGACCGCGTACACGAAGCCCTGGCTTGCGGCGCACAGGATCCTGAGCCGCTCGGGCGGCGTCACCGGCGTGACCATCTGCACCAATGCGATTTGCTGCTCAGCGAGGGCGCGACGGAGATCCCCACTCTCCTCGTGCGGTAGATCAGGAACGATGAACCCTGCAACACCGCAGCGGACAGCAGCCGCAGCCAGACGTTGCAGGCCAAAGGCCAGCAGTGGATTCAGATAGCTCATCAGGAGCAACGGCGCCGTGGGGCGTGGCTCGAGACTCGACAACTGTTCGAGGATCCACGGCAGTGTCACACCCGCCTGCAACGCGAGGTGACTCGCACGCTGGATAGTCATGCCGTCGGCCATCGGGTCCGTGAACGGTACGCCGATCTCTACCACGTCCGCAGCCGACGCGATGGCGAGAAGATGCTCGCGAAACAGATCGCGCGATGGAAATCCTGCCGTGAGATAGCCCACCAATGCGACGCGCCGCAGCGCAGACGCCTTGCGTATCGCTGCGGCGATCGACTCTCCCGCAACGCTCACGCAGAAATTTCCTTCAGAACGGTGCGCTGCAGTGTCGGCATGTCCTTGTCCCCGCGCCCGGACAAGCAGATCAAGACGCGCCTGCCGGGATTCGCCTGTGCCCAGCGCTGTGCGCCGACCAGTGCGTGCGCGCTTTCGAGCGCCGCGAGTATCCCCTCGCTGGCACAGCATTCCGCCAGTGCTTCCAGTGTCTCGTCATCCGATGCGTACACGTATCGAACACGGCCCAGCTCCTTGAGCAGGCTGTGCTCCGGGCCGACTCCGGGATAGTCGAGCCCCGCTGACACCGAGTGCGTTTCCTGGACCTGCCCGTGCTCGTCCTGCAGCAGGAATGAAAAACTGCCATGCAGCACGCCCGGTCGGCCGAATGAGAGGGTGGCCGAATTCTCGCCCAAGCCCGCGCCGCGCCCACCCGCCTCGACGCCCACGAGCTCGATTTCTGAATCGGCGAGGAACGGATGGAACATGCCTATGGAGTTAGAGCCTCCGCCAACGCAGGCGACGACCGCATCAGGCAAGGCCCCAGCCTGCTCCAGTATCTGCGCGCGCGCTTCGCGACCAATCACCGACTGCAGCTCCCGGACCAGCCACGGATAGGGATGCGGACCGACGGCGGAACCGAGCAGGTAGTAGGTATGGAGCGGATCGGACACCCAGTCGCGCAGCGCCTCGTCGATCGCGGCACGCAGCGTCCGATCGCCGCTGGTTACCGGCACGACCGTCGCGCCGAGCAGTTTCATGCGGCCGACGTTCGGCGCCTGACGTTCCATGTCGATCGCGCCCATATAAACAGTACAGGGCAATCCGAGCCGCGCGCAGGCCGCAGCGCACGCCACGCCATGCTGACCGGCACCGGTCTCGGCGACGATGCGCTTTGCGCCCAGGCGTTGCGCCAACAATGCCTGCCCGACCGCATTGTTGATCTTGTGGGCGCCCGTATGCGCGAGATCCTCACGCTTCAGCCATACCTGCGCGCCCCAGCGCCGTCCGAGCTCGTGGGCGTTCGTGAGCGCCGTCGGCCGCCCGGCCCAGGTGCGCAGTTCCTCACCGAGTTTCTGCTGGAAATCGGCTGTGTGCAGGTGCCGCCGGATGCCCGCTTCAAGTCGCTCGAGCGAAGGCATGAGAGTTTCGGGCACATAGCGGCCTCCAAACGCACCGAAGCGTCCATGCATATCCGGAGCAGCACCGATCCCGCCATCGAGCTTCGCAGTTGCCGGGCCTTTATCCGTTGCGCCTTTCACGTTGTCCTCGTCCAATGGCTGGGGCGGCTGCGCTGCGCACTGCGGTAACGAATTCCGCCATTCGACGCGCATCCTTCACCCCGACTGTGCTCTCCACTCCAGTGCTCACGTCGACTCCGAACGGCTGGACCGTGCGGACCGCCTCAACCACGTTTCCTGCGTGCAGGCCACCCGCGAGAATGAGCTCGGAGCGCTGCGCAAGCTCCGCGGCGCGCTGCCAGTTGGTGCTCACGCCCCGGCCGCTGACCGGCCCCTCGAACAGCAACCGAGGCGGAAGATGCTGCGGGTCCGCTTCATCCGATCTCAACACCGGCAGCACCGTCAGCTCGTCGGGCAGTTCCAGGGTAGCGAGATCATCGACATCGGTCTGCAGCCAGTCGGGTTCGAGGTAGCGGAAGATCTCATCGATGAGTCGCTGTTCCGGATGGCAGGTCACGGCGATGCGCAGCAGATCGCGTGGCGCCTGTGCGCTCAACTCAGCGGCACGTTGCGGCGTGACGCGTCGGGCGCTCGGCGCAAACACGAATCCGATCGCATCGACGCCGCATTCGATCGCAGCGACCACCGCCGATTCACTCGTCATGCCACAGATCTTGATGAACATCCGCGCGGGCAACTAGCGGGCTGCGAGCGCGGCGCGCCCGCCTTCGAGCATCTCGCGCAGCAGCGCCTGCGGTTCATCGTCGGCCATCAGTGCGCTGCCGACGAGAATCATCTGATAGCCCGCGCGTGCGAGTTGCGCCGCGTCTTCAGCGCTGCTGACACCACTCTCGGCGACATGTGGAACGCCCGCGGGCAACTTGGGTGCCAGCGCCTCGAGGCGCCCGGGCACGACCTGCAGCGTATCGAGATCCCGTGCATTGACCCCGACCAGGATCTGTTCATGCCGGCCAGCGCGCTCGCTGACGATCTGGCGTGCGCAGGCGAGGTCTTCCTCGTCGAAAGCCTCGAGCAGCACGAACATGTGCAGCATTGCGGCGCAATCGAGCAACTCGACGATCCGGCCGTGATCGAGCATGCGCAGGATGACGAGCACGCCGCCCGCTCCAACCGCGCGCGCCTCCATCACCTGGTATGAATCGATGATGAAGTCCTTACGCAGCGTCGGCACAGCACGTGGTGCCAGCGTTTCCGACGCGCGGGCGAGGTGTGCCATGGAGCCATCGAAGCGGTACGGCTCAGTCAATACGGAGACCGCCGCGGCGCCGCCGTCCGCATAGGCTGCGACACGCGCACAGATGTCTTCGCTTGCAGTGCGCAGCACGCCCGACGCCGGCGAACGCAGCTTCAGCTCCGCCATCACGTCGAACCCCGAGGCACTGAGATTCAGCGGCGGCGCGGCTGGCGCTTCCGAAGCTCGCTGCCACAGCGCGTCCCGTGGTTCGAGACTGCGCGCCTTGGTCACCCGCTCCAGCGTCGACCGTGCCAATTCCTGCAAAAACCCGCTCATGATCGCCCCCCGAATCCCGACAATTCCGCGAGGAGCTTGCGCGCTCGGCCGGAATCGATGGAATCCGCCGCCATCGCCACTCCCTCGCGCGGCTCGGCCACCCGTCCAGTGAGCTCGAGAACCAGCGCGGTGCCGAGCAACAGGGCGTCGCGGTGTGCGCCTCGATCCTTGCCCTCAAATACCGCTCGCAGCGCCTTGGCGTTGTGCTCGGCATCGCCTCCCGCCAGCTCGGCGGCACCGCATGTATTCAAGCCGAAGGCCGTCGCATCTCGCATGGTATGCGCCACGCGTCCCGGCCGCACATCGAACAAAGTGAACGGCCCGACGGGTGTCGGCTCGTCCCAGCCTGGCTCCCCATGGACCACAAAGGCGCGCTCGATGTTCATCCGCGCAAGGGTATGCGCGAGCAACTCCGCCGCGCCCAGGTCGAATGCGCCGATGAGATGGAACGCCGGCTCGGCGGGGTTGGCGAGCGGACCGAGCATGTTGAAGACGGTGCGCACACCGAGCGCATTGCGAATGGGCGCGAGAGCCTTGAGCGCGGGATGGTAGTGCGGCGCAAACAAGAACGTGAAACCGGTGGCATCGAGACATGCGCCGGCAGCCGCTTCATCGAGGGGAATCTTCAGGCCCAGGGCCTGCAGGAGATCCGCGCTTCCGCAGCGGCTCGAAATCGCCCGGTTGCCGTGCTTCACCACGCGCAGGCCACATGCCGCCGCGAGCAGCGCGGTACCGGTCGAGAGGTTCAAGCTTCCCGAGCCATCGCCGCCTGTGCCCACGACGTCGACCAGCGGAGCGCCCGCGGACAATCGCGGTCGGCGCGCGAGGCGGCGCATTGCGCCCGCGAGCCCGCGAACCTCGTCCGCCGTCACCCCTTTGCTACGCAGCGCAGCGAGCACTGCACCAGCCAGCGCCGGTGCCAGCTCCGGGTCGGTGAGCGCCTCGAGCAACTCCCCGGCTTGGGCCTCGCTCAGATCCCGCCGCTGTAGTAGTTGCTCCAGCGTGCTACGCAGCGCCAGCGACATGCTTTGCCTCCGGGATCAAACCTGCGCTGCGGCCGAGGAAATTCTCCATCAATCGCGGTCCCTCGGGTGTGAGGATGCTTTCCGGGTGAAACTGCACGCCCTCGACGGCCAGTGCTGAGTGGCGCACACCCATGATCTCGCCCTCTGGCGTTCGCGCGGTCACCTCCAGGTGTGACGGGAGCGCGTCGGGTTGTGCGATGAGGGAATGGTAGCGGCCCGCCTCGAAAGGCTGTGTCAACCCCGCATAGATCGTGCGCCCATCATGATGAACTGGCGAGGTCTTGCCGTGCATGAGTCGGCCGGCGCGCACGATGCGCCCGCCGAACACCGCAACCAGGGATTGGTGCCCGAGGCAGACGCCGAGGATCGGAATGCGGCCTGCGAAGGCCTCGATCATGCGCATGGATATGCCTGCATCGTCCGGTGTCCCCGGCCCGGGCGAGATGGCGAGGTGTGTCGGCTCGAGCGCGCGCGCCTCCTCGATGCTGATCGCATCATTGCGATACACGCGCACATCGGCGCCCAGGACCAGGAAGGCCTGCACCAGGTTATAGGTGAAGGAGTCGTAGTTATCGATAAGAAGGAGCCTGGGCATCACAGCCCTTCCTTCGCGAGCTCCAACGCTCGACGCAGGGCCGCACCCTTGGCGAGGACCTCGGCGTACTCTGTCGCGGGGACGCTGTCAGCAACGATTCCGGCGCCTGCCTGGTAACTGTATTGGTCGCGGTCGAACACCAGCGTGCGAATGGTGATCGCGTGATCCATGTCTCCGTGTGCCCCGAAGTAACCCACCGTACCGCCATACAGGCCGCGGCGCACAGGCTCGAGCTCATCGATGATCTGCATCGCGCGCACCTTGGGCGCACCCACCAATGTGCCAGCGGGAAAAGTAGCGGCGAACAACTCGAAGGCGTCGCGTCCCGCCGCCAGCGTCCCGTTCACTCCGCTCACGATGTGCATCACGTGGCTGTAGCGTTCGATGGCGCGATAGGGCGTTACATGCACGCTGCCGGCCTGTGCGACGCGGCCCAGATCGTTGCGTGCGAGGTCCACCAGCATCACGTGCTCGGCATTCTCCTTCGGATCGGCCCTGAGCTCGGCTTCGTGGCGCGCATCGTCCTCGGCGCTTACCCCCCTCGGCCGCGTCCCCGCGATCGGCCGCAGCGATGCAGAGCGTCCGTTGAGGCGAACCAGTGCCTCGGGCGAAGAGCCTACGACTGCGAGGGAGCCCACCTCGCAGAAATACATATAGGGCGATGGATTGATCAGCCTGAGAGCTCGATACACTTCGAACGGCGCCAGTGAATGGCGGCCAGCGAAGCGAATCGACAACACCAACTGGTATACATCGCCGGCCGCTATGTATTCCTGAGTTCTGCGCACGCCTTGCATGAACTCGGCCTCGGTGAAGGTCGAATCGGGCAGCGAGAACCCCGGCGAGCCGTTGTGCTGCGGTATTCCGCCGCGCAGCGCGCGTACCACTTCGCGGCGCAGGCTCTGGCGCTCCGCCTCGCTGCCGTCGTGTAGCAGTGCGACGCTGCGCGTCAGGTGATCGAACACCAGCAGCGAACGAGGCGCGATGAAATGCGCGTCGGGTGACGCATTGTCACGGCGGGCCTGCTGCGGTAATCGCTCGAAGTACCGGACGATATCGTAGGCCGCGTAACCGACGAGGCCGCCTGCCAGCGGGACCTGCGCGAATTCGGGCTTCGGCACCGGTGCCCGGGCCAGCGCGCCGCGCAGCGCCGCGAGCAGTTCCTCGCGTTGCGTCGGCCGCGCGACCACTACGTCATCGATGCTGAGAGCGCCGCTTTCGAGCTTCACTTCGAGGCAGTCGCCGAAACCGATGAACGAGTACCGTGCCAACCGTTCGCCGCCTTCGACGCTCTCGAGCAGAAAGCGCGGGCGAAACGGCCGTAACTTGAGATAGGCCGAGACCGGCGTATCCAGATCCGCTGCGATGTCGAAGGGCCGTTGCATGCGCTCCTCTTGCCGATCGTGACCGGGGAGCAGGCAACAAAAAACCCATCCCCGGATTCAGGTTCGGAGATGGGTCCTATTGTAAGTGCGTTGGTGCTTTACGCGCGGGGGCCCACTCCGTCAGGAGTGACGCCACCACCAGCGGATCGGTGCGGTGTCCGGTTTTGCGCGCGTCGTCATGGGGCAGGAGTATCGCCGCGCCTCGCAAGCAGCGTCAAGGTGGAGCGGATGTTGTGGGTGGTGGATCGGTCCGATATAAGCCTCACCGTTGCCCGAAATGGGCCGGAGGCACCGTGTCTCAAGTAATCGCTCAAGTCTTTGGTGTCGTCATCACCCCCTGGAAGCTGGTTGGTTACCTCGGAGTGGCTCTCTTTACGGCGCGCTGGTTCGTTCAGCTCATTGCGTCAAAGCGGCGTGGCAAGCCGGTCCTGCCACGGCTCTTCTGGTACATGAGTATCTCGGGGAGCCTGTTGCTGCTTTCGTATTTCATCTTTGGCAAGAACGACTCGGTGGGCATCCTGGCCAACCTGTTTCCAGCCCTCACGGCCCTCTACAACCTCTGGCTGGACATGAAGCACCGTGCCACATTTCAGGCTTGAGCGCGATTGATTGCCGCCTACGGCGGCGTCCAACTCGGGCAGAGGATTTTGCACCGTGACCGACGAGACTCCACAGGAACAACAGGAACAAGCGCTGGTCCGCCGCATGCTGGCCGGCGAGGAAAGGGCGTTCACGGCGTTCTTCGAGGGCTATTTCGCGCGCCTGTATCGCTTCGCGCTGCCACGCCTGAATGCGGATGCCCAGGCCACACGCGAGGTCGTGCAGTCAACACTCACCAAGGCGATGCGCCGTCTGGCCGACTTTCGGGGTGAGGCGGCGCTCTTCACCTGGCTATGCCAGATCTGCCGGCGAGAGGTCGTGGACTACCTGCGTGCGCACAAGCGGTACTCGGATCGCGTCGTACTGATCGAGGACAGTCCCGACTTGCGCGCGGCAATCGACTCCATCGAGGCCCCGGAGGAGTTCGACCTGGCCCTCACCTACAGCCGCGAGGAACTCGGGCGAATGGTGCGCACGGTCCTCGATCGCCTGCCGCCACGCTATGGCGATGCGCTCGAATGGAAGTACGTGGAAGGTCGCTCAGTGGAGGAAATCGGGGCGCGGCTCGGCATCGGCCACACGGCGGCGCAATCCTTGCTCGCGCGGGCGCGCGAGGCGTTTCGCCAGGCGCTCGAGACGGTATTCGGTGCCGCGGCCCGAGACATTCGCGAAGCGTGAGAACCGGTAACACAGTGATGAACAATTCTGACGAACTCAACTCCGACAATGGTGACCTGGATCGCTTGCTGCACGCTGCGGGTCCGCGGGTCCAGCCGCCGGAGGACCTGGCACGTGAGGTGCGCGCAGCGGTCCACCAGGAATGGCTGGCGGTCGTTGCAGCCCGCGCGCGTCGCCGAAGGTTCGCGCAGGTCGCAATCGCAGCGGGTCTCGGCGCCGTCGCATTGACAGTCTGGCTGCTGAACCAGGCGCCCTCGCAGGCCGTTGTCGTTGCCAGTATCGAGCGCGCGATTGACGGTGGCACCGTGCGTTCCGAAGATCCGACCAGCGAACGGCCGCTTGCAGAAAAGCAGGTGCTGCATGCCGGCGACACGCTATCGACCGTCGCCAGTGGTGGTGCCCTGATCCGTCTCAATGACGGGATCTCGATCCGTTTGGATCGGAACAGTATCGTGCAGCTCACCTCCCGCGACGATATCGCGTTGAACGCCGGCGCCCTGTACGTCGATGCAGGCATCACGTCGAATGCACGCAGCGACCTGCGGGTGCAGACCCCTGCAGGAGTCGTGCATCACGTCGGGACTCAATACGAGGTGCGCCTGGTGGATTCGGGCACACGCATTCGCGTGCGCGAAGGGCGCGTGCAGTTTTCCGCTCCGGGAGGCGGACGAGTCGTCAGCGAGGCGGGCACGCAGCTGACGATCCTCGCGGACGGCGAAGCGCGCAGTGAAGCCATACCGCGTAGCGGGGCCGACTGGTCGTGGATCGGCACGGTTGCTCCTAAATTCGCGATCGAGAATCGAACCCTGTCAGAGTTCCTCGAGTGGGCGAGTCGCGAGATCGGCCAGGAAATCGTCTATGCAACGCCGGCCAGCCGCGAAGAGGCCGCGGGAATGCGGTTGCGCGGTTCCATAGAAGGCCTGACGCCAGACGCTGCACTTGCGGCTGTGCTGTCAACGACGCGTCTGACGAGCATAGAAGAGAGCGGAAAGATCCTCATCGAGCTGCCTGCTACGGCGAATTGACGCCGGCGGCTTCGCTGCAAGTCCGTTACAGCAACGTGGCGGATGGCGCTATGATCGTGGCCCCGAAGCGCCTATGTGCGCACACCATCGGCCACGATGCGTACGTTTGTTCAGCCTTTCCTGGGCCGCCGTCGCTGCGTGCGCTCGCATCGAGTGCTTTTCATTGGTCTTTGCATGGCGCTTGCGGTCATTACGAGCGCTGTGGCAGCCACGGAACACTATCTCGGCCGACCGCTCGTGGATGTGATCGAGGAGTTGCGCCAGGCTGGACTGCGTCTCATCTACAATACGCAACTGGTTCCCAGCTCACTTCGTGTTACCAGCGAGCCCGCCAGTGCCGATCCCGTCCAGATGCTCGAGGCGATGCTGCAACCGCACGGCCTCGGCCTGTCACGAGTCGGCCAGGGTGTCTATGCTGTAGTTGCTTTGCCAGAGCACGACGCGCGACAGCCTGCTGCGACTGCTGTATCGGCGCCGGCGCGCGAACTCCTGCAGGAAGTCGTGGTCATGACCAGCCGCTACGGTCTCGCCAACCAAGCGCTCGATTCGCAAACGTTCCTGACCCAGGCGGAGCTCGAGAGCCTGCCGAAACTCGCCGATGAGTCCCTGCGCGCCGTGCATCGCCTGCCTGGCGCGGCATCCAACGGTGTTTCGGGCCTGGCTCACATCCGCGGCGGCGACGAGAACGAAACGCAGATCCTGTTGAACGGCCTGGCGCTTTCGGAGCCGTTCCACCTCAAGGACTTTCTGAGCCCGATGAGCGTGCTCGATTCACGCATCATCGACAGCATCGATGTCTCCCTGGGCGGTTTCACCGTGGAACAGGGAGATCGCATGAGTGCCGTCGTGGATGCACGCACGATCCGCGCGCCGGAGGACCTGTACTTCGAGCTCGGGCTCAGCCTGTTCCACAGCGGCGGCCTCGCTGCGGGGAAGAACGATGCGGGGAATCTCAACTGGCTCGTGGCGATGAGGCGCAGCAACCTGGACGAGGCATCGCATGCGGCCGGCCTGGAAATCGGCGAACCGCACTACCAAGATATGTTCGGCCGGCTGGAGTTCGCACCGTCGGATGACACCACCCTCGCCATCAACGTGCTCTCTTCCATCGACCGGATTACCGCGCTGGCCAGTACGACCAACGAGCAGGCGCACGCAGTCTATCGCAACAACTATTACTGGGCGGAGCTCGATCACGATTGGTCGGCGGCCGCGCACAGCCGGCTCATCGCCTCGTTCACGGACGTCGACAATGATCGGGACGGAACTCTGGATGATCCGGAGCGCCAGTTTGGCACCGTGCATGATTCGCGCGCCTACGAAATCGTCGGCGTGCGCCTGGAGAATGAGTACATCACGCCGCGGTTCGTGCACCGGTTCGGGCTTGAAGTACGTATGCTCGATGCCGAGTACAGCTATTTGAGCGAGGTCACGAACGAGCCAGATTTTCCGCTCCCCGGCGATCCCGGCAGCCACGCGACTCGCAGCCTCGATCCATCGCCTAGCGGGGATTCGCTCGCAGCATTTGCCAGCAGCCGTTTCCGAGCCAGCGGACGCCTGACTGCGGAGATCGGCCTGCGTTGGGACCGTCAGACCTACGGCAACCTGCAGGCGGACACCCAGCTCAGCCCGCGTCTCAACCTGCTGTTCGACGTGCGCGAAGGGACACGCCTGCGGGCCAGCTGGGGCAGGTTTTTTCAGCCGCAGGCGATTGACGAACTGCAGGTCGAGGACGGCATAGATCGTTTCTTCAGCGCGCAACGCTCCGACCAGACCATCCTCAGCTTCGAGCAGGACATGAGGAGCGAGATTCAGCTGCGCATCGAGGCCTATCGCAAGCAGTACTCACACTTGAAGACACGCTTCGAGAACGCATTCGATCCGCTCTGGCTCATGCCCGAGTTGCAGCCGGATCGCGTTGCCATCGCGCCGTCGTCGGCCGCCGTCGAGGGGGTGGAGATCCTGTTGTCACGCCGCAGCTCGGGTCCATGGAACTGGTGGGCGAGCTATTCCTGGTCCCAGGCCACCGACCGGGTTGACGAAGCGGACGTGGCACGCAGCTGGGACCAGCGCAGTGCCGTGCAGGCGGGCATCCACTGGTCCGATGCTTTCTGGGATGTCACCGTAGCAGGCACGTATCACAGCTCCTGGCCGACAACTGCGCTGCGCGTTGTGACCAGCACGGATGCCAGCGGCGGTCCGGTAGAATCTGTCGAAGTCGGCGCGCGCAATGCCGAGCGCATCAGCGATTTCCGCTCGCTCGACCTGCGCGTCAGCCGGCGATTCCCTCTCTCCCGTGGGGAGATCGACACGTTCATCGAGGTGACCAACGCTCTGGGAAATCACAATCCGTGTTGCGTGCAGTACAACGTCACCACGATGCCCAGTGGCGCGATCGATCTCGGCGCGTCGGTGCGCCACTGGCCGGAGTTTGTTCCCTCGCTCGGCGTGCTGTGGAAGTTCTAGGCTGCGCGCGTTTTCGAGTGATGCTATTCAGCGTCGCGGTATGCCCGCTCCGGGACCGCTGACACGCACGCGGGGCCGGTAGCCATCGGGCTTGTCGCCTACAGTCACGCCGCCATGGATCATGCCCTGCATCGCGTCGGTGTAGAACTTGTAGGGGAAATGGACTTCGGGACGACTGACTTCATCGAGGCGCGCGGCGAGCTCGGACGGAAGAGCGAAATCTAGCGCCTTGAGGTTATCGTCCAGCTGGCTGAGTTGCGTCGCGCCAAGAATCACCGAGGCGACCGAGGGGCGGCTCGCAACCCAGTTGATGGCGACCTGAGCCATGGAACGCTCCATCGCGTTCGCCACGGATTCCAGCTCCGCGACGATCTTCCAGTTGCGCTCCGTGAAGCGGTTGAACGTTGGGTTGCCGCTGCTGCGCATGACTTCCAGCCGGCCGTCCCCGAACTTCCCCTCCTTGCTCGGGCGATACTTACCGCTCAGGAGCCCGCTGGTAAGTGGGCTCCACACGGTAATGCCCATCCCGCAGTCGCTTGCCATGCGCGTGAACTCGAACTCGATATTGCGCTCGGCGAGCGAGTATTCGAGCTGCATGGAGCTCACCGGCTCCAAGCCGCGGAATTCCGCGATCGCCTGTGCGCGTGACGCATACCACGCGGGCACGTCGCTCAGTCCGATGTAGCGGATCTTCCCCTGATGCACGAGGTCATCGAGGGTGCGCATGACTTCTTCGGGCGGGGTGATCTGATCCCAAACGTGCATGATGTAGAGATCAATGAAATCGGTCTGCAGCCGCCGGAGCGACGCCTCCAGCGCCAGCAGTATGTTCTTGCGACTATTGCCGCCGGCGTTGGGATTCCCGGCCTCGGTATTGAACGTGAACTTGGTGGCGAGCACGACTCGATTTCGCACTTTGCGCTCGGCGATGAATTCACCGAGCCATGTTTCGCTGGTGCCACCGGTGTAGCCATTGGCGGTGTCGAGGAAATTTCCGCCGACCTCGAGATAACGCTCAAAGAGCGCACGGGCACCATCGCGATCCGCGCCCCAGCCCCATTCGGTGCCGAACGTCATCGTGCCCAGTGCGAGCCTGCTGACGCGCAGCCCGGTACGGCCCAGCGAGAAATATTGATCCAATGACATGGGAGATCTCCGAAGTAGCGGCCTGCGGTGAAAGCCGAAGCTCAGCGCGGTCGATGATCGCGCTCGAGCGTATCCTGCATGAGGCTCATGACGCCCCGCGCATCATCCGCGGGTACTGCCTTCAGTCCCGCGACAGCGCCTTCGACGTTACCGCGCGGATGATTCTGGTTGAGCTTGAACTTGAGCTGGATCTCATCCGCGGCGAGCTCGAAGCCGACGATGCCGCGCAGCATGGCGCGATTGGCGGGGTCGGATCCCGCCAGTGTCCAGGCATCGGCTGCGCCGCCCTCATACTTCTCGGCGAGCGCCGCGACGATCCGCTCGAGCGCTGTGGCATCCGTTACCAGGCGTACCTTCCCATAGACATGCGCAACCGCGTAGTTCCAGGTGGGCACGTGCCTGCGCGGCTCGATGTACCAGCGTGGCGAGATATACACATGCGGGCCATGGATGATGAGAAGGACGCGCTGTTCCTCGATGGCGCGCCATTGCGGATTCGGACGCGCCCAATGTCCGGTCAATGTGACCTGCTCGCCGTCGCGCCGGTACAGCACCGGCAGATGAGAGGCGAACGGTGCACCATCCACTGTGGACACGAGTGTTCCGAACGCATCGTGTGAGACGAGCCAGTCGAGGCGCGTGAGATCAGCCTCTCTGAAATGCTCCGGAACGTACATCCGCTATTGGGTCAGGAAATCAGGCGCAGGTTGAATGGATAGCGATAGCTCACGCCTTCACTTGCTTTGACTGCGGCGACAATCATCAGGATCAGGTCGATGATGACCAGGATCGCCAGCAGCGCGAAACCGATGAGGATGAGGCACATCACGCCTGCGATCAGTCCCGCAACGAACACCGTGATCTGGAAGTTGAGCGCTTCCTTGGCCTGATCCGCGGCGAAATTCATGTCGTCCTTGCGGATCATCCACATCACCAGCGGGCCAAGAACGCCACCGATCAAAGTCGCGAACGCCAGCAGGCCGCTAAGGTGAGCGAGCATCGCCCAATTGCGCTCTTCCTTGCTGATCGTCGCTGGCGTTGCGGGGCTGAGGGTCTCGGCCATGTGACCTCCGAGGACAGGGCTTGCGACGAAGTCTACACGGCTCCGCGTGCGTGTCGCGGGCGACAACGATGTCAAAATGAGGCTTTGCTGCAGGGTTTGCTGCAGCTGTCGCGGCTCGCGACTTTTGGGCTAGGCAGTGCCTGAGCGGCGCAGCGGTTCAACTGTCGAATCATCGGCCGGCGGTGTGACACCCAGTCGGCGATGCATGATCGGGCTCGTGGTCGTGTACTGGAGATGTACTTTTTTCCCTGGCTCCAGATGCGAGTGAATCGCAAATGCGGCCAGTGCAGTTTCGTGAAAGCCGCTGAGGATGAGCTTCTTTTTGCCCGGATAGTCGTTGATGTCACCGACCGCGAAGATCCCAGGGATGCTGGTCTGAAATTTTTCCACATCGACACGCAACGCGCGCCGGTTCAAATCCAGGCCCCACTCTGCGATGGGGCCGAGTTTCGGATGCAGGCCCCAGAACACCAGCACGTGTGTCGCGCTCACGCGACGCGTGACACCGTCGGGTGTTCGAACTGAAGCCCCCCCGAGGCGGCCATCGACCTCGAGGATCTGCTGCACCTGGCCCTCGAGGTAGTCGAGCCGTCCGGTATCGCGAAGTTCCAGCATGCGCGTCACCGAGGCCGGTGCGGCCCGAAATTCCGCACGGCGGTGAACCAGCACAATGGAGCGTGCATGCTCCACGAGGCTTAGTGTCCAGTCGAGCGCTGAGTCTCCGCCGCCCAGAATCAACAGATCCTGGTCGGCGAAAGCCGCCGGGTCGCGCACCCGATAGTGAAGCGCTTTTCCTTCGTGACGCTCGGCTCCGTCCACCGCGAGGCGCCGCGGCTGGAACGAGCCGACGCCACCTGCAATGACGACCGCGCCAGCGCGAAAGTGTGTGCCACGGCTCGTGACCACGTGGAAGCGACCATCGTCGCGGCGGTGCACTTCGGTGACCTCCTGGCCGAGGTGAAAGCCCGCTTCGAAAGGACGGATCTGTTCCAGCAGTCGCTCCACCAGCTCGCGGCCGGTGCACACGGGAATCGCGGGAATGTCGTAGATCGGCTTGTCGGGATAAAGCTCGATGCATTGTCCGCCCGCTGCCGGCAGTGAATCGATGATGTGCGCCTTGAGGCCGAGCAGACCAAGCTCGAAGACCTGGAACAACCCTACGGGCCCGGCGCCAACAATGACGACATCGGTGTCGATCGCCGGACCATCGATCAGCGCCAGTTGCGAATCACGCGACACGAGTTCTACCCCAGCCACCGTTGCCATTGCCCTGCCCGTTGTCTCGCGCGAAGCGGAGCAAGCCCTTCTGTTCGAGCCATGAATTGTTGAACAGCCGTGAGAGATATTTCGATCCGCCGTCGCAGAGCACCGTTACGATGCGGTGCCCGGGACCCAGGCGACGCGCGAGCTCGACTGCGGCTGCGACATTGAGGCCACTCGTGCTGCCGAGAAACAGGCCTTCCTCGCGCAGCAGTCGGTAGACATAGCGCACCGACTCGCCATCTTCGATGTGCAGCGCCTCGTCAATGCTGGCGGTGGCGAGATTCGCGGTCACGCGACCGATACCTATGCCTTCGGTTATCGAGCCCGTGCCGGTCGCCTTGAGCACTCCACGGGCCACGAATTCGTACAGGCTGCTGCCGGGCGGATCAGCGAGTGCAATGATCACCTTCTGGCGTCTGGACTTGAGGTAACGCGAAACGCCGGCGAGCGTACCGCCGGTGCCCGTGGCGGCGACGAACGCATCTATGTTACCGCCGGTTTGCGCCCAGATTTCCGGCCCCGTAGTCTCGAAGTGCGCAAGCGCGTTGGCGGTGTTGTCGAACTGATTCGACCAGACTGCGCCGTCGATCTCCTGCGCGGTGCGCGCGGCGACGCGCTGATAGTGATTCGGATCGGAGTACGGCACCGTCCTGACCAGCCGCACCTGTGCGCCAAGGGCCTCCAGGAGCTGGCGTTTCTCCGGCGATTGGTTATCCGGCATCACGATGACGCAACGATAGCCGCGCTCGTTGCAGACATGAGCGAGCCCGATGCCGGTGTTTCCGGCCGTTCCTTCGACTATGGTGCCGCCGGCACGCAACGCACCGCGTCGCTCGGCATCGTCGACGATGGCGCGCGCCGCGCGATCCTTCACAGACCCGCCGGGGTTTAGAAACTCCGCCTTGCCGAAAATGTCGCAGCCGGTTTCTGCGCTGAAGGTGTCTAGCCGGATGAGTGGTGTGTTGCCAACCGTCCGTGAAAAGCCCGAAGCGTGGGTCATGCCGACTTCGCTCGACGCGATTCCGAGTCGGCAGCAACAGCCGCGGTGGGGGATTGCTGTGCGTCGCGAGTGAGGGTCGCGTGCAACCTGACGACGTCCCCAACTATCAGCAGAGCCGGCGACTTTACTTCCTGTGCTTCGACTTCCCGCGCGAGGGTCGTGAGTGTTCCGACGATGACGTGTTGGTCCGGAAGCGTTGCTTGTGCGACCAGGGCCGCGGGTCGATCGGCAGGAGCGCCGGCCGCTATCAAGCTGGCAAAGATATTGTGAAGCTGACTGAGTCCCATGTAGAACACGACGGTCTGCCCCGGCCGACTGAGTTCATGCCAGTCGACTGGCGCACCGGACTCACGCGTGTGCCCGGTCACGAAGGTGACTGCCTGTGCGTGGTCCCGATGCGTCAGCGGTATCCCGGCGTAGGCCGCAGCACCGACTGCTGCCGTGATGCCCGGCACGACGGTAACGGGAATGTGGTGCTCGATGAGTGCCTCGAGCTCCTCGCCACCGCGACCGAAGATGAAGGGATCGCCGCCCTTCAGTCGGCAGACGCGCTTGCCAGCGCGCGCATATTCGATCAGCAATTCGTGAATGCGTTCCTGCGTCACGTGGTGATTTCCGGCTTCCTTGCCGACGTAGACCCGTTCGGCGTCGCGACGAGCGCGTGCCACGATCGCCTCCGGCACCAGCCGGTCATAGAGAACCACGTCCGCCTGTTGCAGCAGGCGCGCGGCCTTCAAGGTGAGCAGATCCGGGTCGCCGGGACCTGCGCCGACCAGGTACACCTCGCCCACGCCAGGGGACTCTCGCGTCGAACGCGCCAGCTCACGCCGCAGTTCGAACTCGGCCTGCGCATCACGCCCCTCTAGCACGTGAGATGCAACGGGTCCTGACAGGACGCGTTCCCAGAAGCGACGGCGCTGCAGGACAGTTGCGAGGCTGCGTGCGACCCGTCGGCGCCAGCGTCCGGCGAACGCGGCCAGGCGCCCGAGGGTTGGCGGCAACAGGGTCTCGATGCGCTCACGCACCATGCGCGCCAGTACCGGTGAGTTCCCGCTCGTGCCGACAGCTACCACGATCGGCGAGCGATCCACGATCGCAGGCAGGATGAAGCTCGAGTGCTCCAGGTCATCCACCGCGTTGACGGGAATGCCGCGAGCCTTTGCGGCTGCAGCCACTGCAGCATTCACAGCACGCTGATCGGTGGCGGCGATCACGACGACGGCGCTCTCGAGCGCCGCCGGAGTGAACAGCTCGGATCGATGTTCGATACGTCCCGCGTTACGGAGCGCTGCGAGTTCGGCTGCCAGGACGGGTGCCACTACGCGCACCGCTGCGCCGGCCTGCAGTAGCAGCTCAGTCTTGCGCGCGGCGATGGCACCCCCGCCGACGACCACCGCGAGGCGATCGCGCATATTGAGGAAGATCGGCAGGAAGTCCATGCGGTCTATCTCGCCGCCGTCGCGACTACGCGAATGCGAGGCTGCAGTCCGCACTCGCGTGCCTCAGCGTTCTCCCACCACCAGCGGCCAGCACGGCTGTCTTGTCCAGCCTCAATGGCGCGAGTGCATGGCGCGCAGCCGATGCTCGGGAAGTTGCGATCATGCAAAGGGTTGTAGGGCAGCTTGAGTGCCTGCACATACTCCTGCACTTCGCCCTGGGTCCAGTCGAGAAGCGGACTCACCTTGTAGAGACCGTTGCTGTCGTCCCACTCAATCGGCTCACCTTGCGCGCGAAGCGGCGACTGTTCGCGCCGCACGCCGGTGATCCACGCCTTACGGCCCGCAATGGCGCGCCGGAACGGTTCGACCTTGCGGATGTAGCAGCAGCTCAGGCGCTCATCGACGCCCGCGTAGAAACCGTTGATGCCGTGCTTGGCGACGAAGCTCTCGATGTGCTCCGCTTGCGGGTAATAGACACGGATACGTTTGCCGTAGCGGCGTTGCACGCGATCGAGTAGCGAGTAGGTCTCTTCGTGCAGCCGACCGGTATCGACGCTGAAGATCTCGATGTCGGGCAGCTGCGTCCAGATGATGTCCGTGAGCACCATCGCCTCGAGACCGAGGCTGTTCGCGTAAACGATATCGCCGAACTCGGTGACGGCCCTTTCGAGTAGCGCACGTACATCAGCGACCTTGCGTTCCAGCTCGTGACTCAACGGCTGTGTCATGACTCGTCCTGCTGCGGGGTGACAGGACTCTAACAATCGTGTTACCGGCCAAATACGAAGCGTTTGTTCTTGTCCGATGCGGTCCGGTTATGAAATGAAACCGGGCAACCGCTCTCATAACCAGCGGTAATGGCGACCGAGGGGGCGGTTATGGCTTCAGTTAATGTCCGATCTTGCATACAGTCTGCAGCCATGAAGCTGCACCAACTGCGCTACCTCGCCGCCGTCGCCCAGAACGGTCTCAACATCACCGCCGCAGCACAGAAGCTGCATACCTCGCAACCCGGGGTGAGCAAGCAGATCAAGCTGCTCGAGGATGAGCTCGGATTTCAGATCTTTGCGCGCGATGGTCGTAACCTGACCCAGATCACGCCCGCCGGACAGCAGGTTATCGATCGCGCACTCACGGTGCTGCGCGAAGTACAGAGCATCAAGAGTCTGTCGGAGGAGCTGCGGGACGAAACACGCGGAAGCCTGTCCATCGGCACCACCCACACGCAGGCACGCTATGTGCTGCCCGACGGTCATCAAGGCGTTTCGCGAGCGTTACCCGCACATTCGCCTGCACTTGCACCAGGGCACTTCTGAGCAGATCGCGGAGATGGCGCAGCTCGACCGCATCGACTTTGCCATCGCGACGGGCTCACAGCAGCTTTTTTCCGACATGGTGCTGTTGCCCTGCTACCGCTGGCACCGGCACGTGGTCGTGCCGCGCGGACACGACCTGACCAAGGAGGGTCGGCTCACCCTCAAGGACCTGGCGGATCACCCCATCGTCACCTACGTGTTCGGATTCAGCGGACCTTCTTCGTTACAGGACATTTTTGCGCGCGGCGGATTCACCGCGGATGTTGCGCTCACTGCGCGCGATGCGGATGTGATCAAGACCTACGTGCGGCTGGGCCTGGGTGTCGGCATCGTCGCCAGCATGGCGGTTGAAGAAAATGAGGATCGCGATCTCGTGTCACTCGATGCCAGCCACATCTTCCCCGAGCACGTGACCTGGGTCGGTTTCCGGCGTGGCGTCTTGCTGCGGAAGTTCATGTACGAGTTTCTGCAGCTGCTGGCGCCACATCTCAACAGACGAGTGGTGGACCGTGCGCAGGCCACGCCGGGGCCGCTCGAAGTGGAACAGCTGTTCGCCGATATCGAGCTACCGCTCAGGTAGCGTAGAAATCTCGCTGGTGCTGAACCTCTACGCTCGACGGCTGGTAAGCCACGTCGAAATCGTCGAATGCGGCAAGCGCAGATTGAGGATTCACGCCCGCAGCCAGCTCGAATGCATCGATGCCACAACGCGCCATGAAGAAAATCTGGTCGCGCTTGACATGACCGACGGCGCGAACCTCGCCGGTGAATTTGAGCCGGTCCCGCAGCACTCGCGCCTGGCTGTAGCCCCGGCCTTCGCTGGGCGTGGGAAATTCGATCGCGATCAGCGACAGGCGCGGCAAGTCCGCCCGTAACAACTCCACGCGATCGGCCGGGCCGATGCGCACACCGACGCGCCCGCTCCAGCAAGACCACCGTTCCCGCTCAGCGTGCCAACGTGCCAGGGGCAGAATCAGAGCACCGTTCTCGCCCTCGGGGTCCTCATCGATCGTCCGCCAGTCGTCGCTGACAATCTCACGCCGCCGAATAATTTCGCGCATCCGTTCTCTCTCCGTAGACGCGGTCCTGGAAGGGCTCTACACCGACCCGACGCACGGTATCGATGAAACGCTCTTCCTCATGCCGCTGCTCGACGTAGACATCAATGAGTTTCTGAATCGTTGCTGCCACCGCAGCCTGTGGTACCGAAGGGCCGATGACATCACCGAGCGAAGCATCCTCGGTCGCCGAGCCGCCGATCGTGATCTGGTACCACTCCTCGCCGTGCTTATCGACGCCGAGAATGCCGATGTGGCCAACATGGTGATGGCCGCAGGCGTTCATGCAACCCGACATCTTGATCTGGATTTCACCGAGGTCGTAGAGGTAATCGAGGTCGCTGAAGTGCGCCTGAATCTGTTTCGCCACCGGGATCGAGGTCGCATTGGCCAGCGAGCAGAAGTCGAGCCCCGGGCAACAGATCATGTCTGTGAGCGTGCCAATGTTCGGCGTGGCCAGTTTCAGCGCATCGAGCGCGCGCCACAGCTCGTACAGGTCGCCCTGTCGCACGTCCGCCAACAGCAGGTTTTGATCGTGCGAGGCGCGAATCAGGCCGAAGCTGTAGCGCTCAGCCAGGTCCGCGACGCCATCCATCTGGTCCGCTGTCATGTCGCCCGGCGCTTCGCCGTGCGACTTGAGCGACAGGAATACGACGCGATAGCCCGCCACCTTGTGCCGGCGCGTGTTGTAGCGATACCAGGCCTTGAAGGCCGCTTCGCGCCCTGCGGTGCCATCGATGTCTTGAAGCTGCTCGTAAGGCGGCGGCATGAAGTAGGCGCGCATCCGTTCGATCTCGCCGTTAGCGAGCCTGAGTCCCTGGTCCTTGATCTGCGCCCACTCTTCCTCGACACGGCGGGCGAATTCGGCCGGCCCGAGGTTCTTCACCAGGATCTTGATGCGTGCCTTGTTGAGATTGTCGCGTCGGCCAAGCTCGTTGTAGATGCGCAGGATCACATCCAGGTATGAGAGCAGGTCCTGCTGCGGCAGAAAGTCGCGGATGACGTGGCCGATGATCGGCGTGCGCCCGAGCCCGCCGCCCACCAGCACCTCGAAGCCGAGCTCACCGGCGTCATTGCGCTTCAGGTGCAGGCCGATGTCGTGCACCTGCGAGGCCGCCCGGTCGGCCGCCGTGCCGGTGACAGCGATCTTGAACTTGCGGGGCAGATACGAGAATTCCGGATGCAGCGTCGCCCACTGCCGCACGATCTCGCAGTACGGTCGCGGATCGTCGATCTCATCGGGCGTCACGCCCGCAAGGTGGTCAGCCGTGATGTTGCGCACGCAGTTGCCGCTGGTCTGCATCGCGTGCATCTGGACTTGTGCCAGACTCGGCCAGGATGTCGGGCACCAGCTCGAGCTTCGGCCAGTTGAACTGCAGGTTCTGCCGCGTCGTGAAGTGGCCGTAGCCGCGATCGTAGCTGCGCGCGATGTGGGCGAGTGTGCGCATCTGTCGCACTGACAGCAGCCCGTACGGGATCGAGATACGCAACATCGGCGCAAAACGCTGAATGTAGAGCCCGTTGCGCAGACGCAGCGGTTTGAATTCGTCCTCGCTCAGCTCACCCGCAAGGAAGCGGCGCGTCTGGTCGCGAAATTGGGCGACGCGCTGGTCCACCAGGGCCTGATCGATGACGTCGTAGCGATACATCGCGTCCGACTATAGGGAGGGGCGTCGAAGGCGGGTAAATACCGGCTGGTTATTGGCCCCAAGCCTGCGGCTATAGCCAGACCCTGACCGCGTATAATCGCGGTCCCGCCGATTTCGACCCGGAGAGGCCTGTGTCCTTCAAAGTCCTGCTCGATCACTGGCAGCAGACCGCCCCGCCGGCGCTGACCGCTACCGAGTATGCCGTGCGCTTGCCGGTGGACGATGCGGCGC
Source organism: uncultured Gammaproteobacteria bacterium (assembly GCA_963810775.1). Classification (GTDB taxonomy): domain Bacteria; phylum Pseudomonadota; class Gammaproteobacteria; order Steroidobacterales; family Steroidobacteraceae; genus DATBVX01. The sequence continues at coordinate 271,150 of CAWEOT010000025.1, forward strand.
GCATCCAGGCCCTGGCGGAGATGTTCCCGGGGACGACTCGCGAACAGATCATCACCGACCTGATGGGCGCAGCGCTCAGGGAGCTCGCGGCGTCAATGCCCTACGTAAAGGGGAGCAAGGTGATCTCGACTGACGAGCACGGCGACCCCGTCTATGAGGACGCCGGACCGACGTCGAAATTCGTCGAACTCACCCGTAAGCACCGCAAGAAGCTCGCCGCTCCCGGCAAGAGCTGACCCCAATTCGTCCCTCCATCCGTCTGTGGCGCACGATGCGTGTCCCAGCGATGGAGGTACCCTGCCCGGTGAAAGCGCTCGCTCCAATCCTGATGACACTCGTGCTTCTTGCCTCGTGCAGTGATGCGGAGAAATCTACACAGCAGCAAGCCACAGAGCCGGCGACGCTCTATTTCTCCAATTGGGAGGGCGAGATCGGCCGCAACACGCTGTCCGATTTTGAGCGCCGTACCGGCATTGCCGTCGTCATCGACGACATTCCGGACAACGTTTCACTGCAGACAAAACTTCTCACCGGTCATTCCGGGAGCGATGTCGTCGTGCCGAGTTCCAACTTCCTGCAACCGCTCATCGAGGCGGGCGCCCTGCAGAAGCTCGACAAGTCGAAGCTCGCGAACTGGCGTCACCTCGATCCCGCCATCCTGGCCGCGCTCGAGAGGGTCGACCCTGGCAATCAATACGGTGTGCCGTTCCTGTGGGGCACGCACGCCTTTGCCTACAACCAGAAAGCGGTGGTCAAGGCGCTCGGCCGTGAACCCGAGCCGAGCTGGAAGCTCATGTTCGATCCCGCCAACGCACGCCGGCTCGCGAGCTGCGGCATCACCTGGCAGGACAGCGCTGGCTCGATCATGCTCGATCTCGGCCTGCTCGCCATCGGTCGCGATCCTGCGGTCGAGAGCCTGGACGACCTGCACGCAGCGGAGGCGGCCTTCCTGCGCGTACGCCCCTACGTGCGCTATGTCGAGAGCGGAAGCCGGAATCGTTCGGATCTCGCGAGCGGCGAGATCTGCATCACCGTCGGCCCGAACGGTGAAATGCTCCAGGCACGAGAGTTGGCTATCGAGGCCGCGAGCGGCGCGGATGTGCGCTACGTTGTGCCAAAAGAGGGCGCTCTGATGTGGGTGGACATGCTGGCGATTCCAGTGGGAGCGCCGCATCTCGAGGCCGCTTATCGTTTCCTGGACTACCTGCTGGAGCCAGCAGTCATCGCCGAAATTTCGGACGCATCGAAATACGCGAACGCGAATCGGGATGCTACCGCGCTGGTCGACGAGGTGGTGCGCGAAGATCCCGGCATCTATCCGCCCACCGATGTGATCGCACGCTTACACCTGGTTCCGGCGGAATCGCAGTCCTACTCGCGCGCACGAGCCGCGGCGTGGACGCGCATTCTCACGGCTCAGCAGCCGCGATGAGAGAGCGACGGGAGCGAATTGGAGACGCCCGGAACGTGCGCAGTCAATCTACTTGTCGCTTTTCGGCCCGCGCTGCTTCTGGATCCACTCGCTCAGCCGCCTGAGATCCTTGGGCTTGGTTGAGCGTTTTTTCTCGTCTGGTGCCGAGGTGCTGTTGTAAGGATCGACTCCCGCAGCAGGATCCCTCGGCGCTGCCTTGGCTGGACGCTGAGCGTGGGTGTCGTAAGGATCGAAGCCAGGCCCGCGCTGTTCCGGACTGGTACCGAAGGTTTTCGCTTTTGGCGGCGGATCGTCCTGGATCTTCAGATCGGGTAGAGTTTTTTCAGCCGCTCGGTATCGACGTTGCCACCGAACTTGCCCGTCGCCATGGACCATTCCCACACAGCGTTGCCCCGCGAGTCAAAACTCACGCGGCCAGACGTTTTATCACTCGCAGGCCTGTCCTCGGGTGCCGCCTCGTCGGGCGTGTCCGGCTTGGTCGACTTCGAACCGCTCATCCAGATCTCCTGACTGCAAGCTATCTCCTCGGCTCACAGCTATATTCATGATGCATGGCATTGATAATCCTAGCTGATCTGAAAGGCAATTCTGCGACGTAGCGAGCATTCCGGAACGGGAGCCTCATCACAGGCAGACTTGCTTTGCCGTGCTTTGACCAAACACAGGACCACGCCACAGACCCTTGAGACGCACACCACCCTTGTCAGCGAACCTGTATGCGAACACCGAGACCCCCGCGCTCGCGCAGGGCTTCTTCGGAGTGTTCCGCTACAGTCGGCGCGCCATCGAGCTCGTCTGGACCACCAATCGCGGGCTCACGCTCACATTGGCGATCGCCACGCTGTTCGCCGGCGCGTTGCCGGCCGCAGTCGCCTATGTCGGCTCGCTGATCGTCGATAGCGTAGTTGCAGCGATTCGCATCCATGGCGAGACCGGCGCGGTTGCATATCGTCCGGTGCTGCAGTTCGTGGCGCTCGAAGCACTCATCGTCACGGCGATAGCAGCCACGCAGCGTGGTATTTCTCTGTGCCAGTCGCTGCTGCGCGCGCAACTCGGCCAGCGCGTCAATGTCATGATCCTCGAGAAGGCGCTGACGCTCGAGCTGCAACGCTTCGAGGACAGCGAGTTCTACGACAAGCTCATTCGTGCACGCCGCGAAGCGTCCAGCCGTCCGTTGAGTCTCGTCATGCGCACCTTCGGCCTGGCGCAGAACGCGATCTCATTGGTGAGCTATGCGGTCCTGCTCGTGCACTTCTCGCCCTGGGCAGTGATCGTATTGGTGCTCTCAGGTTTGCCGGCGTTCGTCGCCGAGACGAAATTTTCCGGCGACGCCTTTCGCCTGTTCCGCTGGCGCTCGCCCGAATCGCGCATGCAGATGTACCTCGAGACGGTGCTGGCGCGCGAGGATCACGCCAAGGAAGTGAAATTGTTCGATCTTGGCGAGCTGTTTCTCGGCCGCTATCAGGATATTTTTCGCCGGCTGTACACAGCGGATCGCGATCTCACAGTGCGCCGCGACAGTTGGGGCTTCGCGATGGGACTCATCGGCACCGCGGTCCTCTATGGCGGCTACGCCTGGATCGCAGTCGAGACGGTACGCGGCGTCATCACACTGGGACAGATGACGATGTATCTCATGCTGTTTCGCCAGGGCCAGTCGGCCGTATCGGCGAGTCTTGCAGCGATCGGTGGTATGTACGAAGACAATCTCTATCTCTCGACGCTCTACGAATACCTGGAAGAGCCCGTCGCCGCGCCCAGTGGAGTCGAGGCCAGTGGACCAGTGCCGGGCGACGGCATCCGCTTCGAGAATGTGAGCTTCACCTATCCGGGTAGCGACCAGCCGGCGCTAGCGGGCATTTCCCTGCACATTCGGCCCGGTGAGAGCCTCGCGCTCGTGGGCGAGAACGGCTCCGGCAAGACAACGCTCATCAAGCTTCTCACGCGCCTCTATCAGCCCAGCGCCGGGCGCATCGTGCTGGACGGACGCGATCTCAATGACTGGGACGAGGACACACTGCGCCGACGCATTGGCGTGATCTTCCAGGACTTCGCGCGCTATCAGCTCATGGTGGGCGAGAACGTCGGTGCTGGCGACGTGCGCGAATTCGACAACGAGACGCGGTGGCAGGAAGCGGCCGACAAGGGCATGGCGACGCCATTCGTGCGCGAACTGCCAGCGGGCTTTCGCACCCAGCTCGGCAAGTGGTTCAAGGATGGGCGCGAGCTGTCGGGCGGACAATGGCAGAAGATCGCACTATCACGCGCGTTCATGCGCAGCGGCGCTGACATCCTGGTGCTGGACGAGCCAACAGCCTCCATCGACGCGGCGGCCGAAGCCACCGTGTTCGAGCATTTTCGTTCGCTCACCCGCGACAAGATCGCGATCCTGATCTCACACCGCTTCTCCACAGTACGCATGGCCGATCAAATCGTGGTGCTGGAGGAAGGCCGCATCGTAGAGCGCGGCACTCACGAGGAGTTGCTGAGGCTGGGTGGTCGCTACGCGAAGCTGTTCGAGTTGCAGGCGCGCGGCTATCGATAGCGACGTTGCCGTTGGCACGAAACTTGATTGTTTTTCTATGATGAGTTCGCGCTATCAAAGCCAGCACAAGGAGTATCGATCATGGCCAGGTATGGCAAGAAAGCATCCCGCAAGGTGAAGCGCGCGATGCACGAAATGAAGCGAGGCAAACTGCGCAGCGGCAGGTCCGGCAAGCGCGTGACGAGCCGCAAGCAGGCGATCGCGATCGGGCTCTCCGAAGCACGCCGCGCGGGCGGCAAAGTGCCGCGACGACGACGCACAACGTCGCGGAAGAAGAAGTAGCAGTCGAACAGCACTCGCCCGGCATACCGCCGGGCGAGTGTGCGTGGTCCGAAGAATCGAATCAGCTGGATGAAGCGACGTCGAGGACGCCATCCTTGACGGGAATGCGACTACCGGGGTCGTGCTCCATGCGCACCACGGATTCCTTGTCGTTCAGGCGATAACGCACGTCGTAGCCGACGGTCTCCTGCCTGGAGTCATACTCGGTGCGACAGCGTTGCTCGGTGTCCTGGTAGGTGTTTCCTTCCTGCACCTTTTTCTGCACCTGGTTGCCGGCATAACCGCCAGCAGCGGCTCCGGCAACCGTTGCGACATCCTGACCGCGACCGCCACCAACCTGGTGGCCGAGCACGCCGCCCACGACGGCACCGATTACCGTTCCGGTGACCCGCTTCTCGTCCTTGACAGGCTTCTGCCGCGTCACGACCTCGTCCGCGCACACCTGGCGCGGCGTGCTGACGGTCTTGGTCACCGGTTTGACGTCGAGTACTTCCGCATAGCGGTCACCATATGACCGCATTGCGATCGCACCACCTGCGGTGACGACCACCGCACCGACGATCAGGCCCATGATGAGTGATTTGTTCATCGCTTCACCTCACGTAACTTGGCAGCCGGCATGGCAAAATTTGCACTCCGCCACGACGGACCGCCCTCTGTTTTCAACCATCGCGGACGGCTTTGGTTCCGCGCCGGAGTGTCGCCTCCAGGGGACAACCGCTGCTGTCCGGCCTCGTCCATTGGAACAACTAGACGCCGGTCTGCGCAGTGACTAGTGTCGCAACAGCGAACGATGCAGCTGACAAACAACAAGTCGTACCGCGTGGGGCGATCGCGATGGCGGATTTCGAGAAGCTCGGCGTTTTCTACCTGGGCCGTGAATACGACCCGGCGGCGAAGAAGCTCCGCGACGAGCTGATTCTCTACGACTCCAAGGATCTCACGACGCACGCGGTCTGCGTCGGCATGACCGGAAGCGGCAAAACGGGCCTGTGCATCGCGATGCTCGAGGAAGCGGCGATCGACGGCATCCCGGCGATTGCCATCGATCCCAAAGGTGACCTGGGCAACCTGCTGCTGACCTTCCCGAATCTCGCGCCTGCAGACTTTCGCCCCTGGATCGATACGGCCGAGGCCGCGCGCCAGAGTCTTTCTCCCGACGAGTACGCGGCAAAGGTTGCCAGTACCTGGCGCAACGGTCTGGCGCAATGGGGCGAAGAGCCGGAGCGCATTGCCCGCCTGCGCGAGAGCGCGGACGTCGCGATCTACACACCGGGGAGCAAGGCAGGGCTGCAGCTTTCTGTATTGCAGTCCTTTGCGCCACCCACAGGTGCGCAAGCGGAAGATCCTACCGCGCTTCGCGATCGCATCTCAGCCGTGACTTCCGGCCTGCTTGGCCTGCTGGGCATCGATGCCGATCCATTGAAGAGCCGTGAGCACATCCTGATCGCGAACATTCTCGACAAAGTCTGGAGCGCCGGCCAGGCGCTCGATGTCGCGGCGCTCATCGGCGCGATTCAGAAGCCTCCCTTCGACAAGGTCGGGGTGTTTGACCTGGAGACCTTCTTCCCAGCCAAGGACCGCACCGGCCTCGCGATGTCCGTCAACAATCTGCTGGCATCGCCTGGCTTCTCCGCATGGATGGAAGGTGAGCCCCTCGACGTGCAGCGATTGTTATTCACTGCGGAGGGCAAACCGCGGATCTCCATTCTGTCGATAGCCCATCTCTCCGATCCGGAGCGGATGTTCTTCGTGACGCTGGTGCTCAATGAGCTGATCGCGTGGATGCGCAACCAGACCGGCACCTCGAGCCTGCGCGCACTCCTTTATATGGACGAGATCTTCGGCTACTTCCCGCCGACGGCGATGCCGCCCTCCAAGTTGCCAATGCTGACACTCCTCAAGCAGGCGCGCGCCTTCGGACTGGGGGTCGTGCTCTCGACGCAGAATCCCGTCGATCTCGACTACAAAGGACTGTCGAATGCGGGCACCTGGCTGATCGGGCGGCTACAGACCGAGCGTGACAAGCAGCGTGTAATCGAGGGACTCGAGAGCGCGCTGGGTGGTGAGGGCTTCGACCGTGCGACGCTTGAAAATCTGATCTCGAACCTGACGGGCCGTGTCTTCCTGATGCGTAATGTCCACGACGATGCGCCGGTGCTGTTTCAAAGCCGCTGGGCGCTGTCGTACCTGCGCGGACCTTTGACGTTGACGGAGATTCAGACATTGATGGCAACCCGACGCAGGAGCGCTGCGTCCGCGCCGGTATCGCCGCCAAAAACAACCAGTGTAGGTGCTGGCTCAAGTGCACGAGCGGCTTTGCCAGCCGATGTCGGCGAGCTCTTCCTCAGGCCGCTTGCGGACATTGCGGGTGCACTTCTCTACAGACCGATGGTCGCAGGCGTCGCGCGCCTGCATTACGTCGATTCCAAATCAGGCGTCGATGTCTGGAACGAAGCGGCCTACATCGCGCCATTTGCCGACGAGGGCAAGGATGTGCTGTGGGATGAAGCGATGGTTGTTGAGGATCTCAAGAGTCGCACCGACAAGGAGCCCCAAAGCGGCGCCCGCTTCGCCGAGTTGCCCTCCACGGCCGCACGCTCCTCGAGTTACGCCCAATGGGGCAGAACGCTCGAGGATCACCTGTATCAGCACGCCAAACTGACCATCTACGCGTGCGATAAACCCAAGCTCGGCTCGAAAGCCGGTGAAGGCGAAGGGGACTTCCGCGCGCGACTCGGCCAGGCCCTGCGTGAGCAACGGGATGCGTTGGTTGAAAAACTGCGCAGCAAGTACGCGCCCCGGGTTCAATCGCTGCAGGATCAGTTGCGGCGCGCACAGGACCGGATCGCACGCGAGCAGGCGCAGTACTCACAGCAGAAACTCTCGAGTGCCATCTCTATCGGTGCCACGGTGCTGGGTGCATTGTTCGGTTCACGCCGCCTCTCCTCAGGAACCGTGGGGCGGGCCGCCACTGCGGCACGCTCGGCGGGCCGGATCGGGCGCGAGCACGAAGATGTCGAGCGTGCCAGTGAGAGCCAGGAGGTCTTGCAACAGCGTCTCGCGGCGCTGAATGCCGAATGCGAGCAGGAAGTCGCCGCACTGCAGGCGTCAGTTGATCCGCAGACGATTCCAGTTCGCGAAGTGACGCTGAGCGCGCGCAAGTCCGATATCGCCGTCGGTCGCGTGGCATTGCTTTGGGCGCCGTGGCGTGAGGATGCCGATGGCTTGCCACGACCTGCATTCAAGGCCTGAGGGTCGAGCATGAAGGATCTGGTCACCGAGCTGAGTCAGAAGCTGCGGATCAATGAAACCCAAGCGCAAGGCGGCGCCGCGGTTCTCTTCAAAGCGGCAAAAGACAAGCTCGGCGGCACCGAATTCAACCGCATGCTGGGATCCGTACCGGGAATTGACACCCTCATCCAGCAGGCGCCGAAGAGTGGAGGTGGACTGCTAGGAAGTCTTGCCTCGCTCGCCGGTGGCAATGCCGCGCTCCTGGCGACAATCGTCTCCGGTTTCTCGAAGCTCAACATGACCAGCGATCAGGCGCAGAAATTCGTTCCCGTCATTCTCGATAACCTGCGCGCCAAGGTTGGTCCCGAGACCGTGAGCAAGCTCGAGAAAACGCTGCGCGCCTGAGTCGACCTGCGGCAGTTGCGACCCGAAGTCCTATCTGCGAGCGCGAGTGGCTGCCTTGCCGCGCGCCGCCGCAACCGGTTTCGTGCGGGGCGCCGCAGCGGGTTTCGCAACGGCTGGCTTCGCGGCAGGCGGTTGTTTCACCGGAATCGGAGCAGGCATGGCGAGACCTTTCTGCTCGATCAACGCGCCAGGAGCGGGAAAGCTCTTGGCGGCCTCGCGCAACCACTCGAGGAACTTCGCGATCTTGGGCATCGAGACGTAGGACTTCGGGCAGACGAAGTGGTACGCCCAGCGATATGGCAGCGCCACGGGACTTGCGAACTGCAGACGGCCGGCTTGCAGATCGTTCGCCGCGAGGCTCCAGCGCACCAGCGCGAACCCGAGGCCCTGCTCCGCCGCCATGATTACGCTCACCGAATCGTCGAGCACCGATCCACGAACCGGCTTCGGCTCGCCGGCGCCGACCTCGCGCCAGTTGACCCAGGGCTCGTCCGTGCTTTGTAGCAGCGGATATCTTTCCAGCGGTTGCGAGGTCATCAGCGGACCATGCTTGGCGAGCAGCGCAGGTGAGGCCACCGCCACCAGCCATTCGTCCATGATCCTCTCGCTGTAGAGGCCCTTGTAGTCACCGCTCCCGAGGCGGATGGCGGCATGGAAGTCGGAGCGCGAGAAATCGACGCTGTCACGCGAGGTGTGGACGCGCAGCTCCACGTCGGGGTGCCGGTCGCGCAGGTCCGGCAGGCGCGGCAGCAGCCATTTCTGCAGGAATGAGGCCAGCATGCTGATGTTGAGCTGGCCGCCCTTACGGTCTTTGCGCAACTCATTGAGCGCTGCTTCCAGCTCGTCGAGTCCCCGCCGGATGCCCGGCAGAAGCTGCTCGCCCTCGGGCGTGAGCGCAACCTTGCGGCCGCTGCGCCGAAAGAGCGGCACCTGCAAATACTCCTCCAAGGTACGCACCTGCATGCTGACCGCCGCAGGGGTCACGTGCAGCGCCTCCGCGGCTTCCGCAAAGCTCAGGCGGGTCGCCACGGCTTCGAAGACGCGCAGCGCATTCAGAGGCAGTCGATCGTATGCAGAAGCCACTTCAAGTTCCCTTAACGGGTATTCAAGTAATGCGTTTGCTGGAGGAGCGAATCTAGCGGAAATTGCGTCCACGTCAAAAAAGGCGTCTGCGGGGCGCCGACGCCGGACCGGAGGAGCCGTAAAGGAGTGCATATGAGCGAACTTGAGAAAGCACGAGCCGGATTTGTTCTGTCACTGCTGCTCTTTTCGTTGGGGCTGGTGATGCTGGACCGGGAAGATCCGGGCTACGCCGGGCGTCATCGGCGCAGAATCAGAACATTACCGTGTGTGCAGCAACCAAGGGCGCCCTGTGCGACGGGAGCGAGGTCAGCTCCAAAGCCGGCGGCGATACTGATGTCGCTGCCGCACGCACGAAGCCCCTCGGCTCGATTACGGTCGTCGCAACGCGCCTGCCGGTGCACCTCGGCGAGATGTTGGTGCTGGCGCCTCGGTTCGCAACGGAGCTCGACGGCCGCCTGCGGGTCGCCACGGCCCGCGGTCCAGCCGAGACAGAGATCATCGTCGCGCAATAGGAAGCGCGAGCTGGGGCCGCGGCGGGTGCTGAGCAATCGCTCCCGCCGCGGCTTTTTTGGCACAACAGGGCAACACCCATGACCGCGCTCACGCTCTACGATTACCTGCCCTCGGGTAATGGCTACAAGGTCCGCCTGGTGCTCAAGCAGCTTGGTATTCCCTATCGGCTGGTCGAGGTCGACATCAAGAAGGGACTGACACGCACACCGGAGTTTCTGGCCAGAAACCCCAACGGGCGAATACCGCTCCTGCAGATAGAGGGTCAAGGGTACCTGTCTGAGAGTCACGCGATCATTTGGTATCTCGCGGAAGGCTCGCGGCTCGTCCCGACCGATCGACTGCAGCGTGCGCAGTTATGGCAATGGTTGAGCTTCGAGCAATACAACCTCGAACCCAACATCGGTACGGTCCGATTCTGGCTGCATTCGCTTGGAAAGACTCCAGCCGAACTCGGCGAGAAACTCAAGGACAAAGTCGACAAGGGCTACCAGGCGCTAGAGGTCCTGGAGAAAGGGCTGACGGAGCGCGAGTTCCTGGTCGGTGATCAATATTCGCTCGCCGACATCGGCCTTTACGCGTATACGCACGTGGCTGAGGAAGGTGATTTTTCGCTGGTTCGATTCCCGGCCATTCGCGCCTGGCTGAAGCGAGTCGCAGAGCAGCCCGCATACGAGCCAATCACCGCCTCCTGACCTCGCGGAGTTGAGCAACCGCTGCCGGGGCGCTAGCCTTCGCGTCAGTATTCACATTGGTTCCCATTCATGCGAGATGAATCGCCACGCCGTGCGCTGCGCGCACTCGGCGCGATCGTGCTTCTGCTGCTCATATCCTGCGGCGAGCGCGCGCGCGTCGAGCCCGGCACCTATCGCGCCGTGCTCACCCTGCCTGGCGGGGAATTGCCATTCGGGCTGGAGCTGCAACAAGAAGGAAGCGGGCTCGTTGCCTATCTGATCAACGGAGCGGAGCGCGTGCGCGTTCCGAGCGTCAAGACTGAAGGCCGGCACATCGAGATGGACATGCCCGGCTTCGGCAATCACCTTACCGCGAAGCTCAAGCGTGGCAGGCTCGAAGGCGAAGTTGTGCTGGTAAAACGGGGGCTGAAAGAGCAGAAGCTGCCGTTCGTCGCCGAGCGCGACGCCACGTATCGATTCTTTAAGGAGCCCGCGACCGACAATGCCGACGTCAGCGGTCGCTGGGCGGTAACGTTCCAGGACACCGACGGCAAGCAGACGCCTGCCATCGGCGAGTTCAAGCAATCGTTCCAGGAAGTTACCGGGACCTTTCTCACGCAGACCGGCGATCACCGCTACCTCGCCGGCGAAATGCGCAACGATGAGCTGTACCTCTCCACTTTCGACGGCGCGCACGCATACCTGTATCACGCCCAGGTCACGCCGACGGGAGAGCTGAAGGGCAAGCATTGGTCGGGCCTCAGCCCGGTCGAGGAGTGGACTGGCCGTCGCGACGAGCAAGCGAAGCTCGCCGATCCCGACGCGCTGACGACGATTCGCGATGACACCTGGAGCTTTGGTTTCACGTTTCCGGACGAAACCGGCAAGCCGGTTTCCATTGCGGATGCGCGCTTCAAGAACAAGGTGATGCTGGTGGCACTGGGCGGCAGCTGGTGCCCGAACTGCCACGACGAAGCGGCGTTTCTCGCGCCGCTCTACCGGCAGTATCGCGACAAAGGCGTGGAGATCGTCGAGCTGATGTTCGAGCACTCGGGCGATTTCGAGCCAGCCGCGAAAGCAGTGGCCGCAATGCGTGCCAAGTTCGGCATCGAATACACGACCCTGATTGCCGGGATCTCCGACAAGGATGACGCGTCGACGAAGTTACCGCAGCTCAGCGGTGTATATGCGTTTCCGACCACGCTATTTGTAGATCGCAAGGGTCGTGTACGACGCATTTATACCGGGTTCTCCGGGCCGGCGACCGGCGCGCATTACGAGGAACTTACCGCGAGCTTTATTGAGACCCTCGAGTCTCTGCTCGCCGAAACCCCTTCGTGATCTGCAGCTTGTGATACCGTTGCGCTCCTCAGCAGGACGGGCGCAACCATGTGGAATATCGCCGAAATTCGCAGCACTCCGAGTCTCGAGCTCTTCAGCGAGCTGGTGGAACTGCTGCAGGACGCGGTCAAGAGCGGCGCGTCGATCGGCTTTCTCGCGCCCCTTTCCACGGCCGACGCACGCAACTACTGGCTGGCGGTTCTCGGTGAAGTGGCACGCGGCGAGCGCGTGATTCTGCTCGCGCGTGACGGCACCTCGATCATTGGCTGCGCGCAGCTGGTGCTCACGGTTCGTGCCAATGCGCGGCATCGCGCCGAAATCCAGAAACTCATCGTGCACACACAGTGGCAAGGCAAAGGGCTCGGCCGAGCACTGCTCAATGCGATCGAAACGGTGGCGAGCGGCAAGGGCAGAACGCTGCTCCTCGCCGATGCTCGCGAAGGTGGCTATGGCGAGCGGCTCTTTACGCGGCAGGGCTACACCCGTGTTGGGTGCATCCCACGCTACCAACGCGGCTCCGATGGTCATTTCGACTCGACAGTGATCTTCTACCGCAACATCGATACCACGGCCGCGGCGATGTGACATGCCCTCGTTCGACGTCGTCTCCCAGCTCAACGCCCACGAAGTCACCAATGCCGTGGATCAGGCGAGCCGTGAAGTGTCGCAACGTTTCGATTTCAAAGGCACTGGAGCGCGCTTCGAGCACGAGGAATTCAAGATTACGCTGCATGCGCCAGCGGACTTTCAGCTCAAGCAGATGCTGGAGATCTTGCGGCTGAGGATCTCGAAGCGAGGAATCGATGTCGTCTGCATGCAGGTGGGTGAGCCGCAGATCGCACTCAATGCAGCCCGGCAGGAAGTGACTCTCAAGCATGGCATCGACGCGGATACTGGGCGCAAGCTGGCAAAGCTCCTCAAGGAGTCCGGCCTCAAGGTCCAGACGCAGATCCAGGGCGAGCAGCTGCGCGTAACCGGAAAGAAGAAAGATGACCTGCAGGCAGCGATAGCGCTGTTGCGCAAGTCCGATGCCGGCGTGCCTCTGCAGTACGTGAATTTCCGCGACTGAACGTTTCGATTCAGCAGCAGCGCGTCGGGCCGTCCCGATTCCAACGCCGCTCGAGCTCGCTCGCATAGAAACGTGCACGGCTCAGCGGTCGCTGGGCGGGACGATGGGTGGCGAGATGGTCCAGATAGCGTTCGTAGCTGTTATCGCCCGTGAGCGAGCGCAGCCCCTCCCACAACACTGACCAGCGATTGACGCGGGTAGTGTTCATGCAATTTGTGTCCGCTGATACGGGGCTTCGCGGCAGCCCTCGGCACGTCCGGTGAGATGCAAAGTGCAACTGCGAACCATGTCGAGTACCACGATCCACACCAGCGCGAGGAAGAAGGCGGTCAGCCAGCCATCGAGTTGCTGATTGAAAATGAGCTGCGGCGCGGAGGCGGCTCGATCCGCCGGCAACAATCCGGCAGCGAGCTTGTCCGAGAGATCGCGCGCGGCGGCGAAGAATCCGAGTTTCGGATCGGCACTCAGCATCTTCTGCAGCGAAGCGGTCGTCGTGACCGTAACCAGCCAGGCAAGGGGCGCACCAGTAACCCAGGCGTAGCGAATGCGTCCGCTCTTGACGAGAATCGCCGTCACCACCGCCAGCGCGATCGCCGCCAGCAGTTGATTCGCGATACCAAACAGCGGCCAGAGAATATTGATGCCGCCGTTCGGATCGATGACGCCAATGTAGAGAAAGTATCCCCAGCCCGCGACGGTTACCAGGCTGGACAGAACGACGGACGGATACCAGGAGGTGCGGCCGAATGGCGCGCTGATCTTGCCGAAGGCCTCCTGCACGATGAAGCGGCCCACTCGCGTGCCTGCATCGAGCACCGTCAAGATGAACACCGCTTCGAACATGATCGCGAAGTGGTACCACATTGAGAGCAGCGATTGACCGAACGCGGAACCGAAGATGCTCGCCATCCCCACCGCCAGCGATGGTGCGCCGCCGGTGCGCGCAAAGAGCGTCTGCTCGCCCATGCTGTGGGCAAGACTGTGCATCTGTTCGGCTGTCACCGGGAATCCCCAGGTCGTGATCGTCGCTGTGGCGAGCTGCGGATCGGCGCCAACCACCCCACTGGCCACGTTGATCGCAAAGTAGACACCAGGATCGAGCACGCAGGCCGCGATCAGCGCCAGGATGCCGACACTCGACTCGAGCGCCATCGATCCATAACCGACCAGCCGGATGTCGGTCTCACGAGCCAGCAGTTTGGGTGTCGTCCCCGAGGAAACGAGGGAGTGGAAACCCGAAATGGCACCGCACGCGAGCGTGATGAACAGGAACGGAAACAACTTGCCGCTGAAGATCGGCCCGGTGCCGTCGATGAAGCGCGTCAGCGGCGGCATCTTGATTTCCGGCGAGATCACGCAGACGGCGAGGGCCAGCAACAGCACGACCCCCAGCTTGACGAAGGTCGAGAGATAGTCCCGCGGTGCGAGCAGCAGCCACACCGGCAATACCGCGGCTACGAATCCATAGACCATAACGAACCATGCGAGCGAGCGGGCGTCCATGTCGAACCAGCCGCGTAGCTCCTGGTTGGCATCGATCCAGCCGCCTGCGAATACCGCCAGCAACAACAGCAGCACGCCCAACGCGGTGCCCTCGAGCACGCGACCCGGTCTCAATATTCGCAAGTAGATTCCCACCAGAATCGCAATGGGTATCGTCGCGAAGACCGTGAACGTCGACCATGGGCTGTGCGCCATCGCCTTGACGACGACGAGCGCCAGGACGGCGATCAGTATCGTCATGATCGTGAGCGTCGCGATCAGCGCCGCGGTACCGCCCACCGCACTCAGCTCATCGTGTGCCATCTGGCCAATTCCGCGACCATTGCGGCGCACCGAGCAGAACATGACCAGCATGTCCTGCACACAGCCGCCCAGCACCGCTCCGACCAGCAGCCACAGGGTGCCGGGCAGATAACCGAACTGCGCTGCGAGTGTCGGACCAACGAGCGGACCGGCGCCGGCGATCGCGGCGAAGTGATGACCGAACACGATCCAGCGGTTGGTCGGCATGAAATCCCGGCCGTTTTCGAGGCTTTCGGCGGGTGTGGCACGAGTCGCGTCGAGCGCGACGACGCGCGCGGCGATCCAACCGCTGTAGAAGCGATACGCGAGCAGATAAACGCATGCGGCGGCGACTACGAGCCACGCGGCGTTAATCGCTTCGCCGCGGTTCAGCGCGATGCCCGCGAATGAGGCTGCGCCGATCAGTGCAATCAGGCCCCAAATGAGCCATTGCCGGATTCGTTTCGAGCGCATGAAGCGGCTGTCTCCGGAGGTTATCGAATGTTCAGAGCGCAGCCCGGGCCTGTCGGACGGCACGCGGTATCGTACACCGTCATCCGTCGCCGGAACTGTACTGGCGCCACTCGCGCGGCACTATGAGGCGCGCGCCACGACCGAAAGTGAAATAAGACCACGCCCATTCCAGCATCACGGAAAGGCGATTACGAAAGCCCGTGAGCGTGTAGATGTGCACGAGCAACCATAGCCACCATGCAAAGTGTCCGGCGAAATGCATGCGCCCGATCTCGCAGATCGCGCGACTACGTCCGATCGTCGCCATCTGCCCCGTGTCGTGGTAGCGAAACGGCTGGCGCTGCCGGCCGCGCAGGTCGTTGAGAATCGTACGCCCGATATATATACCCTGTTGCATCGCCACCGAGGCGACTCCCGGCAAGAGGCGGTCCTGCTTGATGTCCTGACAGCGTGCGAGATCTCCGGCTACAAACACTTCCGGGTGACCTACGAGGGCAAGATCGGGCCGGACGTGAACGCGACCGCCACGATCGACCTCGACACCGAGTGTCGCCCCGAGGTGGCTTGCGCGCACGCCTGCCGCCCAGAGGATCGTCGCGGCACCAATCTTTTCCGCTCCCATCTCGACACCTTGTGCGCTGGCACCCGTGACCATGCACGAGAGTCTGACCTCCACACCCAATGATTCAAGATCACGTTGTGCGCGCAGTGCGAGCTGTGCGGAGAATGTCGGCAGGATTCTCGCCCCTGCCTCGATCAGCACAACGCGCGACTGGCGCGGATCGATGTGGCGAAAATCGCGTGCCAGCGTGTAGCGACTCATCTCACCGATAGCGCCGGCCAGTTCCACCCCGGTGGGTCCGCCGCCGACGACGACGAAGGTGAGCATTCTGCGATGGCAGTCGGGATCACTCTCCCGTTCCGCAGCCTCGAATGCACTCAGGACACGCCTGCGAATTTCGGTAGCCTGCGGCAGGTTTTTCAGTCCGGGAGCATGGACCTCCCACTCTTCGTGTCCGAAATAGGTATGCGTCGATCCGCAACCGAGTACCAGATAGTCGTAGCTGAGCTCGCCGATGTCGGTTGCTACCCGGCGCAGGGCAACGTCGACCGACTGCGCTGCACCGAGCAGGACACGCACGTTTCGGCGTGAGGACAGAATGCTGCGGATTGGCGCCGCGATGTCGGCAGGACTCAGAGCCGCGGTTGCGACCTGGTATAGAAGAGGTTGAAACAGATGGTGGTTCTGCCGATCCAGAACCGTGACTTCGATACCGTTGCGATTTCCGAGCGTCTTGGCAGCGTTCAGCCCGACGAATCCCGCTCCGATGATGAGCACCTGGGCCGGCGATCGACGCTTCGGGGATTGGACCTCAGCCATTCATGCGGCGGCTCATCACGCACTTCTGCCGTCGTCGACCATGCCGAGCGTTCTTTCATGAGCCGTGAACTGCTCGCACCATTTGTCGAGCTTCGCGTACTCCTCGGCATTACTCTTGCGAAACGCCTCGTAGCCGGCGCGCGTCCGCCAGCTATCCAACGTGATGAAGCGATTCGGCGACTCGATGCTGCGAAACAGTTCCGTACCGATATATTCCGGGCTGCGCCGGAAGAACTCGACCCATTTGCCCGCCGGGCCGTATTCGAGCTCGAATTCCTTCAAGCGCTCGGGCGTGGCGTCGAATTCCCACACAATGCGGTACATGCTAAGGCACCGGAAAAACCGCGAGGCTACCGCTTTCGCGGGGCAGAATCGAGCCTCAGTGGCGTGGCGGATCCATGAGCTCGAGAAACCCGGCCGCCCATTCCATGACAGGCCGCACACGGTCCGATACGAGACGCAAAGCTGTCGCGTAGTCGACCCAGCGGTATTCGTTGTGCTCCGGGCGGCCGATCTCCGGATTCATCGGCAGGCTAATGGATTCGGTGCTGGTTCGCGCCAGATAGTAGCGCGCGGTCTTGCCACGGCTGTAGGGCCCGGTCTCGGTGTGGATCTCGCCCCAGGCGAACGCCAGATCTTCGAGAGTGGTCTCTTCGCGCACCTCGCGAATCGCCGCCGCCTTGGGATCCTCTCCGTTTTCGACCAAGCCCTTGGGGAAATCCCAATGATTGAAGGCGCGCAACAGCAGGAACCGCCATCCCTGCGGTGTCTGACGCACGATAACCGCGCCGGCCGAGAGGCGTTTGGGCGTGGCGCTCATGCGCCGAGTATAGCGAAGCGCCTCGCCGCGCAAATTTTGCGTGCGATTTGCTGTCGCACTTCGGCGACGAGGATCAGGCGGCGCGAGCAAACTCCAGCACGCCCGCCACTGCGTTCACCGTCGATGCGATTCGCACGGCGCTCTGAATACTCTCGCGAGTCACTCCGTGTGCACGCAGCTTGCGCTCATGTGCGGTAATGCAGAGCCCACAGCCATTCACCGCCGACACTGCGAGCGACAGGAGCTCGAAGTCGTCCGGCGCGATACCCGGATTTGCGATCACATTCATGCGCAATCGTGCCGGCAGGGACTGATATTCGTCATCCTCCACCAGGTGCAAGAATCGGTAGTAGACGTTGTTCATGCCCATGATCGCGGCAGCAGCGCGGGCCGCATTGAGGTGGGCCTCGTCAAGTTGTTCGCGTGCCAGCTCTTCAATCGCGCGCGCGAATGGGACATTACGTGCGGCAATCGCGGTCGCGAGCGCGAGCGACCAGAGCTGTGCCCCTGTGAGCCCGGGAGAGCCCTGGGTGGTGAGTACGGCGCCGAGATTGAGCTTCAGGTCACGCGCGTAGTCGGGAATCGAATCCTTGATGATCTCGAGCGTCATGGTGGCACCTGCTTGGTTCGTTGGCGAGGCGATTTGCGAGAATGCAGGCCGCAGCCTCAACTGCGACCTGCCACGCGCTCAGGCCGCCTTCAGTGTCTCTTCGCCCTTCTTCCAGTTACACGGGCAGAGCTCGTCTGTCTGCAGACCATCCAGCACGCGCAGCACTTCCTCGGGACTGCGGCCGACATTCAGATCGGTGACGTACACGAAGCGGATGATCCCCTGCGGGTCAACAATGTAGGTTGCACGCTGCGCCACGCCGGCCTCCGGGTCGAGAATGCCGAGGGCGCTCGAGAGTTCGCGCTTGACGTCGGCCAGCATCGGGAACGGCAGTGATCTCAGCTCTTCCTTGTCCTTGCGCCAGGCGAGGTGCACGAATTCCGAGTCGATGCTGACGCCGAGAACCTGCGCATCGCGCGCCGCAAATTCCTTGTTGAGCTTGCCGAATGCCGCTATCTCGGTCGGGCATACGAAGGTGAAGTCCTTCGGCCAGAAAAAGATGACTTTCCACTTGCCTGCGAAACTATCGTGAGCCAACGGCTTGAACGCGGTTTGCAGGTCGTTCGAGACCACGCCTGTGAGTGCGAATTCGGGAAACTTCTGTCCAATACCCAGCATGAGTTCTGTCTCCTATATATGCCGAAGCGCAGCTCCGGCTGTGAACGGCGCGCAGGATGGCAGGCCACCGCTCGGTTGCCCAATCAATTGTTCCGATGAATTCGATAGATGGCGTATATTGGGACCCATGAGCGATTTGAAACTCAAGGACTTGCGCTACCTCGTAGCGCTGGCGGACGAACGGCACTTCGGCCGTGCGGCCGCTCGCAGCTTCGTGAGTCAGCCGACGCTGAGTTCGCAGCTACGCAAGCTGGAGGACTACCTGGGCGTCACCCTGATCGAGCGCCAGCCGAAGCGGGTCACGCTCACCGAGGTTGGCGAACAGATCGTGGCCCGCGCCCGGCGCATGCTGCAGGAAGGCGATGCGATTACCGGCCTCGCGCATCAGAACACCGATCCGTTGTCGGGCACACTCAAAGTGGCGCTAATTCCGACCATCGGCCCGTATTTGCTGCCCCGCATTGCCACGCGCATCCGACGCGCACTACCACGCTTGAAATTACTGCTCTATGAGCACCGCACAGCGGCGCTTCTCGAGCGCCTGCACGGCGGCGCGATCGATCTCGGCATACTCGCACTGCCAGTTGACCAGGACGGGCTCGAGTCGCGTGAGTTGTTCAAGGAGCCATTCCGCGTCGCGCTACCCGCCGACCATCGACTGGCATCGCGCAAGACGCTGAGGCCTGCGGATCTGGATGATGAGACCCTTTTGTTGCTCGAGGACGGGCACTGCCTGCGCGACCAGGCGCTCGAAGTGTGCAGCCACACCTCGGCTCACGAGAGCGAGGACTATCGGGCCACTAGCCTGGAAACGCTACGGCAGATGGTGGCTGCGGGACACGGTGTGACACTGCTGCCGGAGATGGCGACGCGCAGTCCTTTCGGAAACCCGCGCACGCTCGCCGTCCGCCCGTTCACGGAGCCCTCGCCACAGCGGCGGATCGGTGCCGTATGGCGCAAGAGCAGTACGCGCATCCCCGCCATCAAGGCGGTATGCGACATCCTGATTGCCGAAGCTGCGCCGTGAAGTGCACAGAGTTTCAGGTGTCTTCGACCGTATCGCCGTCGTTGATGTGCCGACGAATCTGCTCGCTCGCCTCGATCAGAGCGCGGCGCTGTTCTGTGGGACATATCACCGTGCCATAGGAACAGAAGACGCAGCAGTCACCGAAGATGGGCTTGAGAACCTTATTGCAGTGAGTACAGGTATAGAAGTACGGACTTTGGGCCTCCGGCATGGTTTCCTCCCGCCGAAAGCCGCAGGACGGACAGGTCACGACCGTCTGGCGGGCTATAGAGCGTCCGGGATCGAGCGCCAGCACTTCCAGCGTGTCAGCGTTGTCCTCGATGGAAGCCTCGGATTTTCCCGGATACCACGCGGGTGTCTGGGGCATAGAGTCCTGAGATCGATATAGTTGTTATTAGTAACTGCGCAGATTAATGATCTCGCAGCGCAATGAGAAGACGCGCGTCACAACGGCCACAGATGTCCCCGGGGACACCTTAGGGAGTAGGTGAATAATAGGTAAAACAGGGGTCATGGACGCATTATTCCCATGCGCCCTGCGGCGCCCGCTCGAGCCCGCGCCCGATTCCCAAGGAGCAGTGCGTGGCCCCTACCGGCGCGCCTAAGCGCGCCTACTTCAACCTGCCCGAACCCGAGCTACGTCGGCGCCTGATCGACGGCACGCGACGCGACGTTTTCGAGGGGCATCTTGGGCAGGAGCTTTATTGTGAACTGCGGGCCCTCGCGAAAGCCCGGCAGAAAAGACCTCGACCGCGCGGCCAACGCGTCTACATCCTGCACGGCATTATGGGTTCGCAGCTTGGACATGCGGGCCGAGGCCGAGACGTCTTGTGGGTGGATCCCGAGGCGATCGCCGCTGGGCGCCTCACGGAGCTCGCGCTTCCGCGTGGCAACCGTCTGCGTCCGCTCGGCGTGCAGACCTTCATGTACCTGAAGTTGAAGCTTGCACTTGAATGCGCGGGCTTCGATGTACGCTTTCACGCCTACGACTGGCGGCAAGACATCTTGACGCTCGGCAGGGAGTTGTCGCGGCGCCTGCGTGCCGACTCAACTGGACCGGTAGCGGTCGTGGCGCACAGCATGGGGGGCCTGGTCGCGCGTGCCGCCATGGCGCGTGATCGCAAGCGACAGATTGCGCGGCTCATCATGCTAGGCACTCCCAATTTCGGTTCCTTCGCGGCAGTGCTCGCCCTGCGGGGCGCTTACCCGCCCGTCCACAAGATCGCGCTCCTCGATCACGAACATGATCCTGACACTCACGCCCAACATGTGTTCGCGACCTTCGAGGGCCTGTACCAGATGCTTCCCGACCCCGAACGGCTCGACGGGTTCGATTTGCGGCGTGCTTCCTCGTGGCCGAGCTCCGGACCAAGGCTGCAGGCTGCCCGGCTTGCAAGATGTGCCTCGTATCGCTCGCGACTTGCTCCGGCCGACGATCGTTTTATCCTGATTGCGGGCATTGATCAGCCGACCGTGACCGCGATGCGAGTCAGCGCCGACGAACTGCTGTTTGAAGTAACACGCAACGGCGACGGGACCGTGCCGTTATCGCTCGCGTCGCTCCCCGGGACAACGACCTACTACATCGCCGAGGGTCACACGGAGCTGCCGAGCAACAGCCGTGTCATTGCAGGCATCAGCGATCTGCTGAAGCGCGGCGCTACGAAGCGACTCGCGTCCCGCCATCGACCCTCGAAGGCGGCTCCACTGGTGGTCCGCGAGCGCGATCTGCGCTCCACCGATACGACTGCTCACGACTGGAGCGCGTTGAACGTCACGACGCAACGCGAGTTACTGGAGGGAATCGTGTTCCCAGGGCGCCCCGCCCAGCCGAGTCGTTAAGCGCTTCCAGAAAGCGCTCGTACCAGGCCGTGACGTCGTTGCGGCGCAGAACTTCCATCATTCCGGCATGCCGATCGCGTCGCTCCGCCAGCGGCATGGCCAGCGCTGTCTGCATGGCGTGCGCCAGGCCCCGCGCATCGTAGGGATTGACCTGAATCGCGCCGGTCAACTCGCGCGCTGCACCTGCCAGCGGTGAAAGGATCAGCACACCGGGGTCCGCAGGATCCTGCGCCGCGACGAATTCCTTGGCGACGAGATTCATGCCGTCGCGCGCGGGCGTGACCAGCCCTACCTGCGCGGCTCGCAGAAACCCCATCAGTGCGGCATGAGGCACGTTGCGGTTGAGATAGCGAATCGGTGTCCAGTCTGCATCCGCGAAGCGGCCGTTGATGCGCCCGGCTGACTGCTCGAGCGTCTGGCGAATTTCCGCATAGGCCCGAACATCGGTACGGCTGAGCGGTGCAACCTGCATGAAGGTGATCTTGCCGAGATTCTCCGGATAAGACTCGAGAAAGCTCTGATACGCAGCGAAGCGCTCGATGAGGCCCTTGCTGTAGTCCAGCCGATCCACCCCGACCATGAGTTTGCGGCCCAGCAGGCTCGCGCTCAGGCGCCGCACCGCATCGCTTTGCGCTGCTGCGCTCGCCGCAGCTTCCACGGCAGGTACGTCAATGCCGATCGGGAACACGCCCGTCCTGATGCTGCGGGTGCCGATGTGGATGCGGCCCTGCGCGCCGATCGCATCGCGTCCCCAGACATACTCGACCGCGGCAAGAAAACTGTTCAGATCGTTCTCGGTCTGAAACCCGACCACGTCATACGCCACCATCTCGCGCAGCAGCTCCGCATAGGTAGGCAGCACACGCAACATTTCGACGTGGGGAAAAGGAATGTGCAGGAAGAAGCCCATCGGCCGCGTGACACCGAATTCGCGCAGCTGCTCGGCCAGCGGAATGAGGTGATAGTCATGCACCCAGATCACGTCGTCGGGCTCGAGCACCGTGACCAGCCGTTCAGCGAAAGCGCGATTCACGCTGCGGTAGGCCTGTTGCTGGCGTTCGTTGTAGCGGAAGCTGCGCATCAGGTAGTGAAACAACGGCCACAGGGTCGAGTTAGCGTGGCCGTTGTAGTACGCCTCGAACTCGCGGCGCCGCAACCTGATCGTGACGTACGTGATGTTGTCGCGAATCAGGGTCTCAGGCTCGCCCGGTTCCTCGTCGGTCAGCTCGCCTCCCCAGCCGAACCACACGCCGCCGGTCCTGCGCAAAGCGGAAAGGACACCGACCGTCAGTCCGCCAGGCGCCGCGCCGCGCTTGGGCACAGCCACCCGGTTTGACACGCAGACGACGCGCGTCACAACGCGTCCTCCCAGGTGCGACTGAGCCGCATTGCAGCGTTGATGATGCCGACCAGGCTGTAAGTCTGCGGATAGTTGCCCCACAGCTCGCCGGTGCGTGGATCGAGATCCTCCGAAAGCAGGCCTTGTGGCGTGCGGCGCTCGAGCATGTGCTCGAACAGGTCGCGTGCCTCTTCGCGTCTTCCCACCACCGCGAGCGCGTTGATGTACCAGAAACTGCAGAAATTAAAGGCGTTTTCGGGCAGCCCGAAGTCGTCTTCACTGTTATAGCGCATGACGTAGGAAGTGCGCCGCAAAGAGCGCTCGACCGCACTGATGGTCGACAGGAAGCGCGGATCGTTCGCGGTCAGATAGCCGAGCTCCTGCAGCAGCAGGAGGCTCGCGTCGAGAGCCGGGCGCCCGAAGCACTCGGTGAAGCTCTGTTGGTGTGCATCCCAGCCCAGCTGCACGATCCGCTCGTGCATCGCATTTGCGCGCTCACGCCAATACTTGGCCCGATCGGTAAGGCGGAGCGAGGTGCTGATGCGCGCCAGCCGATCGCAGCCTGCCCAGCACATCACGCTGGAAAAAGTATGCACGCCCGTACGACCGCGGTATTCCCACAGCCCCGAGTCTGCCTTGTCGTAGAGCAATACCGCACGCTCGCCCAGCCTCTCCAGGCACTCGAACAGCGGCTGGTCACCCGGAACTTCGAGGCGCTCGTCGAAAAAGGCCTGTGTAGCAGCCAGTATCACCGCGCCATACACATCGTGTTGTACTTGCTGATAGGCCTGGTTCCCGACACGCACCGGGCCCATCGAACGATACCCCGGCAGCGTTTCGATTATGTGCTCCTCGAGCTGTCCCTCTCCCGAGATGCCATACAGAGGCTGCAGCGGACCGCCCTTCGCGGATTCGATGATGTTCACGATGTAGTGCAGATACGCTTCCATGGTGCGCGTCGCACCGAGGCGGTTGAGCGCCTGCACGGTGAAATAGCTGTCGCGCAGCCAGCAGAAGCGATAGTCCCAGTTCCGTCCGCTGCCCGGAGATTCCGGGATCGAGGTCGTCATTGCCGCAATCACGGCGCCTGTGTCCTCAAATGAGCAGAGCTTGAGCGTGATCGCCGCGCGGATCACTGCCTCCTGCCACTCGAAGGGAACCGCCAGGGTACGGACCCAGTCGAGCCAGTAGCGTTGCGTGGCTTCGAGCATGGTGAGCGCGAACGTGCTCGCAGCTTCCGACAGAGTCTCATCGGGCCCCAACACCAGCGCGATCCGGCTCGATAGCACGAACGGTCGTTCCTCGAGGATGCTGGTGATCGGCGCATCGGTCGTGAGCCTGAGCGTCAGGTTGTTGCCCTCGAAACGTACGTGATTGCTGCCAAGTGTGGTGCGAGGGCGCGAAGCGCCGTAATCCTGTCGCGGGCGGATCCGAATGCGGATGACTGGCCTTCCGGCGATGGGCTCGACGATGCGAACTATCATCATCGGCCGGAACATGCGGTTGAAGCGGCGATGCCGTGGACAGAAATCCCTGATGCGCAGCGTTCCGCCTGTAGTGTCATGCAGCAGTGTTTCCACGATTGCCGTATTACGCTGATAGCGCTGTTCGCTCGAAGCGAGGTTCACCAGATCCACATCGCAGTAGCCGTCGTCTGCATCGCCGCCTAGCAGCGAACAGAACACCGGATCGCCATCGAGCCGTGGCAGGCACGCCCACACGATCCGCCCGACAGTATCGATCAAAGCCGAAATCTGGCAATTGCCGATGGCGGCGAGATTGAGCGTCTGCGGGCTCACCGCGTCGATGCCTCTGCGGGGATACGCAGCAGCGACGCTAGCCAAGCATGCATCGCGGGGACATCGGCCAAGTGGTATGTCGCCCCGCGTGAGGGCATTGCGCCGATCTGGATCGACAGTCCACCGACACGATTGACATACTCGAATCCCGTTTCGTCCGTGTGATCGTCACCGACGAAGATCGGCGCTCGCCCGGCGAACGGCGGCTCGCTCATGAATGCAGCGATAGCCCGGGATTTCGAGGAATTAGCTGGCTTGAGCTCGATCACCATTTTTCCATTTAACAGCATGTAACCGGGTCCCGCTTGCGCCAGTGCCACCGCCATCGCGTGCCGCGCTGTCTGTTGCAGATCCGGGGCCAAGCGATAGTGCAGAGCCACGGTCGCTCCCTTGTCTTCGAGCAGCAGACCCGGATGACGGGTAGCTGCCTTCCCTACATAGTCGCGAGCTGCCTGCGGAAGCTTGTCCAGCACTGGCACATCCTGTCGTGCGCCGGACGCCGTGCGCCGCTCGAGGCCGTGCAGACCGGCAGCCGGCAGTCGGAGAGGGGCAAAGAGGCGGTCGAGTTGTGCCATGGAACGTCCGCTGACGAGTGCAAGCGCCCCGCCTGCGATTCCTTGCAATGATGTGAGCAATTCCTTGAGCCCTGCAGGTACGGTTGTCGCGTCCGGAGTGGGAGCGATCTCCAATAGCGTCCCATCGACATCCAGGAACAGCGCCCATCCGGCCGCGATGTCAGGCGCCGGCGCGCCCGCGCGTGCTGCCACGTTCTGCAGCGACTCAGCGCGCGACGATCGCGTCGAACTCAGCGCGGCTCAGAAAACCGTCCTGGTTCTTGTCTGCTGTTGCGAACTGCGCTGAGACCTTCTTGTCAGCTCTCGCTTCCGTAACGCTGATCATTCCATCCTTGTCCTGATCGAGCGCTGCGAACGACGCCGTCGCCTCCTGCGCGCCTGTACCCGCTGCCGTCAGCAGGGCCACAACCGTCAGCAAGGCCTTGATCTCTCTGTCCATGTTTTGTCTCCGTGGCTACCGGCGGGTTCCAGAGTACCGCGTCATCTAAAACCGTGCCTGATGAAAATTCCGCCTCGGTCGATACCCATTCTTACAAGCCAATCGTGCGCTGCACGTAAACGCAGGCAGGGTGTTCTGCATCAAATTCAGTGCAGGTTGACGCGTGTGGCGTGCGATCCACTTCAGCGCCCATTAACTCAGCCTCAGCAGGTCTGAATGCGCCGCCCGGTGCAATCAGCATAGTTTGTCCTCGCGGTGGCTCGCATGAGGGAGTAAAGCCATGAGTTACGCGCAACCAGCCATCGGATCGAGATCGATCGTAGGCATTGCGTTCGTGGTGCTGATCCACGCCATTATGCTCTATGTCCTGCGCAGTGGCCTGGAGCATTCGTCGTTAATGATCGCTACGGGGCCCGTCTTTGCAGAGTTGATCGACGAACCGCAGATAGAGCCCGCGCAACCTCCGCCTCCGCCTCCGACTCTTCAGCCCGTACGTGTGGACACGGTGCCCGAGCCGGAAATAGCCATCGATTTCCCGGTCGAATCAGGCCAAGCCATCAATCTGCCCACATCGACGCCAGCGCCCGCGCCGGTACGAACGGCGGCGGCGGAGATTGTCCCGCCGCACATCGATCAGAATCGCTCCGACATGATGCCCTCGTATCCGCCGACCTCGAAGCGCCTGGGCGAACAGGGCCGCGTCCTACTGCTGGTGCATGTAATGCGTAACGGCAAGGCCGCGGAAGTGAAACTCACGCGCAGCAGCGGCTTTGAGAGACTCGATCAGGCTGCCATTGCACATGTCCAGCGCGCGTGGCGGTTCGTGCCGGCGCGATCCGGGGGCGACACGGTCGATGCTTGGGGCGAGTTCGCCGTGACGTTTCGCATCATCCAGGAGTGATCGTGTGCATACTTCAGTGAACGAGCGCTTGGAATTCGTCCTCGTCGAGGTGCCAGACACCAGCAGACGGCGCACACTCGCCTGAAGTGCCATAACGTCGCCGTCGCGCGACACTCGCGCGTGAACTGCTGCCGTTCCTGCACCGTTTGTGCAAAACATGGCAAACTCCTCGCCTTCAGAGACAGGGAGTGGCCATGAACGCGTTGTCGCGCAATCTACTGATCCGGTTGGTGCTGGGAAGCGTTGCCATCCTTCCAACGATGGCAGGCGCCGTGGACTTTGAGGTTGCTCCGTTTGTCGGCTATCGGTTTGGTGGCAACTTCGAGGATTCGATTACCGGGCAAAGTGTGGACGCCAAGGAATCCGTCGCCTACGGGCTTGCATTCGACATCGAGTATTCGCCCGATCGCATGGTCGAGGTGTACTACAGCCGGCAGTCAACCGAATTCAAGGACACTAGCCCGAGCGTTGATTTGGACATCGAGTACTACCAGGTCGGTGGCGTTGCCGAGTACACGCAGGACACGTATACGCCTTATCTCGTCGGCACCATCGGCGCCGCCCGCTTCAGTCCCGGCGGCGACCTGGATTCCGAGACGCGCTTCGCGGCTACGCTCGGCGGCGGGGTGAAGTGGTTCGTCAGCAAGAACATCGCGCTGAAGTTTGAAGGACGCGGATTTATCAGCATCTTCGATTCCAACACGGATGTGTTCTGCGTGAGTAACGGCGGTGCCACGTGCCGTTTTCGTGTCAGCGGCAGCGTAGTGTGGCAGCTGGAAGCAAACGCCGGCGTCGTTATCAGATTCTGAAGACGGGATTTTGAAGGCCGTGTTCCGAGTTACGCGGTTCCGGACGGCTTGTTGCTCGACTGACCCTTGTCCTGATCGGACTTCTGCTCGCCAGCCTTGTCGGACTTCATGTCTGACTGCTCAGGGCTCACCACGGCGGGATTGCGCTCCGGCTTGACCTTGGATTTCGCGATCAGCTCATTCGCTTCGGCCACGTCGATCCGCTGCACCGACCGAATCGGGATGCGGTTCGCGAATCCGTATCCGAGGCCCGGCACCACGATCGCGTCCCGGCTCACATCGCAGATCTGACCGTCGTTGTCGCGGTCCCAGAAGCCAAGCTTGAACTCCGACTTCAGCGAGTATTCAGGCCGAAAGAGCTTCACGAGATACGGGGTCTTGCGGCTGGGCGCGTAGATGAGGAGTGTTTCATTGTCCAGGACCGTCCAGCTGTCGATGGTCCGGGAAAAGATGCAGTCTCCCCCGTGCGGCTTCGTAGCGGTATACGCCTGGTCCGATTCGGGTGACGTCACCGCAGCAACTGCGTTGAGCGAGAAGAGCAACATGGCAAGAGCAGTAGTAGTTCGCGCGTTCATCGGGAAACCCTCCAACGGCTTTGAAAACTTTGCCGGTGGCGGGTTCCCGATTGCCACTCGTCCGCTGACGGACGGCGCCGTTCAGCGGCTATTCACCATGAGTAGCGTACGCGATAGCGCACCACTGCCTCGCCATCCTTGGCGATCGTGACTGGAAAGTGGATCGTGCGCGCGTCCTCTTTCTCGTAGGTATGGCTGCTCGACTTGATCTGCCAATTGGTCCAGCGGTAGAGGTTTTCCTTCACGATCGCATCGACCGCTTCCTTCTTATGGTTGCGCACCTTGACCTCGATCTCCTCCTCCATCCACTTGGCGGTGGTATTGACGCTGAAATCCACCTGCCTGCGCTCACCGACGACATCGAAAGCTGAGCCGAGCTTCACCAGTACCTTCTCATCTTTCGGGGTGTGGTCGATCACATCCTCCCCGATGAACTCCAGCGTACCGTCGGCGTTGTCGGCCTGGGACACGCGGATACGACCGGCGGGCAGCGGTATGCCGAGACCTACCTTTTCCTCGTTCTTGAATTCCAGATACACGTCAACCTTGCGATTGGACTGATTGCCGAAGTTGCGATCCACCATCGGATCGGAATACCAGTAACCAATCGGGCCCTGCCCGTAGTAGACCAGCATCTTGCGCGCCGGCACGCGATGCGCGACGTCAAAAAGTTCGATCTGTTTCGTGGAGTTGTCGGGCAGCGTGGTGCGCCGGCCCAATGTGTAGAGATGAAATTCGAAGAACGCCTTTTCATCGAAGCCGGCAGCTTCGTCCGCAGCGACTGCACTCATCATCTCGCGAGAGCGCTTTGCCATCGGCATCGCTGGCGGCTCGGCGCGATGGACATCACCGGCGATCAGTTTGAGCTTCGCATCCGGATAGCCCGCCCCTGATTGGTTGAGAATGCTGACCCAGGCACCGACATCGAGCAGGCCGGAATTGGCGTCGCTCCCTTCGCTGAAGGTGAGGTTGTAATCAGCCCACCACGTGATACCCGCGGTCTGATAGGCGACGCGAGCACGATGCTCCCCGCCGCGTTTGGCCGCGATATTCCATTCGAGCGTGGGTCGCGTGATCAAGCCGCCTGGGAGTTCCGGAAAGCGGATGTTGCTGTAGTCGCGCATCGCGTAGATCTGCCCGTCGGTGCCCCTCAGCACCAGGCCGTCGACGGCACTCAACAACGTTCCCGACAATGTGGTGAGCTGGTTGCCGACCACCCGCTCGAGCGTCAGGGGCTTGTCTATGTATTTCATCAACAGCTTTTGCGTGCTCACGAGATCGAACTGAAAATTCTGCTCGAGAACGCGCGTATTGGTCGGATCTGTCAGCGAGGTGAACTGCACGGTCGTGGGATCAATGAGCGCGGCGACGTCGACAAAACGCACATCGCTGCGCCCAGCGGTCAAGCTCACAGAACGCTCGTGGCGAACCACGGCATAGCCGGGTATCGCCCCGGCACCAGGCATCGCCATTCCCTGTACGGGGCGATAAAGCTCCGGCGGAATTGCGCCGGGCTGTGCAGAACTGTAGATCGTGACTGCGGTGTCCTCGCGCTCGGCTGCATTCCCCGCGGGCGTACAGGCGAGTTGGGTTACGGCGAACGAAGAAGCGAGCAGCGCCGCGCGGGGCAGCGCGCTTCGAGCGGGATGGGACATCGATGGGCTCCTGTGCTTTGGGCGTTAGCAGTGTAAACGCCAACGCCTCTTCGCCGGGTTAGGCGGAACATCGACACACACGCATGCACTGGAATCGCCTCCAGAAGTGTGAGCAAATGCCGCCGCCTCGAGGGAGAAACGCATGAACCCGGAGTTCATCGAGAAAAACCAGATCGTCGAGCGCTACCTGGCAGGAAAACTCCCTTTCCAGGGCCGGCAGGACTTCGAGCGCTACTGTAGGGAAAATCCCGATGTCCTCGAGAAAATCCAGCTGGCCGATCGATTGCACGCCGGCATGAGGCTGCTCGAAGCGAGCGGTCGCGCACCTGGCTGGCAGGAAGCGAAGCCTGTCTGGTGGCAGCGTCGCGAGATCCTATTCGCGTTTCTCGGGTTGGGTATCTGCCTGCTTATCGGGTTGTGGATACTCGGCGCCTATTACGCCGATCGTGGCAAGCAGATCGCGGTACTGCAGGCAAAGCTCGAGGCGGGACCCCTGCACCCGCCAACCAAGACGCGCTCCATCAGGATCCAGCCGGATCGGAACGGCCCATCGGCCCGCCCATCCCTCAGCCTGCAGGTGAAGGAGTTTCCTGATCTCATCGAACTGCGCGTCGACCTTTCCTACACCCGCCTGAACGCTTTTCGCTTCACCATCGACAAGCGTAATCAGGCCCGCGCGGGGAGCATCTACAACGTACTCCGGGACTCCAATGGCGATGCTCGGTTCGCGTTCAACACCTCGGCGTTGACGCCAGGTGACTATGCAGTCGTGATCGAAGGAGTTCCTGCGCGAGGCAACCGCGTGCCTGTAGGCTGGTTTACGGTGCGTGTGGTGGAATGAAAGTCACTGGTTCTGCCGCAGTGTCGCGATCGGCGGGTGGTTCACCACCGATCGGGTCGCGAGCGTACCGCTGATGCCTACCAACAATACGCCAAGCGCGATGCCGACTGTCCACACCCAGATATCCAGCGAATACTCCAGGTTGAAGAGCCGGGTGGCGATAAAGTAGCCGGCGATGGTCGCGCCGAGTGCGGCCAGTACTCCCGCCAGCAATCCAAGCGCCGCAAACTCAGCGGCAACTCCTATCAGGACGGTTCGACGGCTCGCACCGAGTGTGCGCAGCATTGCGCTTTCATAGCGGCGCTCATCGCGCGTCGCCTGGATCGCCGCGAGCAGCACGGTGATGCCAGCCACCAGTGTGAACAGGAAAACGTACTGGACCGCGAGCGACGCCTTGTCACCCACGTCACGAATCTGCTTGAGCAAGGCATCGATGTCGAAGATCGACACGCTCGGAAACTGCCGTACGAGATCGACTAGCGAGCGCCGCTGTTCTGGGTTGAGATATACGCTGGTCATGTAGGTGCCTGCCGCCCCGGCGAGCACGCCAGGTGGCAGCACGAGAAAGAAATTCGGCTGAAAGCTATCCCATTGAACTTTGCGAACGCTTGCGACCGTCGTTTCGAGTGTTTCGCCGGCGATGTCAAAAGTGAGCCGATCCCCGAGTTTGAGCCCAAGGTCTTCCTGGTATTCGGTCGCAATCGAGATGAGAGGCTTGCCCTGGTCACGCTCGCTCCACCAGCGGCCCGCGACGATCTTATTGTCTTGCTGCGGCTCTGCAGCCCATGTCAGGTTCTGCTCACGTTCTGCAAATCCCTCGCCACGGTCGGTATTGAACTTGAGTTCGCTAATGGCCTTGCCATTGATTTGCGTAAGGCGCGCGCGAATCATCGGGAACATTCGCGGCCGCTCCGCCCCGCGCGCAGCAAAGAAATCCTGCACGGCAGTGCGGTCATCGGGACGGATGTTGACCAGGAACTGGTTGGGCGCATTTGCGGGCAGACTTGCACGCCAGTCTTCGAGCAAGTCGTTGCGAACCACTGCGAGCAGCAACAACACCATCAGTCCGAGTCCGAACGCCACGACCTGCACGATGCTCTCGCGGCCTCGACGCGCAATGTTTGCAAGCCCGTAGCGCCAAGCCACACCCACCGCGCCGCGCAGGCGAGTCAAGCTGCGCACCAGTAACCAGCCAGCAAGGAGCAATAGCGCGAGAGTCGCGGCCGTCCCTAATGCGACCCACAGTACGAGTTCGAGGTCCTGCACCAGCCAGAACAGCATTGCAAGTATCGCAGCGACCGCCAGACCGGACGTCAGCCCGTACGTCAGTGGGGGTGGTTCGACGTTGTGTCGCAGGACACGTAGAGGGGGTACGACACGAAGTTGCAGGAGCGGTGGAAGCGCGAAGCCCGTGAGAACGGCGACTGCCGTCACGAGGCCGAGATACGCGGATTGGATCGCGGGCTGCGGCAGCTCCCCAACAATGAGATCCTTCAGCAGCCACGCAAGTACCTCCTGTCCGGCATATCCCGCCAGCGTGCCGATCGTGGCGCAGATCAGCGCCAATGCAACCAGTTCCAGCACGCTGATCGTCAGGATGAAACTCTGGCTGGCACCGAGACACTTCATCAGGGCGACATTGTCGAGGTGGCGGTGCGCATACCGGCGCGCCGCCATGGCGACAGCTACCGCGGCAAGCAGCACACTGACCAGTCCCGCAAGGTTGAGAAATCGACCGGCACGATCCATCGACGAACGAACCTGCGGGCTCGCCTCCGCGATATCGAGAAGGCGCTCGCCCGGCTTGCGTGCGCCTTCGAGATAGGCCTTGAACGTCGTGACCTGAGCGCGCGTTCCGGCAAAAAGCGCCAGATACGTGACCCGGCTTCCCGGCTGGACGAGCTGCGTGGCCGGGATGTCGGCCAGGTTCATGAGGGCATTCGGAGCGAGCTCCGCGAACGTCGAGCCCTGGTCGGGTCGGTAATCGAGGACGCGCGCGACACGGAGGCTCGCGGCCCCGATGTTGAGGCTGCTGCCAACGGAAGCGTTCAGCGTGGCGAGCAGGCGCGAATCGGCCCAGATTTCGCCGCGCCCTGGTATGTCCCGTGTCGTATAGGCGCGCTCGAACGGCCGGTCAGCGACGCGTACTGCCCCTCGCAACGGATAATCCGCGTCAACCGCCCGAATAGAGGTCAGCTGACTCTTCTCTCCATAAAAGACCACACTCACCAGCGAGAGCGCGCTCGCCGTCCGCAACCCCTGCTTCCTCGCGACCGTTGCATATTGATCGTCCATTGGTCGGCTGGATTGCAGCCGCAGATCCGCTGCCAGCACTTGCGCCGCCTGCATCGCCACGGCTTCACCTACGCGGTTGGTGAAGAAACCCACGGCAGTGAGCGCCGCGACAGCGACGATTACGGCGAGCAGCAGTACATTGAGCTCGCCCGACTTCCAGTCGCGCACCAGTGTTCGAAGTGCGAAGCGAATAGCGCTCATGGCGTCAGACGATGCGACCCGCGTCCAGGTGGATCACTCGTTGGCAACGAGCTGCGAGCGACTTGTCGTGCGTCACGAGAACCAACGTCGTGCCAGACGCCGCGTTCAGATCGAAGAGCAGGTCAATCACTCGCTCACCGGTCACGGTGTCCAGATTTCCCGTTGGCTCATCCGCGAAGAGCACGGCAGGTCGGGTAACAAAAGCTCGTGCTATGGCGACGCGCTGTTGCTCGCCGCCGGAAAGCTGGTTCGGATAGTGGCCCTTGCGAGCGCTGAGGCCGACTTTTTCCAGAACCTCCAGAGCAGCACCGCGGGCGTCTTTGCGCCCGGCGAGCTCGAGAGGGAGCATTACGTTTTCGATTGCTGTCAAAGATGGTACGAGATGAAAGGCCTGAAATACGAAGCCGACATGCTGCGCTCGAAGCGCCGCGCGCCCGTCTTCATCGAGGCGGGTGAGTTCAGCGCCGTTCAACCAGATCCTGCCACCGCTCGGTTCATCGAGTCCGGCCAGCAGTGCCAGCAACGTTGACTTGCCGGCACCGGATGCTCCTACGACTGCGACTGACTCGCCGGCGACAATGCTCAGGTTGATGCTGCTCAGGATGGTCAGTGGACCTTCCGGGCTGCTAACCTGCTTATCGACTTCTTCGGCTCTGAGAACGGACTGTTTGCTCATGCTTCGGGGCTTGCGACTTGGATTGCTGCTTGCCGCGCTGTACTTCGCCGCAAGCTACGCCGCGCCAACACCCAACATCCTGGTATTCGGCGACAGCATCAGCGCCGCGTACGGCATGCGCGTCGAGGAAGGCTGGGTGTCTCTGCTACAGAAGAAACTGTCAACACAAGGGTACGGATACCATGTCGTGAATGCCAGTGTGAGTGGCGAGACAACCGATGGGGGGCGAGCCCGCCTCGCGCGTGCGCTGGCTGTGCAGCGTCCGGGGATCGTGATTTTGGAGCTCGGTGGCAACGACGGCTTGCGTGGCCTGCCGTTGGATGAAGTGAGGGCCAACCTCGAAGCCATGATCGACGCCGCCCGCAAGAGCGGCTCACGGGTGCTGCTGCTGGGGATGCGTATTCCACCCAACTACGGGGCGACTTACGCCGCAAGGTTCCACGCGATCTATGGCGAACTGGCTGACAAATACCGCCTGCCCTTTGTGCCATTTCTTCTCGACAAGGTCGCCCTCGATCCTGACATGATTCAGCAGGACGGCCTGCATCCAAACGCCCAGGCGCAGCCCCAGCTCCTGGAGGCGATCTGGCCGGCGCTGCGCCCGATGCTGGCCCGTTCGTAGCGTTGCCGCCGGCGCGAGGCCGGTGCTATAAGCCACAGGGCGCGTCCCCACGTGGCAGTTGGTGCAGAACGATTCCTTTCGGAGCGCGTCGTGGACAAAATCTGGCTGAAGAGTTATCCGCCCGGTGTGCCGGCGGAAATCGACCCGCGCGAATACAAGTCACTGAAGGAGGTATTCGAGCGGAGCTTCGAGAAGTATCGCGCGCAGCCGGCGTACATCAACATGGGCACGGCGCTGAGCTACGGCGATCTCGAGACACTGAGCGCTCAATTCGGCGCCTGGCTGCAGCAACGAGCGGGGCTCAAGAAGGGCGACCGGCTCGCCTTGATGATGCCCAATCTGCTTCAGTATCCGGTCGCAATCGCCGGCGCATTCCGCGCTGGCGTGACTGTTGTGAACACCAATCCGCTCTACACGCCACGAGAGCTTCAGCATCAACTCAAGGACTCTGGCGCGACAGCAATTCTGATTCTCGAAAACTTCGCGGCCGTGCTGCAAGAAGTCATCGCCGCTACCGACCTCAAGCACGTGATACTCACTGGAGTCGGCGACCTGCTCGGTGCCCCGAAATCACTACTCGTGAATTTCGTGGTGCGGCATGTCCGCAAGCAGGTGCCCGAAGTATGCCCTTCCAGGCGCGGTTCGATTCAATGAAGTATTGCGTGAGGCGCGCGGACTGAAGCTTGCGCCGGTCGATATTGATCACGAAGACATCGCTTTCCTTCAATACACGGGGGGTACGACCGGCATTTCCAAGGGCGCGATCCTGACGCACCGGAACATGATCGCGAACGTTCTACAGTCGCACGCCTGGTTGGCGACGGGAACACCGAAGGAGAACAACGTCGTGATCACGGCATTGCCGCTGTATCACATCTTTTCGCTGACGGCGAATTGCCTGGTGTTCACGCAGTCGGGCGCCAAGAATATCCTGATTACCAACCCTCGCGACTTTCCCGCGTTCGTCGCCGAGCTAAAGAAGTATCGATTTACCTATATCAGCGGCGTGAACACCTTGTTCAACGCACTACTGAACACGCCGGGCTTCGACGAGGTCGACTTCAGCTCACTGGGCGTGACGCTGGGCGGCGGGATGGCGGTGCAGAAAGCGGTGGCGGACCGCTGGAAGAAAGTCACCGGTCACGTTTTAACTCAGGCCTGGGGCCTGACCGAGACATCGCCAGCAGCGTGCATCAATCCGTTTTCAATTCAGGAATTCAACGGCTCGATCGGGCTCCCAATCTCCTCCACCGAGGTTTCGATTCGAGACGATGACGGTAGGGAGCTGGCCTTGAATGCCGTTGGCGAGATCTGCGTTCGCGGACCGCAGGTAATGCGCGGCTACTGGAATCGACCCGACGAGACCGCGAAGGTAATGCTGCCCGACGACTGGCTGCGCACGGGCGATGTCGGTCGCATGGACGAAAAAGGCTTCGTGTATATCGAAGATCGCAAGAAGGACATGATTCTCGTGTCTGGCTTCAATGTGTACCCCAATGAAGTGGAAAGCGTCGTCGTCACTCACCCGGGTGTCCTGGAGGCGGCCGCGGTAGCGCAGCCCGACGTGCGTGCAGGCGAAGTCGTTGCACTATTCGTCGTAAAGCGGGATCCCACCCTCACTGTCGAGGCGCTTGTCGAGCATTGCCGCGCCTCGCTCACCGGATATAAGGTGCCTCGCCACATCTACTTCAGAAGTGAACTCCCCAAGACCAACGTCGGAAAGATCATGCGACGCACGCTTCGGGATGAGCTGATGCAATGATAGCTGTGGGAGTCACACGGGGAAGTTCTCTTCCGCCCGTAGCTCCTTATGAACAAAGACCGTAACGCTGAGTTTGGGTTTGCGCGTACCGCGCCTAATTAGGTAACCGCGCGGTGGATTGGACAGTTGATCATCTATGCTCTGGAGGAAGGTTAGGCCCTGTGCTTCAATCCGATGCAAGAGTGTTGACATTAGTCGCTCATCTACACTCCGATTCGAGGTCGACGAAACAAATAACTTCGCTTTGGAGTGTTCCGCATTGTGGCAAAGTGTGTGAAGCAGAGCCCTAACCCTTGTACCGACGGCGCTCAATTCACGATAGTCATATCTAGGCACTGTGGTCCGTCGCCGAGGGATACGAACGCGTCCATTCTCAAGAATGCGGACGGCAGCACTCGCAATGAGTTCATCCAACATTGCGCGAGCGGGGATATCACCGCTGTAGCGTTTCACCAGCTCCTGAAATGAGCCGCGGCGACCCTTTATTGTAAGCGCGCGTGGTCGCCCCCCTCTTGTTAGAAAGTCTGGATCACTAGTCCAACCCTTCAAGACGCGATCGGCTCGGTGCAGATGCCACGCTCGTCGCTTTGCTCTTCGAACGCGATTAAGCACGTGAGCAACTTCTGCTCTGGTGAGCCCCGTTACTATCGCTACTCGCGATCGGCTAATCCTCCCAGTTGTGTGCACCATCTGTCGAGCGGCGGTTCGTACAAAGACCTCCTTCGCTAGCTCAGTAAAATCTGCCGCACTAATGCCGAGTCGTATGAGAGTTGCGATTAGTGGAGGGAGCAGGCGCTCGCAAGCGGCGATAGCACTATCACGCGTTCTGGATGCCATGCTTCTACTAGCTACCGCAACGACTCGTTGATGACGTACATTCCCACGCCAAGTCGCACCTTCTTACTCGATCGCCCGATGCGCCTTGGGCGGTGTCTGTAAAGCCAATCATCCATGCCTTCAAGGAACTGCTGCCCGCGCTCCCGAATGTAACGGTTGAATTGCGGCGCGATTCGAGCGTCCGAGTCGCGCTTGTGTGCCATTCGTTGGAACAAGCCCTGTCCGAGGCGGGGGTTTCGTAGGAAATTGAACTCGTGCGTCCTAAGAAAATCGATCGTCATCGTCGCAAAGAGCTCTAGATCAAATGCGTCATCCGCGCGCATTGGATAGAAGCGTGCTAGCAACCTAACTTGTCCTTTCCTATTGACATGCACGAGACCTCGTTTATCGAGCAACCGTAGGGTGTTCGCCGCAGACGATTTGCTAGAAACTGCTCTGACTAAAGCCGCAAAGCTAGGTCTACTGCCTCGTAGTCTTAGGAGCATCGGCACACCGCCATCAAGGTAGGCTGGATCCGTGGTCCATCGGGCGATCAATTGTTCGAGGCGCCCATCCGGTGGAAGCGGCGCCAAACGCTTGGCATGGGCTTGCGCCGGAAGGCTTCGAATTGCTTGCGTACAAATCCGTGTCAATTCCTGCTCTGATAACCCTGCTGCAATCAGGACATGGAGCAATGGCCTAAGCATTCTTCGAGCGCAGCGTCTAGCTTTCACCGAAGATCGCATGTCGCGTCGCGACACTCTTGTAGCCTGGCCCAGCACGGCAGGCGCTTTTGTTTGAGGCACTGGCACACCCCTTGCGACTTCTTTTCGTTCAAGTGGAGCTTACGAGAAAGTGCCCCCTCATATTCGGGACACCTATACACAACGCGGCAGTTATGCACAGTTAGACTATGGCCCCCAAACGCATCAAATCGACACAACGCAGGAGCCAGCCTGCTTGGACTACTTGAAAACAGAATTCTGGAGGAGGCTCAAATGGCCTCGGAGAGACAGCAGGACCTGCTGTGCTCCTACGCCTTGCCTGTAATCGGAGGAGAAACTTACGAAGTTTGAGCAGTAAGAGCGCTAGCTAGACTACGAGCCTAGCTGGTGCCAGCGTAGCTCGACACTCTAAAGAGCATCGCTCCCGCCAATGCCTTTCAGGTCGGAACCACCAATACCCTTCAGGTCGGAACCGCCAATACCCTTCAGGTCGGAACCGCCAATGCCTTCAGGTCGGAACCGCCAATACCCTTCAGGTCGGAACCGCCAATACCCTTCAGGTCGGAACCGCCAATACCCTTCAGGTCGGAACCGCCAATGCCTTTCAGGTCGGAACCGCCAATGCCTTTCAGGTCGGAACCACCAATACCCTTCAGGTCGGAACCGCCAATACCCTTCAGGTCGGAACCGCCAATACCCTTCACGTCGGAACCGCCAATGCCTTTCAGGTCGGAACCGCCAATGCCTTTCACGTCGGAACCGCCAATGCCTTTCAGGTCGGAACCGCCGATTCCCCAGACGTCCGATCCTCCAATTCCCGACACCGCCACTAAGGCGCCCTGAGGTAATGGCTGAATGCCAAGCGCCGCAAACTGTGAACCAACCGTGACTGACGCTGGATCCAAGCTGTGAAGAGCCCCGGTGTAGTCAATAAGTAGTCGCCCGATCATGAGTTGACCGACCGCAGTTTTGACCGACGTCACAAGGCCGCGAACCATGACGTTCTGGGCACCAGCAACGTAATATTTCGAGATCAGGGAAACTGAGGTAGCTTGAATTTCACCGGGCCCGGCGATTTGTCCCCGGACTTCAATCAAAGAACCCGGACGAATGCCTAGAAGCGCTCGCTTCGTTGCCTTTGAATTCTCTAGACGAACTACTTGGCCCAGCGCTTGTAGTGAGAGGCTGGCGTAGTCAACGGAGTCCACCGAACCAACGAGCATCAAATCCGACTGCAATACTGCGTTGAGATCCGTGCTACTAGCAGAGGCAAGATCGGAGCCACCTATTCCTGCCCAGCCGCTAGCCAGAGGTAGCATCGATGAGAGCGCCACGACGGCCGTAGCCACGATGTGCCGTGATGTCCTATGCCTCGATATCGTTTTCACCCGCTTCCCCTTCATCGATCATTCTTTCTAATAATCTCTCGGCTTCTTCGCTTCTGATGTAGTGATAAATCCCAACACCCGTGTGAACCGCAGCCTCGCCCTTCTTAGGCTTCTGTCGCGCCGCCAACCAATCGTCCAATTCCACGAGCAGTTGATGGCCGCGTTCGCGAAGGAAGTTATCAAATCGGTCTACATCATCCGGACTGAGGCCCTCGTTCGCGAAAACTATCCTTTCAAACCTTCCTCTCCCCGGCGCTGACTTACGCATGTTGAAATCGAGCGTGTCGATGAAGCAGCGAGTTTGAGACCCAAAATGTCGAACGCTCTCCGTGTCTAGTTTTTCTGGGATATACGAACGGCTAAGAACTCTTATTAGCCCCGACTCGTTTTCGATTCTGCAGGCACCGACTCGAATCAACTCGTCAAGCATTGCCCTCGCGGGCATGTCGCCACTGTATCGGCGGACTAACTCTGTAAAGCTGTGTTTGCGAGGGTCGTCAAACTTGAGATCAAGCGGAACACCGTACGGCCCAGTGAATTCCGTGTCGGTGTACCACCCCTGCAGCACTCGACCGACGCGACTTAATATGCTCTTCTGGCACCTGCTTTGTTGCTGCCTCCCTGTTTCGCGAGCCTTGCCACTTCCTTCCGTGACAGGCCCGTCATGATTGCTATGCGCGACAGCGAGATTTTTCTTTTAGGTAAAGTGAAATCCCGTCCCGCCACTTTCACGAACACCTCGCGCGTAACCTCTGCGAACTCCAAATAAGAGATCCCATTTCGCAGCAGAATCCGCACCAGCGGCGTCAATAAATGGCGGTAAGCCGCTAATAACGCTTGTTTTACATTGTACGGAGCCGACATGACTTAATCCACACGGAGTGTGAGCGGTATCACATTGGATAGTACGGTAATTGAGACCTACGTCCCAAAAATCCTGCGACTCGGGGTTGACATTCCGTTAATAACATGTCAACGCCTCGCAGCGCCTGAGTTCAACACGACTTGAACGATCAATCCGGCATGTTTTTTTGAGTTTTTCTTCAATGAGTTGCAGCACGGCGACCAAGCGCTAGATTCCCTGGCTGCGCGAGTCGAAATGCGCGTACCGGGCGGCTGCGTGGGCCTTGCGCCTGGTCAGTTTCGCGATTTTCTGCGACGCGAACGCATCAGGTTTTCAGGTTAGTCCCTACATCCACGACGGGACGGACCGGAGCGGAAGTATGGCGGCGTGTCTTGCGCGAACGTCCGTGTTTCACCGCATAGATCGCACGTGTGGATGCGAGGCCCTGATCAAGCGCAAGTCACCACGGACAAACCGGCTCGCTCACACGCGAGCTCGACTGCCGAGCGATGCATCACTTACAACAGGCTACATTCGAAGTCGCGCGATCTTTGGAGGGATACACGATGCGCCGCGATATTCGAAATGGCGGATCAGCGCTTTGTGTAGTTTTTCCACTCTGGCCTCGGAGCCGGGCGTGCGCGATACTCGATCGCGATCGCGCAATTGATTGCGCTATTCCCCTTGCGAGCAGCTCAGCCGGAGGCGCTGACACATGGCCCATGCAACTACTGATTCACTCTTTGATGATCTTAAAACTGTCGTAAAGGACGCGGAGGACCTCCTTAAGGCGACCGCCGGCATTGCCGGGGAGAAGGTCGCAGCGGCTCGCGAACGTGCGGAGGCTTCTGTTCGCGGCGCGCGCGAGAGGCTTTCGTCCGCTCAGGAGGATGTAATCGAACGCACCCGCGAAGCGGCTGAGAACGCTGATGAGTACGTGCACAGAAACCCGTGGCAAGCAGTTGGCATTGCCGCTCTTGTAGGCCTGATACTCGGGTTGATCGCCAGTCGCCGATAAGAAAGCTCGCGATGTCAGAAGAAGAGACTTCGACGTCGAGCGCGCCTGCAACCGGGCTGTTCCACTCTTTGAGCAAGTTGCTTGCGACGTTGTTCGCAGTGGCGCAAACGCGGCTCGAGCTCCTGACAACGGAGGTACAAGAAGAGATTCAACGCGCCACGGCGCTGTTGATCTGGGGCTCGATTGCATTGCTCTCCGCGGGCATAGGAATCTTTTTCGTAGGTATTACGATCATCCTGGCGTTCTGGGACACACACCGGCTGCCGGCCGCCTTGGCCGTGACGGGCGTGGTCCTGGGCATTTGCGTAGTTTCGATCGTGATCCTGTCGATCAAGATCCGAGGTCGAGTTCGTTTACTGCACGCCACGCGTAGTGAGCTCGCGAAGGATCGCGAACAGTTATCGGCACGGTTATGAGCAATCACGCTTCCGCGGTCAGCGAGCGTCGCCAGGAATTGCAGCTCAAGTGCGCCGCACAGCGCGCTGAGCTTTTGGATATCGGCGACGATCTCCAGCGACGGCTGCACCATACGGACAAAGTAATCGAGATCGCGAAGCGCATGACTTCTGCACCTTTGTTGATAGCAGCGGGATTGGCCCTGCTCGCGATTCTTGGACCCACTGGCCTCGTACGGTGGTCCAGTCGTGCGGTGTTGTTGATTTCCGGTGTGCGCCGCTTTACCCGTTGGGCCAGCTGATGCGGGCCGAGCGCCGGAATACCTTTCGCGTCAGCTTTGAAGCGAGAATGTCACGGCGAATGTACCCCACGAAGCGATTGCCTGACCTCCGCTGGTCGCGGGAATAAAGCGCCACGACCGCTTGGCTTCGCGAATTGCCGCTTCGTCCAGGCGCTGATGTCCACTGCTGCGACTGATCTTGGCATCGCCAACGCGACCGTTCGGCAACACGTACAGCATCAGCTCAACAGTTCCCTCTTCCGCGTTGCGAATCGAGGAAACCGGATAGTCGGGGCGAGTGATCGGATAGCGCGGATCGACCTGCAACACTGTGATCGCCGTCGACCCTGTGCTTACAGGCGCGTCTTGCGCGGGTGGGGTTACCGCGATGACATCAGGCGGCGCCTGCTCGACAGGGTCAATCACGGGTTCCGGAACCTCCACTGGCTCGATAACGGGATTGCTTATTTCCGGCTGCACGGGTTTCGGCACCGGAGGCGTCGGCTTGATGGTCTCGATGATGATCGCTTGGGTTGAGTGGATGATTTGCGGAATCACGTCCGCCGACAGACCATTCCTCAGCGCAAGCAATAGGCCGATGTGGATCACGATCACGCCGATGATCGCGACGAACTGACGTATCTCCAGGCGTTGTTGGCGAACCATCGTACCTCCTGAGCGTCGCCGAGCCGACGAACTCACGCTCGAGCCTCGTGTAGTTCAACGCCTACAGAACGCTCGTCGGGTTCGGGCCGATACGAAGACTTAGAAACTCATCCTCAGGAAGAGTTCGGCGCCGGAGTCGGTCAGCCTGAAGTGACCGGAGTCATCAGGATCGAAAGAATCTACCTTGCGTTCGAGTAAGAAATACCCGAGACCCGCGCTGAGGTTGCGTGTAAAGCGGTAGAGCGCGGTAATTCTTGCGTCAAGGATTTCGCCTTCAAAATCGTCGACGTTTGCCTGCAGGTAATCGACGAACGCGCTCATGAAGATGCGGTTGGTGAAAGCTACTTCTGCGCCCAGGCCCAACGCCGGAAGGGGCGCAACTTCGCGTTCGTCCTCTCGCAGGCCGCGCGCGCGAACCCGGCCTTCGGCGACGAACTCAGTCAAATGCAATCCGAAGCTGCCGTAAAGTTCGAAGCGCGGCTTGCGAACAAATCGGTATGCGTAGGTGGCAGTGAACTCACGCAGGTCCAGTGTTGTCTCGACCTCATCTCCGGGCTCGAAGGTGTCGTTGCCGAACTGGATCTCGCGTGTGATGGTCGTCGTGGCAGCACGGTCAAGCCGGAAGTAGTTGAAGCGCACGAAGTGTCTTTCGCGAATGCGTACTTCGGCCTCGATGTCGGCAAACTCACCCCGATCTGCGAGTCCCAGGTCGTCCTCCCCGCTCACTGGCGTGCCGGTGGTACCGTCGTCCGCATCGAGGCGCAATTCCGTATCCGCCGTGGCTGACAACAGACCTGCAGTCAACCGAACGTGATCGTTGAACGGCGTGTCGATTGCTTCCTGCGCCTGACCAGGACCCGCCAAGAACAAGAAGCTGAGAGCACCAATCGGCGCGAGTGCGCGAATTCCGGTCATGCGGGTCTCCATGCATTGCCTTGCTGCTCACCGGCCAATCTCATGACGACAGGCCCCTTACACCAAACGCGATGATTGCCACCGCGCTGATGAAATTTAGCACGCGGATTGCGCGCCGATCCGTGACCCATTTGCCGAGAGAACCCCCGAGGAGGGCGAATATCATCTGCACCAGCAGGCTGCCCGCAAACACACAGAGCGACAAGAACACAGCAGTGCGGCTGTCTCCACCGAGCGACAGTTGCCCGGCGAAGCCGAGAAAGATCGCGAGCGTGAGTGGGTTCGCGAGCGTCAGCAGCAGTGTCACCCAGAATCCCGCACGATTCCTGTCCGCATGCTTTTGCGACCTCTCAGGCGTCCGGGAGGGGCGCGCCGCTCTCCCAGCGAGCCACAGCCCCACACCGATCAGTGCGGTTCCGCTCACGACGTGAATCACGCGCTCATGAGTGCTGAGCGCCGCGACGACACGCGCTCCGATGACGAAGGCGACGATGCTATAGAGCAGATCCGCAGTGGCGGCGCCGAGGCCACTGCGCATCGCAACGCTCATGCCGTGGTTGAGCCCGTTGTAGATGATGAGCAGCGCGATCGGTCCAATCGCGATCGCGAGTGAAATGCCGAATAGAAAAGCGTGTAGTGCGTTCATGGTCCACCAAAAAAATGCCCCGGTTCTGGGCCGGGGCATTCGGTGATCGGAGTTTAGGCGCCGAGCGTCAGCTGTTCGGCTTCATCCCCAGGGTATTCATCACTTCAGCCCCTTTTTGCTTCGCCGCCTGTGCGCTGCCCACCGCTTCCTCCATGTTGTCATTGGCAAACGCGCCGAGCGCCTTCTGCCACGTCTGCGTCATGTCAGTGGCGGCTGCCCGCGTTGTTTCGAAACTGGTGGTGTTCATGCCCGACGGGAACTTCTTGGTTCGCACCAGCGACTCGACGCGTGCATTTACCCTATCGATCATTTCCGGTACCTCAGTGCTCAGCGCATTCCAGCTGTCGGTCAGCTGCGCCGAGTGGGCAACTTGCTCCGCTTTCCTGGTGGAAATCGTCTCTT
Organism: uncultured Gammaproteobacteria bacterium; assembly: GCA_963810775.1. Taxonomy (GTDB): domain Bacteria; phylum Pseudomonadota; class Gammaproteobacteria; order Steroidobacterales; family Steroidobacteraceae; genus DATBVX01. Next base: position 314,867 of record CAWEOT010000025.1, read on the forward strand.
GAAGCGCCCCAATCCGAGCCATCAGCACCGGCGACGCTGCAATCACGGCTTTATAGTCCTGCCGGTCGAGGTCCGCCTTAAGCCCGGCGAGCGATTCATCGAGTGCGCTCAGATCATCAGGAACGAGTTTCGCAGCATCGCTCCTGAGCGCCGAAATCGCCGCCTCTGCATCTGCTACCGCTTTCTGGGCCGGTTCCTTCTGCCCGCCACACGCACTCAGCGCCGTGGCTAACACCAACGGTGCGATCCAATAGCACCAGGAACCGATCCGAACCATGCGCAAGCACCCTGCAGCTTGAAATTGGCGGCGGAGAATACCATCGGCGTTTGGGCGCCGCGAGTTCTTGTGCGAGCGGATTATTCCACGGTCACGGACTTGGCGAGATTGCGAGGCTGGTCGATGTCGGTGCCCTTGAGCACGGCTACGTGATAAGCGAGCAGCTGCAGAGGAATGGTGTAGACGATTGGTGCGATCAACCGGTCGGTGTGTGGCATCTCAATCACAGTCGTTCCCGGCTCGGATTTCAGCCCGGTTTCGCGATCGGCGAACACATAGAGCTGCCCACCGCGCGCGCGCACGACGTGCATGTTGGCTTTCAGCTTGTCGAGCAGGTCGTTGTTCGGCGCGACGACGACAACCGGCATTTCCTCATCGATGAGCGCCAGCGGTCCGTGCTTGAGCTCACCTGCCGCATAAGCCTCGGCGTGGATGTAGGAAATCTCCTTGAGCTTGAGCGCGCCTTCCATAGCAATCGGCCACATCGGGCCGCGCCCCAGAAACAGGGTGTGATGCTTTTCGGCGAACTCCTCCGCCAGAAGACGCAACTTGCTATCCATCTCGAGCACCTGCTCCACAGCGACCGCCGCGTGAACCAAGTGACCGACAAACTCCGCCTCACGCTCTGGCGTCAGGAGTCGCTGTCGCCCAAGCATCAGCGCGACCAGCAACAGCGACAGCAATTGAGTGGTGAACGCCTTGGTGCTCGCGACACCGATTTCCGGTCCCGCCTGAGTCATCATGACGAGATCGGACTCGCGCACCATCGAGCTGTGCGGGCTGTTGCAGACGGTGAGCGACCCGAGATAGCCAGCGCGCTTGGCCATACGCAGCGCCTCTAACGTGTCGGCAGTCTCGCCAGATTGCGAGAGAGTGACAAATAGTGTTCCGGACGGCACCACGACTTGCCGGTATCGATACTCGCTGGCGATCTCCACCTGGCATGGAATGCCCGCCAATGACTCGATCCAGTACTTGCCCACACATCCGGCGTGGTAGCTCGTGCCGCACGCCACGATGTGGATTTGTTGCACCCGAGGTAGCAATTGCGCGGCCGCAGGGCCGAGCGATTCTGCGAGTACACGTCGGTCCGCAACCCTTCCGTAAAGAGTATTGGCGAGTGCCGCCGGCTGCTCGAAGATTTCCTTCTGCATGTAGTGGCGATAGGGTCCCTTTTCCGCGGCTTCCGGGCTCCAGCGCGTCTCATGCACCGGGCGCGTCACATCGGAGCCATCGGGCCGAAACACGCGGACTTTGTCGCGAGTGATTTCGGCAAGGTCGCCCTGCTCCAGATAGATGAAGCGCTGCGTCACCGGAAGAAGCGCAGGTACCCCGCTTGCGATGAAGTTCTCGCCGATACCAAGCCCGATCACCAGCGGGCTCGCGATGCGAGCCACGACGATCCGATCTGGATCGCGTGCATCAAACACCAGCAGCGCATACGCTCCGGTGAACCGCTGCACTGACAGGCGCACCGCTTCGGGCAGATCGTGACCTTGCTTGAGCTGGTCGTGCACCAGATGAGCGATGACCTCGGTATCTGTTTCGGATGCGAAGCGGTAGCCCTTCGCGACGAGTTCCGCCTTGAGTGGTTCGTAGTTCTCGATGATGCCGTTGTGAATCACGGCGACGCGATCGCCGGAGACATGCGGGTGAGCGTTGGCTTCCGTCACGCCGCCGTGTGTTGCCCAGCGCGTGTGAGCGAAGCCCAGCTTTCCCGACAGAGGATGTGCCGCAAGCTTCGCTTCGAGCTGCGCAACCTTGCCGACGGCCTTCTGGTACTCGAGCTTGCCCTTGCCGTTGAGTACCGCGATCCCTGCCGAATCGTAGCCACGATATTCGAGGCGCTTCAGACCCTCAATGAGGATCGGGACGACGTTGCGCTCAGCGACAGCTCCGACAATTCCACACATTCTCTAGATATCTCGATGTGCGATCCGGGATTGCGGCCCCGTGACCAAGAGTTGAAGAGTTGAAGTCTGCTACAGCTGTGCGCCGCGTGCATTGGTCGGCGCAACAGCGTGTGAATCAGGTCTCAGGCTTCTTTTTGACTGGTGCCTTCCAGCCCTCGATCGTCACCTGTCGGCCGCGCTCGAGCGTGAGCCTGTCTGCAGGCGCCGGCTTGGTAATCACGGAGCCGGCGCCGATCGTCGCCTTGCTTCCGACCTGCACCGGTGCCACCAGCATCGTGCCTGAGCCGATGAAAGCCCCGTCACCTATGTCGGTACGCCACTTGTTCGCACCGTCGTAATTGCAGGTGATCGTTCCAGCGCCGACGTTCACCTTCGCACCGACAACGGCATCACCAAGATAGGTGAGATGGTTGGCCTTGCTACCGGCACCGATCTCGCTCTTCTTGACCTCGACAAAATTTCCAATATGCACGTCGCGATGCAGGACCGTGCCCGGACGCAGGCGTGCAAACGGCCCGACCTGGCAGCCCGTGCCGATCACAGCTCGATCCATCACGCAGTTCGGAAACAGCTCGGTATCGGCGCCGATCTCGCAGTCGCGCAGATAGCAGTTGGGTCCAATCCTGACGCGGTCACCCAGTTTGACGTCGCCAACCAGCACAACGTTCACATCGATGTAAACGTCGCGCCCGACGCTCACGGTGCCGCGTACGTCGAGGCGCGCTGGATCTGCCAATGTCACGCCCGCAAGCATCAGCTCATTTGCCTTGCGGCGCCGATGCGCGGCTTCAACCTCGGCGAGCTGCACTTTGTCGTTGATACCCAGTACCTCGGCCACGTCGCCGGCCACGACACCATTGATCCTGAATCCGTCCTTCACCGCCGCGACGACGACATCGGTAAGGTAGTACTCAGACTGCGCGTTGTCATTACGGAGCGCCCCAAGCCAGCGGCGCAGGTGCCGCGCCTGTGCGGCCATCAGGCCCGTATTGACCTCACGTATGCCGCGTTCCTTTGCAGTGGCGTCCTTCTCTTCCACGATCCGCACTACATTGCCAGCGGCGTCACGCAATACCCGCCCGTAGCCCGCGGGATCGTCGAGCACGACGCTGAGCACAGCAATTGAGCGCTCGCCCGACGCCGCGACCAGTTGCGTCAGGGTCTCACGCCTGACCAGCGGAACATCGCCATAGAGCACGAGTACGGTTTCATCGTCCGCGATAGACGGCATTGCCTGCATCAACGCGTGGCCGGTGCCCAATTGCTCGGGCTGGAAGGCCCACTGCACGGACGCATCGCCCAGTGCCTTCCGAACCTGCTCGCCACCGTGGCCGTAGACGACGTGTATGGAGTCCGGGTCGAGACCGCGAGCACAATCGATGACATGCGACAGGAGCGGTCGGCCGGCGAGCGGTTGCAGGACTTTCGGCAGATCGGAATTCATCCGCTTGCCCTGGCCCGCGGCGAGGATCACAACACTGAGCTTCAAAGGGCTTGCTTTCCTGTCCAAGCTTCGGAATAGACCGGGATTGTAACGGACCCGTGCGTCCGCGGGTGGAAGCCCATTTGCAGCGCCGAGACCAGCAGGCGTAGAGTGCGCGGCGCCCGTCGATCGCCTCATGCGATCGAACAACGATAAATAACTAGGAGACTTCACATGTTGAGACGATTTGCCGGGCTGCTGCTCGCAGCCCTGTTGACGCTTGCGTCAATGAGTGCTCTAGCCCAGGAAGAGCGCTCTTACACCGAAGGCACGGTGACGGAAGTATCCGCCATCAAGATCAAGCCGGGCGGTTTTGACGCGTACATGGCGTGGCTGCAGAAGACCTGGAAGGCAGCCAACGAGGAATACAAGAAAGCCGGTCTGATTGTCGACTACGGGGTTTACGCGACCAATGCTCGCAACCCCAGCGAGCCCGATCTGTACTTGACGATCGTCTACAAGAACTGGGGCGCGCTCGATAACCTGCAGGACAAGACTGACCCCATCGACAAGAAGATCTACGGCTCCACGACCCAGGCAAACCAGGGATTCATCGATCGCGAGAAAATCCGCGAAGTCCTGGGCGTCGAACGCATTCAAGAACTGAAACTCAAGTAGTACGAGGATTCACATGATCAAACGCATCATGGGGCCGCTGCTCGCGGCCTCGCTGCTGTTCGCAGCAACAAGCGCCCTGGCGCAGGAAGAGCGTTCTTACACGGAAGGGCCCGTCACACAGGTGTCGTCCATTAAAATCCTGCCGGGAATGTTCGATGCCTACATGAAGTACCTCGCGACGACCTACAAGGGACTCATGGAGGAATACAAGAAGGCCGGCTTGATCGTGGACTACGCCGTGTACGCCACCAACGCACGCAAGCCGAGCGAGCCGGATCTTTATCTGACGATCACGTACAAGAATTGGGCTACTTTGGATGGTCTGCAGGATCGAACGGAGCCGGTCTCCAACAAGGTCTGGGGCTCACGCTCCGGAGCCGACAAGGCGTCGGTTGATCGCGGCAAGATGCGCGAATCACTCGGAGTCGAATACATCCAGGAACTGAAGCTCAAGTAACGCGATGCGGGAGGGGCTCATATGAGTCCCTCCCGCGATTCGCCAGAGTCCGAGGGGTCCTACTTTCTCATCTTTCTTAGGCGTTCGATGCCCTTCAACATTGCGGCTGCGCGCGCCAGCTCGGCCTGCGCTTCGGCAACCTCGATATGACTCACTTGGTCCTTGAGCGCGTCCTCGGCGCGTTGCTTCGCCGCGAGGGCCGCGGCTTCATCGATATCCTTGGCACGCAGCGCCGTGTCCGCCAGCACGGTCACAAGGTGCGGCTGCACTTCGATGGCGCCGCCGCCGACGTAGAAGTAGTGCTCCTCACCGTCCGGCGTCTGCACACGCACCTCGCCCGGCTTCAGCATAGTGAGCAAGGGAGCATGACGCGGCGCGATGCCGATTTCGCCCTGCGAGGCCGGCGCAAAAACCATCGTTGCAGGGCCCGAGAAGATTTCCCCCTCGGCGCTGACGATGTCGACGTGAATCGTATTGGCCATGATTACTGCAGCTTCTTCGCCTGCTCGACCGCTTCCTCGATCGTACCCACCATGTAGAACGCCTGCTCGGGCAACGCGTCGAACTCACCGGCGAGAATTCCCTTGAAGCCGCGGATCGTGTCCTTGAGCGGCACATACTTGCCCGGCGCACCCGTGAATACTTCCGCCACATGGAAAGGCTGCGACAAGAAGCGCTGGATCTTGCGTGCTCGACCGACGATCAGCTTGTCCTCTTCCGACAGCTCGTCCATGCCGAGAATCGCGATGATGTCCTGCAGTTCCTTGTAACGCTGCAGCACCACCTGCACGCCGCGCGCGGTGTCGTAGTGCTCGTCGCCCACGACGAGTGGGTCGAGCTGGCGGCTGGTGGAATCAAGCGGATCAACCGCGGGATAGATGCCGAGCGCCGCGATCTGTCGCGACAGGACGACCGTCGCATCGAGATGCGCGAACGTCGTCGCGGGCGAGGGATCCGTCAGGTCGTCGGCTGGCACGTAGATCGCCTGGATCGATGTGATCGAGCCGGTGCGTGTGGACGTGATGCGCTCCTGCAGCACGCCCATTTCCTCCGCGAGCGTCGGCTGATAACCGACCGCGGACGGCATGCGTCCGAGCAGGGCCGACACTTCCGTGCCCGCAAGCGTGTAGCGGTAGATGTTGTCGATGAACAGCAGCACGTCGCGCCCCTTGCCGCCCGCCTGCTTCTCATCCCGGAAGTACTCGGCCATCGTGAGCCCGGTGAGCGCCACCCGCAGACGGTTGCCCGGAGGCTCGTTCATCTGACCGAACACCATTGCGACCTTGTCGACGACGCCTGATTCGGTCATCTCGTGGTAGAAGTCGTTGCCTTCGCGCGTGCGCTCACCGACACCCGCGAACACCGACAGGCCCGCGTGCGCCTTGGCGATGTTGTTGATGAACTCGAGCATCGTGACGGTCTTACCGACGCCCGCGCCGCCGAAGAGTCCGATCTTGCCGCCCTTGGCGAACGGAATCAGCAAATCGATGACCTTCATTCCAGTTTCCAGCAGGTCCTGGCTGCCCGCTTGGTCTGCATAGCTCGGCGCCGGACGGTGAATCGGCAGGCGCACCTCGGATTTGATGGGTCCGGCCTCATCGGCCGGGTCACCCAACACGTCCATGATCCTTCCCAAGGTGCCGGTCCCCACCGGCACCGAGATCGGCGCACCCGTGGTCTGGACGCCCATGCCGCGCTTGAGTCCTTCGGAAGCTCCCATCGCAATGGTGCGCACGATCCCGTCACCGAGCTGCTGCTGCACCTCAAGTGTCAAGGCGATGTCGTCGAGCTTCAGCGCTTCGTAGACCTTGGGGATCTGGTCGCGCGGAAATTCCACGTCGATGACCGCGCCGATGACTTGTACGATCTTGCCACTACTCATGCGCTGTACCTCGTTCTCAAACTGCCGCTGCGCCGCCTACGATCTCCGACAGCTCCTTGGTGATGGCTGCCTGGCGCGCCTTGTTGTAAACCAGTTGCAACTCCTCGATCAGTTCGTCGGCGTTGTCGGTAGCGCTCTTCATTGCCACCATGCGCGCCGCCATCTCGCACGCTACGTTCTCGACCGCACTCTGGTAGACCTGCGATTCGATGTAGCGCATGAGAACCTGCGGGAGAATGTCTGCCGCATCAGGCTCGTAGATGTAGTCCCAGTGTTCCTGCAGCTGGTCCTTGTCGAGCGTCTCGACCGGCAGCAGCTGCATTGCGTCCGGCTTTTGGCTCATCGTATTGACGAAACTGTTATGCAGCAGGAACAAGCGATCGATCTTGCCCTCGCTGTACGCGTCGAGCATTGCTTTGACGCTTCCAATGAGATCCTTCACGCGCGGCCGGTCGCCGAGGTTGCTGACCTGCGCCCAGAGGGGCAGGCCGAGACGCCGGAAGAACTGCATCGCCTTGGCACCGATCAGGCACAGGCTGACGGATGCACCTTTCTGCTGCCATTCGCGGATCGATGTCAGCACCCTCCTGAAGAGATTTACATTGAGTGAGCCGCACAGGCCACGATCGGTGCTGACGATGATGAATCCCACCGCCTTGACCGGGCGTTCGGTCAGAAACGGGTGGCGGTAGTCGGGGTTGGCTTCGTTGAGGTGGCCGATCACTGCCCGCATTTTCTGCGCGTAGGGACGCGCCAAGCGCATGCGCTCCTGGGCGCGGCGCATCTTGCTCGTCGCCACCATCTGCATGGCTCGCGTGATCTTCTGAGTACTCTTGATACTCGCGATCTTTACCCTGACTTCCTTTGCGCCCGCCATTGCTCGCTCTCAGTACGGATCCGTGGCCACGAAGCCCTCGACGATCTTCTTGAGATTCTCCTCCTGGTCCTTCAGCACCGGCTTGTCGTTGATCTCCTTCAGCACTGCCTCATGGTTGGATCTGGCGAAGGTCTGCAGCGCCGCCTCGAAAGCGACCACCTTCTGGCGCTCCACCTTATCGAAGTAGCCGTTGTTGACCGCGTAGATCGACAGCGCCATCTCGGCCACCGACATCGGCGCATATTGCTTCTGCTTCATCACTTCGGTCACGCGCATGCCGCGATCGAGCTGGCGGCGCGTCGCTTCGTCGAGATCAGATGCGAACTGCGAGAAAGCGGCCAGCTCACGGTATTGCGCCAGCGCGAGACGAATGCCGCCGCCGAGCTTCTTGATGATATCGGTCTGGGCGGCGCCGCCGACGCGCGATACCGAGATGCCGGCATTCATTGCCGGGCGAATGCCCGAATTGAAGAGGTCGGTCTCGAGAAAGATCTGCCCGTCCGTAATCGAGATCACGTTGGTCGGGACAAACGCGGTGACGTCACCCGCCTGTGTTTCGATGATGGGCAACCCGGTCAGTGAGCCCGTGCGATCCTTCACCCGGCCCTTGGTGACCTTGGCGATGTAATCCTCGTTGACGCGGGCCGAGCGCTCGAGCAGGCGCGAGTGCAGGTAGAACACATCCCCCGGATAGGCTTCGCGGCCCGGCGGGCGCCGCAGCAGCAGCGAGATCTGGCGGTAAGCCCAGGCCTGCTTCGTCAGATCGTCGTAGATGATGAGAGCGTCTTCACCATTGTCCATGAAGTACTCACCCATGGTGCAGCCCGAATAAGGCGCGATGTACTGCATGGATGCGGGCATTGAAGCCGATGCCACGACGATGATCGTGTGCGCCATCGCGTCGTGCTCTTCGAGCTTGCGCACCACATTGGCGATCGAAGACTGCTTCTGCCCGATCGCGACGTAGATGCACTTAATGCCGGAATTCTTCTGGTTAATGATGGTGTCGATGGCCAGCGCGGTCTTGCCCGTCTGCCGATCACCGATGATCAGCTCGCGCTGTCCGCGGCCAATCGGCACCATCGCGTCGATCGCCTTGTAGCCGGTCTGAACCGGTTGCGAAACGGACTTGCGAAACGTCACCCCCGGCGCCACGCGTTCGATGGCTGCAGTTCGCTGAGTCTTCACGGGGCCCTTGCCATCGAGCGGAGTGCCCAGCGAATCGACGACACGACCCAGCAGTTCAGGTCCGACGGGCACCTCGAGAATACGGCCAGTAGTCTTGACCGTCGCACCTTCGGTGATGTGCTTGTACTCACCCAGCACGACGGCACCGACTGAGTCCTGCTCGAGATTGAGCGCGAGGCCAAAGGTGTTCCCCGGGAACTCGAGCATCTCGCCGTAGCGCGCATCGGCGAGGCCGTGCAGCCTACAAATGCCGTCCGTCACCGTGATGACCGTGCCAACGTTGCGCGCGTCAGTGGGCGACTGGAATTTCTCGATGCGCGCCTTGATCAGGTCGCTGATTTCAGATGCCTTGATGGACATTGTTTCGTCCCTTCCTAATTCAAAAGTTCGGTGGCGAGCCGGTCGAGCCGGCCTCGCAGAGAACCATCGATCACCAGATCGTCGGCACGCAGAATCGCGCCGCCGAGGAGCGAGGGATCGACTTCGCAATGCAGACGTACATCGGTCTTCAGTCGCTGGCGTAGCGCGCTCGCGTAGGTACGTTGCTGCTCCGCGCTCAACGGTGCGGCCGACGTCACCGTAACGTCCACTACCTTCTCCGACTCTGCCTTGAGCCTCTCGAAAATCACCGCGATCTCGGGGAGGAGGCCGAGCCGCCGGTTCGAGGCCAGCACGCGAATGAAGTTCTGCCCTTCGCTGTCGAGCGACTTGTCGCCGATATCGATCAAGAGACTCGCGAGCTGATCAGTGGTCACATGAGGGCTCGTGAGCAGCTTCTTGACCCGAGCATCGGACACGACTGCCGCGCCGATTGCGAGCGCCTGCGACCACGCATCCAGCTTCTTCTGTTGGAGTGCAAGCTCGAACAGGGCCTTGGCGTAGGGTCGCGCGATGGTGCTCTTTTCCGCCATGACTTAGAGCTGCGCCGCCAGCTTGTCCAGCAGCGCGGCGTGCGTCTTCGGGTCGATCTCGCGTTCGAGCAGCTGAGATGCGCCACTCACCGCCAGCGTGGCAACTTCCTTGCGCAGTGATTCGCGCGCCCGCGTGCCCTCGAGCTGAATCTGCTGCTGGGCCGCCGCGAGCAAGCGCTCGCCCTCGCCAATCGCGGTCTTCTTCGCCTGGTCGATCAGCTCGTTGGCGCGCTGCTGGGCCTGATTCTCCAGCTGCACGGCGCGCGTGCGTGCCTCGCGGATGATCTCATCGGCCTTGGCCTTCGCCTGGCCCAGGTCCTTCTGCCCTTTCTCGCCCGCAGCAAGCCCATCGGCGATGCGCTTGGCGCGCTCGTCCATGGCGCCGCGAATCATCGGCCACACAAATTTCATCGTGAACAGCGCGAGCAGCAGGAACACGAACATCTGCGTGATCAGGGTGAGATTGATGCTCACTTCTGGGTCCTCCGCGTGTGCGCTCGAGTGGATCAGCCGCCGCCAGCCGCTTGCTGAACCGCTGCCAGAAATGGGTTCGCGAACGTGAAGAACAGCGCGAAACCGATTCCAATCATCGCCACCGCGTCGAGCAGGCCCGCGACGATGAACATCTTCACCTGCAGCATCGGCACCATCTCGGGCTGCCGTGCAGCACCTTCGAGAAACTTCCCGCCGAGCAGACCGAAACCGATCGCGGTTCCGAGCGCGCCCATGCCGAAGACGATACCCACGGCGAGCGCCGTGAACCCTTGTACGTTTGCAACCAGACTCGCGATTTCCATGCTTCCTCCTACCTTCAATAGTTGAATTCTTTGCTCGCTCAGTGATTCTCTTCGTGGGCCATCGACAGGTACACGATCGTGAGCATCATGAAAATGAAGGCCTGCAGCGTGATGATCAGAATGTGGAAGATCGCCCACGCGAGGCCGAGGATTGTCTGGCCGATGAATCCGGCGATCCCGCCGATAGTCAGCAGACCCCCTGCGCCGAGCCCGATCGTGAACAGCGCGAGCAGCAGGAAAATCATCTCGCCTGCGTACATGTTGCCGAACAGTCGCAGCGCGAGTGAAACCGGCCGGGCCACGTGCTCGATCAGATTGAGCACGAGATTCGCCGGCATGCCCCATTTGCCGAACGGGTGAAACAGCAGCTCCTTGGCAAAGCCGACCGGTCCCTTGATGCGAACGCTGTAGTACATCACCAGCAGGAACACTGTGATCGACATGCCGAAGACGATATTGAGGTCGGTGCTCGGCACGACTTTCAGATGCTCGATACCTGCCTGGTGCGCGACCCACGGCAACAGGTCGACGGGTACCAGGTCCATGAAGTTGAAAAGAAAGACGAGACAGAAAATCGTGAGCGCGAGCGGGGCTATCAGCTTGCTCGTGCCGTGGAAGGTGTCCTTGACCTGTCTGTCGACGAATTCGACTAGCAGTTCGACAAAATTCTGAAATTTGCCCGGCACACCCGCAGTCGCCTTGCGCGCCACGAGCCAGAAACTCACGGCGAACACCAGGGCGAGCAAGACGGAGAAGAAAATGCTGTCGACGTGCAGCGTGGAGAAGCTGCCCTCACCCGTTTGGCGGGTGAGGTTCGTCAGATGATGGACGATATATTCGTTGACGTTTGCGGGTTGTTCGGCAGCCATGATCTTCGTTTGTGTCAGGGGCCTTCCGATTTCACCAAAGCGATCCAGTACACGAGCAGCGTCGCGATGTACGCGACAAAAAACGGCAGCGCTGCGACTTCGTAAGACTTCAGCACTGCGACGAACAGCACCACCGTCAGCGCGAGCTTTACGCCTTCTCCCCGGTAGGCTCCGCGCAAGATGCGCTTCGCATCCGTGCCCGACGCCCCGCGGAACATGAACAGCACCATCGCGAGACTCGCCGCGACACCGATGCCGCCGCCCAGCAACGCTGATATGGCGGCGCGAGCATCAAATCCAATCACACAGATCGCCGCGAGGACGATGGTTGTCGCCGCCTGCCCAAGTACGAGCCGCATCGCGGCCCGCCGGGCGCCTCTCCCGTCGAGCGTGCCCACGAAAGCCTTCTTGAGGAGAAGCCGGCAACAAAAAAGCCACTGCGCGGAGCGATTTACGCAGCGGGCAAGTGGCGCTTATTCAGGCGGCGAGGAGTACTCCCCGTTCGCAAAGGCCGCGCATTATAGGGGGCTTTTTGAGGTGCTTCAACGGACCTGCGGAAACTGAGAACTGCCGACTTTCGGGCACTTGGACGGTGAATTTTGCGAGCCCGAACGCTTCAGGAGATGTGCGTCAGTATCCCGTCCAGCTCATCGAGACTGTTGTAGCTGATCACGACCTTGCCCTTGCCGCTGGCGCTGTGCTGCACGGCGACTTTGGCACCCAGGCGATCCGTGAGATCCTGCTGAAGCTTGCGCACATTGGGATCCTCGGTGCGCTCGGCGTGTTCCTTGCCCGCAGATGCGTGATCGAGCATGCGTCGGACCAGGGCTTCGGTCTCACGCACCGACAAACCCTTTTTGGCCACGAGCACGGCCACCTCGGCCTGTTGCTTGCGTGCCGCTAACCCGAGAAGGGCGCGTGCGTGCCCCATTTCGAGCTCGCGCTTTTCCACCAAGGCCTTGACCTCATCGCCAAGCTCCAGGAGTCGAAGCAGGTTGCTGACGGTAACGCGTGAGCGACCCACCGCGTCGGCCGCCTCCTGGTGCGTCATGTTGAATTCGCCGATCAGTCGCTCGAGCGCGCGGGCTTCCTCGAGCGGATTGAGATTCTCGCGCTGAATGTTCTCGATGAGAGACATCGCAACGGCCGCGTCGTCCGCCACACGCCGGATGACGGCGGGAATCGTCTCGAGACTTGCCATCTGGGCGGCACGCCAGCGGCGCTCGCCGGCGATGATTTCGTAGCGCTGCGAACCGCCGGCGCCCGCGGGCCCGACCGGCCGTACCACGATGGGTTGAACGACGCCTTGCGCACGAATGGAGTCGGCGAGTTCCTGCAGGCTTTCGGTGCGCATGTCCATGCGCGGTTGGTAGCGACCACGCTGGAGCAGATCGAGAGGAATATTGGCGAGATCGTCAACCGGCGGTGGAACAAATTCCGGTTCGGGACGCGCGGGGGAAGAACCGAGTAGCGCTTCGAGACCCCGACCCAGACCCGTCTTCTTCACCGCCATGGGCGCGCAGTGTAGCCGACTGACGAGCCGGCGATCGGGCGGATCGTTGGCCGAAATGTCGAGAAACATGACCACCGATGCGTGCGGCTGATTGGTCCGTAAGCTGCAGATTCGCCAAGCTTAGTCAACATTTTAGTCATCAGTGCTCATTTATAAGCCAGCGTTGTTATCTTTGTTGGTTTTAATATCGAATCTGTGAAGTCACTTCAATATCTTTTAGATATCATATCTCCCAACAAGGTCGATATGGGAGGACGTATGGAAGAACGAACTGTTTCTGCGCTACCCGGGATACCAATGATCCTCGTGATGCTGCTCGCCACCGGGCTGGACCTCTGGGCCCTCGGCAGTGCCATTGTGCATACGCAGCCTTCCGATCTGCTCATACCGACTGTCCTGGGCGTTGTGCTCGTTGTCTGCTGGCGCGGCTTCTTCATCGTGCAGCCCAATCACGGTGTGGTACTGCAGCTCTTCGGTCGCTATACGGGGACCTGCCGCCACGCCGGTCTGCGATGGACGAATCCCTTCTATGCCAAACGATCGGTGAGCCTGCGGGTGCGCAATTTCGAATCGGGCAAGCTCAAGGTGAACGACCTCGAAGGCAGCCCGATCGAGATCGCCGCAGTGGTCGTCTGGCAGGTGCAGGACACCGCGGAGGCGTGCTTCAACGTCGATGACTACGAGAACTTCGTGCACGTCCAGAGCGAGGCGGCATTGCGCCAGCTAGCGACCAGCTACCCGTATGACCTGCACGATCAGCATCACATCTCGTTGCGCAGCCATTCGCGCGAGATCAACGAGCACCTGCAGCGCGAAGTCCAGGAACGGCTGGAAAGCGCCGGCGTGAGCGTGCTCGAAGCCCGGGTGAGCCATCTTGCCTACGCACCTGAGATCGCGCAGGCGATGCTGCAGCGTCAGCAGGCAGGCGCCATCATTGCCGCGCGCACCCGTATCGTCGAAGGCGCGGTCGGCATGGTGCAGATGGCACTGACGCAGCTCGCCGACAAGGGCGTGGTGCAGCTGGACAATGAGCGGCGCGCGGCCATGGTCTCGAACCTGCTCGTCGTTCTGTGCGGCGATCGCGCCGCGCAGCCGGTCGTGAACTCAGGAACGCTGTACACGTGAACGCACTGCCGCAGTGAGCGAACGCAAGGCGTACCCGCTGCGCATCGGCGCAGACGTGCTGGAAGCCCTGCAGCGCTGGGCGGCGGATGAACTGCGTAGTGTGAACGCGCAAATCGAGTTCGCGCTGCGCGAGGCATTGCGCAAGGCGGGTCGCTTGCCAGGCTCAAGTTCGCCACCGCCCGATGAACCTGGCCGGTGAAGACGACTCGCCAAGAAATGCATCAGGTGCCTGAACGCACCGAATCGTGAGTAATCTCGGAATCCTCAGTCATCCCGACGTCCTGAGTCACCTCGGAATCTTGAGTCATCCCGCCGTCTTGAGCCGTCGCGCCATCCTGAGTCACCCCCGCGTCCTCACTCACCTCGGCACCCTGAGTGTTCGCTGGGCCTTCTGCCACCGCTTCAGCGCTCACTTGTTGCTCGTCATGCCGCCGCAGCAATTCTCCCGCTAAGGCGAGATAGGCGAGTGCACCGCGTGAATCCTTGTCGTGAAACAACGCCGGCTTGCCGAAGCTCGGCGCCTCAGCCAGGCGCACGTTGCGCGGAATAATGGTGCGGAACACCTTGTCACCGAAGTGCTGGATGAGCTGCGCTGCGACTTCCGTCGACAAGTTGTTGCGCGGGTCGTACATCGTGCGCAGGATGCCCTCGATTTCCAGCTCCGGATTGATGCTGCGAATCTGCTCGATGGTATCCACGAGAGCTGACAGGCCCTCGAGCGCGTAATACTCGCACTGCATCGGCACCAGGACGCCGTCTGCAGCCACCAGCGCATTCACCGTCAGCATGTTCAGCGCCGGCGGGCAGTCGATGAGGATCACGTCATAGAGATTGCGGATTGCGCGCAGCGCGTTGCGCAACCGCATCTCGCGTCCCGCGAGTACCGTGAGCAGTCGGACTTCAGCAGCCGTCAGCTCGTCATTGCCGGGCATCAGCGTGAAGTTGCCCGGATCGACCGGCACGAGTGTGGAGACCACATCGTATTCGCCCAGCAACACGCCCGCCGAGGTTCGCTGGGTGCGGCGCTTGTCCACGCCGGCGCCCATCGTGGCGTTGCCCTGCGGGTCCATATCCACAAGCAACACGCGCCGCTTGGTCGCAGCAAGAGAAGCCGCCAGGTTGACGGCCGTCGTCGTCTTGCCGACGCCGCCCTTCTGGTTGGCGATTGCGATGACGCGTTTCATGGAACGAATCCCGAGCCTACAGGCTGACCGGGCTGATTGCTAATGCCCGCGCCGGAATGAGCGCTGCGGCTCCTTGGGCTGTAGTTCGACCAGATGCCGCTGAGCGTCAAGTCCCGGAACTATGAGGCGATGAATCGCCTTAACTTCCCAGCCCCTGGGCAACTTTTCAATCTCCGTCTGCGGCGCCTGGCCTTTCATGGCCAGCAACTTTCCGCCTCGCGCGACCAGGTGGCCCGCAACGCGAATGAATTCATTCAGCTTGCCGAGTGCGCGCGCCGTCACCGAGTCGAAGCGCGATGCCGGCTGGAACTGCTCGGCACGGGAATTGACGACGATGACGTTAGCGAGGCCGAGTTTCACGCGTGCGTGCTCGAGAAATCGTGCTTTCTTGCCAGTGGCCTCGATCAGAGTGAACTCGCGCGATGGTGCTGCGACTGCCAGCGGCAGGCCTGGAAATCCTGCGCCACTGCCGACATCAGCGATTCTGTGGCCGCGCAGGTGAGCGTGAATGCTCAGCGAATCGAGAAGGTGCTTGCGAACCGCCTCGAGCGGATCCTCAATCGCGGTGAGATTGAAGCGCTGATTCCATTCCGCGAGCTCCGCCAGCAGTTCGATGAGTTGTTCATGCTGGCGGGTGCTGAGCTCGACGCCCAGTTCCTGGGCACCGGTGATCAGCAGGCTCTTCGGCTCGGTCAATTCTTCACCAGCCCCGCCATGAATTCGTTGACTGGCAGTGCATCAAGCCTGCGCGGCTCGGCAAACATGCGCTTGATCGCCTCACACTGCTTGGGCGGGAAGTGCGCATCGACGCTCGCTTCGAATTTCTTCACGAGGATGGGCATGCCCTCGGTCCGGCGCTTGCGATGGCCGATGGGGTAGTCGACCTGCACGCGTTCGGTCGCCGAACGATCCCTGAAGAACACCTGTAGTGCATTGCCGATATAGCGCTTGTCGGGGGCGTAATAGTCGCGCGTAAACGAGGGGTTCTCCTGCACGATCATGCGCGCACGCAGCACATCGACGCGCGGGTCAGCCGCGATGCGGTCTTCGTAGTCTTCCGCAGTCAGCCGCCCGAAGATCAGCGGAATCGCCACCATGTACTGGATGCAATGATCGCGGTCGGCAGGGTTGGCGAGCGGCCCCGTCTTGTCGATGATGCGTACGGCCGGTTCCTGCGTTTCGATCATGATCTTGTCGATCGCATCGATTCGGTCCTTCACCTCCGGGTGCAGCTTCATCGCGCATTCGACCGCGGTTTGTGCGTGGAACTCCGCCGGAAAGGAGATCTTGAACAACACGTTTTCCATCACGTAGCTGCCATACGCCTGGGGGAAAGCAAACGGCTTGCCCTTGAACAGCACGTCCGAGAAACCCCAGGTTTTCGCCGACAGCGCCGAGGGATAGCCCATCTCACCGGTGAGGGCGATGAGAGCGTGGCGCACCGCGCGACTCGTAGCGTCCCCTGCCGCCCAGCTCTTGCGTGAGCCCGTGTTGGGCGCGTGGCGGTAAGTACGCAAAGCGCCGCCATCGATCCATGCATTCGAGACCGCATTGATCACCTGGTCGCGAGTTCCGCCCAGCATCTGCGTAACGACGGCAGTGGAAGCGACGCGCACCAACAGCACGTGATCGAGACCGGCCCGGTTGAAACTGTTCTCGAGCGCGATGACGCCCTGGATCTCGTGCGCCTTGATCATCGCGGTCAACAAATCGCGCACTAATAGTGACTTGCCGCCCTGCGCGGCGGCCTTGCGGCTCAGGTAGTCCGCGGTTGCTAACAGACCGCCGAGATTGTCCGAAGGGTGCCCCCATTCCGCTGCGAGCCAGGTGTCGTTGAAATCGAGCCAACGGATCATGGCACCGATGTTGAAGGCCGCCGTCACTGGGTCGAGCTCGTAAGAGGTGCCGGGAACCCGGGCGCCGCCGGGCATGGTCGCGCCGTGCACGACCGGTCCCAACAGGCGCGTGCAAGCTGGATACTTCAAAGCCATGAACCCGCAGGCGAGCGTATCCATCAGGCAATAGCGTGCCGTTTCGTACGCGGCCTCGCTGCGGATCTCGTACGCCGTGACGTAATCCGCGATATCGACGAGCACCTGGTCGGGAGCCGGACGCTTCGCCGACTTGATCTCGTGAGCGGACATCCGGGCTATTGCCTTTCGCCGAGCGGAACGAACTTGCGGTTCTCCGGGCCGACATAGTTGGCGGCGGGCCGGATGATCTTGCCGTCCATGCGTTGCTCGATCACGTGCGCGCCCCAACCGGTCGTGCGCGCGACCACGAACAATGGTGTGAACATTTCGGTGGGCGCGCCCATCATGTGGTAGGACACTGCGGAGAACCAGTCGAGGTTGGGGAACATGTGCTTGATCTCGGCCATCACGGCCTCGAGACGCTCGGCGATCATGAAAAGCTTCATGTCGCCCGCCTCGGCGGAGAGACGCCGCGCGACTTCCTTGATCACCTGGTTGCGAGGATCGGAAACCGTATACACGGGATGTCCGAATCCGATGATTACCTCCTTGCTGGCCACGCGTTTGCGGATATCGGCGTCCGCCTGATCGGGCGTGTCGTAGCGTTCCTGGATCTCGAGCGCCACCTCATTGGCGCCGCCGTGCTTAGGCCCGCGTAGCGCACCAATCGCGCCGGTGATGCATGAATACAGGTCCGATCCGGTGCCGGCAATGACGCGGGCCGCGAACGTCGAGGCATTGAACTCGTGCTCGGCATACAGAATGAGCGAGGTGTGCATAGCACGCACCCACGAACTCTTGGGGGTGGCGCCGTGCAGGAGATGCAGGAAATGCCCGCCGACCGACTCATCATCGGTCTCGACTTCGATTCGACGCCCGGAATGGCTGAAGTGATACCAGTAGCAGAGCATCGAGCCGAGTGAAGCGACCAGGCGATCGACAATTTCGCGGGCCCCGGGGAGGTTGTGATCCTCCTTCTCGGGCAGCACCGCGCCGAGCGCCGAGACGCCAGTGCGCATGACATCCATTGGGTGACTTGCGGCGGGCAATTGCTCGAGCACCGTGCGCACCGTATTGGGAATGCCGCGCAGCGATTTGAGCTTGGCGCGATAGCCGGCAAGCTCGGCGCGGTTCGGCAACTTCCCATGCACCAGGAGGAATGCAATTTCCTCGAACTCGGCGGCCTCGGCGATCTCGAGGATGTCGTAGCCCCGGTAGTGCAGGTCATTCCCGGTGCGCCCCACCGAACACAGAGCTGTATTACCAGCGGGCACCCCAGAAAGGGCCACAGATTTTTTGGGTTTCGGCGCGAGGGCAGGTTCGTTCATACCGTGTTTCTCCGCTCGTGAGTCGCTCAATTCTCGGTCGCGCGACTGAACAGCTCGTCGAGTTTCTTCTCGTATTCGTGATAGCCCAGCATTTCGTAGAGCTCGGCTCGCGTCTGCATCGTGTCCAGCACATCTTTCTGAGTGCCACGTTCGCGCAGCTTCCGATACACATGTAACGCCGCCAGCGCGCCGGCGCGAAACGCGGACAAAGGGTAGAGGGCGAGGCGCACGCCGGCCTCGGCGAGCTCTCGGGTCGTAAAGAGCGGCGTCTTGCCGAACTCGGTAATATTCGCCAGCACCGGAACGTGCACTGCGCGTACGAACTCCCGGTATTCGTTGAGCGTCGCCAGAGCCTCTGCGAACAGCATGTCTGCGCCGGCTTCCACGTAGCGCGTCGCGCGGTCAACCGCCGCGCTCTGGCCCTCGATCGCGTGCGCGTCGGTACGCGCCATGATGACGAATTGATCATCGATGCGCGCATCCACGGCGGCCCGGAGGCGATCGACCATTTCGTCCGGCGATACCAGAGCCTTCCCGGGTCGGTGGCCGCAACGCTTCGCCTGCACCTGGTCCTCGAGATGCATCCCGGCGGCGCCCGCGCGCGTGAGATCGCGCACCGTGCGCGCGATGTTGAACGCGCCACCCCACCCCGTATCAGCGTCCACGAGTAGCGGCAGGGAGCTCGCGCCGGTAATCCGGCGACAATCTTCCGCTACATCATTGAGGCTGGTGATGCCGAGATCCGGCAGGCCGAAAGAGGCGTTCGCAACGCCAGCGCCGGAAAGATAAAGAGCACGAAATCCGCAGTGCTGCGCGAGCAGTGCGCTGTATGCATTGATGGCACCGACGACCTGCAAGGGCCGCTCGATGTCGAGCGCGGCGCGCAGCCGCGCGCCAGCAGAGAGTTGAGGTTTCGACATTGTCTCGTTAGCCGCGGCGGGCCCGAAGGATCCAGGCACTGCGCCGGTACCGCGGAAAAACAGGGCCGTTATTGTAGCTTGTTATCCGATCTCGACCACCGTCCGCCCGACGACCTTGCCCTTGAGGTAATCCTCAAACGTTTCGGACAGTTCCTCGAAGCGCACGGTGCGCGTCACGATCTGCTCGAGACCTGGTGGCAGCAGGTCAGTCCCGATGCGCTTCCACACCTCGAGCCGCAGCTCGCGTGGCGTTGCGGACGAATTGATGCCGAGCAGGTTCACGCCGCGCAGAATGAATGGCATCACCGTGGTCCTGAACTCGGCTCCTCCCACCAGCCCGACGCTTGCGACGTTGCCCCAGAAACCGATGGTGCGTGTAAGCCAGCTGAGAATCTCGCCGCCGACGCTGTCGATCGCACCAGCCCATCTCGCTGCCTCCAGCGGCCGGGAACCGATGACGATTTCCTGGCGCAACAAGAGCTGTTTGGCGCCCAGCGAACGCAGGAAGCCGGCCGCTTCTGGCTTGCCGCTCACCGCAACGACGTCATAGCCACGCGCGCTGAGCATGTTGATCGCGACGCTGCCGACGCCGCCGGTCGCGCCGGTGACAACGACGGGTCCATTCGCCGGCTTCTGCCCATTCTGCTCCATGCGATGTATCGCGAGCGCTGCCGTGAACCCCGCTGTGCCAAGGCCCATTGCCTTGAATTCATCAAGCGAGTCCGGTATCGGCACGACCCAGTCGCCCTTTACGCGCGCGTACTCCGCATAGCCCCCATCGTGCGTTTCACTCAGCTCACAACCGGTTACGAGTACTTTGTCACCCACCCGGTAGCGCGCATCGTTGGTTGTGATCACCTCGCCGGCGAGATCTATGCCTCCTACGAGGGGGTACTTGCGCAGGATCTTCCCCGCACCCGTGGCGGCGAGAGCGTCCTTGTAATTGATGGTGGAGTAGCGAACCTTGATCACCACGTCGCCTGCGCCGAGGTCGTCCAGAGTGATGGATTCAAAGCGTGACGTAATCTGCTCGTTCTCCTCGTGGATGCGGAAAGAGCGAAACGGTGCTTGTGGCAGCATGGTTCCTAACCCGGCGCGCGATCCAGCCAGACCTCCAGTCCCTGCGAATTCAGCTCCACGTCCGTAGCGAGCAGCTCCTGCAGAGTCGCTTTGCTCGCCTTGAAGCCGTGCCGGTCGAGTCGTTCCTCAAGATAGCCAAATAGCTCTGAGCGAATGCGTTCACCCCGCTCGCGCGTGCCTGAATGCCGGCGCGCAATTGCAACGAAGCCATCGATACATTCATGCATGTCGGCGGCCAGGCGTTGCAGCTGGGTGACCCGGCTGAAATGAGTCAGGTAGATCGCCTTGGGCCGGTAGCTCATGAGTCGATCGATGGACGCATGCAAGGCTTGCGGGTCGAAATGCACCGGTGTCGTCGTCGGAAAGATGAATTCGCCGGCAGCTGTGTCGAACTGCCGATACGAAATGCCAAACGTGTCACCAGAGAAGATCGACTCTGCCTGCCGATCAATAACGCAATAGTGGTGCAGAGCATGCCCAGGCGTATGGATCAGCTCGAGCTCGCGACCACCCAGTGCGATGCGCATACCATCCTCGCTCTGCAGGACGCGCTCGCGAGGAATCGGCGCGATTTGCCCGTAGAGTGCCCTGAAGCGGGCTTCACCGTAGACGGCAATGCTGCCTTCAATCAGTTTCGATGGGTCGATGAGGTGACGGGCGCCGCGGGGATGGACCACGGCCTGCGCGTTGGGCAGTGATTGCATCAAGAGCCCAGCGCCACCGGCGTGATCCAGATGCACGTGCGTCAGCAGCACGTAGTCGACCTGCTTCGGAGCGATCGCCAACTGCGTCAGAGCATTCAACAGGTGCGGTATGCCGCTCCCCGGACCGCTGTCGACGAAAGCGGCGCGTCCATTATTGAGGATCAGGTGACTCGCGTCGTGGCCCGGACGGATGTAGTGGGTGTCGACCGCGTAAATTCCATCTGCGGACATGACATTTCGGCCGAGTGCAAAGGTCCGAGTGGGCGGTCGAGCCCTCTACTTACCTTTCGTGTCGTGACCTTCCTGCGCGAACCACGTTGCGTGCCTCGCTGTGGAAAGACTCGGGCTTTGCCGGGAGTAATACTCAGCAAGTTCCTTGATGTCCTCGTCGGTGAGCTGCGCCACGAATCCACCCATTACCGGGTTCTTGCGTCCGCCGTCGCGATAGTCTTTGAGTGCACGCTCCAGATAGTCAGCGTGCTGGCCAGCGAGCGACGGATATTGCGGCGTGATACCGACGCCCTCGGGACCATGACAAGCGACGCAAAGCTCCTGGGCCTTCTGCGGTGCCTTGCCGACAGGTGTCGCGCCCGTTTGCAGGGATTTCCCGGCCAGGAACGCGCCGATGTCCTGCATGTCCTGGTCGCTCAGTGTCGCAGCCTGCGAATGCATGGTGCCGTGTGAACGCTCGCCGCTGCGATACGCTTGCAGTGCGATCGCTAGGTATTCAGCGTGTTGGCCTTCGAGCTTCGGGACGCTGTAGGTCGGATAGACGTTCTTGTAGTTGGGAATCCCATGGCAGCCGTAGCAGGTGTACGCAAGTTTGCGGCCATGTTCCGGATCGGCATCCGCTCGCGTCAGCGCGGGAGAGGCGAGTGCGATGACGGCGAAGTAGGCGGCGATCAGAGCCGGACGGGAAATCCGCGATGGCATGTGCAGCATTCCTTCTTGGGCTTCTGTGGGCGCGCCATGGTAAATGAGAGCGCGAATTCAAGTGAATCATTTACCGCCCCGCCCAGCGTGTTGTGTGAGGCGCGCGTGCTAAGCCCACGGAACACCGACCAGCCACGGGTTCCATCGACATGCGGGCCTCGCTTGCTGGCCGATTTCTCCCATAGCTTGCGCTATTCGAGTTGTTCTTATGCGGTTAGCCCCACTATGTTCCAGAGATAGCCAGCCAATTGGCCAAGCCTACTCCCTATATTGATGAAACTGGAAAAAGTGGGTCCTATCCTCATTTCAACCTCCATTAGCGGTACTGAGTGGTCCTTTCGATTCTGAAGTACGCCTGTTTAGAGGTAGAGTGGCGTCAATGCGATGATTGCGCTAATCCAAAGAGTTACTAACGCCGCGGTCACGGTGGATACGCAGATCGTCGGGTCGATAGGTCGTGGCGTCCTCGCTCTGGTAGCGATTCAGGCGGGCGACACCGAATCGATTGCTGACCGGCTGCTCGAACGCATCGTGGGTTATCGCATCTTCGACGATGACCAGGGGCGCATGAATCTCGCGCTCACGGACATCGACGGCGAGTTGCTGCTCGTCTCGCAATTCACGCTCGCTGCGGATACGCGCAAAGGCATGCGCGCGGGATTCAGCAGGGCGGCGGATCCTGTGACCGGCCAGCGGCTATTCGGATATCTCGTAGACAGGGCGCGTAGTACGCGTCTGCGCATCGCGACAGGTCGCTTCGGTGCACACATGCAAATCAGCCTCGTCAATGACGGTCCCGTGACATTCTGGCTCGAAGTCGCGCCGGCGAGCGGTGCCGGCTGAACAGCTGGTCGGAAGCGCGGGGCAGTCAACAATTGCCAGGAAGCAATTGGCGTATGATCCCGGCCTCGTCGGAAATCCCTGGAGAGTTGGCATGGGCATCGGCTGGCGTGAATTGATCATCATCCTGCTGATCGCGTTGCTCGTATTCGGCGCCAAGAAGCTGCGCAACATCGGTTCGGACCTTGGCGCCGCGGTTAAAGGCTTCAAGAAGGCCGTCAACGACGGCGACACCGAGGAGTCGATGAAGCAGATCAAGCACGGAGAGGGCGATGCCGACTTCGATTCCGCACCGGACACGAAGCAAAACGCGGACGCGAAGAATCCAGGCAATCGCAACGCCTGAGAGTGACCGATGTTCGAGGTCGGCTTCTCGGAGCTGGTGCTGATCTTTGGTCTGGCACTTATCGTGCTCGGTCCGCAGCGCCTGCCAAAGCTGGCAGCACAGATTGGACGCTGGGTGGGGCGCGCGCGCGCAATGGCACGACAGTTCCGTGAACAGCTCGACCAGGAAGTCAATCTCGAAGAAACCGCTGGCCGCAAAACAACTCCTGTGACACCTCCCGCGGCGGCCACACCCGTCGATCCAGCCCCTGACGCGCAGAGCCCGCATGAGCGAACCGGGCCGTGAGCCTGAGACGCTTGCCGAAGGCACGCTGATCTCCCACCTGCTCGAGCTGCGCGATCGCCTGCTACGGGCGACCGTGGCGGTCGCGATCCTGTCGATTCCGTGCGTGATCTACGCCGATCAGCTGTTCGAATTCATCGCACGCCCGCTGATGCAGAAGCTGCCGAGCGGCGCATCGATGATCGCAACGAATGTGATCGCACCTTTCATGGCACCGTTCAAGCTCGCCATTGTTGCCGCAGTCTTTGTCGCCATGCCATACGTGCTCTACCAGGCGTGGGCGTTCGTGGCCCCGGGCCTCTACCGCCACGAAAAACGTTTCGCACTGCCGTTGCTGCTTTCGAGCATCGCGCTCTTCTACGGCGGGGTCGCATTCGCGTACTACGCGGTGTTTCCGGCCATCTTCGCCTTCTTCGCGACTACCGGCCCGCACGGCGTGTTGATGATGACGGACATCAACAACTACCTCGACTTCGTGCTGATGCTGTTCTTTGCCTTCGGCATTGCGTTCGAAGTGCCGGTGGCCACGGTCCTGCTGGTTCTCACAGGAATGGTCAAGGTCGAGACTCTGGCGAGCAATCGCGGCTATGTGCTCATCGGCATCTTCGTCATCGCCGCATTTCTCACGCCGCCCGACGCGATCTCACAATGCATCATGGCAATACCGATGTACCTGCTGTACGAGATCGGCATCGTCATGTCGCGGGTAATGCTCAAGGCCAAGCTGAAACGCCAGGCCGAAGAAGAATCCACGGAAGAAAACGCCGACGCCTGATCCGTTCAGGTGCAAAGCACGAATTGTTTCGTGCATCCTG
The DNA here is from genome assembly GCA_963810775.1 of uncultured Gammaproteobacteria bacterium. Classification (GTDB taxonomy): domain Bacteria; phylum Pseudomonadota; class Gammaproteobacteria; order Steroidobacterales; family Steroidobacteraceae; genus DATBVX01. The sequence goes on from CAWEOT010000025.1 coordinate 339,182, forward strand.
AAGTGCAGCGCCTTGGGTTGCTGATGCAAAGCAACATCAAGCACACTCGCGCCCTTGCAGCGCGGCACGCCGCGTACTCTTGAGCGACGGGCAAACAACAAATCATGACTGACACCGCCTCGGCTCCCAGCACCTCAGAACCCAACTCCACACACGGTCCCCAAGTCTTCGGCCAGCCTCGCGGGCTGGCGACGCTCTTCTTCACGGAGATGTGGGAGCGCTTCACGTATTACGGCATGCGGGCACTTCTGGTGCTGTTCATGACCGCGGCGGTCGTGGACGGCGGACTTGGCATCGACGATCGCACCGCCAACGCGATCTACGGCATGTACATCTCAGGCACGTACCTCCTGTGCCTGCTCGGCGGCTGGATCGCGGACCGGCTGCTGGGCCAACAGAAATCGGTTTTCTACGGCGGCGTCCTCATCATGATCGGGAATGCGAGCCTCGCGATCGGGGACCCGCGCCTGTTCTTCGTCGGCCTGGTGGTGATCGTGTGCGGTGTGGGACTTCTCAAGCCGAACATCAGCGCCATCGTCGCGCAGCTCTACCCGGAGGGTGGCTCGCGGCGCGATGCCGGGTTCTCGATCTTCTATATGGGCATCAACCTCGGCGCGTTCTTCGGCTCGCTGTTCGTGCCGATCGTTGCAGCGAAATTCGGCTGGAACATCGGCTTCGCGCTGCCGGCAATCGGCATGTTGTTCGGCCTGATCCAGTTCCGCTATACGCGCAAGTATCTCGGCGCATCCGGGGTCGCGCCGCCGGGAAAGCGTGCCACGTGGTGGCCCGTCATGGTCTTCGTTGGCATCGTCGCGGTGATCGCCGCGCTCGTGTTCACGGGGAAGATGAAGTTCGATCCGGTCGAGGTCTCGCGGAGCGCGAACTGGGCACTGGCCGCCCTCGCGGCCGGCTACTTCGGATATCTGTTGTGGTTTGCAGGGCTGGATCGCACGGAGCGTAACCGTGTCTGGGCGATGCTCGCCCTGTTCGTCGGTTGCGCGATGTTCTGGGCGGGCTACGAGCAGGCCGGCGCCTCTTTCAACCTGTTCGCCGAGCGCCACACCGATCGACACGTGTTCGGCCTGGATATGCCTGCCGGCGTTCTGCAGGCCGTCAATCCACTCTTCATCATCCTTTTTGCGCCGGTATTTGCCGCGCTGTGGGTGAACCTCGGCCGGCGCAACATGGATCTGTCCTCGCCGGCGAAATTCGGCGTCGGCCTGATCTTCATGGGCCTCGGTTTCCTGGTGATGTTCGCGGCGGCCGGCTACGTGGTGCAGGGACAGAAGGTGCTGCCTACCTGGCTCATCCTCACCTACCTGCTGCACACCTTCGGCGAGCTTTGCCTGAGCCCTGTGGGCCTGAGCTCGATGACCAAGCTCGCGCCGGCACGATTCGTGGGCCAGGTCATGGGCGTGTGGTTCCTCGCCACGGCGATCGGCAACAACCTCGCGGGCCAGTTCGCCGGTGAAATCGATCCAAACAACCTGCCGGGGATGCCGGGCGAGTTCCTCTACCTGTTCTGGTGGGGCGCAATCGCCGGCGCGGTCATGCTCATCCTCACGCCTTTCATCAAGCGCCTCATGTCCGGTGTGAAATAGGCGCGACGCACGTACTGCAGAGCACCTGGTTTCTCAGCAATCAGCATTGCCGGGCTGAAACCGGCCGAGTGGAGAGCGGCATGCATCGCTCAATCTTGACCTACGGACGCATCGCAACCATCGCACTTACGATCCTTGGCCTCACGGCATGCCAACAGGAGCACGCCGGAACCGAGACCAATACGAAGGCGGAAACCGCTGACGAGTTCGTCGCGCGAGTGAATCGCGAAATGCTCGAGATCGGCAAGGAGCTGAATGCCGCGCAATGGGTGCAGCAGACCTACATCACCGACGACACACAGATGCTCAGCGCCAAGGCCAACGAGCGCTATCTGGAATATTTCAGCCACGCGGTCGAGCAGGCGAAGCGCTTCGATGCGAAGCAGATCTCCAATCCAGACACCGCGCGTTCGCTTGAGCTTCTGAAGCTTGGCGTCGCCGCCAGCATCTTCGCGCCTGCGCCGAGCGATGCCGCCAAGCGTGCCGAGCTTGCGGCCATTCTGGCCAAGCTCGATGCGATGTACGGCGCCGGCAAGTACTGCCCCAAAGGGCCGGATTCCTGCCTGCACATCGACGAGCTCTCCAAGATCATGGCCAAGAGCCGGAACTACGAAGAGCTGACGGAAGCCTGGAAGGGCTGGCATAGCATCGCTCCGCCCATGCGTGCGGACTACATGCGCTTTGTCGAGCTCGCCAATGAAGGGGCGAGCGAGCTTGGCTTCAAGGACCTCGGCGCGATGTGGCGCGCCGGTTATGACATGACGCCGGAGGCCTTCGAGCAGGAAACCGAACGTCTCTGGGCGCAGGTTCAGCCGCTTTATCAGGACCTGCACTGCTATGCACGAGCGCAGCTGGCCAAGAAGTACGGCGAGGCACGTGTGCCGGCCGGTAGACCAATCCCGGCGCAACTGCTCGGCAACCTTTGGGCGCAGCAATGGGACAAGGTTTACGACCTGATGGAGCCCTACGCCGGCATTGCCGACCTGGATGTCGACAAGGCACTACAGGCGCAGAAGTACGACGCCAAGCGCATGACGCAGTCGGCTGAGACCTTTTACGTGTCGCTCGGTTTTCCAAAGCTCCCGGAGACCTTCTGGCAGCGCTCGATGCTCACGCGCCCGCGCGATCGAGAAGTCCTGTGCCACGCGAACGCCTGGAACATGGACGGCAAGGACGACGTGCGCATCAAGACGTGCATCCAGCCTACAGATGAGGATCTGCGCACGATCTACCACGAGCTGGGACACGTGTATTACTTCCTTTCGTATCGCGACCAGCCCTTCCTGTTCCAGAACGGCGCAAACGACGGCTTCCACGAGGCCATCGGTGACACCGTCGTGCTGTCGATGACGCCGCAATACCTGCATACCATCAGGTTGGTCGGCGACGTGAAGCCCGGCCACGATGCCCTCATCAATCAGCAGATGAAACTGGCGCTGGAGCGCGTCGCGTTTCTACCGTTCGGCAAGCTCATCGACCAATGGCGCTGGAAGGTGTTCTCGGGTGAGGTCACGCCCGCCAACTACAATCAGGCCTGGTGGCAGCTGCGCGAGAAATACCAGGGTGTCGCGCCACCTGTACCGCGCTCTGAAGCCGATTTCGACCCGGGTGCGAAGGCCCACATCCCCGGCAACACCCCGTATACGCGCTACTTCCTGTCGTTCATCCTGCAGTTCCAGTTCCACCGCGCACTTTGCCAGGCCGCGGGTTTTCATGGCCCGCTGCACGAGTGCTCGAACTACGGCAACACCGAAGCGGGCAAGAACTTCGCAGCCATGCTCGCAGTTGGTCAGAGCCGCCCATGGCAGGAGACACTGGAGAAGCTGACCGGCACACGGGACATGGATGCAAGCGCGATCGTCGAGTACTTCGCGCCCCTGCAAGAATGGCTGAAAGAGAAGAACCAGGGACAGAAGTGTGGCTGGACGCCTGAGGGCTGATCAGGAGTAACCCCAATTGAACACGACCGCCACGCCTTTGCCCCAGCTGACATTCCGCGCCATCCTGCTCGCCATCATCCTGGCGATGCTGCTGGCTGCGGCCAATACCTACCTTGGCTTGTTCGCAGGCCTCACCATCGCCTCGGCCATTCCCGCCGCAGTCGTGTCGATGGGTGTGCTGCGCGCCCTCGGCGGTGGCCACATCCTCGAGAACAACATCGTCCAGACCGGGGCCTCGGCCGCCGCCTCGATCGCGGCCGGCGTGATCTTCACGATTCCCGCTCTTGTGATCCTCGGCTACTGGAGCGACTTCAGGTACATGTGGGTGTTCGCGATCGCAGGTCTCGGCGGAATCCTCGGTGTGCTGTTCTCGGTGCCCTTGCGCCGTGCACTGATCCTCGAGCAGAAACTCGCGTTCCCGGAAGGGAAGGCGGCTGCGGAGGTGCTGCGCGCCGGCGAGAATCCCGAGCAGGGCGTGAAACTGCTGGCGGGCTCGGCGTTGCTGGGCGGAATCGTCAAACTGAGCGCGACGAGCGGGTTGCGGCTCATCCCGGATACCGCGGCTGCGGCGACTTACGTCGGCAAGGGCATTGCCTACTTCGCGACCAACCTGTCGCCGGCGTTATTCGGCGTGGGCTACATCGTGGGCCTCAACGTCGGCATCGTGATCATGGCCGGCGGGGTCATCTCCTGGAATATCGCGATGCCGATCTACGCCGCGTACTTCCTGGACGGCAATGCAGAGCTCGCGGCCCGCGTGGTCGGTCTCGCCGCGGAGGACGCAGCGTACGCCATGTGGTCGGCGCAGATTCGTTACCTCGGCGTCGGCGCCATGTTGATCGGTGGCGTCTGGACGCTCATCTCGCTGCGCAAATCGCTCCTTTCCGGGGTTCGCAGCGGCCTCGCGGCCACCCGGGCCGGGGCCACTCGCGCCGTTTCGCACACTGAGCAGGACCTGCCGATGAAGTGGGTCCTGATCGGCATCGTGCTTTTCACGCTGCCGCTGTTCGGGCTCTACCAGGCGATCGTCGGAAGTCTGGCCGTGAGCATACCCATGACGATCATCATGATCGTGGCCGGGTTCCTGTTCTGCTCGGTATCCGCATACATGGCGGGCCTCGTCGGCTCCTCGAACAACCCGGTTTCCGGCATCACGATATCGACCATCCTGTTCGCAGCCGTGGTGCTGATCTTCCTGATGGGTCGTGATTCACCGCTCGGGCCCGTCGCAGCGATCATGATCGGCGCGGTAGTGTGTTGCGCAGCTGCGGTCGCCGGCGACAACCTGCAGGACCTCAAGGCGGGTCAGCTGGTTGGCGCCACTCCCTGGCGTCAGCAGGTGATGCTCGCAGTCGGCGCCGTCTCGTGCGCGCTGATCATGGCCCCGGTGCTCAATCTTCTCGAGCACGCATATGGCATCGGCGTGCCGAGTGAGGCACATCCGCGACCGCTGCTGGCGCCGCAAGCGACCCTGATGGCTTCGGTGGCGAAGGGCATGTTCGGTGGTGTGCTGCCCTGGTCAATGGTGTGGATAGGAGTAGCCATTGGCGCGGCGATCATCGTCATCGATCAGATTCTGAAAGCACGCGGCGTGCGCTTTCGCGTACCCGTGTTGGGAGCGGCAGTCGGAATCTACCTGCCGCTCGAATACACGGTGCCGATCTTTCTCGGCGGCTTTCTGACCTACATCGTCGAACGCATCGCGCGCGTGCCGGACGATCCGGACGCGAAGGAGAAACTGCACCGGCGCGGCGTGCTGTTTGCCGCGGGCCTCATCACCGGCGAAGCGTTGATGGGCATCATCATCGCCTTTGCGATCGTCGCCTCGCGGCACGCCGACGTACTCGCGCTTCCCGAAAAGCTTCAGCCCGCTCAATGGGGCGAGGCGCTCGGCCTCGTTGTTCTCGGAGTCATTGCATGGCTGCTGTATCGGACGGCAATCAAGAGTGGCGGCCGGCCTAATCACAACAAGTAGAGCATCAGAAATGGGGAGCTTCGTCTGATTGTTGACAGATTAGCTGTCAACTGAGCCCTGCGGATCCAATCCGCAGCGGCCCACCAACTAGCGTTTAACGACTTCGATTCTGCCTTTCGAGCCGATGAACCACGATGCGACCCACGCGGTGATGCTCGCGATTAGCGCGGTCCAGAACGCGGGACCGAAGCCGTCGAGATTGAAGCCCGGCAGGAACCACGCCACGAGTCCGACCATGGCCGCGTTCACGACCAACAGGAACAGGCCCAGCGTCACGATCGTGAAGGGAAAGGTGAGAATGATAGCGAGAGGACGCACGATCGCATTGACGACCCCAAGCAGAAGGCCCGCGATCACGAGTGTGCCGGGGCTGTCGATGTGGACGCCGGTCACCCATTCCGTCGCGAGCCACAGACCGAGTGCCGATATCAGTGCGCGGAGAATGAAGCCTGTCATGACATCCGGCCCTCAGGTCACGCGGCGTCTGCCGCTCCGTGGCACTTCTTGAACTTTCGACCACTGCCGCAGAAACAGGGATCGTTGCGGCCAGGTTTCGGCGTCTCACGGCGATAGGGTATCGGGCCGGCGTGGTGGTGGCCGTCGCCACGGTCGTGATCGCCGTGATCGTGATGGCAGTCCGGGCCGTGCACATGCTCGGCCTGCTGCTCCTTCGGTCTGGCCATGCGCTAGTGCTGCTCGGCCTTGCTCTGGCGAATTACGCCATCGTCCTTGAGCTTGGCGAGAGCGATACCGATCTCGGAGTCGCGCTGCACGAGCGCAGGACCTGACACACCGTCCACCGGGTTCTGATCCTTCTCGACCACGATGTCGGGCGTGATCCCCTTCTGCTGGATCGAGGCTCCGGATGGCGTGTAGTAGCGCGAGGTGGTGAGCTTGATGGCGCGCCCATCGGACAGCGGCATCACCGTTTGTACCGAGCCCTTGCCGAAGGTCGTACGCCCGATGAGCGTCGCCCGCGCGTGATCCTTGAGCGCACCGGCGACGATTTCCGACGCGGAGGCCGAGCCTGCATTCACCAGCACCACGAGATCCGCGCCGTCGAGCTGGTCTCCGGGCGTGGCATCCATTTCGAACTTGGAGTCGGGCGCGCGGCCATTCGCGGTCACGATCGGGCCGTCGTCGATGAAGGCGTCGGAAACGGCGACTGCTGCCTCGAGCACGCCGCCCGGATTGTTGCGCAGGTCGAGGACCAGTCCGTTGAGCTTGCCGTGCGGGCTCGTGCTCTTCAGGGTTGCGATTGCCTTATTGAGATCCCCGCCTGTCGTTTCGCTGAAGTGAGTGATACGGACATAGCCATAACCAGGCTCGAGGAGTTCGGATTTGACGCTATGGACCTGGACGTTCGAGCGCTCGAGCACGAAATCGAACGGAGCCTCGGCGCCGGCACGCTTTACCGTCACCTTCACGCTGGTCCCGGCCTTGCCCCGCATGCGGTTGATCGCGTCATTGAGGCCGGAGCTGTCGATGGGCACGCCATCAATGGCGACGATCATGTCACCAGGGCGGATGCCGGCTTTCGCAGCCGAAGTGCCATCGATGGGCGCCACGACCTTGACGCCTTCGTCTTCCATCGTGACTTCGATGCCTACGCCGGAATAGTTGCCCGTTGTGCTGATCCGGATCTCGTCGTATTCGTCGCTGTCGAGGAACGCGGAATGCGGATCGAGCGCTGACACCATCCCCCGGATCGCGCTTTCCATCAGGTCGTGATCGTCGACCTTGTCGACGTAGTCCTGCTTCACGCGCTCGAGGACCTCGGCAAGCAGGCGCGCGTCCTCCCAGGGCAGGGTCTCCGGGCTCGGCGGTGGGTCGCGGTCCGCGAGCACCCCGCGAGACAACGAGAGCGAAATGCCGATGGCCACTCCAGCGAGAAGGATCACAAGCGTGCGGAATTTCATCGACATTCTGGAGTCCCGGCAGAGTGCGAGTGTGAATTCCGGGGAATACTACAGCCCGGACCCATGGCCACCAACAAGAGGCGGCGAATATTCATCGCCTGATCGACGTCAGAACCTTTTGCTGCGCTGCAAAAGTCAGGCGGAGGAGGCCGCCATGACGGGTCCTGTCCCGGTCTCGGAAGCAGGGTCGCGCGACGAAGGCTGGCTGAAGCCCGGGAGAAGCGGCAGTTCCTTCAGCATCTGCGTAAGTGGATGCGGCTTGCCCAGGCAGAAGCCCTGCCCGTAGTCGACACCCAATGAGGTGATGCGGCGCCGGATCTCGTCGGTCTCCACGTATTCTGCGACCGTTTCCATGCTCATCGTCTTCGCGAGCTGCGCGATGGCGCGCACCATCGATTGCGAGCGCGGATCGACAATCACGTCGCGCACGAAGCTGCCATCGATCTTGAGCATCGTCACCGGCAGTGCCTTGAGGTAGGCGAGTGAGCTGAAGCCCGTGCCAAAGTCATCGAGCGCGAACCGGCAGCCGATCTCGCGCAGGCGCTCCATGAAAGTCTCGGCGCGACCCATATTGGCGACTGCCGCAGTCTCAGTCAGCTCGAAGCAGAACGATTCGCTGGGCAGGCCGCAGCCGCGGACAGCACTCTCGACAAAATCGGCAAAATCCGGCTGCGCGATCGACTGGCCGGAAAGATTGATCGTGAAACAGATCATCTGCTCGCGCAGCAGCGAGGCATGCTCGGAAAGAGTTTTCACTGCGTGTTCCACAACCCAGCGGTCTATCGCCGGCATGAGCTGATAGCGTGCGGCCGCGGAGAGGAATTTTTCCGGCGGAATGCTGTGGCCATCATCCGCGATCATGCGCAGCAGAAGCTCGAAATGCGGATCCTTGCGCGCGTTCTGGAGCGGCACGATCGGCTGCATATCCAGGCGAAAGCGGCTGGTGCGCAGCGCATCGCGCAACTGCGCGGCGACGCTGATGTCAGTGTGACGCCGGATGATGCTGACGTCCGCTTCCTCGTAAATTTCCACGCGATTACGGCCGCGATCCTTGGCGGCCTTGCACGCGACTTCCGCCGCTGCCATGGCATGCGCGAGCTTGGCCTCTGAGCCCGCCAGGGCGACGACACCGATGCTCAGGGAAACGTCCGGCGAACTGTCCTTGTCGCCTTCGGCACGCATCAGGCGAGCGCCGTCACAGAGCTTGCGGGCCAGCGCGGTCCCCGCTTCCAGTTCGCAGTCAGGCAGCAGCAGTGCAAAACGGTCGCCAGCGAGGCGTGCACTTACGCTGCGCGGATGGTGCGTGCGGCGGACCAGATCAGCGACACGCGCGATCACGGCATCGCCAATGTGCATGCCGAAGTTCTCGTTGATCAGGTGCATCTGGTCGATGTCGACATACACCAGGCTATGCGTTTCGCTGCCGGCACGGGTCAGGTTCGCGTTCGCGTGACGCTCGAACGCCGGGCGGGTCAGAAGGCCGGTGGCGCTGTCGTAGTTGGCCTGCAGGACGGCGGCGGTCTTGCGTGCCAACAACCGTGCTATCCGCGTATCGCGGTGATCGAAGTCGTCCATTTCCTCAGTACGAAACAGTGCGAAGAAGCCGACTACGCGACTCGAGCTCTGGCGGACCGGGCAGGACAGAATCTTGTACGGAAGCGCGGTAGGCGCACGGCTCGCGACGACCTTGTTCACGACCAGGGTTTTGCCCTGTAGCTGCGCCCAGGTCAGGAGGTGCCGATGAGTACGCGTGAGAACTTCGGCACTTTGTGAGGCCGGCGCGCCATGTCCCGCGCGGCAGATCGCGATGCCCTTCTCCGGAATCATCAACGCTCCGAACGGGCAGCCGAGGTGCTCAATGCTCCTCTGCACGATCCAGCGCAGCTCGTCGGTGTCATCTTCGCTCTCTTCGGTCTCCGGCTGTGCGTCCGAGGTAATGGAGAGCAGCAGGTCGAGGTCCTTGTCGCGCACTTCGAGACTGCGATTGAGCGAACCGATGCTTTCCTGCGCAATCAGCTCGCGCTGCAAGCACTCGAGCGCCGGGCGCAGCAGGCTGTGCACGAACGACCATGGGCGTGACTCGCCGCTCTCGGAACGGCACGTCACACTCAGCAGGGCGAGCAGTTCACCCGATTCTTCGCAGAGGCGAAAGATATAGACCGGTGTGCCGTCATCCAGCAGCTGGAAGAGACCTTCCTCGGCTCCGGCCACGGCGTGGCGAGCTTCGGCAATGAGCGAAGAGAGATCGGGGCTGACTACATCGGAGCTCGACCAGTACTTCTCACCGGCAGACCCGGAAATGTCGATGCTGAGTGCGCGAGGCAGCAGCATCTTCACGAGCTGCCCATAGGGCTCGAGTGATTTGATCAAAGTCGTGCTGGTCTGGTTCGAGTTTTTCACAGCCCCGTCCGCTTTCACCACGCGCGCAAAATCCGCCGCCCGCCACCGCAGCGACAGCGCGAACAATCACTTATGCAGGGCCCCCAATCGTTGACGAGGTTGGCGATTCGACAGATTTCGGCGTGTAAGTTGCGGAGACTGCGAGGTAATCCGCATTCGCACGGCATGGGGTGACTCAAGTACCGGCAACCCGCGCCCGAGCCGGACGTTGAACTTAAGTGGGTCAATCTGCGCGGAGACTGCGACACCCATCACACCGCGATTCACTTGCGCGGCAGGGGTTTGCGAATCCACTGGTGCGGATTGAGGGGCGTAGCTCCTTTGCGGATCTCGAAGTAGAGCTCCGGCTGGTTGCGACCACCGGAATCGCCTGCGCTCGCGATCACGTCGCCCGCTCCCACCCAGTCGCCGACTGCGCGGTAAAGCTGTTCGTTGTGGCCGTAAAGGCTGAGGTAGCCACCGCTGTGCTCGACAATTGTCAGCAGCCCCATTCCCGGGAGCCAGTCGGCGTACACGACTCGCCCGGAATGCACCGCGCGTACCTGGCTTCCCCGGTCCGTCGCGAGCAGCACGCCGTTCCAGGTGAGTCCCCCAGCCCGCCGCTCGCCGAAGTCGGCCAACAGGCGGCCTCTCACTGGCCAGTTCAAGCGGCCTTTGAGCTTCTCGAAGGCCTCGGTGGAGTTGACCGGAAAATCACTCAGCACGCGTCGCAGATCCGCGAGCAGCTTTTCGAGCGCATCCCTTTCACGCGTCAATTTCGCCAGTGTGAGCTGTCGATTCTTGAGTTGCTGGTTGAGCTCGCTGAGAACATCGCCACGCTCGCGACGCGCGCGCTGCAATCCGTCCAGCTCCGCCTGTGCCTGATCCTCGAGCTCTGCGAGGCGCGCGTCCTCGGCCGCGACCGCGGCATCCAGCTCTTCCAGGCGATCGAGCTGCCGGCGGATGGCTTGAATCCTGTCGGCGCGTGCGCGCCCGAAATAACCGTAGTACGCGAACATGCGGCCGAGCTGCGCTGGGTCCTGCTGGTTGAGTAGCAGCTTGAGCTGCTCTTCCCGGCCGATGGTATATGCAGCGCGCAACTGGCCGGCGAGGGCGGCGCGCTCATCCGCGAGCGAGGTTTCGACACGCACGTGTTCCGCCTGCAGAGCAGCTCGCCGTCGCGCGCTGTCCGCGCGCTGCCCCCTGAGGTCATCGAGCTTGCGGCGCTGCCCGGAGACAGTCAGCTCCGCGTCGCGCAGCCGCCCGGCCAGCTGATCACGCTGCGTGGTGTCGCTGCGGATCGACTGCTGCAGCTCGGTGATCTCCTTGCGCACTTTGCGCAGGTCGGCCTCGGTGTCCTTTTGATCGGCCGCCGGCAGCGCCATCGCCCACAGCAGCAGGAGCGCCAGCCACCTTGCTATACTTGCCGGCCTTTTTTGCTGCACGCCCCGTAGTTCCGGGACCAAAGATGAATCGACTGATCGAGTTTGCAGGCAATCACCCCTACCTGGTAGCGGCCGCCGTGCTGATGCTGATCATCGTGATCGTGTCCGAGATGCGCGCCCGGATTCAAGAGTTCGCTGCGGTCGCACCGGCGGATGCGATCCGGATGATGAACCATGGCGCATTGGTCATCGATGTGCGCGACAGTACCGCATTCGAGAGCGGCCACATCGTCGATGCGCGCAACATGCCTCTCAAGGAGCTCGCCACCAGTGCTGAAGGCCTCAAGCGCAACAGGGACAAGCCGGTCATTACCTGCTGCGATACCGGGATGAATGGCGGCACAGCGGCGCGCGAGCTGGGTAAGCTCGGCTTCACCAAGGTGTTCAATCTGCGCGGTGGTCTCGGGGCCTGGCGCCAGGACAATCTGCCGTTGGTACGGGGTGGCACGGCTGGCGGAAAGGCCGCGCCGCGGAGCTGAGCGCGCGTGACGGACGTGGTGATGTATTCGGCGGGCTGGTGCCCGTATTGCTCGCGTGCTCGTGCACTGTTCGAGCGCAAGGGAATCGCGTTTCGCGAAATCGACATCGAAACCGACGCGGAACTCCGCAGCGAAATGATTGCCCGTAGTGGCCGGCGCTCGGTGCCGCAGATTTTCATCGGCGCGCGCCACGTGGGTGGATTTGAAGAACTGTACGAGCTGGAGCGCAGTGGCGAGCTCGAATCCCTGATTCAAACGGAGAAACCATGACCGAGACCGAAACCAACCCGCAGGCGGCGCCGGATACCCCAGAGATCGTCCTGCAGCAGATCTACCTGAAGGACTGTTCCTATGAGGCGCCTAATGGACCGCGCATTCCCTCCGCGCAATGGAACCCGAAGTTCTCGCTGAACCTCAACACCGCGAGCACCGAGCTCGGCGCGGAGCTGCGCGAGGTAGTCCTTACCGTCACCATCGAGGCGAAGGTCGGTGATAGCGTCGCGTATCTCGTCGAACTCAAGCAGGCGGGCGTATTCATGGTGCGCAACTGCTCCGAGGGCGATCTGAAGAAGGTCGTCGGCAGCGTGTGCCCGACCGTGCTCTTTCCCTACGCACGCGCAGCGTGCTCGGATCTGATCACCCAGGGCGGCTTCCCGCAGTTCCTGCTGCCACCAGTGAACTTCGACAGCCTGTTCGAGAGATCGATGGCCGAATCAACCCGCATCGGGGTCAACTGATCAGGGATCAGAGGCGCCACAAGCTGCGCACTCTGCAAGCACCGCATGGCGTTGCCCGACAAGAATGTGACGGACCGAGCACCGATCACCCTTCTCGGCGCGGGGTCGTGGGGCACAGCGCTTGCGATCCAGTTCTCCCGCGCCGGACGTGAAGTACGCCTTTGGGGTCGCGACCCCAAACACCTGCTGGCGCTCGAGCGGGATCGGTGCAATCGTCGCTATCTTCCCGACGCGCCGTTCCCGCAATCGCTCCGTGTCGAGACAGACCTCGACCAGGCACTGCAAGGCAGCGTCGACGTCCTGATAGCAGTCCCGAGCAATGGCTTTCGCCAACTGCTTGAACAGATTAGGCCGCGCCTGCAGAGTGGCATGCGCGTCGCGTGGGCGACAAAGGGATTTGAGCAGGGGTCAGGGAAGCTCCCGCACGAGATCGCCACCGAAGTCCTGGGCGAGCGGTGGCCGATCGCGGTGCTATCAGGACCCACATTCGCTCGCGAGGTGGGCGCGGGCCTCCCGACGGCGATGACCGTCGCCTCGCCGGATGAGGCCTTTGCCGCGGCCATTGCCCGCAGCATTTCCGGTCTCAATTTTCGCGCCTATACCTCCAACGACGTGATCGGCGTGGAAGTCGGCGGTGCGGTCAAGAATGTGCTAGCGATTGGCGCGGGGATCGCCGATGGGATGGGCTACGGCGCGAACACACGCATCGCACTGATCACCCGTGGCCTCGCTGAGATGACCCGCCTCGGTGAAGCGCTCGGGGCGCGGCGCGAGACATTCATGGGCCTCGCGGGTCTGGGAGACCTGGTGCTCACCTGCACCGATAACCAATCACGCAATCGACGGTTCGGCATCGCACTCGCCGGCGGCCAGTCGGTTGAAGCGGCGCTCAAAGACATCCGTCAGGTTGTGGAAGGATATTCGGCAGCGAAGGCCGTCCACGAGGTGGCGGAACGGATGAAGATCGAGATGCCGATCTGTGAGGCGGCTTACCGCGTGCTCTACGCCGACCTGCCCATCAGGGATGCAGTCCAGGTACTGATGGCGCGAGAGATCCGGTCGGAAAATGACTAGACGCCCGTCTCCTGGCCGTCTGAAATTTTGAACCCAGACTGGCGCCACGCTTCGTAGAGCACCAACGCCACCGCATTGGAGAGGTTCAGGCTGCGGTTGCCGGCGCGCATCGGAATTCTGAGGACTCGCTCCAGCCCGACGCGTGTCAATACCTCCGTCGGCAAGCCGCGGGATTCCGAGCCGAAGAGCAAGGCATCGCCCGCCTGAAAGCGCGCCTCGGCATAGCTTCGCCCTCCACCGGTTTCAATGGCGAACACACGTCCGTCAAGGTCGGCGAGGCACGCCTCCAGCGAGGTGTGCACCTTCACCGCGGCCGCTTCCGCATAGTCCAGTCCCGCGCGCCTGAGCGCGCGGGCGTCGAGACTGAATCCCAGGGGCTTGATCAGGTGCAGGGCCGCGCCGGTGTTCGCGCACAACCGGATAATGTTGCCGGTGTTGGGTGGAATCTCCGGCTCGAATAAGATCACGTGGTACATGCCTACAGCACCTGAGACCCCCGCCGCTCCGCTGGCACTTGATTTCCTCGGCTTGAGGTTCAACTCGCCGATCGTGCTGCTTTCCGGCTGCGTGGGGTTCGGTGAAGAGTACACACGGGTCGAGGGCTTCTCCAACCGAGAGGTGGGCGCGATCGTGCTCAAGGGCACAACGCTCAAGCCGCGACTCGGAAATCCGCCGCATCGCGTCTACGAGACGCCGATGGGAATGCTCAACGCGATCGGGCTGCAGAATCCCGGCGCCGATCATGTGGTACAGCGGATCCTGCCGCAGCTCGATTTCGACGAGGCGCGCTTCATTGCGAACGTATGCGGCTCGACCATCGAGGAATACGTCGAGGTCACGCGTCGGTTCGATGATTCGCGCATCGACGCGATCGAAATCAATATCTCTTGCCCGAACGTGAAAGAGGGTGGGGTCGCGTTCGGCAACTATCCGGACATGTCGGCGCGCGTGGTCGAGGCGTGCCGCAAAGTCACGCGCAAGCCGATCATCACCAAGCTGTCGCCCAATCAGACCGACATCCGCGAGAACGCGCGCCGCTGCATCGAGGCCGGGAGCGATGCGCTCGCCGTGATCAACACCATCATGGGCATGGCGATCGATGTGCGTACGCGCCGGCCAGTGATCGGGAATATCCAGGGCGGACTGTCGGGCCCCGCGATCAAGCCTATTGCCCTGTTGAAGGTGCACCAGGTCTACGATGTCGCAGGACCGCTGCGCATCCCGATCATCGGGCAGGGCGGCATCGCAAGCGCTCAGGATGCAATCGAATTCATGATCGCCGGCGCTGCCGCGGTCGGAGTGGGTACAGCGCTGTTCTACGATCCTCTGGTGTGCCGCAAGATCAACGACGGGATCCAGGCATACCTTCGCGAACATGGTCTCAGGCATGTGCGGGATCTGGTTGGTGCGCTGCGCACCGGAAAAGAGACGCAGGACGTCCCGCTGGCTGGCTGATCCCCGGCCCCTGCCCGGACGATGCGGAACATTGTGCCGTCCGCGCAATCAATCAGTGCCGCCAACGCGTTCAATGGGCGCCGCATTTCGCCGAGACTTCCGCCGCCCGTCAAATGGAGGAATGGTCATGAAGCTTTACTACGCTACCGGTACCTGCGCACTGTCCCCCCACATCGCCATGCTCGAGGCAGGGCTCAAGTTCGATCTGGAAAAGGTCGATATCCGCGCCAAGAAGCTCGCCGATGGCGGCGACTATCTGCAGATCAATCCCAAGGGATCTGTTCCTGCGCTCAAAACCGACGACGGCCAGATCCTGACGGAAGGGCCGGCCATCGTGCAGTACATCGCCGATCTCAAACCGGAGTCCGGCCTCGCGCCGGCGAATGGAAGTTTCGAACGCTACCGCCTGCAGGAGTGGCTCAACTTCATCAGTACCGAGATCCACAAGCAGTTCTCGCCGCTCTTCAATCCGGCGCTATCCAACGAGGCGAAGGAATACTCGCGCACCAACCTCGCCAAGCGCTTCGAATACCTCAACAAGCTGCTCGAAGGGCGCAAGTTCCTGCTGGGCGAGCGCTTCACGGTAGCTGACGGCTACATGTACACGGTCCTCAACTGGGCCAAGCCGATGGGATTCGATCTGGCGCGCTGGCCAGCGCTGGCGAGCTATCACTCAGGCATCGCTGCGCGCCCGAAAGTGCAGGAAGCACTTAAGGCCGAGGCAAAGTAGAGCGCTGGCAGGTCGCCGCGACCGCAGCATCAGCCAGCAGGGCTGGTTTGCGACGACGCGGCAGCCCCCGGACCTTCGAGAAACAGCCGCTGCGTGGGATAGGCGAACCTTACGCCGAGGCGTTCGAACTCCTCGTGGATGCGGAAATTGACGTCCTGCTGAATGTCCGCATAGAGCATGTAGTCGGCGTCCAGCACCTGGTACACCGTTTCGAACGTCAGCGCCGAAGGGCCAAACGTGGTGAAGTGGCTGCGCTCGAAGCGGGTTTTCTCGTGCGCACGAATCGCCGCCTCGATGATTCCCGGGATGCGCCTGAGCTTCTCTCGCTCCGTCTCGTACGCGACACCGATGGTGAACACGACGCGCCGCTCATACATCCGACCGAAGTTGTGAACCCGCGCTTTGAGCAGGTCCGAGTTCGAAACGATGATCTGCTCGCCGGTCACACTGCGCAGACGCGTGCTGCTGACCCCGATCTGCTCGACGCGGCCGGTTTCCGGGCCGATGCCTAGGACATCGCCGATTGCGAACGGCTCGTCGAAGGCGATCGAGAGCGAAGCGAGCAGATCTCCGAGCACCGTCTGCACCGCGAGTGCGACGGCAATGCCGCCGATACCGAGCCCGGTCACGAGGGCCGTGATGTTCACGCCCAGGTTGTCCATGGCCACCAGCAACACGAGCGTCCAGATCGTGAGCTTGACAACGAACTGCACGATCGTGAGCGAGGTGGCCTGGCTCAGGTCCGTCGAAGTCACGCGGTGCCGATCGATGAAGTAGCTGGCGACGGCTCCAAGCCAGATGCCGACCTGGATCCATATCACCACCGTGATCACGTACCTGAGCGCCTGATCGACGCGCGGCGGGAGGTGCAGTACAAGGTCTGCAGCCCATATCGCAATGCTCCAGAGGAACAGGCTCGTGGTGTGTTGCGCAATCAACGACACGAAATCCAGGAACCGGTGCGTTTCCGTGTCGGGCCTGCGCTTGCGCAACGCGCTGATGTAGCGCTTGAGGATTGGCAGCACGGTGAAAGTCGCCACGAATGCAAGCAGCGCCAGACCCCAGCGCAGCACCGAGTTGCCCAGGAAAGCGAAATCCAGCAGTTGCTTGAGCTCAGTCATGAACCCGTGCACACCAGGGCGAGGAAGTGGATTGATTATAGCGGGGCGCGCCGTGCGTCCCGGCGATCAGATGAGTTTTTCCATGAATACGCTGCTCGGGTCACCGCGGTATTCCCCATAGGGTGCACGACGTCGGTAGCCCGTGTGCGCATAGAGCGTGAGCGCCTCGGGCTGCTCGATCCCGGTCTCCAGAAACAGTACATGCACACCGAGCCTGCGCGCTTGCTCTTCCAGCGCTACCAGAACCGAGCGGCCAATGCCCAATCCACGGAACTGCGGACGCACAAACATGCGTTTGATCTCAGCCGAGTTCGCATCGAGGCGTCGCACGGCGCCGCAACCAGCCGCGGCACCATCACAGCGCGCAAGGAAGAACACGATCTCGGGACTACAGAGCGACTCGACGTCGAGCAGATAGTTCCGTTCCGGCGGGTACAGCGTCCCGAGATACGAGTCGAGCTCCGCGATCAATTCGCGCGCTTCCGGCAGCCGCGGCGAACTCGACTCAACAATCACACGCAAGTTTAGTCGTCCATGCTGAGCTCGCGCATCTTGCGCGTGAGCGTGTTGCGCCCCCAGCCCAGAAGCTTGGCGGCATCCTGGCGCCGTCCGCCGGAACGTGCGAGCGCCGTGCGGATCAGCACGCGCTCGAATTCCGGCAGCGCGGCATCCAGCAGGCGAGTGGAACCAGCATCGAGTTGTCGCTGCGCCCAACCGGCAAGAAGTTGCGTCCATTCGCTCGCGGCGCCGGTTTCGTGCGTGCTGCCGCCAAGATCTGCCGGAATGTCACTGCCCTTGATTTCACGTCCCGCAGCCAGCACGGTGAGTCTTCGGCACGCATTGACGAGCTGGCGGACATTGCCGGGCCAATCAGAGGCCAGCAACAGTTGTTCCGCGGCCGGCGTGAGTGATTTCGATTCCACGCTCAGCTCGCGCGCTGCCTGCGCCAAATAATGCCGCAGCAGGTCAGGAATGTCCTCGCGTCGCGCGCGCAGCGGCGGGATCTCCACGCGAATGACGTTCAGTCGGTGCAGCAGATCCTCACGAAAGCCGCCACTGGCCACACGCGCCTCCAGGTTCTGGTGCGTGGCCGCGATCACGCGTACGTCGACCTTGATCGGCGTCTGGCCGCCGACGCGATAGAACTCGCCTTCCGCCAGTACGCGCAACAGCCGTGTCTGCAGCGCAGGCGACATGTCGCCGATCTCATCGAGAAACAGCGTCCCCCGATCAGCCTGTTCGAAGCGCCCGCGGCGCTGGCTGTCCGCTCCCGTGAATGAGCCACGCTCGTGTCCGAACAACTCCGATTCCAACAGGTCCGCTGTGAACGACGACGTGTTCAGCGCGATGAAGGGCTTGTCCGAGCGCGGGCTGTGCCGATGCAGCGCGCGCGCCACCAATTCTTTGCCGGTGCCGGACTCGCCGGTGATCAGCACTGTCATGCTGGAACGCGAGAGGCGCCCGATGGCGCGAAATACCTGCTGCATCGCGGGCGCCTGGCCGAGGATTTCGGGAATCGCCTGCGACTCGGTTTCGACATCGGTTGCGGCGATGCCCTGGTGCGCTGCGCGGCGCACCAGGTCGAGCGCGTGATCGATGTCGAAAGGCTTGGGCAGGTATTCGAAGGCTCCGCCACGATACGCAGCGACCGCGCTGTCCAGATCCGAATGGGCCGTCATGACGATGACCGGCAATTTCGGGCGCGACTCATGAATTTCCTGCAGCAACTCCAGGCCGCTGTTACCCGGCATGCGAATGTCGGTGATCAGTACATCCGGAGCTTCCGCGCGCAGTGCCTCGAGTGCCGCGTTGGCGTGCTCGAAAGTCTTTGCCAGCATTCCGCTTTGCTTCAGCGCGCGCTCCAATACCCAGCGTATGGACGCATCGTCGTCAACCAACCAGACATGCAAGGGTCTAACGGCCATTCTCGTTCTCGATCGGAAGCAGGATGGTGAATACGGTGTGCCCCGGCGCGCTCTCGAACTCGATGAGGCCGCCGTGCCGGATCACGAGGTCCTGGGCAACCGCGAGGCCGAGACCGGTGCCCTCCTGCCGTCCCGTGACCAGCGGATAGAACAACGTTTCGCGAATCTGCGCAGGAACACCGGGACCGTCGTCCTCGAGCTGGATGCTCGCCACCAGCCGATGACGCGCCGACCCAATGCTCTGGTTGGTGAGCGCACGCGTACGCAACAGTATCCGGCCGCGCGAGCCGACGGCCTGCAGTGCGTTGCGCCCCAGGTTGAGCATCGCCTGGATGATGAGATGCCGATCCAGATCGGCGCTGGGCAGACTCGGATCGTAATCGCGCTCGATGAGCACGCTGCTGTGCGCTTCGCTGCGCATCAGGTGATAGACGTGCTCGCACAGTTCATGGATGTTGAGACTTTCGCGCCGCGGCGCGCGACCGGGACCGAGCATGGAATCGACCAGCGCGGCGAGACGATCCGCTTCGCTGATGATCACCTCGGTATATTCGCGCATCGTCTCGTCGCGCAGCTGGCGTTCCAGCAGTTGTGCGGCACCACGCAGACCGCCCAGCGGATTCTTGATCTCGTGAGCAAGCTGGCGAACCATCAACCGACTGCCCCCCAGCTGCGCCAGGAGCGCGGTCTCGCGGCTGATACGTTGTCGCTGGGTGGCGTCGCTGAGCTCCACAAGCAAGCGCCCTGTGGGTCGCGCCGGATCGAGAGGCGACACGCTGACGTCGGTGACCCGCTCCTCGCCCGCGTGTGCCGCCTGCAGGGTCACTTCGCGCTGCGAACAATTGTCTGCGTTGACTGCCGCGCGAGTCAGTACCTGCCACAGCTCCTCGGGTGCGCGCAAAAGGTCACGGAGCAATCGTCCACGAGCCTGATGGGCGCTCATGCCCAGCAGGTTTTCCGCAGCCAGGTTGGCATCCAGCACCCGCAACTCGCTGTCGAGCAGCAACACGCCGGTGCTGAGGGCGTCGAGTATCTCCTGTGCTTCGGGGACAGGAGACAGAGGATGCAGATTGGTTTCGGTCGCCACGCCCGTCACCGCCCAGTCGCGGCGCGGGCCGGCGTGATCAGTGCGGAGTCGGTGCTTTCTTCGTCAGGATGGAAGTCTGGTGCATGTGGAACGTCACCGTCGGGCTGCTGATGAGCTGCTTGCCGGTCTGATCGGTGACCACAGCCACGAGTGTGTGGGTGCCGCGAAACACATTGTTCAACGAGAACGAGTCCCCGGAACCCGGCAAGCCATCGACGCGCTTGCCGTCGAGGTAGAGCCAGATCGAGTGCCCGGGCTGCAGATCCGGTTCGATGCGCAGCCGTGCAGTGACCGTGTTCCCCGTGTTCTGAAATGTTTCGTCGTTCTCCGGCTTCCACAGATCGAGCTTGTTGTACTGAGACTGCTGGCCAGCAGCTGAAGTGCTTGTCTGCGAGCGGCTGCTGCTCGTCGATGCGCTCGGTGTGAAAGTCTGCGCGGACTGCAAGTCGACGATTTGCGCGCCGGGCGCAGGCGTATCGGAATAGTGCGTGACGCCGCTCTTGTCCACCCACTTGTAGGTTGTGGCGAACGCGCTCGCGGCAAGCAAAATACCGATCGCGATGAGGCTGATACGCATGGGGCCAAAGCATAGCCCTATCTTCCAGTGCAGACAAAAACCAACCTGAAGACTCGGTGACGGTGATCACATTAACCACCGCCACCGGTATCGCCTGGTGAACCCCCGGGGCGAACCACTGCTCAAACGCTGTAGTACAGCTCCAGCTCCACCGGATGGGTGGTCATGCGCACGCGTGTAACTTCCTGCATCTTGAGCCCGATGTACGCATCGATCACATCGTCCGTGAACACACCGCCGGCTTTGAGAAAAGCCCGATCCTTGTCGAGTGCTTCGAGCGCCTGTTCGAGCGAGTAGCACACTTCGGGAATATGCTTGGCCTCCTCGGGCTCGAGGTCGTACAGATCTTTGTCCGCGGCTTCGCCCGGATGAATCTTGTTCTGGATGCCATCGACACCGGCCATCAGCATCGAGGCAAATGCCAGATAGGGATTGGCAGTCGAGTCCGGGAAACGCACCTCGATGCGCCGCCCCTTCGGATTCGGGACCCAGGGAATGCGGATCGACGCTGAGCGATTGCGCGCGGAGTAGGCCAGCATCACTGGCGCTTCGAAACCGGGTACCAGGCGCTTGTAACTGTTGGTGCTCGAGTTGGTGAACGCGTTGAGCGCCTTCGCGTGCTTGATGATGCCGCCGATGTAGTAGAGCGCCACGTCTGACAGGCCGCCGTACTTGTCGCCGGCAAACAGTGCCTTGCCCGCCTTCTGGAGGGACTGATGTACGTGCATGCCGTTGCCGTTATCGCCGACGATGGGCTTGGGCATGAATGTGAGCGTCTTGCCGTAGCTCGCAGCGACGTTCTGCAGGGCGTACTTGAGAATCTGCACTTCGTCCGCCTTGCGGGTAAGCGTGTTGGCAGAGACATTGATTTCGCCCTGGCCGGCAGTCGCGACCTCGTGGTGGTGCACCTCGACCATCAGGCCAAGCTCCTCGAGCGCGAGACACATCGCTGAACGGATGTCCTGCTGAGAGTCGACGGGCGGAACCGGAAAATATCCGCCCTTAACACCGGGCCGATGGCCCTTGTTGCCCTCGTCGTATACCTTGCCCGAGCTCCATGCCGCTTCTACGGAATCGATTTCATAGAAGCAGCCGCTCATGCCCGAGCCCATGCGCACGGCATCGAAGATGAAGAACTCGTTCTCGGGCCCAAAGAGAGCGCTGTCGGCGATACCGGTCGACTTGAGATACGCCTCGGCGCGCTTTGCCAGCGAGCGCGGACAACGGTCATAGCCCTGCATGGTCGTCGGCTCGACGACGTCACAACGCAGAAGCAGCGTGCTTTCCTCGAAGAACGGATCGATCACCGCGCTGGCTGGATCCGGCATCAGGATCATGTCGGACTCGTTGATGCCCTTCCAACCAGCGATCGAAGAACCGTCGAACATCTTGCCGTCGGTAAAGAAGTCCTCATCGACGACGCGCGAGGGCACACTGACGTGTTGCTCCTTGCCGCGGGTATCGGTGAAGCGCAGGTCCACGAACTTCACTTCCTTCTCTTTCATCAGGCTCAGAACTTCGGCGGGGGTCATGGGCTCGAGCTCCTCGGAATGTGGCGAAACTGTTTGGCCTGCCGTCTGCTTCGCCCTGCGGACGGAGGTCCATAGCTGAGTCCCCGCGAATTGCAGTTCTCATGCCACGGGGTTGAGATCTAAAATTCAAGCGCTTAGATGCGTTGTGCAGGCAAATCGCATGGATTGCGCGCCATGATAGGGCATCCAAAAGCCTCTGGCGCACCAATGTTGAGCGCCAGCTGGGCCCTCGGCCGCCCCTTCGGCGCCTTGTAGCGTTGCGCACCATTGCGGGGCACCGGGCCAGCGCGAATGCCAGTCGCTGAATGACTCGTTATACTCGCGGCCTTTTCGATCAATGACCTGCTAAGACCCTGGGCCCTCCTAACCATGCCGCGCCTTAGCCCCCTGCCTCCGCCTCAGACCTTCCAAGACCTCATTTTTGCGCTGCAGCGCTATTGGTCTGAGAAGGGCTGCGTGATTCTTCAGCCATACGACATGGAGATGGGCGCCGGGACCTTTCACACGGGGACATTTCTAAGAGCGCTCGGACCCGAGCCTTGGAGTGCGGCGTATGTGCAACCGAGTCGTCGCCCGACAGATGGACGCTACGGCGAGAACCCGTTTCGTCTGCAGCATTACTACCAGTTCCAGGTCGTGATCAAACCTTCGCCGCGCGACATCCTGGATCTATACCTGGGTTCACTGCGCGCGCTCGGCATCGATCCGCTGGTACATGACATCCGGCTCGTCGAGGACAACTGGGAATCGCCGACGCTCGGCGCCTGGGGGCTGGGCTGGGAAGTGTGGCTCAACGGAATGGAGATCACGCAGTTCACCTATTTCCAGCAAGCCGGCGGCTTCGATTGCAGGCCCGTGACGGCGGAAATCACCTACGGATTGGAACGGGTCGCGATGAACCTGCAGCAGGTGGAGAGCTTCTTCGACATCTTGTGGACCGATGGACCGCTCGGGCGCGTGACCTACCGCGATGTCTTTCACCAGAACGAAGCCGAGCAGTCGGCTTACAACTTCGAGCATGCAGATGTGAGCTGGCTGCTGCAGGAGTTCGATGCGCGTGAACGCCTGTGCCAGGCGCTGCTCGAGACGAGGCTGCCGTTGCCCGCCTATGAACAGGTATTGAAGGCCTCTCACACGTTCAATCTTCTCGATGCGCGCCGCGCAATCTCCGTGACAGAACGGCAGCGCTACATTCTGCGGGTTCGCAAGCTCGCCCGCGGTGTTGCCGAAGCGTATCTGCACAGTCGTGAGGTACTTGGTTTCCCGTTGCTCAAGCAAGCCGGAGCTGCGGCGTGAGCCGGCGCGATCTTCTGATCGAAATCGGTACCGAGGAACTTCCGCCGCGGGCGTTGAAGGGACTCGCCGATGCGCTCCTCGAGGGTATCCTGCAGCGCCTGGCGGAGACGAAGCTAAAGCACGGACGCGCCCTGCGCTTTGCAAGTCCACGACGTCTCGCCGTCCTCGTGAAAGGCGTTAGCGAACAGCAACCCGAACAGGACATGAAGCGGCGCGGACCACCCGTTTCTGCCGCGTTCGATTCGAGCGGGCAACCGACCCGGGCCGCGCTCGCGTTCGCCGAATCCTGTGGCACGACAGTCTCGTCGCTGGAGCGCGTGCAGGAGCCGAAGGGCGAATTCCTCCTTTTCAGCGCGCGCAAGCCAGGTTCACTCACCAGTGATCTGTTGCCCGGCGTGGTGCAGGCAGCGCTCGATGCGTTGCCTATCCCCAAACGTATGCGTTGGGGGGCGGGTGACGCGGAGTTCGTCCGTCCGGTGCACTGGGTGGTGCTTCTTTTCGGCAAGGACGTCGTGCCTGCGACCATTCTTGGCGTATCGAGCGACCGCTTCACGAGAGGACATCGCTTTCACGCGCCCAAGCCGCTGCGCATATCGACGCCCGGTGCATACGCGGGAGTACTCCGCAAACGCGGACGTGTGCTGGCCGATTTCGATGAGCGACGTGAATACATACGCCGTACGACACAGGAGCTCGCGGCTTCGCTGCAAGGCGTGCCGGTCATGGACGATGCGCTGCTCGACGAGGTCACGGCATTGGTCGAGTGGCCCGTGGCGCTTGCGGGCACATTCGAACAGCGCTTCCTGGAGTTGCCGCGCGAGGTGCTCATCGCGACACTGCAGGACCACCAGCGATATTTTCCGCTCAGCACCAGCACAGGCGCGCTACTCGCACGATTCATAGCGGTCAGCAACATTGAAAGCCGCGACCCGGACCAGGTACGCGCCGGCAACGAACGTGTCGTCAGGCCACGCCTGACCGACGCCGCATTCTTTTACGACACCGACCGCAAGCAGCCGCTCGCATCCCGCTGTGCGGGGCTGGCACAAGTTACTTACCAGACACGTCTCGGCTCGCTGCAGGACAAAGTGACTCGCACGAAGGCCCTCGCCGTGCAGATCGCCCCCCGGATCGGTGCCGATCCTCGTTCCACCGAGCGAGCTGCAGACCTGTGCAAGTGCGACCTGTTGACGGCAATGGTCGGGGAGTTCCCGGAGCTGCAGGGCACGATGGGCCGCTACTACGCGCAACATGATGGTGAGCAACCCGAGGTCGCCACTGCCATCGCCGAGCATTACCTGCCTCGCTTCGCCGGCGACGATCTTCCCGGTACGCGGGTTGGAATGGCCCTCGCCATCGCAGACAAGCTCGATACGATCACTGGGATCTTCTCGATCGATCAGAAGCCAACCGGAACCCGTGATCCGTTTGGTGTGCGGCGGGCCGCGCTCGGGTTAGTGCGCATCATCATCGAGCGGCAACTCGAACTCGACCTGCGTGCCCTGATCGCAACGGCTGCGCAATTGCTGGCGGCGCATTCGCCCGGCGTCGGCGTTGTCAATGACGCCGTGCACGAGCAGGTGTACGACTACATCATGGAGCGTCTGCGCGCCTACTACCTCGATCGCTCCTCGGGGTTGGAGATCAGTAGCGAAATGTTCGATTCGGTGCTCAGTAACCGTCCGCCCTCACCGCTCGATTTCGATGCGCGATTGAGAGCAGTCGAACGGTTCCTGAAGCTCGATGCGGCGACCAGCCTCGCCAGTGCCAACAAACGCATCGCCAATATCCTGCGCAAGACCGAGATCCCGCCGGCTCAGGTGGTGAGGATCGAGTTGCTGCGCGCCCCTGCCGAGCAGCGTCTGCACGGTGAGCTCGAACGGCTGCGCCCGCAGGTCGAGCCACTGCTCGAGCAACGCAACTACGCGGAGGCGCTACAGCGCCTGGCGCAGTTGCGCGAGCCGGTGGATGCGTTTTTCGACTCAGTCATGGTGATGGACGAGGACGCGCAGTTGCGCAGCAACCGACTCACCCTGCTCGCCCAACTGCGCAATCTGTTCCTGCACACCGCCGATCTGTCACGCCTGCCGGGCTGACATGCAGCTGCTCTGCTCACTTCTCTTCACGGCATACTTGTTCCTTTCCACGCTGGTGTTTTCGACCGGCGTCGTGTTGGCAGCCCCCTTTCCATACCGCGTGCGTTACACGGTCTCGCGCACCTGGGCGCGCAGTGTTCTGTGGCTGCTCAAGCACATTTGCGGGCTCGACTATGTGGTCGAAGGACGCGAGAACATTCCGCGCGACAACCAAATCTCGATGTGGAAGCACTCCTCGTCCTGGGAAACGATCGCGCAGATGCTGGTGTTTCCACCCCAGTCTTGGGTGCTCAAGCACGAGTTGATGTGGATTCCGATTGTCGGCTGGGCGATTCGCGCCATGCGGCCAATCGCCATCGATCGCGGCAGCGGTCGTATCGCCGTCAATCGGGTGATCGAGCAGGGCAAGCAGCGCCTCGCTGACGGAATGTGGATCCTGATCTTCCCCGAGGGCACTCGAATGCCCGCCGGGGAGACGCGCAAATACGGTGTCAGCGGGGCACTGCTGGCGACCCAAACGGGCCGGTTAGTGATTCCGGTGGCACACAACGCGGGCTTCTATTGGCCGCGCCGCGGACTGATAAAAAGACGCGGCACGATTCGCGTGGTGATCGGGCCGCCGATCGACCCTCGAGGCTTCGAGCCGCGGCAGTTGAACGAGCGAATCCAGGCCTGGATCGAATCCACCGTCGCGCAATTGCAGCCACGCTGAGGTCAATGCGGCGCTGGCGTCCTGCCAGAATCAGATGTCGAGATTGGCGACCGCCAGGGCGTTCTTCTCGATGAACTCGCGACGCGGTTCGACCTGATCGCCCATCAACGTCGTGAAGATGTCATCCGCTGCGACCGCATCCTCGATTCTCACCTGCATGAGCCGACGTGACTCCGGGTTGATGGTCGTATCCCACAACTGTTCCGGATTCATTTCGCCGAGGCCCTTGTAGCGCTGGATCGTCTGGCCTTTCTTCGCCTGCTCCAGAAACCATTGCATCACTTCCTTGAAGCTCGCGATTTCATGACGTTCATCGCCCTTGGTGGCGAAAGCGCCCTCTCCGATCAGATCAGTGAGCGTGCGGCCGAGCTCGGCAATCCGGCGATATTCGGCCGAGTCGAAGAACTCGCGTTGAATGTGCTTGGTGGCAGCGACGCCGTGCTCGGTGCGCTGCACGTCGATGCGCTGCGGCGTTCCGTCGCTACCTGGATGCAGCGCGACCTTGAACGTGCGCGTCGCATCGTTCAGGGCATTGAGCCGTTTATCGAGCTTGCTGCACCAGTCGCTGAGTGCTTCGACGTCGTCGAACACCGCCCCGGTGAGTTCCGGCAGATAGATCATCTGTTCCAACACGCGCTCGTCATAACGACGCGACCAGCGCTTGATGATGGCCTGCACTTCCATATAACGACGCGCGAGCGACTCAAGGCCTGCGCCGGTCAACGGAGGTGCGCCCGAATTCACATGGAGCGCTGCATCGTCCAACGCGGAGTTCAGGAGCAGTGCGTTGAGCTCAGAGTCGTCCTTGAGATAATGCTCCTGCTTGCCCTTGCGCAGCTTATAAAGTGGGGGTTGAGCTATGTATATATGGCCACCCTCGATAAGTTGCGGCATCTGTCGATAGAAAAAAGTCAGCAAAAGGGTGCGGATGTGGGAGCCGTCGACATCGGCATCCGTCATGATAATGACCCGATGGTAGCGAAGATTCGCGATCTCGAAGTCATCTCGCCCGATTCCGCAGCCAAGTGCTGTGATCAGGGTGCCAACTTCGGCGGACGAGAGCATCTTGTCGAAGCGCGCCTTCTCGACATTCAGGATCTTTCCCTTCAAAGGCAGGATCGCTTGGGTGCGACGGTCGCGGCCCTGTTTGGCCGATCCACCCGCCGAATCGCCCTCAACGAGGAACAGCTCCGATAGAGCCGGATCTTTCTCCTGGCAGTCAGCCAGCTTTCCGGGCAGGCCGGCGAAGTCTAGCGCGCCTTTGCGACGGGTCATCTCGCGGGCCTTGCGTGCCGCCTCGCGTGCGCGCGCGGCCTCCATAATCTTCGCGACGATCGCGCGCGCATCCTGCGGACGTTCCAGCAGGAATTCCTCAAGTCGCGCCGCTACGGCCGATTCGACGATCGCCTTCACTTCCGAGGAGACCAGCTTGTCCTTGGTCTGTGAGGAGAACTTCGGATCGGCGAGCTTCACGGACAGGATGGCGGTGAGTCCTTCGCGCGCGTCATCTCCAGTAGTGACGACTTTTTCCTTTTTTGCGTACGCCTCTTTCTCGATGTAGTTGTTGAGCGTGCGCGTCAAAGCGCTGCGAAAACCGGCCAAATGCGTGCCGCCGTCCTTTTGCGGAATGTTGTTGGTGTAGCAGAACATGCTTTCCTGGTAGGAATCGTTCCACTGCATTGCTACTTCCACGACCGCGCCGTCCTGCTCGGTGCGAAACGCAAAAATCGTTTCATGGATCGGCGTGCGTGTGCGGCTGAGATATTTGACGAACGCCTGGATGCCGCCCTCGTATTCAAATACGTCGCCTTTTTCCTCGCGCTCATCGATCAACTCGATTCGCACGCCGGAATTCAGGAACGACAGCTCACGCAGCCGCTTCGCCAACAACTCGTAGTTGAACTCGATGTTGGTGAAAATCGTCGCACTGGGCTTGAATCGAATCGTCGTGCCGCGCTCAGTGGTTTGACCAACGGGACCAAGCGGTGCGACCGGCTCACCCAGCCGGTACTCCTGCTGGTAGATCCGGCCCTCACGGCAGATGGTCAGCACGAGGTATTCCGACAGTGCATTGACGACCGATACGCCCACGCCGTGCAGGCCCCCGGAAACCTTGTACGAGCTGTCGTCGAATTTCCCGCCGGAATGCAGGACGGTCATGATGACCTCTGCGGCCGATCTTCCCTCTTCTGGGTGGATATCTGCAGGGATCCCGCGCCCATTGTCGGCGACCGTGACGGATTCGTCCGCGTGAATGGTCACTACAATCCGGTCGCAATATCCGGCAAGAGCCTCGTCGATTGAGTTGTCGACTACCTCGAAAACCATGTGGTGAAGCCCAGTGCCGTCGTCGGTGTCGCCGATGTACATGCCAGGGCGTTTCCGCACTGCATCAAGACCCTTTAATACCTTGATTTTGCTGGAGTCGTAGACGTCTTTTTCCGACATGGTGGGTCTCTTTTGGGGGCGCGGATTATAGCACCCGATCGATCATTCCTTGTTCCACGTGAAACACCCGAGCGCGTTGCGCCAGCTTGGGAAGCTGTGCTGGCAGCGAGGTCAATACGAGTTGCGACCGAAGTTCAAACACTCGATGCATGAAACGCTCAATTGCTGAGGCATCTAGCTCTGCCGCTGGGTCATCGAGTAACAGGGTCGCTTGCAGATCATGCGTTGCGCTAAGGAACTCCAGTTGTCCAAGAATGAGGCTGGCTGCCAGCAGCTTCTGCTGTCCGCGCGAAACGACGTCTCTGGCCGCGCGCCCTGACAGATGGATCTCAAGATCGGCTCGCTGGGGTCCAATTGTCGTCATTCGCCGGTGAGCATCGATCGCGCGATGGCGAGCCAAGGTCTCTCGGATTGGCTGGCCCTCAGGCCAGCCCCGGGCATATCGGATCGAGATGTCGAGCCCAAGGAGAGCCGCGCAGGCTGCACGCAGGTACGGACCACTTTGATCGACGTATCGGCTTCTCGCCGTGTCTACGGCCTCCGCTGCGGACGCGAAGGCTTCATCCCACGCATCCAGATCATCCGTACTAGCGCTCTGGCGGAGCGCCGCATTGCGTTGCCGAAGGGAGCGGTGGAATCGCTGCCAAGCGCTTACGTAATTCGGTTCCACGTGGAACACGCCCCAATCGAGAAATCGCCGGCGGCGGACTGGCCCTTCTTCGATTAGCTTGTGGACGCCCGGATCGATGGCTTGCACTGGAAAGGCGGCCGTAAGCTCCGACAGTGAGGTGACGCGCGCTCCTCGTATCCAGGCGAGAGTCTGCCCTTCGACGGTATTCGACCCTGATGTTGATCTGCAACGCGCCGCTCTCGAGTTCTCCGCTGACGCCGAGCCGAGGCTGGCCCGCGTTTCACCACGGCATCCAGACGGGATGAGCGAAAGGAGCGCCCGCGGCCGAGTAGAAAAATCGCCTCAAGAAGGCTGGTCTTACCTGATCCGTTGGATCCTTGGATCAGCGTGATCTGGGAGTCGAGCTCAAGGTCGACACTATGGAAGCAGCGAAAGTCCTGGAGACGGACGGACCGAAGTGCCATCCACGCTGGCTCAGAGCCGCATCGGCATCACGACGAATTTCGAAGTGGCTTTCTCCGGGCTGCGAATCAGACAGCTGCTGTTCGAATCGGTAAGGCCAATCTCTACCTCAGGCCCCCCGATCGCTGCCAGGGCATCGAGCAGGTAGTTCACGTTGAAGCCGACTTCCAAGTCATCCCCTTGGTAGGAGACTTCGACTTCTTCCTCAGCTTCTTCTTGCTCTGGATTGTGAGCTTGGATGGTTAGCGCATTGGGCTTGATCGTGAGCCGAATGCCGCGGTACTTCTCGTTGGAGAGAATCGCGGTGCGCTGGAGTGCATGTCGCAGCATCTCTCGGTCCGCCTTCACACTCTTGGTGGGCGCCGCTGGTATTACGCGGCCATATTCCGGGAAACGACCGTCAATCAGCTTCGAAGTGAATCGAATTTCGCCGATCTGGACGCGAACGTGATTGGTTCCGATCGACACGCTGACCGTGCCATCGGTGCCCAAGATGCGTTGAAGCTCCAGCACACCCTTTCGGGGAACGATGACCTGCTGATTCGTCTTCGCTTTGGCGGCCATCGAGATCTCGCAAAGCGCGAGCCGGTGTCCATCTGTCGCCACTGCCCGAAGCAGATTTCCATCGGTCTCAAGCAACATGCCGTTGAGGTAATAGCGGACGTCCTGCTGTGCCATCGAGAAATATGTCTGATCCAGCAAGCCGTGGAACTCCGCTTGCGACAACTCAAGCGTCTGCTGAGCGCTGATCTCCTCAATAGTTGGAAACTCACTGGCAGGCAGGCTGGAGAGCGTAAAGCGGCTACGTCCTGCACGAACGACTGCTTTCTCACCATCCACCGAGAGCGTTACGTTTACGCCGTCCGGCAATGCGCGACAGATATCGAGAAGCTTGCGACCTGGTACGGTGATATCGCCGGCGCTCTGCACGGATACCTCAACACTCGCCACCAGCTCCACTTCAAGATCCGTTGCAGTGACTGACAACCGACCATTCCGTGCCGAGAGCAGAACGTTCGCCAGGATCGGCATGGTTTGACGTCGCTCAACTACGCCGATAACCGCCTGCAGAGGTTGGAGAATCGTTTCCCGATTCGCGCTGAGCTTCATCTTTACTCCTGAAAACTGGTTCTTATTTAAATCAGTTATTGTTATTACTGAGGACCACCCGCAACGTGGAAAACTCAGTATTCTATAATGTAATCAATGCGTTATAGAAAGCATAAGGCTGTTAGGTCACGGCTCCAAATCAGCGCCGTAAGCTGTGCCGGATCTGTGGGTAACTTTATCCACAGTTGCGCGCACAGGGAATCCACATTCAGCCAGTCAGGGTCCTCAACAGGTTTGAATAATCCTCTCCCATCCGCGTTTCAGACTCGCGCAGGCTCTTGATGCGCTTGCAGGCATGCAGGACCGTCGTGTGATCACGTCCTCCAAACGCATCGCCGATTTCCGGAAGGCTGTGGGTCGTGAGTTCCTTCGCAAGTGCCATTGCCACTTGACGCGGCCGAGCGATCGAACGACTGCGGCGCTTTGAGAGCAGGTCAGCGATTCTGATCTTGTAGTACTCCGCGACGGTCTTCTGGATATTTTCCACAGTGACGAGCTTGTCCTGCAGCGCGAGCAGATCGCGCAGCGCTTCTTTCGCAAAATCTACCGTGATAGGCCGCCCGGTAAACTGCGAATTCGCCACGACCCGTCGCAATGCTCCTTCAAGCTCACGCACATTGGAGCGAATGCGCTTGGCGATGAAGAACGCGACTTCCTCCGGCAGCTCGACGCGCGCAGCGCTTGCCTTGCTCATCAAGATTGCAACGCAGGTTTCCAGCTCTGGCGGCTCGATCGCCACCGTCAATCCCCAACCGAAACGCGATTTCAAGCGCTCCTCGAGACCGTCGACTTCCTTCGGATAGCGATCACACGTGAGGATCACTTGCTGCTGGCCTTCAAGCAGCGCGTTGAAGGTGTGGAAGAACTCTTCCTGCGAGCGCTCCTTACCAGCGAAGAATTGGATGTCGTCGATGAGCAGCGCATCGAGCGTGCGATACGCAGTCTTGAACTCGTTGATGGTGTTGTGCTGCAGAGCCTTCACCATATCGCCCACGAATCGCTCGGAGTGCACGTACGCGATACGTGCCTCCGGATTGCGTACGCGCATCGTGTTGGCGACCGCCTGCATCAGGTGCGTCTTGCCGAGACCGACCCCGCCATAGATGAAGAGCGGGTTGTACGCCCGACCTGGATTTTCCGCTACCTGCTGAGCTGCCGCCTTGGCAAGCTGGTTGCTCTTGCCTTCGACAAAATTCGCAAATGTGAAATCCGGGTTAAGGCGTCCGCCGACAACAGCTGCTTCGAGCCGCTTGGGTCGCGTTCCGTTGATCGTGATGGTCGTTGTAGGTAATGCACGTGAGCCGACTTCGAGATAGATCTGCGGTGCGTGAGAATCGGCCACCGCGCCGACGAGTTCCTCGATGCGACCACGCAGGTTCTGGGTCAGCCAGTCGACTACAAATCGGTTGGGCGCGAGCAAACGCAGCACGCCGTCTTCTTCGACGGCCTGCAGCGGACGCACCCACGTGTTGAACTGCTGCTCGGGAATCTCTGACTCCAGCAGCCGCAGACAACGGCTCCACAGCGACGCTTCCACGAGCGCAACTCCGCAACTCTAGCGAGGAAAACGGGTTCGAACGAAAGGGGGTCGAAGTCTATAACGATGACCTCTTGATCGCTAGGCCGCGAGCGCGTATGTCGCGGGTAAGTTGTGTTGACAGTGCCGGGGTCGCTGCGTACCCTTGCCGCCTTTTCGCGCTCAGCCAGAGCCCGACTGATCAGACTAACGCGGACACGAAAAGATGAAACGCACTTATCAGCCAAGCAAGGTGCGCCGCAAGCGCACGCACGGCTTCCGTGCCCGCATGGCTACCAAGAATGGCCGCCAGGTCCTGGCGCGGCGGCGAGCAAAAGGTCGCAAGCGCCTCATTCCGTAAGGCACCTGCGGAGATCCGATCGGGTCCTTCAATTTCAGCGCCCGCCAGCGCCTCCGCACTGCGGCGGAGTTTGAGCATGTATACAAGAGCGGGCAGCGATTCAGTGAAAAGCTGTTCCAGATCACCGCGTGTAACAACGCGTGCGGATTTGCACGTCTCGGCCTGTCGATCGCCTCGCGCGCGGTGGGGCATGCCGTGGCGCGCAATCGGATCCGGCGCGTGGCGCGCGAAGTGTTCAGGCTCGCACAGCGCGAGTTGCCGGCCCTCGACGTCGTGGTCAGCGCACGCAGCGCTGCTCGCGGGGCGAGCCGCGCGGAATTACACGCGAATCTGTCGCGCCTGCTGACAACGGTTGGGGAACGATGCGCGGGTTCATCAAGGCAATCATCCAGACCTATCGATGGCTGATCAGTCCGCTGCTCGGACCGACCTGCCGTTTCTATCCGACGTGCTCCGCTTACGCACTCGAAGCGCTCGATCGTTACGGCGCGCTACGAGGCAGCTGGCTCGCGATGCGGCGCCTGTCGCGTTGTCATCCCTTCAATGCGGGAGGATTTGATCCCGTGCCGGACGCGCATGGCTGTGCAGAAATGAAGGGCATCCCGCATGCCTAGCCAGCGTATTTTCCTTTGGTCGGCGCTCGCACTCGTCCTGTGGCTCAACTACCAGGCATGGATGCACGACTATCATCCGCCGGCCCCGCCAGCGCCGGAAGCGACTGCGCGCTCAGGCGCAGCTTCAACACCAGCCACGCCGGGCCTCGACGCAAGCGTACCCGCGCCGCAGAGCACACCGACTCCTGCTGCCGAGACCTCAACTCCTGCGCAGAGCGCGGCGAGTGTGCCAACGCCGCCGACGGAAGCGGCTCCACCAGGCTCGAGCGCCGGCAAGATCCATGTGCGCACCGACGTGCTCGATATGGACATCGCTCTGCAGGGCGGTCAACTGACGCGTGCTGATCTGCTCCGGTATCCACTTCAGAAGAAGCAGCCGGACATCAAGGTCCGCCTGTTCAACGATTCGCCTGCGGAGCCGTTATACGTGCTCCAGTCCGGGCTGACTGTGCAAGGGAACGGTGCGCGACCTGATCACCTCGCGACCTATGACGCGCCGGCGTCCGAGTACACACTCGCTGACGGGCAACAAGAGCTGAAGATCCCGCTCACCTGGAGCAACGACGCGGGAGTCACGGTTACCAAGACCTACACCTTCCAGCGTGGCAATTACGCCATTCAACTCGACTACTCGGTCGACAATCAGAGCAGCGCCGCCTGGAGCGGCGCTTCGTATCTGCAGATTCTGCGCCAGCAGCACAAGGTCGAGCGCTCGATGTTCAACGTCGAGAGCTACGCATTTTCCGGCCCTGCGGTCTATGACGGCACGCGCTATCAGAAACTCAAGATCGATGACGAGGACGATCGCAATTTCAATGCGACCGTCACGGATGGCTGGCTGGCGTCCATGCAGCACCACTTCGTCGCGGCAGTCGTGCCGGCCGCGAAGCAACCCTACCAGTTCCGCCTTCAGGTCAAGGGCGAGGAGTATCTGTTCGGCGCCGTCGGACCGATGCAGAACGTTGCGCCTGGAGGGCACACCTCATTCGGTGAGACGGTGTTCGTCGGGCCGAAGTTGCAGGCCCAGCTCGAGCCGGCCGGACCGCGACTGGAGCTGGTCGCCGACTACGGCAAGCTCACCTTCATTGCGAAGCCGCTGTTTGGACTGCTGAGCTGGGTGCATGGCCTGGTGGGTAACTGGGGCTGGTCGATCATCATCGTCACCGCGCTGATCAAGCTGCTGTTCTATTGGCCGAGCCAGGTGAGCGGCAAATCGATGGCGAAGATGCGCGCGCTCACGCCGCGCATCAAGAACATCCAGGAGCGTTACAAGGACGATCGCGAGCAACTCGGCCGCGCAACGATGGACCTCTATAAGCGCGAGAAGGTCAATCCGCTGGCTGGCTGCATGCCGATTCTGATCCAGATCCCGGTTTTCCTCGCTTTCTACTGGGTGCTGCTCGAGAGCGTGGAGATGCGCCAGGCGCCCTTCTTGCTGTGGATCAACGATCTCTCGGTGCGCGATCCGTATTTCATCCTGCCGCTGATCATGGGGGCGGCGATGTTCGGTCAGTACAAACTGAATCCCACGCCACCCGACCCAATTCAGGCGAAAGTCTTCATGTTCATGCCGCTGATCATGACTTTCATGTTCGCCTGGTTTCCTGCGGGTCTGGTGCTCTACTGGATCACCAATACCGCGCTGTCGATTGCTCAGCAGTGGAATATCAATCGCGTAGTGATGGCACAAGAGAAGAAGACGTAGTCCGGGCTTGCAGCCGGTTTCCGAGCTCTAGGTACCTCGCCGCAGTCGCGTTCCAGCTCAGAGACGCAACTCGCTGCGCAGCCCGTCTTCCCATTTCGGCAAGGCGTTGCCGTGGGGGCATTGAGCGGAACAGAGCGGTCCACGCATCGGCGTCGTTGTTGACCAGGAAGCCGGTGACCTGGTGATCGATCAATTGCAGGATGTGACCGTGAGGCACGCTCGCCACCGGGCGTTCACAGGCCATGTACTCCGGAATCTTCAAAGTCGAGAACGTGATCTTGCCGTCGTAGAAGCGGCTGGGCTGATAGGGAGCGAGGCAAAGGTCTGCGGCAGCGATGAAACCTGGAACGCGCTGATGGGCGATCTGGCCGTGAAAGTGCACCGCCACGCCGAGCCGTTGTGCGGTTTGCTCGTCCTGCGCTCTGAGATGGCCGTCCCCGACGACATGAAGTTCGATACCGTCGATTGGCTGCGTGCGAGCGAGGCCTTCGATCACCTGCCCGAGGTCATGATAGAGGTCCAGCCCCCCGACGTAGAGCAGCATCAGTACATCCTGCCGTATACCTAATTCATTTCGAGCAATTTCCTGCGGCATGGGGTGGAACATCCTGTGATCAACCCCAAGCTCCACGACCGCGATTCGCTCCGGTGAGATGCCACGCAACGCGACCAGCGCTTCCTTGAGTTCTTCGGTTTCTGCGATGACCAGTGGCACGCCGCGCGAACAGCGCGCCGCGATCGATTGTGCGGCTCGTTGGGCCAGGAAGCGGGCGAGAGCCTGCAGATTCCGCACCGGTTCGTTCCAGTAGCGCACATCGTTCTCGATCAGCGCACTCAAGCCGCCGCAAAGCGCGACCTGATGAGCGAGGTAGCCTGAAAAGCGCCAACCCTTTTCGAAAACGATGTCGTACTCCCTTGCGGCCCGGCGCGCGAAATGGCGCAGCGTGTGCAAGTATTTTGCGTGAGTCAGCGGGTTGAGTCCGCGAACCGTCACGTCATCGCGAGACGCGATTGGCGTTGGCGCGTCTTCGATGGAAAGAACACGGAACCGGGGCGAATCCAATGGCTCGGCGAGACTGCGAAAGGCCAAGGTCACATCAACCGTGTCACCCAGCGCTTCGGCAACTGACAACACATTTCGTGTCGGGCCAGCGGTCGTCAGCAGTCGCTGACCGGGTGCCGCGTAACACAGAGAAAGGCGGCGCGTCACGGTCGACTACTCGACACAACCGAGTGATACAAATCATCGAGTCCGCGCAGGCATTGTTGCCAATCGTACTGCGCCAACGCGAGTCGCCGTCCAGCTTCTGCGACGCGCGCGGCGAACTGCGAAGAGTGCGCGAGCGTCACGACACCCTCTGCAAATGCCTGCGGGCTATCGGCGAGCAAGAGATGCTCCCCAGGCGTGACGCTGAGACCTTCCGCGCCGAGTGTCGTAGATACGATGGGGCGCGCCATTGCCATCGCCTGAAGGATCTTGAGCCGCGTGCCTCCGCCAGACCGCAGCGGTACGACCATAGCCAGGGCGTCGGCGAGATACGGGCGGATGTCGTCCACCTCTCCCGTGACCTGGATTCCGGGGCGAGTGCCCAGAGCCCGAATTTCGGGCGGCGGTCGACGACCCGCAACGACAAAACCAAGCTGCGGTAGTGTTTGGCGCGCAATCGGCAATATGGCATCTGCGAACCAGAGAGCTGCATCGATATTTGGCGGATAGTCCATCGAACCGGTGAACACGACGTTCGAAGAGGTGCCCGCCGCGGACTGCGGACGGAAGAAATCGACGTCAACGCCGTTCGGCACGATCTTTACCTGCACCCGCGGCGCATGGTGGCTGATCCACGCAGCCTCTGCTTCGGAGACGGCCACCACACCATCGAATGATTGCACCGCGCGTGGCTCCCAGTTGGGGAACAGGTAGCGGTCTGCCAGTACCACGAACCGCCGTGCATTCCACGCTGAGAACTGCAGCTCCCGCTCAAAACGCAGGGATTCGACGTTGTGCATCGACAGGATCGTACGCGGGCGGGAAGAGCCACGTATAGCTTGCAGGTAGTGAGACAGAAACGAAAACTCGATCTGCACGATATCGAAGGCGATCGCCATCGTCAGCTTGCTGATCTGTCGCGCAATGGCGCTGTTGCGATGAAATGCCTGGATCGGAGGTTTCCCGGAGAGGGTTCCCTTGCACAGACGGTACAGCCGGGCCAGCCCGCCGTCCGGTACGGGCACAGCGTGCACATCGATGCCACCGCTCTCCAGCCGGGACGCAAGGTCACGTTCGCCGGCCGAATAAGTCGGAGCTACGAGAACCACGCGGTGTCGGCGCGAAAGGAAACGCACGGTCTCGAGAATCCGGATACGCGCGCCATCATGCGGGGGCCACGGCAGCCACGGAGCGAGCACCAGGATGTTCACAGGCTGCTCATGCGCGAGGTAGCGATGCTTTCATCCGCCAGTCTTGCAAAGTACTCGATGTTGCGGATTTCCTCCTCACAATCGAACCGCTTTGCGCATGCCCTGATGCCAGCGCGGAACTCTTGTTCGTAACCACCCTGGTAGTACCGCAGTATCGTTTCGGCCAGTCGTTCAGAGCTCCCAGGGTCGACGAGGAACCCCGTCTGGCCGTCGATGACCGCCTCAGGTAAGCCGCCCACCCGTGTAGAGATCACCGGCGTATTGAAGCTGTAGGCGATCGGCACGATGCCGCTCTGGCTCGCTTCGACGTATGGCAGTACCACGACATCGGCGGCCGCAAAATAGACCGCGACCTCCTCGTTACTGATGTACTTGTCTTCGAGGCGCACGTGCGGACCGAGCTGATGCGCGTCGATCAGTTTCGTGTACTTTGTCTTTTCGTCGTAGAACTCACCGGCGACGAGCAGGCTGCAGTCCAGGCTTTTCAGAACTTGGGGCATGGCTTCGATCAGATAGCCAAGGCCCTTGTACGGGCGAATCAGGCCGAAGAACAGCAAGACCTTTCGCTCCGGCGGCAAGCCGAGTCGTGTACGCGCTGCCGCCTTCGAGGGCATGTGCTCATCGGAGAACTGCCCAAACACCGGGTGTCCATTTCGCCGCACGCGCGCCGCGGGCTTCAGCTGTAGCAGCGTCCGTTTGTCTTCCTCGGAGTGGACGATGAAGTACTCGACGTGCCGGAACGCGTACTGGCACAGAATCCGCTCGAGGAAGTGCGTCTCATGCGGTCGAACGTTGTGACAGAGGAAGCACACCCGCCTGCGCAGATCGAGCTCGAGTAACTGGATGATCGAGCCATAGGCCATGCCGAAGAACGGATGCCACCAGTTGAACACGATGAGTTGCGGCCGCAGGCGATTCAACTGTCGTGCGGTCTGAATCCAGGTTAGAGGATTCGTGGAGTCAATGAGCGCAACGTTGTCCTCACGGATCGGGGTCGTACTTTGGTCGTACTGAGTCTTTCCCGGAAAGAGGATGCCGGGATACTGGCGGCGAAAGGTAATGAATTCGACGCGATGGCGCAGGCGCAGGCTCCGCACCAGAAGCGTTGAATAATGTGCAATCCCGCCGCGAAAGGGGAACGATACGCCTACTACCGCCAGCGTTTCTGGTGTTGATTGGGTCATCGCAGGATGCCGAACCCCCCGTCTCGCCAAATGTCCAAGCCGCGAAGTACCATGGTACTAGACGGCACTGAACCCCTCTTCTTGGCGGCTCTCACTTAGCACCCCAGCCTCTATGTCGTCACCACGAAAGGTACCTCAGGTGAAACACTTCCTCCGGAAGCTCATCGTCGAGGCCACGGTCGATACTCCACTTGAGTACGGGCTACGGGCGGCATACCGGGGCCTTAGTCGCTCGCAAAATTGCAAATACGATCGCGAGTTGATCGAGGTTCTGCGTCGCTCGCTGCGCAAGACGTCAAACTGCGTCGACGTGGGCTGCTACCGCGGCGACATCCTGCGACAGATGGTCAAGTTCGCCCCTCAGGGCGATCACATCGCGTTTGAACCGGTTCCCGAAAATTTTCAGTATCTCACCCGGACATTCCCAAGCGTTCGCGTGCTTAACATGGCGCTGAGCGACAAGGCAGGCGAAGCAACCTTTAATGTCGTCGTTGGACGTACCGCGCGAAGCGGCCTGCGCAAGGTTGAGTATCCGGATCCAGAGCAGGAAATCAGAGAGGTCCGGGTGCACGTCGACCGGTTGGACAGCATCATTCCTAGTGCGAGGCACATCGACTTCATAAAAGTTGATGTCGAAGGCGCAGAGCTCCGAGTGCTGCGAGGGAGCCGTGAGCTCATTGGCAGGGACAGACCGATGGTCGTATTCGAGCACGGCTACGAGAGAGCGAGATATTTCGGTGACCGGCCGGAAGAGGTATTCGATCTGCTGGCAGGCGAGCTGGGCCTGGCGGTTTCGCTGATGGAGCGATGGTTGCATGGCGCCGCACCCATGGTGCGCGATGAGTTCTGTTCGCATGTGTACCAGAACCAGGATTTCTGCTTTGTGGCCTACCCGGCGAGCTGATCGCAAGCAGCCTCGACATCACGGTAGCCGCTTGAGGTGATCAGCGAGCCGGAGCGCGAGAGCCACGATCGTGAGGGTCGGGTTGGCGGAGCCCGCTGTTGGGAAGACCGAGCTTCCGGCGATGAAAAGGTTCGCGACACCGTGTACGCGCGTGCTTGCATCGACGACACCGAGCCGTGGATCAGCGCTCATCCGAGTCGTGCCAATGTGATGGGACGCGTCTGTGTACGACGGCGCAGCCGTACGCAGATCAGGGGCAGGGGTTTCCAGTCTGCCGGTGCCCTCTTGCGATAGTCGCTCTGAGAGCAGCGCCTGTAGTCGAACCAGAGAGGCGGTTTCTTCTCGGTCGATCCTCCAGTCGAGGACGAGTGTGTTCATATTGAGCCGGTCGCGGTCGAAGTGCTCAGATAGACGCGACTCTCTGCTCTCGGGACCTGTTCGCAAAAATTGACTATCGTCAGGTCTAGCACTCGCCGGAACCTGTGCGTGAGTGCCTTGAGTCGGGCGTAATGCCTGTATGCGAAGTGCGGCATAACTTCCTTCGGGGTGAGCAGGTATGCGAGATCCCCAATCTCCGCCATCCGGCCGCCGAATACTTCGGAGCGCTTTCGCCGACCCTTGCCCGTCAGCACTTTCACGACGCTGGCTGATGACTCGTATGCCTGCAGCGCAATTTCCGAAAGCTGCGGCTCCAGGGAGAGATAACTGTTGAGCAGCCGTTCGCGACGCTGGATCTGCTCTGAGGGCCCAACTCCGATCTGCATCTTGCCGTCGGCCAAGGGCGTGCCGAGAAGTAGCGATGCACCCAAGGGTGCCGACAGGCGGACCGTGCCGAATATCGCCCTCGGATGCTCCATGAAGTAACGGCCAACTACGTCGTGATCGTTGCCCAAGCCCTTCGGGTGTCGATCTCGTGACAGCAGCAACAGTCTTGGATTCTCGAGCCCTCCGCAGGCGAGCACGAAATTGCGGGCCGTGATGCGCAACTGGTTACCGTTCAAGGTCGCAGCGGCGACGCACTCAACCCTGTTGCCGGCTTCGCTAGTAACGATCTCGGTAGCGTTGGCATTCAGGTAGATGCGGATGTTGGGACTCTTTTCGATCTCCTTGCGATACGTTTTCTTGAACCGCATCGGCCGTCGGCCCCAGGTCACGAGCTTCGGACGCAGCTCTCCAGTGCGGAACAAGGTTGCATCGGTTCCCGTTCCCGACAGAAAAACGTCGACTTTCTCATCCAATAGTCGAGTGTCCGGCAGGCCTAGAATGCCTTCTGCGCGGGCGTAATAGGCCTCAACGTCCGCGAACGCGATCGGCCAGCCGCTATTCGGAACCCATTCGCGTCGGTCGAAGTCGATCGGATCCAGTCGCATGGACCTGCCCGCCCAGACATTGGACGTGCCGCCGAAATACCTGGCGCGCGCCATGAAGTTCTGTCGGGTTGGATACCCGACATTACGCAGGTCATAGAGGGACTGCGTTTCGGTGTCCAGCGCGTACGCGCCGCTCTCGATCAGGCAAACATCGTGACGTGTTCCGACGAACTCACGCGCGAGCGAGATACCGGCAACCCCGGCGCCAATGATGCAGATCTCGGTTTTGATGCTGGTCGATCGTGCCAGGCGCGAGGAATCGATCGGTTTCATCAGACTTGGCTGGGCAGGATTGGCAGGATCAGCCCAGGCGCACTGTGAGAGCGCGGTAGAGCAAGGTCGAATAGTGAAAGATCCCGCCGCGGAACTGATAGGTCAGGTCGACCAGGGCGATCCTCATGGCGCCGTCGGCGGCTCGAGGCTGGATTGGTCGAAACCGACGGTCTCCGAAATCGAGTAGTCGTCGTCACCGCCGGCTCCCTTTCCGATCACCAGCAGCTCGGCCAGGAGTCCCATCGAGAAGAACTGCACGCCAACAATCACGAGTCCCAGCGCCAGGCTGAGCAGTGGGCGCTCATGGATGTTCCAGCTTTCGCTTTCCAGCAGGCCGAACTGGAATAGCAGATGCGCCGCCACGAAGAAGCCGACGATCGAGGCGCCCAACCCGCAGGTGAGGATGCCGCCGAAGGCGAGCGCGTGCATCGGCCGCTTGCCGAAGCGCGTGATGAAGGTAACGGTCATCAGATCGAGCAGACCGCGCAGGTAGCGCTCGAAGCCGTAGTTCGTGGTGCCGTGCTGCCGCGGCAGGTTCTTGACCTTGACCTCTGCGATCTTGAAGCCCTTGGCGTTGGCGAGCACCGGGATGTACCGGTGGAGTTCGCCGTAGACGCGAATTTCGCGCAGCACTTCGCGCCGATAGACCTTCAGCGGGCAGTTGAAGTCATGCAGCGGGATCTTGGTGACCGCGCGCACCACCTTGTTGAAGAGCTTCGAAGGCAGACGCTTCTCGAGCGACCCCTTGCCTTCGTACTTCCAGCCGCTGACCAGGTCATAGCC
Source organism: uncultured Gammaproteobacteria bacterium (assembly GCA_963810775.1). Classification (GTDB taxonomy): domain Bacteria; phylum Pseudomonadota; class Gammaproteobacteria; order Steroidobacterales; family Steroidobacteraceae; genus DATBVX01. The sequence goes on from CAWEOT010000025.1 coordinate 381,041, forward strand.
CTCGTCGAGCTTTGCGAGCAGGCTGGGCACATCCTCGGGGTCGTCCTGTAAGTCCGTATCGAGCGTGATGACCACCTCGCCGCGCGCACTGCTGAAGCCCGCGCTGTACGCCGCCGCCTTGCCAAAGTTGCGCCGGAACTTGACGACGCGGACGCGCGCATCTCGCGCGGCGAGCTCCTTCAGCACGGCAAAGGAGCCATCCCTCGATCCATCGTCGACGAAGACAAGCTCGAAGTTCGCGCCCGTGCGCTCCATCACGGCCACGATCTGCCCGTGCAGGGTCGGCAGACTCTTCTCCTCGTTGTAGACGGGCAGCACGAAGCTGATCAGGCGGCTCGGGGGTGGGGTAGTGGTCATGGGTTGCGTTGGTGCGGCAAGCGGGCGCTGGCGATGCAGGCGTCGCCCCTACAGGTCACGATAGCTGATCAGCGTGACGTCACAGCGACGGAGCGCTTCGCGCGTGCGTTCGTCGAGTAGCGCCGCCAGTTCTCTGTCGCGCTGCGGCGGGCGCCGGGAGTAGCGGTTGGCCGCCTCGTCGGTGTAGCCGGCGTGGCACATCAGCTCGGTGACGCCTTCTTCGAGGTGCTCGAAGACGAATCGGAGTGCGTCAGGGTCACCCGCACCAGCCTGCGCGATGCCCACGAAGTGATCAGTCGTGCGCAGACCGGCAGCGGCCAGGATGCTGCGATGGTTGCGCGCGAGAAAGCGGATCAGCGCCGATTTGCTGCGCCCTCGCCACGAAACGTGCGGGGCCAGCGCACCGTTCTGCGTTGCCCCATTCACGCGCGATCGCAGCTTGCGCTCGCTCGGATAGCGCACGCGCTCGATCCCCTGCTCGCGCGCGACCGAGGCAATCTGCCGCATGATGCCGGGCAGGCAATGGATGTGCTTGTGGCTGTCCGCGTGCGTGGGCGTGATACCTGCCGCAAGCAACTTGCGCACCTGTGCTGCAAACTCCGCGCGCACCTCGGCCAGCGACAGCCAGCCGGTGTAGTAGCGCCGCGCCAGCACGGTGAGGTCGCTGGGAAAGGTGCCGTCTTCGCTCACCAAGGTCGGCACACTCTCGGGCGGCGAGACGGGGCGCCCCCACAGGAGCGAAAGGTGGATCCCCACCGGAAGCTCGGGGTGCGCCTTTGCAATCGCGACCGACTCCGCAAAATGGTCGAGGTTGACGAGCATTGTCGTGGAGGTGAGAACACCCTTCTGGAACGCCTCGAGGATGCCGCGATTGACTCCAGGCGAGAGCCCGAAATCGTCGGCGTTGATGATGAGGCGCTTCATGGCTACGCGGCCTGGCGGGTCTTGACGCCGGGCGGAGGGGTACCGGCTGTTCGTTTGATCTGCTCGTTCACTTCGTCCACGGACTGGCGGAAGAAAAACAGACGCCCCCAAATTTCCAGTGCCAGCAGGTTAAAGAAGCCATTGACGTTCTGACGCCAGTCTTCAATCGACTTCACCAGCCCTGCCCGATTCATACCGAGCGACTGAATACAGAAGCCGTCGTCGAACAGGGCGGATTGTGCCAGCGGTGCGAGATAGTCAGTCACCGGCAACGGAAATCCAAGTTTCCTTCGATGCACGATTTCACGCGGCAGGTAGTCCGAGGCAATGGCTTTCAGTGCCCACTTGTCCGTGCTGCCGCGCAGTCGGAGTGACAGTGGCATGTTGATCACCGTGTGTACGAGTCTCTGATCCAGAAATGGCACGCGACACTCGACCGAGGCGGCCATGGTCATGCGATCGAGCCGACGCAGCAATGGCGTAAGAAAATTCGTGACGTCCGCCAGCATGGCACCCAGAACCTCCCGCTCCATGTCGTCCTTGACGAATCGATAGGTCGCGGCGCAACGCGCACGCAGTTCGACGCGCGCAAAGCGGTCCAGGAATGAAGTCGAGTGAGCCAACAGACCCTCATACTCCGAGAATTCCGTAATCGGGACACGATCGCTGGCGTATCCCGCAAGCGCGATTGCTCTTCGGAGTCGTTGAGGCAGATATTTCAGCCAAGCTTCGAGTCGCTTGAATTGGCGATAGCGGCGGTAACGCTGCATGTAGCCGCCGAAGAGCTCATCGGCGGCCTCGCCAGAAAGAAGCACGATCACACCGTGGCTGCGCGCCAACTCGGAGACCTTGAGGAAGAATACCGAGTTGGGGTGGGTCAGCGGATGGTCACTCATGGTAGATCGCTCGAACGAGGTTGTCTCGAAACACCTCGGCATTCGCACGGCACGACAGCAGACGAATGCCCAAGTGCCTGGCGACACGATCGGCGTACACACTTTCGTCGAGTTTGGGGTAACCCTCGACAGCGATGTTGAAGGCGAGAACATCTTTGCGCTCGCGCGCACAGATGGCCGTGATCAAACTCGAGTCGATCCCGCCGCTGCATAGAGTGCCAACGGGCACGTCACTGACCAGTCGGTCGCGCACACCTGCCGTAATCAAGCCGCCCAGCTCTTCTGTCAAAGCTGGCGCTGAAAGCGCGCCGAGTCGAGTGTAGGTCTCTTGGGAGACGTGAGCTTCAGCTGCGTAGTAGCGGCGCGGAGTCGAGAGCTTCCCCGCGTGAATTGTGATCACGTTTCCAGGCTGAAGGGCTGAAATTCCGGCAAACAGTGTATCGGAAGCACCAAAGTCCACATTGCGATAGAGCGACCATTCCGCGAGGCGCCGATGATTCGGTTCGAGGCTGGAGCAGGCGTTCGCCAGAGTCTTGAGCTCCGAGGCAAAGAGAATGTGCCCGTCCTGACACAGGTAGTACAACGGTTTCTTGCCGAATCGGTCACGGACCAGGGTTACGGTGTCACTTTTGCTGTCATAGATTGCAAACGCGAACATGCCTCTCAATCGACTGAGACAGGCTTCGCCCCATTCGCGAAACGCCCGCAGCACGACCTCGGTGTCAGTCTTGGACCGGAACTGGTGTCCGCGACGACTCAGATCGTCGCGGACCTCCATGAAGTTGTAGACCTCGCCGTTGTACACGATCCACGCGCCTTCGCCGTCGGACATGGGCATGTGCCCGGCCGCGCTGAGATCGATGATGCTGAGGCGATTGGACCCAAGGCAGACATTCCCCACGTCGACGACGCCTCGGTCATCCGGACCACGATGCACCTGGAGGTCACACATCTTCGCGACTATGCGCGAGTGATCGTCCCGGCAACGACTCGGAGTAACGCAAACCAGGCCGGCGATTCCGCACATTTCAGCCGCACTCCCACATTGCGTTTCCCGGAGAGCACGTGGAATCTCTGCCGCGCAGCGACACGCGGTGATTTAGCGCCTGCTTGCGGTGAGTTGGGTGAATCACGTCGCCACCACTTCCTCGAGCACCTGCACCGTCTCCCGCGCACATCGGCCCCAGGTGAATTCCTTAGCGCGTTGCAGACCCTTCTCGACATAGCTCTGGCGAAGCAGCGGGTCGGTCACGATGTTTCGGATGCATTCCGCCAGCTCTTCCGGCTTGTGGGGGTCGAACAGCAGCGCGGCACCACCGGCGACCTCGGGAATTGCCCCAGAGTTTGCACCAATGACCGGGCACCCGCAGGCCATGGCTTCGAGCTGAACGAGGCCGAACGACTCGTACAGCGAGGGATACACCAGCGACGATGCCTGATTATAAATGGCGGGAAGATCGTCGTTGGGAACGATATGCAAAATATGGATTCGGTCGCGCAAGCCGAGACGCTCGATCAGCTGAAGATCTTCTTCATGCTTCCAGCGCGGCCGTCCGGCGACTACCAGATCGTGCGGAATCTGCTTGGCGATGAGACTGAATGCCCGCGCCAGGACTGCAAAGTTCTTCTGTGGATAGAGGTGGCCTACGAACAGGATGAAGTTATCCGGCAGGCAGTACTCCTCTTTGATGTCTCGGAGTTTGTCTGCGTCGTGCAGTAGCCGGAACCGCTCGCTCACGCCATGATAAATCGTGCGGACATTTTCAATCGGGAATTTGACAGTGCGACGAAAGTCGCTCGTCATTACGTGGGAAATCGAAATGACCCGGTCCGCAGCAGGAAGAATCGCCTTCTCGAGGAGGAACCACCGCGCATACATCTTCCAGTCGTACACGTTGGGGATGGTGTGGTACTCGACGTTGTGCATCACCATCACCTTCTTGAACCGCCCTGGGACAGGGACGGACAGGAACGGATTGAATAGCACATCGACGCCGTAACGCTTGGCGACGCCCGGAACAACCGCCTGGTCCCAATACCATCCTGAGGGAAATCTCGAGTGCTCGGTTTCGACTTCAACCGCATTCTTGTAGCGGCGATATCGGCCGAAGAGTTTTCGCGGCGCCCCGAATCCCGGATACATGAGCACATATTCGTTCTGGGTATCGAACCGCAGCAGGGCCTTCACGATCTCTTCGGTATAGATTCCAATCCCGCCCCAGGTCGGATCGAGGCTTTGCAGCGTAATGCCGATACGCATTACATGGTCCACATCAGGCGGGTGTCAGCACTCTTGACCAGGGCGCTGTTGAGCATCACGCAGTCTGACTCGATGATTCGCAGTGAGGTGTCCTGGTTCACGGGAAACATGCCTGAGAGCTGGAATCCCTTCTGGTCGAGTGCCGCGAGCATTTCGACGTACCCGGGCATGTTCTTGTAGAGCGCCAGGCACGAGAGTTCCGTCTGCACTGCTGCGATCATGGCCAGGCTGCGCTCCGCACCCTTGACCACTTCCAGGTCGTAACCCTGCGTATCCATCTTGAGGTACAGGTTCTTGCCGATGTCCCTCCGGGCGCGGAGTTCTTCGATGACCGAGTCCAGTGTTCTCACCTCGACGTTTTCTGTGTGGTCCACCACGTTGTAGGGAGCGAACAGATCAGTCGCGGAATTGTCCGGCGCCAGAAAGGACGAGAGCGTCTCGGCGCTCATGACGTTGATGGATTGCGTGCCCACTGCCGCGCCGAGCGCGCAGTGATACACGAGCCAGTCGGGATCCGACTGCGCCTTTTCCCGCAGGATCTCCACCATCTTTCTCACTGGCTCGAACGATACAATCAACCCCGTGTACCGAACCTCGTTGCGCAGGAAGTCCCGATATTGTCCCGTGTTTGCGCCGACGTCGAATACGCAGGTTGTACCCAGCAATCCAAACAGGGAAACGAGATGCGTGCCGATATCGCGCGGCATGATCCGTGAGGCGGGGATGATCTCGTACCCAAGACGGCGACACAGTCCGCTCACCCATTTTTTTATTGTGGCTACCATGCCGGTTCTTCAGTCGGCCTTCAGGACCGAGAATCCAGTTAGTTCTGAGGTTCTTATTTCCTTTGTTATCACAAGGAAGGCAAGGTAGGAAATCAACATAATGAGAATCTTTAGCACCAACCACTGCTCCGGCAGCGGCACGGTCATACCAATCAAGGTCATCAGGGCCGCGGCAGCGCCGACTCTTGCGACAGTGAGGGGCGCTCCTGCTGTCCCGAAGTGGCGAGCCGCTGCAAATATTGCAACCAGCGTCCCGAGCACGATCGTTACGAGGAGGGAGCAGGCTGCGCCGACTGCCCCGAAGCGGGGAATGAGCATCATATTCATGACTACCGACGCTGGAACGAGCCCGACGAGAATCCCTGCGGACAGGACTTGACGGTTTGCGGCCATCAATGCGTGCAGGAACAAGTCGAGAAACGCCATGCAGGCGAACGCGCAGATCTGCAGCTTGAGGTAGGTTCCGCCCGCCCGGTACTCATCTGAATAGAGCAGTTCCATCACCCAATCGGCGTACATGACGATCAACACGCAACACGGCACGAGCACGACAAGCGCGAAACGCACGGCGGCTCGCACATAGCGCTGAGCGAGCGCTTCATCCGCGCGCGCGAGAGCCCACACAAGCGACGCAAAGAGAACTCCGCTCAGCACGGACGGAACGATGGTCGGAATGCGGGCGACATTCAACGCCGCGACATAGTATCCAATCACCTCAGCCGGACCGCCCCACAAGGCCTTGAGAAACCACAAGTCCAGACTGAGCAACACCTGCAGAACCAGCAGGTACAACCCCATCGCCGCGCCGATCCGCACCATCGCGCGGGCGAGTGCAGGCTCTGGCATCCAACTGCGCGGCGGAGACCGGATTGCCAGGAACACGAGCGCACCGATAGTTGCCAGAACATTGACCAGCAGAGCGCCGGTTAACGAGAGGCCATAAGCCACGAGAAGCAAGGTGCCGACGAGCTTGGTCAGTGCGTAGATGACAAATGTCACGCTCAGCGCGCCGAATCTTCGCTGGCCGTTCAAAAGACCCTGATAGGCGAGGTACACACCGTTGAAAGGAAGGTCGAGAATCGCGACGCGAATCAAGGTCGAGCCATCAGTGATGTCGAACAGCGTGGCTACCGAGGGGGCAACCGCCCAGCACAATGCGAACAGCAGAAAAGCGACACACAGGAGCAATCCCCGTGCAGTACGCTCGACGGCAGCCTCCTGGCCCTGGTGGCGAGGCAGCAATTGGGCAGTTGCTGCAGGAATACCGGCGCCGCTGAACATTTCAACCCACAGCAGGAGCGACATTACAACGCCGTAGATGCCGTAATCGGCCGGTCCCAGGCCGCGCGCCAGGATGACCGAGATGACATAACCCGTCGCAACGAAACACCCGCGAGCGAGCAATAGCTGCACTGTGCCGCGTGCTGCAACCGAGGGAGCAGTGCCCTTGGCGTTCACCACCAGCGAGCGATCCGTGCGCCCTTCAGATGTCCCGGCCCGGCGCCCAACGAGCTCAGTGTCATTGACGGGTTACTCGCAGCGGAAGGATGCAGGTCTTCCGGTAGGCGGTTGAAGGCAAGGCCGAGGATGGCGACGTGCCACAGATTGCCCGCGGGAAATATCGAAGAGCCGCGCAGTGGGAACGGCGCGTGCACCAGCAGACGGAGAAGAGGAAAAACACCGATGATGAGGAGTCCACCCACTGGCTCTGACCTTTGACGGGACAGCATACCTGATGGCACAGTTCCTGCTGCGTCCAGGAACCCGTTTGTTGGTGCGGCAATCGAACGAGTTTTGGAGTCAGTCATGGAAGTTGTTCACGGACACGGAGAAAGATTTGCTCCGGAGCCGGGCCAGGAAGCGCCAATGGCGGAGCAATTTGCCCGCCTCGATTTTGTCTGCGGGCAGCTGGATTTTGCAGACAAGAAAGTCCTGGACTGCGGATGCGGAACCGGGTACTCACTGGCTCACATCGCTTCACTGTTCCCTACTGCCGACTATGTGGGCATTGACCCCGACCAGGGGGCTATCGACTATGCGGCGAACAGGTATCCGTCGATGGAATACGTCGTGATGAACGCCTTGGACATCAAGTTCCCGGCCGCTTCATTCGATATCGTACTTTCCTTCGAGGTTCTGGAACATCTTACAAGGTCCGAACAAGCGAGGTACGTGAGCGAAATGTCGCGGGTCCTGCGCCCGGGGGGCACGCTGGTTCTGTCGACGCCCAACCGGGACGTCTTTTCGCTGGGCTACACCGAGTCGCTGAACCCGTACCATCTCAGCGAGTTAACTTTGCCGGAGATGCGGAGATTGCTGGATGCGCATTTCCAAGACCCGACGATCTACGGCCAGTTCTTTGCCAACGTTGCCGCGCGCGAAAAGGATTTTGCGCAGTTGCGAAATCGGTTCACCACCTGGAAGCGGATCAAGCGCCACACCGTCGGAACGTTACGGCGGTCGGAAATCGGCGATTCCATGTACACCAGATATGAGCGCCTCAAGACCTCTATGCGAGGGCCGCGCACGGTCTATCCTTTCACTATCAAGAAGGAAGACTTTGGCTTTGATAGCGACCACATGAACATCGCCAAGTGGTTCTTGTGCCTCTGCACGGCCCGCGCGAGATCGGTGTTGATGTGGGCGGTTGTCTTCGCTGGAGTTTGATGGACAACTGCGAGTGGACGTTGGCCTGCAATGCCAAGATAAAGGGAGAAGTCTGAGATGCAAGCCGGGATCTTTTCTACCGACGCAGTAGCTGTAGCAGATTTCATCAGGGTCGTGGAGGCACAGGCATTCTCGACCGGGGCGCCGAAGCCGCGACTGATCTTGTTCCCACAGCATCAGCCCCGTATAGCCGTTGCCGTTGAGGACACTCGGCATAGCCCCGTCATGTCGGCCTCACGTCCCAACGGCTCCTTTGCGGTGGTCGCGGGCGAGATCTACAACAAGGATGAAATCATCTCGACTGCGGGTAGGAATTATTCATGTCGACCCGATGACGCGTCGAAGATTCTGGACCTCTATTTCGCTTCGGGACCTGAGGGTCTGACGAAGATTGACGGTGCCGCGATCGTTACCATCTGGGATGCCGACAGACACAGCTTGACGATCTTCAGGGATCGTTGGGGACAGAAGTCACAATTCTATTCAGAGAACCGCAGGCAATTGCTCTGGGCCGATGACCAGCAAACGCTATTGGCGCTGGGTGTGCCAGCGGATATCGATCCGGATGCACTGGACTTCTTTTTGGCTGCCGGCTATTTCCCCGCGCCCTGGAGCGGGCTTGTCAACGTCGGAAAAATACCTCCAGCGCATGCGCTCATTTGCCGGAAGGTAGGAACAGTTGAACTGCGACCATTGTGGCGAGGGACGGGCCAACCCAAGCTTGAAATGTCGCAGGAGGAAGTGACCGAACGTCTGCAGATGCTGCTACAGCAGTCGCTTCGCCGGCGTTACGCAGCCAGGCGCAAAGACAGGGGTGCTCCTTTCGGGTGGCGTCGACTCGACGTTGTTGGCGGGCGCGCTGACAAAGCTCATGGACGCCGACATCGAGACCTTTACTTTTAACTACGGTAGCTATGATGGTCCGTTCAACGAAAACTCGCTGGCGGAGGAGGCTGCCAAACATTTCGGCACGCGACATCACGCGATCGATTTCAGACCTGAGGATCTGGCCGACAATCTGGATCGCATGGTGCTGGGGTACCAGGAACCGTTCACCTATGGACTGCATTCATACTTTCTCAAGGACGTAGTGCAGACGGGAGTCTCCTCGATCATGTCTGGTGCAGGAGTCGGCGACTGGTATGCCGGCCGCAGGGATCTATTCGCGAGGCGGCTGCGCAAACTACCCCTGCCGTACGGTGCCATGGAGCGGCGGCTTTGTCCGTCGTTGAGCGCAGTTGGCAATGGCTGGGCTCCTGTGGTGAGCAATATGCTTCGCGGTGCCGCCAGTGGACTTCCGAACAAGACGAATGCAACCGTTATCTCGGACCCGATCCGCAGCGCAATTTACCAGGACCCAAACCGGTTCAGCGGGCTGCATCGCGTGCGCCGATCGTTGCACGCCGCCGTGGCCGACCTCGCTGGAGAGACCGATCAGGATCAGATCGCCCTGTTCACCCAAAAGTACTTCATCGCGGAGTGCAACCTGTATTGGTACGACCGCTGGGCAAAAACCTGGAACGTCAATATTACGCATCCGTACTATGACAATGATTTGCAGGAATTCGCCATGCGGTTGGAAAGGATCGACCGTGATAAGCCTGAAATGCGCCGACTGGCGGCGAGATTCATGCCCCGTTCCATGGCCTATGCGCCCAAGCTCGCACATACGGTGCCGATCCGCGAATGGTTTCGCGGCCCGCTCGTCGACCTCTTGCGCTCGCGGCTGTCAGTCAGCGCTCTGAAGCGGGGCGGAATATTTGATCCGGAGGCAGTCCATCGACTTATCGACCAGCATGTAAGTGGCCAGGGAGACTTCGAATGGCCGTTATGGACAATCCTGACGACTACGGTCTGGCAGGAAGTCGTGCTCAAGGCGCAGCGGGCGCCGTCGTGGACGGAGAAATGTTCCGACGTCCTTGAGCACACCCATGATGCGGTCATCGTATGGGCTATGGGTGGGAAGGGAATCGTTTTCTGGAATAACGCAGCCGAACGGCTCTACGGCTACGCTCGTGACGAGGTGTATGGGAAGGTCACCCACGATCTGCTGAAGACCCGGCTCACCATGGACACCGCCGAGCTCGAGTCGTCCATCACCCGCGACGGTAAGTGGGCTGGCGAGCTGCGCCACACCGCACGCGACGGCCGACAAGTGATTGTGGACGCCCGCCTGGTGCTGTTGCCGCAAGTGAGCGACCAACGTCTCGTAGCGGAGATCAACCGCGATATCTCGTCATCCTGGACGGATAAGATCCATCACAACGTATAGGATCCGTCCTTCCGTGGGTTGCGCCTGTGTTAGCTATGGGATGAGTGAAACAAAGACGTTGCCAATTCCTTTGCCTTAACTTCGGACAGAACAATGAGCGCTCCTGAGTAGGCAACCAGTCCTGCTGCACAGGAAACGACTACTCCCAGGTTGCCAAACCTCTCGCACGCGACACTCACCGCGAACATGATTAACCCAGCGGCGGCAATCCTGCCGAGATTGCGCAGCCTTACCACCGCTCCGAAGCGGCGTCGCAGTTGCCAGCTGTACGTTGCCGTGTTGGCGAGCGCGACCAGTCCGGTGGCGATCGCTGCCCCGATACCGCTGGCTACGTTCACCAGCCAGACCATGATTGGACAGGCGAGAACGATCGTGAGCACCGTCAGCACGCCCAACACCTGCGCCTTGTCTGCGGCAATGAGCACCGACGCAAAGATCGACTGAACCGCCCATAAACCTTGCGCAATCACGAGAATGACGAGCATGCCGGCGCCGCCTGAAAACGTGCTCGAGTAGATCAACTGCATCAGTCCTTCCGGGCTGGCGAAAAGAACGAGACAAATCGGCAGGTAGAGAATGAGGCAAAAGCGCAACGCCTGGTTCACGTAGTGTCGAACCAGCGCATCGTCGTTGTCCGCCACGGCTCTCGCCACTGACGGAAGCAATACCTGCGATAGAGCGGAGAGCGCGAGGCCGGGGACACGTGCAACATTCAGCGCCGCGATGTAGATACCGAGGGTCGCCTTGGCAGCAGCGGAAGTCTGTATGTCGAGAACCCAGATGTCGAGCGAGAAGGCCAGCATCGTGGCAACCGAGTAGACGGCCACGGGCGCCGCGATGGCTGCTATTGCGCGCGTATGCACGCGCCACTGCGCTTGTCGTGTAAAGACGGACCAGGTGAACAAGAACGCAATTCCACCGGCAGACGCGGCGATGTTGACGATAAGCGCCTTTTCGATCGAGATGCCCATTCTGACGATGACGATGACGCCGACGAGCTTGACGAAGGCGTAACCCAGTTCCGCAACCACGATGCGAGGGAACCGGCGTTGACCCTGATAGATTCCCTGTAGCGCTACGTAGATCCCGAACAGCGGCAAGTCCACGGCAGCCAAACGGAACAGATAAGTGCCGTTCTCAATTGCGAACCACGTCTCCAGCCACGGTGCAATCAACCAGAACGCGACAAATATGACCGTATGCAGAATGAAGTTGAGCGCCAATGCAGCACTGCCGATTGCGCCAGCTTGGTTGGGTGTTTCAGCGACGAGTTTGGCCGCAGCAGCCGGCACGGTGTGCCTGGCAGACTGCTCGAGCCACACCAGCACCGACATGATTACGCCGTAGGCGCCATAGGCGACGGGCCCCATCTCTCGTGCGAGGAGCACGACAACAAGGTAGCCGATAAAAAAAAACAGCCCCCGACCGGCCACTATTACCAGGGCGCCACGTGACGCAGAAGTGCTCATGAATGTGGCTGCAGCGTCTCGGTAGCGGTGAGCTCATTGAGCACTCGGCCATCCATGTGCGCCGGTGCAGCGATGCCGAACCGCGCCAGAACTGTTGGAGCGAGATCAAGAATGCTCGCCCCCTCTAGTACCAGGCCCGGCCCAACGCCAGGACCAACGACCGCCATGAATGCGTTGGGCCGGTGGTTGCCCGTGTAGTAGGGCGTAACTCCATATCCGGGATGCTCACTTCGCAGCAGACCCCAACTCTTCGTGGAAAGCTCAGTCGTCACGCATGTCTTGGGATCCCAACTGATGATTACGTCGGGCATATGGTCACGGCAGGGGCCGTGGTACAGCTCGTCCGTCTTGTAAACGGCGTGTGTCGCCCGGCGTCCGTTGGCCGGATTGACCAGGGTGCTCGCAGTCTCGACCAGCGTGTGACAGAGGTTTTGATATTCTTCGCCTGGCTGCACCGTGCCCTGCGGCTCGCGCCCCTTGAGATTGATGCGGACATAACCTTCATTGGCATTTTCGATCGGGAATGCCCGCGTTCGCTCCCACGCGATGCCCGCGGTTTTCCAGCGCATACTCAGCTTCTCTTTGACGCTGCGTGGCAGCAGCGTGCGCGAGATGGCGACGCGTAGTGACTTCGGGATGAGGCCCCGCAAAGTCGCCAGGAGGTCGCGCCGGCCTCTTGCACCGCTGGCATCCTTGCTCTTCACGGGGCCTTCACCGTCCGCAGCGTTCAGTAGCCGCATGCGTTCGAGTAGTTGGCTGAGAAGGTGCGAGCCACTGTAGTTTGGTCCCATGCCGTCACCCGACACGAGGCAGACGATCGTTTCCTCGTCGACCTTCTCCAGGAGTTCGGCGACGGCTCGATCCAGCGCGATGTAAACGTCGCGCAGTGCATTGCGAAGGTCTTCAGCTCCCGATTTCGGGTGAGCGGGATAGGCTGAGTCGTGAAAGTGCCAGAAGTAGTGGCCCGCCGGATGCGACTCACCGAACACCACGAGGAAGAAGTCCCAGTCCTGGGTGGTCATCAGCCACTTGGCGACCTCGGTTTTCTTTGCTACCGCGGCCAATAGCCGATCACGAAACCCCTTGCAGTCCGGCGGGGGAGTCATGCCTACCTTGCTGTGATCCTCGGCAGGATACGGCCCAAATCGCGCTGTAATTTCCTTGGCGAGCGAAGAGGGCAGAATGGTCTGTTGCCAGAACCACGTCCAGCTGCCCCAATCCACGATCTGCACTCCACTGAAGTTCTGTAACGGACAGGTAAGAAAAGCATCGATCACGATGCAGCGTTTGCCGTGGTCATCGAGCGTCTTCCAGAGAAATGGCACAGGGCACAGATCGGGTCGCGGGCGCGTCGGAGTCTGCTGACCCGGTTGCATCACGTAGGCATGATAGAGCCCGTGCTTGTCAGGAGCCGTCCCGGTGAAGATCGACGGCCAGGCGGAGACATGGACGATCTCGGCCGTGGTTTGCAAGGTTGCCCAGGTCCCCGAAGCCCGCATGCGTGAAATCGTGGGGAGCAGGCCTTCTCGCTCCCACTGTTCAATCAGTTCCCGATCACCCGCATCCAGACCGATGAGCAGAACTCGTGGCCGACGATGCGCGCCGACGGCTGCGCTCAACTGCTCACTCCGCCGCTGGCTGAGACGTTGACCGGTTGCATCTCCTGCGGGAAAACCTCTTTGATCGATACTTTGCGTCCCTCACGCGCTGAAAGGACGGCAGCTTCCAACATCGCCAGGGTCCAGAGATTGTTCTCGCCGCTCGTTTCGGCAGGCGTGCCGCGCTGTAGAGCCAGCAGGAACTGGCTCAGGATCGTCGCCATTCCTGCGCGCGGATAGCGCAACGCCTCGCCCGGTGGCAGGGCGACGGGCTCAACTTCCGTGAATCGACGCTGCGCTCTGGGCCGCCACCAGACTCGGATCCGGTCGGTGCGCACGTCGCCATTTTCGGTTTCGAGCCATAGCTCGTACTGGTACCGCGAGCCTACGAAAGTGCCGGAGTATTGCACCGTCGGTCCGCCGTCGAACTCCAGGAGCGCGTGAGCGCCGCCCTCGTGGTCGTAGTCGCTTCCGGGAGGATTGTAGGATCTTGCAAAGACAGAAACCGGGCTGCTGCCGAACAAGTAACAGAAACTGTCGAAGTGATGCACGGCAATCTCTGCGAGGAATGGATGCTCCATTCCCTTCACCCAGGGTCCCTGTGTGCTGCTCGACTGATCGCGACGGTCGATGCACATCGCACTGACGATTCTCCCGGCAATACCGCTCTCGAGAAAGGCGCGCAACGTTCTTTCTGCCTGAAAGAAGCGATAGTTCTCCGCAACGACGATCGGGCGGCCGACTTCGCGCGCCCGACGGGTGACTGCCGTGGCGTCCGCAAGGTTCAGGCCCAACGGCTTTTCCACGAGGACCGCAAGATTTGCATTCAATACTTGCGTCGCTTGCGAGGCGTGCAGAAACGAAGGCGTCGCAATCAAGGCGAAATCCGCTTGCACCGCTTTCAGCGCCTCGTCCAAGTGCTCGAACAGAAGCTCTGGCGCGATGCCCAGTCGCGCGCTAACGTCGTCGCGGATTTTTTGGCTGGCGTCGACGTACCCCACTGAAGTTACATCGGGCCGTGTCTTGATGAACTCCAACCAATGCTGTCCGCGTCCGCCAAGACCCACATGAATTATGCGAGATGTCATGAAGCTATTCAGCGCAACTCATAGGAGGACGGGTCTCACCAGCAGCACGGAAATGCCGATGATCGTGAACGCAATCAGGATGTATCCGTACACAAGCTTGGAGGGACGGTTGCCGACAAAGATCTGAAAGGCGACCAGCGTCAAGACGAGCAGGATCTTGATCCATAACGTTCGCCCCCATGCACTGGTGATGAAGTCCCAATCGAATATCCGGCCGAGCACGCCGCGGTAGTGAAGCATGTAGAGTCCCGTCGGCCACAAGACGCCGTGCGCGTACCAACCTACTCCGCGCAACTTTTTTTCGAACAGCTTGGAAAAGAAACGCCCGCTGTCAGGATCGGCAAAAAACATCGCACCAACCCAAAAGGCCATGGTGAACACATGAGCCCAGACGCAAAGAATGTACAGAACGTTCATTCAACCCCCGATCGGCGCACGCTGCTTGTTCTCGTTAGTATCAGAGGAACGCAGGTCGATTGGCTGCCCATCGAAGCCCGATTCCTTGGGTAGCCCAAGGAGCGACAGGATCGTCGGCGCAACCTGCTCCAGCCGACCGCGAGCGCGTACGCCGCCCGCAAAGCCAGAGCCGTGAGCGAGCATGAAGCCGGAGGTCGAATGGGTCCCGGTGCGCGGGTCCGGACTGGGCGCTTCGACTCGATCCATTCCGGGAGCGTCGAGCGACACAATCGGAGCATCATCGTTCCAGCTTACGACCAGGTCCGGTAGTTGCTCCTGACGCTGCCCTGTGAAGATGTCGTGACACAGCCATACGTCGCGTACCGCGGCCTTACCCGTAGCCGTATTCCTGAGTCCCGACAGACGGGAGCGGATGCTTGCACACAACTCGTCGTACTCGGCGCCAGGCGCGACAATCCCCTGCGGCTCACGACCCTTCAGATTGATGCGGATATAGCCTTCGAGATCCGTCGGCAGCGTAAAGGCGCGGGTGCGCGACCAGTCGATATGCCCTGACTGCAAGTGCGCACCGACGCGCTCGCGCAAGGAGCGGGGCAGCATGTCAGCGACCCAGCGCCGCGCGCGCGGCGGCAGCGCATTTTTCAACCGCGCGATCGGGGATTGCGGCCTGGCCGTAGCAGCAGTCTTCAGATCCGGGCCAGCATTCGTGTAGCCCAGGCGCTCGAGTACTGTGGGCAGCAGATGCCACCCAGCATGATTCGGCCGAACCCCATCTCCACTCACCACCATGAGCGCAGTGTCCGGCGGGAGCTCAGCGCGAAGTTTGCCGATTGCATCGTCGATCGCCGCGTAGGTGCCGCGGATCGCATCGAAACCGCTGTCCTCGACGCCCTTATCGTGCGCGAAGCTGGCCGGCCACAAGTAGTGCCCGGCGGGATGCGTTTCGCAGAATCCGGCGACGACGAGATCCCAGTCCGCACGACCCAACAGCCATTTCAGGGTTTCGCACTTATGAGCCACGCTGCGGGGCAGGCGATCCATGCAAGACAGCGCGATTGGGTCGTCCAAGTCCCAGCTGCAAGGCCTCTATTCCCAGCGGATATTTGCCGAAGCCCTGCTTGAGCTCCTCGATCAGCCCTGGTGGGACAGATGCCTGCGCTCCGTACCAGGCCCAGGTCCCCCACTCGAAGATCGCACTGCCCCCAAAGCCTGCTTCCGGAAAGGTCTCTGGAACGTCGTACACAATGCAGCGCCGCCCGTGTTGATCCGCGCGGCTCCAGAACGTTGGCGCACCGTAGTGCTCCGGCCGAACGTGTTGTGCCAGTTGGTGGCCAGGTTCGGGCTGATAGGGGTAATAGACGCCGTGTGTTCCGGGCAAGGTGCCAGTCGCGAATGTCGGCCATGTGGAGGTATGCAGTACTCTCGCGGGCGATTCCAGGTCGACCCACGTGCCTGCATCGATGAGCTCTCGAAACTGGGGCAGGTGACCGGCGCGAGCCCAGTGCTGAATCAAACCGCCGTCACCCATATCAAGGGCAATCGCGACGACACGTCTGCTGTTGCGCGTGGCTGAGGACATTCGTCAGGCCGATGGCCGCTCGCCGGAGCGCATCCAGTCGGCGACATCGACGACGCGAGACTCCTGGCTCGACCGCATCACGGAGCCCAGTAACGCGAGTGTCGCGGTAGCCGCGCGCCTCGCCTCCTCGGCCGAAGCACCGCCGCTTGCCGACTTCTGCATCAAATCGAATGTCCGTCGCGCGGTGTCGGCGAAACGTCTGCTGTTATTGACGGACGTGCCTGGCCACCAACGCCAAAGTAAGAATCTTGGCCAGCCTCGCTTGCGCCACCAGACGCTGGCACCTTCGGAACGCAGCGATCCGCCCTTGCCCTCCACCCACAGACTCTGCTCACGATGGCTCGCGCCGGTGGAGCCGAAGTACTGGACATGAATGTTGCGCTCCAGCTCGAGCAGAAGCTCAGCGGTCGTGCCGCGGACATCACTGGTTGATGATGGTTCTGTGTACCGAGCCATCACCCTTACCGGACTTGCGTCGAACAGCGAGCGCAGACTTTCGAGCTGATCGAGTCCAAAACGAATCAGTTGTGCGTAGGGTGCATTCGCGGCGCCATCTCCCAGGTCCGAGCGAGGACGTCTGTCGACGTAGCTGATATGGCTGATCGAGCCAGCGTTTCGGAGCAGACGGCGCAGCCGGTTTGCGGTCACTCGGGCCGCATCCTCCAGTGCAAGTATTACAAGGCGCTTCCTTGAGTGTGCCAATTCGGTCAGCTTCATCAGCGTGAGCAGATCCAGCGTGTCGGGCCTGTCGAGGATTATGTCCATACCCTGTTCCAGGGCTTCCACGGCCCGGCGCCCATCAAGCGCCGCGGCTCCTGTCAGTAGGGCGACGCTTGGTTTGATCTCTTTGCACGCGCTCTGCAGCGTGGAGTAGCGGCGGACTTCGATCCCAACTTTGGTATCGGGTTCGTTTCGCGAGACGACGGCTATCGATCGCACATGCGGGTGGACGCGGGCAGCCTCTATCCAGGCGGCCAATCTCGGGCCTTCGCCCAAACCGATGATGTCCATGCATTGAGCCTGTCCGAGAAAATCACGAATAGCAAATTCGAAGTGGCCGCGATGAAGCCGCAGCTCACAGGTCGCCTGCACCTGGAGCGACATCCAGCTCGCTGTCTGCGGATTGCAAGAACTCGATGAGCTTGTCTCTAGCAGTCGGTTCGGCGATCCCGCCGAACTGCATCGAAGTGCCTGGAATAAAGGCACCCGGATTGGCCAGGAAAGCATTCAGACGCTCTCTGGTCCAAGCGCCACCTGTTGCCAACATGGCCGGGGAGTAGTCGAAATCGGGATCAGACGCCACCCTACGGTGCAGTACTCCCCTCAGGCTCGGCGCGTAGCGAGCGTGATTCTTGGAAGCCGCATGACAGCTCGCGCACTCGCGATATAGAGACTGACCGGACACGGAGTCAATCATCGTCGGCTTGATAAACATGATTGTTCCTCTGTCGCTCCATAGAACCAGCTCTCCGTCGCGCCCCTCGATGATCTGGCGAATGCGTTCGCCGATTGGAATCTCCTCAGCCAACACGACACGGCGCTCTCGAATTCTCAGACGCCACAACTTACGGGCGATGAGCGAGGAGACGACGAGGTCGCCATGCCAGCGTTCGAATCGCGGAGAGTTGATCTCAACCAGACTGGAAACACCGATGCTCGGTATCCATGAAAAGTACGGTTGGGCGAACCCTTCATGGGATCCGGGCTTCGGCGTCAGTGGCCACGTGTGACTGCCATAGTCCACGCCGTAGGTCACCAACGGCCAGCCATAGTTGGTTCCCTCCTCGATGAGATTGAGCTCGTCGCCGCCCTGGGGTCCGTGCTCGGTGGACCAGATCAAGCCCGACTTCGCGGCTATGAGGCCCTGTGGATTACGGTGCCCGAGCGAGAAAACCCGGCTCGAGCGGTCATTCAAGTTGATCAGGATCGTCTTGCCGTAGCTGATGTGGGATCTTGGGCAGCTTGAATGGCACTTCCCCAGCCATCCAGGGCGTGATCTCCCACCGATAACAACAGCTCGTGGTCGCTGAGCAAGACCATCCGCCCGCCATCTTCAAGCCCGCCGAAGCGCGGCGCCTTTCCTGGCATGTCGATCGGAAGGCACGGGGTGGTTTCGTAGATCGTTTCCCAAGCCAACTTACGGGACGCGGTTGCAATTTCCTCAGTCCTTCCCGACAGGGCAGAGACACGCAACACAAAACAGCGCTCATCACGCTTCCAGTAGTGATGAGAGGCGAAGACGCGTACACCCCGCGCAGTGACCTGCGTTGCCACATCCGCTACACGGAACCAATTCAGGGCTATTGGCACGCCTGCCATGTCCGCCGTGAACTCCAGGGTGTTCAGCGGCACGCGCTGCTTGCAGATGTTGCAACTCGAGCTTTTGAGCATCCTCGGATCGCCTGAAGAGGTAGAGATCACCCTCGCCGGTCGCGAGCAGATAGCGATCATTGAACTTCGCGATTCCGCCCTGATGCGCGTCGTGGCGCGCGATCCAGTGGCTGAATGAGACGACGTTAAGCTCGTAGAGCGAAGTGCCGAGCTGAAAGTCGCTCACCGACGGTTGGGGTTTGGGTCTTGTGAGAAGACGCGTCGCGAGGCTCACGTGCAACCCGATTGCGATGAGCGCCAGCACTGCCACAGCCGTTAGCCTGACGCGATCCCAGCGGTGAATGCAGAATGCAAACCACAACAGGGCGAGTGCGAGAAACGGCGAGGTGAGGACGGCGAATCTCGAGAAGCCCGGATGGTAGAGCGGCACCGCGAGCAACACCGGTACGAATGCCGTCCCGCACACCAATAGCACCTGCTGCCCCGTTGCGAGCCGTCCGCGCCGTTCGCCGCGCAGCAGGATCCAGATCGCGACAAGGTAGGCGGCCGCAATCAGCGCCAGGATCGCGAGGCTGCGCTGATCCACTGTCCAGATCGGTCTCATCCGCCATACTGCGGGGAGTAGCAGCAACGGAATCAGGCCAACGAAGGCCTGAAGGAGCCGCGAGCGCCCACTCGGGAAGACCAGCGGAGGGGGTGTTGCGGCGGGCCTCGATACCGGTGCCTCGACGCCAGCGACAGGTGCGTTACTGATTCGCCTGGTTACAGGTTTCAGCTGAAGCGACAAATCGATGAACCAGCGGCTGCGGGGTTGCCATCGTGACTCGATGTGTCAACCGCGGTCCGGTCCGAGGTCACATAAGCGCAAAATCGCTGCATAGCCAGCGGCCGGGTCTTCGGGTCCGGGCCGGGATCATCACTGGACCTGTCCCCACCTGGGGTGGCAGGTATCAGTTCCTGATCCCTGCGTCGCGCCCAGCTATGGCGATCTCGTTGGAGCGACAGATGGATTCGTAAAAGGCCGCCGCCGGGCGCGCGAGTCTGCTGTGGCTGGATGTGTCTACTGCGGCGAGCCCGAAGCGTGCGCCATATCCGTCCGTCCACTCGAAGTTGTCGAACAACGTCCAGTAAAAGTAGCCGAGCACCTGGACTCCGTCCCGCATTGCCAGCGCCATCTCGCGCACGTGCTCGGCGACAAAACGCTCTCGCAAGTCTTCATCGAGCGTTGCAATGCCATTCTCGGTGATCATCAATGGAACGCCCAATGAGCTGAATTTTACCAACATGCTGTGCAGTCCCTGCGGATACACTTCCCATCCCAGCGAGCTGAAGTGGCGCGGTGCGAGAGGATCGTCGACCTTGTGCTCGACCCCAAACAAAGCCTTGGCTCCCCGTGGCCGCCATCGCACCACTTGCCGAACGTAATAGTTGATGCCGATGAAATCGAGCGCGCGGTGGCGGCCCACCAGGTGAAAACACAAATCGTTGAGCGCGAAGTCGCGCATTCGGGCCGCGAAGCGATCGGCCCACCTATGCGGATCGTGTGGTACGACATAGGGCGCACTATGGGCAAGACCGACCATGACATCTGCTCGATACTCGTGAATGACGGCGTACGCACTGACGTGTGCCCGGCACAGATTGCGCAGTACGCGCCAGGCACGCAACCACGATCCAGGCTGGCACGGAGGCCAATCCCCTTTAACGTAGGCGCGCATGACGTAGACGGTGGGTTCATTGATCGTGAGCCAAAAGCGGACGTGCTCGGCAAGTCGTGAAGCGACAGCGCTGACGTAGCGTGCGAAGAGTTCGATACTTTCGGGGTTGGTCCAGCCTCCCCGACGGGTGAACCAGGCCGGGTTGGTAAAGTGGTGCAATGTCACCACGGGTTCAAGGCAGCGCTCTCTCAGCGCCGCAACCACCTTTACGTAGTGATCCAATGCAGCTGCATCGAACTCGCCCTCAGTTGGCTCTATACGGCTCCATTCGATCGACAGCCGATGCGCGTTGTGTCCCCACGAGCTCGCCAGGTCGAAGTCACTTTCGTAGCGCTCGAAGTGCTCACACGCGTTCCCCGAGGCGTAGGGCAAGATTCCGGACTGCTCGAACTCCCACCAGTCGTTCCAACGGTTGTTGCCTTCGACCTGGTGACTCGAGGTGGCGGCGCCCCAGAGAAAGCCCGACGGAAAGCGATACGTCGCACTCATTGTTATGTGAAATCCACCTGCACCTACGCTCGATTATCGTTCGCTTCCGGACGGAGAAAACAGCGCTCGCGTTGCATTCCGCAATCATTCCTCATTTCGAGCTGTCGTCGCTGCTTTCTTGAGTTGATTCAGTGGGCGGCCAACTTGCTGCCCTTGGCAGGGCTCTGGGCGAGTTCATCTTTGCGCATGCCGGTGACTTGATGGATTATCAGGCAATGAAGTCATGCGGTTCATGCTGGACGGTGAGGTCGCTGCGCAAGGTGCGGGCAAAGTGAGGATGGCTACCCTTCTATCGATAAACAATTACTACTACCACCGCGGTGGGGCCGAAGCGATTTTCTTCGCCCACAATAAGATGTTTGAAGCGCTGGGTTGGCGGGTTGCACCTTCACTCACTGGGGCGATGCGCGCCACCGCTGGACGATCGGATGCGCAGATTGAGGAAATGGGCAAGAACGGCCGTTCCTGGGTAGAGGAAAAGTTCACCGCCGACGCATACCGGGAGCGAATCCTCCAAACGTATCGCGAGCTCGGCGTGCAAGGTCCTGGTCTCCTGCCGGCAACAGCACGCGTGTGAGTGGATGCCGACTCGCAGGTGTATCGCGTTAGTACTCGGCTGTGCGGGGTCACGGTTGCGGCCCTGCTTGCTGCCTCGGTGGCCGGCTATTTCGCTCACCGCTTCTACGTTGAGCGTGCTCGCGCAAAGCTCATGCCGACATTCGAATCGAGATTTGCGAGCGAGAATGCGAGGCTCTCAGCTCCGACCGAACTCAGAGTCGTCATGATTGGCGACTCCAGGATCGTGGACTGGGAATCGCAGCCTCCGATGACGGGGCTCGAGCTCGTGTGGCGCGGGATTCGCGGCGAAACCACGGCACAATTGGTGCACCGTTTCTCGGCGGATACGCACGACATAGAGGCGGCCGTTGTAGTAATTCAGGCTGGGATCAACGATCTCGTCTTGGGAACCGCCTTGCAAGAAGGGAAATCTGCAGCCGATCTCGCCTTTCACAATTTGCAGACCATGGTCGAGTCCGCCACCGAATCGGGTAGCAAGGTCATTCTGTTGACGATCGTTCCTCCAGCCTCGCCGCCGCTGTTGCGCCGTATCGTCTGGTCAGACTCTGTTTACGGCCTGGTTGCAGACTTCAACCGTCGCCTGCACACGCTAGGCGGTCCGCAGGTTCGAATTCTTGAAGCCGACCGGATTCTATGTGGCGGATCCGATCGCATGCCGCGTCAGTTGGCTCGCGATACCCTCCATTTCTTGCCCGCCGCATACGACATGCTCAATCAGGAGCTCGGCGCAGAGCTTCGGGACTCAGTGCATGCTGTTCAATAGCGGAATCTTTGCGCTTTTCTTCGCGCTGTTCTTTCCGCTGTACGTGCTGGTCCGGCAGAACGTCTTTTGGCGCAATGTGTTGCTGATCGTTGCGAGCTACCTCTTCTATGGATGGTGGGACGCTCGGTTCCTGATCCTTGTTGCCATTTCTACATCCGTCGATTACATGGCCGCGTTGGGCGCGGCTGGCAAACCAGTATTTGCAGGCGATCGGCTCAAGAGCGCCGCGTTCCTCCTGGTAGTTACCGGCACTTGCCTCGCCTTCGCATCGCGCAAGGACGTCTGGCTCATGCCCTTGGTGGTGGCGGGCATTCTCCTCGCGGCCGGCTGGCTGAAGGTCATCGACCACGCGCCTCCCGAACGGCAGCGCAAGTACTGGCTGTACCTGTCTCTGTTTACGAATCTCGGCATTCTTGCCTTCTTCAAGTATTTCAATTTCTTTGTGGGTTCGGTCGCGGCTGTCCTGTCGAGCGTAGGAATCGAGGCCGGGCATATTTCGCTCTCCATCATTCTTCCCGTCGGCCTTTCTTTCTACACATTCCAGGCGATCAGCCGAACCATGGACTCGTATCGTGGCAAGTTCGATCCAGGCCGGTCGATCGTCAATTACGCGGCGTACCACGCGTTTTTTCCTCAGCTCGTGGCCGGGCCCATCGAGCGCGCCGCGCATCTCATGCCGCAGTTCGAGACCGTCAGACCGCTCAATCGCAGCCTGATCACGACCGGAGCTTTGCTCTTTGTATGGGGTCTGTATCAGAAGATGGTAATCGCGGACAACGTCGCGCCGATCGCCAATGCCGTGTTCTCAGATCCGACCAACCAGACGGCCGGCATGACGCTGGCGGCGGTCCTGGCATTCACGGTTCAAATCTACTGTGACTTCTGCGGATATTCGAACATGGCACGTGGGCTGGCGCGCTGCCTGGGATTCGATCTGGTGGTGAACTTCAACCTGCCGTACTTCGCCAGAACGCCATCGGAATTCTGGCAGCGATGGCATATCAGTCTTTCCAGTTGGCTGAGAGACTACTTGTACATATCACTCGGAGGAAATCGCAACGGTCGCATGATGATGTACCGCAACCTCATGATCACCATGTTGCTGGGAGGCCTGTGGCACGGCGCTGCATGGACCTTCGTGGCCTGGGGGGCGTTCCACGGCGCGATTCAGGTGGTCTATCGCGCGCTGCATGTCGACCAGCTGCTCGAACGGATCCGATTTCTGACACCGGCAGGCATTCTTGTTCACATGAGTTCGTGGGCGGTGACCATTACTCTCGTGATGGCGGGTTGGATCCTTTTTCGCGCGCGCTCCTTCGACGACGCGACTGTGATCTTCTCGAACCTTTTCGGAACAGAGGGCTACTCCCTCGACACATTTTGGCCGGTGATTGCCTATGCGACGCCCTTGCTGCTGGTGGAAATCTACCAGCGCATTTCCGGAAAACTGGAAATTCTCAATGCCGGCCCGTTCCTGGTTCGACATACCGCGGCGCTGTCCATACTGCTGACACTAGTCTTGTTCAGCGCGCCGGGCGGCCAGGAGTTCATCTACTTTGATTTCTGACCCGGGCGCAGCTGCTGATGGCAGCCGGAGCTCGGGCTACGGGGCCACGAGCAGAGGCCGGAGCGTTGCGCTTCGGCTGCTCAAAATGGTTGCGCTGATCGTCTATTCGCTGGCCTTCGCCGAAGCTTTCATTCGCGTGTTCAGTCCACAGGCGCTGGTACCGCGTTACGTTACCGGCACGCCTTGGGGGATACGCGGGAACATTCCCAACGCCCGCTATTGGCACCAGACGCCAGAAGTGAAGGTGCAATATCGAATCAACAGCCAGGGCATGCGCGCGGATCGTGAGTATCCATTCCAAAAGCCAGCGGGTACCTGTCGGATCGCCGTCTTTGGAGATTCGTTTCTCGTCGGCTACGAACTTGATCTTAAGGACACCTTCACCACGCAGCTGGAACAGCGGCTGCGCGCGCAGGGTGTTAATGCGGAGATTCTCAATTTCTCAGTGAGCGGCTTCGGCACGGCGGAAATGCTTCGCGATTACGAGAAGTTCGGCAGGAAATTCGATCCCGACCTCGTTCTTTTCGAGTGGCACAGCACTGATCCTGATGACAACGTACGTTCCGGTCTCTATCGATTGGACGATGGCAAGATCAAGGCCGATCGGAGTCAATATCTGCCCGGCATACGGGCCCAAGACACGCTCATGAAGTTCCGTCTGTATCGGATCATCGCTGACAACAGTCACCTCTACGCGTTCATTCGCGAGCGTGTGGCGGGTTCCGTGAAGCGGTTGCTGGTAACGCGGCGACGCGCCTTGCGCGGCCCGACGACAGCAGCCCCTGAAGAATCAGCGGCGGACAATCAAGGAAGCTCGCCAGAAACGAACTGGTCGTCGCCGGCTATCAAGCTCTCCGCAGCATTGCTGACTCACGCACAGGACATGGTTCTGGCAGAACATCGGGACTTCTATGTCGTGGAGATTCCGACTCGCACTTCGCGTACACAATTCCGTTCAACCGTTGAGAGGCTGCCGCCCGACACGCGCGAGCGCCTGAAGATCATCTCGCCCTTGGCAGCTTTCGCGAGGGCAGCACGGCCAGATCTGAAGCTATATTACGAGCAAGGTCACGGCCATCTGACCCCGACGGGCGCGCGCATCCTGACCGACGAGGCGCTGGAAGCGATTGAAGGCTCCCCGCAGCTCGCTCGCTGCGTCTCCCCTTTCGGAGCAGGAACCGCCGCAGCCCAGCGGCATGGATCTGGCAAGACATAAGCAGGCGTGGCTTCGCGGTTCGGACGCGCCTGGCCACCGTAGGTCACAATAGTTGGACTAGAATTCCTACAACTTACAGCGGCAAAAAGCGGCAGAAATGTGCCCGACGCTATATCGAGCTGTTCAGCGAAGTGGAACGAGTGCGGTCACAAGCACCCGAGGCGGCGGCATGATGCGCGCACAGCCTCGGCGGGGTTGAGCGTGGAGATTGTTCGGAATCACTTGGGCGGCGTACTGGAGTTGCGGCCACGCCGTTTCGGCGACTCTCGCGGCTGGTTCAGTGAGACCTACAGCCGCAGGGTATTGTCGGAGCGCGGCATTGCGGCGGAGTTTGTTCAGGACAATCAGTCGGTCTCTTCAAGTCCGGGGACGATTCGAGGCCTGCATCTGCAAGTCGACCCTCACGTTCAAGGTAAGCTGGTTCGCGTGCTGCGAGGTCGGATCTTCGATGTTGCGGTGGACTTGCGGCGGGATTCGCCCAGCTATCGAGGCTACGTGGGCGTGGAATTGTCGGCCTCGGAAGGTAATCAGCTGTGGATTCCCAGCGGATTCGCGCACGGATTCTGCACGCTCGATCCGCAGACCGAAGTCTTTTATAAGGTGACCGACTACTACACGCCATCCGCCGAGCGCTCGATTCTGTGGAACGATCCTGAGCTCAACATATCGTGGCCGGTCGACGCCGCGATCGCCAGCCTCTCAGACAAGGACCGCGCCGCACCCAGCCTGGCGCAGTTCGAGGGGCGCTCCTGACATGCGCATCATCGTGACCGGCGGCCTGGGGTTCATCGGCTCAGCAGTCGTTCGCCTGCTGATTGATGGCAGTGAGCATGAGGTACTGAATCTGGACAAGATGACCTATGCCGCCAGTCCGGAGGCAGTGGCGAGTGTTTCCAATAGCCCCAAGTACCGATTCGTCAAGGCAGACATCGCCGACGGCCCGGTCATGCAAAGAGCGTTCGCGGAATATTTGCCGGATGCGGTGATCCACCTGGCGGCCGAGTCACACGTTGACCGATCCATTGACGGCCCGCGCGCTTTCATTATCACGAACGTCGTCGGGACGTACGAGCTTCTCGAAGCGGCGCGACACTACTGGTTGACATTGGACGGCGAAAAGGCCCGTCGTTTTCGCTTCCTGCACGTCTCGACAGACGAAGTATTTGGATCCCTCGGGCGGTACGATTCGCCATTCAACGAGTCGACACCGTATTCGCCACGCTCGCCTTACTCTGCAAGTAAGGCGGGTTCCGACCACCTGGTTCGGGCATGGCATGAAACCTATGGCCTGCCGGTCGTCATCACGAATTGTTCGAACAATTACGGCCCTTATCATTTTCCCGAGAAGCTGATTCCCTTGACGATCGTGAAGGCATTATTGGGTGAGGAACTGGCCGTGTACGGCACCGGAGAAAACATCCGGGATTGGCTCTTCGTTGAGGACCATGCACGTGCGCTTCTCAGCGTTCTTGAGAGAGGCGTGGTGGGTGAAACATATGTGATTGGCGCTAATGCGCAGCGGCAAAATCTCGACGTCGTGCAACAGATCTGCGACCGTTTGGATCAGGAGATCGGCGTGAGCGCCCAGGGGCCAAGGCGCCGGCTCATCCGGTTCGTGACCGATCGACCTGGCCATGATCTGCGCTACGCCATGGATTCCTCGAAGATCCAGGCTGAGCTCGGTTGGCGTCCAACCAGGACCTTTGAACAGGGATTGGCCGAAACAGTGCGCTGGTACCTGAACAACGAGCCATGGTGGCGATTCATTCTGGATAACCGTTACGCGGGTGATCGCTTGGGGATGAGCGCCGGAAAGGGCCCATGACGCGCGTTCTGTTGACGGGCGCAAACGGTCAGGTAGGGCGAGAACTGCAGAGAGCCGAGTGGCCTTCGGGTTTCGAAGTGTGGCCCGCCGATCATCGTGAGCTCGACATTACCAATGAAGCCGCAGTACGTGCCCTGGTCGAGAACGTTCGACCGGCAATCGTTGTGAACGCAGCCGCGTACACCGCGGTCGACAAGGCCGAGGACGATCCAGCAACCGCATTTGCAGTCAACGCAGCAGGCGTCGCGCACCTGGTTCGTTACGCCGAACAATGCTCCGCACATGTCCTGCACCTTTCGACGGACTATGTGTTCGACGGCAATAAACCGGGATGGTACGTCGAGTCCGATCCCATCAATCCGCTTGGCGTGTATGGGCGATCCAAGGCCGACGGCGAGCGCGCAGCTCTGCTATATCCGCGTGCGATCGTCTTGCGCACTGCTTGGGTGTACGGTGCCCTGGGGCCAAATTTTGTCAGGACGATGCTACGGCTTGCTCGAGAGCGGCAGGTCATCGGTGTTGTAGCCGACCAGATCGGTTGTCCGACGTCCGCGAGGGATCTCGCAACCGCTATTGTGAGAATAGCGAGCGCCTCGCTCGATGGAGCTATCGAAGATCAATTGTTCCATGTCACATCTCCAGTGCAGGCGACTTGGCACGAATTGGCGGTGGCCGTGTTTCGTGTCTCGGCGCAAGGCTTCAATGGCGACTTGCGGGCAATTACTACGGCTGAGTATCCGACACGCGCGAGGAGACCGGCCAACAGCCGGCTGGATTCCGGGCGTTTGAACGCAAAGCTCGGTATCCGCCTTCCGGACTGGCACGATTCCCTGGTCGAAGTAGTTAACGAGTTGGAAATGGGTCTCGGGAGAACGCGATGATCAAGGGAATTATTCTGGCGGGCGGCACCGGATCCAGGCTTCATCCGCTTACGCTCGCAATGTCAAAGCAACTGCTGCCCGTCTATGACAAGCCAATGATCTATTACCCGCTGACGGTCCTGCTCCTTGCGGGCATCAGGGAGATCCTGATCATCACCACGCCCGAGGATTGCGCATCGTTTGCGAGACTTTGGGCGATGGCAATCAGTGGGGCATCCAGATCAGCTATGCAACTCAGCCGGCGCCCAACGGTATCGCCGAGGCATTTCTCATAGGTGAGGAATTTCTCGGTGGCAGCACCTGCTCGCTCATCCTGGGCGACAATCTATTTCACGGCAGCGGCCTGGGGGATGTTCTCCAGGCGGCTACCCAATCCGCGCGAGGCGCGCGGGTATTCGCTCAGCAGGTGCGCGACCCGGAACGCTACGGTGTGGTGTGTTTCGATACCGATGGCCGCGCAACGTCGATTGAAGAAAAGCCGCGAGCGCCCCGGTCGCACTGGGCAGTCACGGGCCTGTACTTCTACGATGCCAGTATCGTCGAGATTGCTCGTGCCGTGCGGCCGTCGGCGCGCGGAGAGCTGGAGATCACGAGTGTGAACCAGGCATATCTCGAGCGCGGCGAGCTGCAGGTAGTACCGCTTGGCAGGGGCTACGCCTGGCTGGATACCGGGACCTTCGACTCGATGGTAGAAGCTTCGGAGTTCGTGCGCGTCTTGCAGGCACGGCATCAACAGAAAATCGGATGCCCGGAGGAGGTCGCCTGGCGCATGGGCTTCATTGATACCGATCAGATGCTCCGGTTGGCACGGCCGTTGATCAAGAGTGGATACGGGAGCTATCTCTGCGACCTGGTACAGTAATCGCCCGCCCTCGCTCGGTGCGATCATCGGTTTGAGGCACCTTGTCCATCGACAGCCCAGCAGCCCAGGCGTGCCGGCCGCCGATCGTATCGTATATGCCTAAGCTACTAAGCATAAACAATTACCACTATCGACGTGGTGGATCGGATGTTGTTTATCTAGAACATGCAGAGTTGTTGCAGGAGCTTGGCTGGCAGGTTGGTTTCTTTTCTATGGCCCACCCACGGAATGATGAAACTGAGTGGGCAAGATTCTTTGTTGACGAAATCGAGTTCGGGCAGGAGTACTCGTTGTCGCAGAAGATGGTAATGGCGACGAAAGTAATATATTCATTCGAGGCACGTCGAAAGCTCCAACGTCTCTTGAAAGAATTCTTTCCGAGCATCGCCCATCTTCACTGTATATATCATCACTTGTCGCCTGCAATCCTCCCGGTGTTATCGCAGGCGGGTATTCCGACAGTAATGACCGCACACGATCTTAAGATCGCGTGCCCGGCATATAAGATGCTCAATAACGGAGGCATATGCGAGCGTTGTAGAGACGGCTCAGTTCTAAACGTGGTGAGACATCGCTGCATACGAGGCTCATTTGCGGCAAGTGTCGTCGTGGCGGTCGAGAGCGGGTTACAACGCAAGTTGCGCATGTACGAACGGCATTTGTCGAAAATTGTCGTTCCGAGCCGGTTCTTTCTAGAAAAATTCGTGGAATGGGGATGGTCCCGCGACAAGTTTTCGTACATACCGAACTATGTCGATGTAGCTCGATTCACCGCGCTATACGATCCAGGCGACTATTTCGTTTATTTTGGTCGTCTGGCACCAGAGAAGGGAGTTGGGACGTTACTGCGGGCCGCGAAGGAAGCAGCGGTTAGGGTAAAAATTGTGGGCACTGGACCAGAAGAAGAAGCCTTAAGAGCCCTGGATGCTCGACTGGGCGGTGCGGCGGAGTTTCTCGGCTACCGAAGGGGAGCGGAGTTGCAAGAAATTGTTGGCCATGCTCGGGCAGTCGTGACACCGTCAGAATGGTATGAGAACGCGCCGATGAGTGTGTTGGAGAGCTTTGCACTTGGGAAGCCCGTAATCGGGTCGCGTATCGGGGGCATCCCAGAGATGATTGAAGTGGGTCTGAATGGATGGCTTTACGAAAGTGGGGACGTAGCGGGACTCGCGGAGATCATGCGGCGTGTGCGGGATTGCGGTGCTCAAAAGCTGGTTGAGATAGGCAAGGAAGCAAGATCCTTTGTAGAGAAGCGATTTAGCCGTGTGTTGTATGCAGAAGCGATACTTAACTTGTACTCTGATCTGGGAGTGAAGTGCTGAATGCACCGGGGACAAGTGTCGATACTGGGCATTCGTGGTGTTCCCGCCGCTCATGGTGGTTTCGAAACATTCGCTGAGCAACTTGCTCTGCACTTGGTTCATCGTGGCTGGACGGTGACCGTGTATTGCCAGGTATCTGGAAAGGGCTCGGTGTTTGAGGATAGTTGGAAGGGCATTCGACGCGTAAATATACCGACGATCGGAGACGGATCAGCGGCCACTATCATTTTCGACTGGAAGGCAAATAACCTGGCAGCTCGAGAAAGGAACGGCGTCGTTCTGACTCTCGGGTACAACACGGCTGTCTTCTGCGCCCGCTTGCGTCTTGCCGGTCTACAGAACGTAATCAATATGGATGGTATTGAGTGGAAGAGGGCCAAGTGGGGTAGAACTGCTAGGGTTTGGTTTTGGTTGAACGACTGGGCCGGTTGTTGGCTCGGCAACCATCTGGTGGCCGATCATCCGGAAATAGAGTGCCATTTACGGACGCGTGTTAGGGCCGATAAGGTTACCGTAATCGCCTATGGCGCTGATGAGGTCGTATCAGCAAACGAAGAGTCTGTACGCGCTTTGGGCTTAGAGCCTGGCCGGTATGCGACTGTGATTGCGAGGCCCGAACCGGAAAATTCTCTATTGGAAATCGTCTCAGCGTTTTCACGTGACCGACGTGGTATTGATCTGTTAGTGCTTGGAAAGTACGACCAGGGCAACGCCTATCAGCGTCGTGTATTGGAATCGGCAAGCCAGGAGGTCAAGTTCGTTGGGGCCATTTACGATAAGGAGGTCGTTTCCGCTCTTCGATTTCATAGCATGTTGTATGTGCATGGACATCAGGTTGGAGGTACCAACCCCTCTCTCGTAGAGGCGCTCGGTGCAGGCAATCCGATATTGGCTCACAGCAACCGATTCAATCGCTGGGTTGCGGGTGAGCAAGCAGCATATTTTGATGGCACAGAAGAGTGCGCTGCGATGTTTGACGAGTTGCTTGCGAAGCCTGAGCGGTTAGCAGCGATGGCCAAAGCAAGTCGTGACAGACATCGTCTCCAATTTACCTGGGAAAAGATACTTGGGGAGTATGAAGCTTTGTTAGCTCTCCATCAGCGTAATCAGACTGGGGTCGCGCCAAGGTCGAGCACCCGTTCTTGGTGCTGAAGCGCGAGTCTTCCGCTTCGCCAAAGTGCGGAGCCGTACTGACCGTCCCCCCGTAATCCGAGCCACGTGTGATGTGGGATTTCCTTGCTTGTAGTTTGACCCCAAGGAGGTCCCCAGATGAAGCGCAAGCAGTATGGAGAGGAGAAGATCATCGCGATCTTGAAGAAGCACGAGGCGGAGCCTCGGTGCCTGATCTGTCGCGCCGCCACAGCGTGGCTGAGAACACGCATCTACCGCTGGAAGACGAAGCTCGGCGGCATGGACGTCCAGCTCAGCCGCTGCCAGCTTCCTCTTGCTTGGCATACTGACTACTCTTTGTCATGGTATGCCTCGCACACAAAAAATCAGACGGAGTCCCACAAGTCGATTCGGGATCGCCAGCATCGCATCATCAGTTGACGCAAGCGCCCCGATAGTTGCTCGGGCATGCTGAGTTTGTTTTGCCTTTATTTGCACGGATCGCGGGCAAGATTCCATCGTGCCAAGAATACTTTTCCGTCGCAGTGTCTCGTGCGAGTTCTGTAGGCCGACGGTCGCGGACCGCAAGTCTGACTCGCCACAACAGGGTGGGGACCGGATCGTGCAAAAAGCTGTTCGCGGCGTATCGATGCGGTAATCCACCTGGGCGCCGAATCACACGTTGATCGGTCCATCGATGGCCCGCGCGCTTTCATCGTGACGAACGTTGTAGGGACCTACGAACTTCTCGAAGCGGCGCGACACTACTGGCTGACACTGGATGGTGATAAGGCCCGGCGCTTCGCTTCTTGCATCTCTACGGACGAAGTATTTGGATCGGTCGGACGCGACGATTCGCATTCAACGAGTCGACACTGTATTCGCCACGCTCGCCCTATTCCGCAACCAAGGCGGGCTCGGACCACCTGGTCCGGGCATGGCATAAAACCTTTGAGCGCCGCGGGCTGTTTCGTTCCGAAGAAGTCAACCGCTTGCGTGAGGAGCACCAGGCGCGCCGACACATCGCTTATGGGCGATCTCCTTATTGGAGCATTGGCCACGGGCGCACCTAGATTGAGGGTGCACTGTAAGCTGAAGACCATGAGGTCGCCGAGATCATTCACTTTCACGCCCGACGCTAGTGGCATCTCAAACCGCCGGTGGACGCACGAGAATCCTGCCAATCTGCTTCGAGGATTGCTCAGTTTCACACAGCAGTCTCCCGCTACGTTGAACTGCTGCAACTACCTTTCAGCCCTTAAAAACCCACGCTCTAGCCAGGATGAAGCTCAGCAGCGGCCACGCAACGGCGACCCCTAAAGCAGCAACCTTGTAATCCACTTGAAGGTACTGCGTGCTTAGCCGCATGAATCCTGAGGAGAGTAGAAAAATCGAGATCTGTGCGGCTAGAAATCGCGGGAAGTATCGATCGTGGTCGGCGCGCCTCTCAAACGTGAACCCGTGATGCCCGAAGTACGACACCGCAAAACCCGCGGCCATGCCTATGCCAGACGCTACATCTGCCGATCGGACGATCTCAGCTTCAACCAAGCCGACCGTCACACCAAAATAAGTAATAGTCGCCCCCGCTCCGACACATCCAAACCGAATCATCTGCCGCAGGTACATGCGAATTTTTTGCTTTGCTCACCCGAAGTCGCAGCTGGGCCAGTGGGAACCTACGGCCGCGATGGCTCCGGCTCTCGAGTCAGCCGTTTCACCTTTGATTCGGGCCGGTCGCGCAAGCTTCCAGCAACGACCCAGCTCGTAACCCGTTGTCATAACGTGGCAAATGCAGGGCAGTTCCAATAGTCCTCATGAAGTTCGCGGCACCATCGAATTCTTGCGGTAACGATCACCAATCCAATGTCCCGTCACCTCAGCACATTGATTATCCAACAACTCTCGTTTGGCGTGGTAGGTTCTTGCGCACGGGCTGATATCGTGGCGTCGTAAGAAGCTAAGGCGGCGGTCTCCGGGCGAATTCAAGAGAATCGAGTTTGCCGACTTGCAACCCTGGATCGGAAAGTCGAGAGGCTGGTTTCTTCGAGCAAGATAATCCAAGTTAGTGGTCTAGTGTGGCGACAGGACCCCTCGTGCGGGTAACGGGAACACTCAACTTTTATGGATAAGCGTGCCGTGCATCGCGTTTCTCTGGTGATCCCGGTATACCGCGGAGAGAAGACGCTCCCGGCCCTGATCGGGGAGATCGCGCCATTGACGCGCGAGCAGACGACGCCAGACGGGACGCGCTTCGTGGTCTGTGAAGTCCTGCTCGTTCACGACTGCGGTCCTGACCGGTCTGATCAGACCATCGAGTTTCTCAGCGCTCAACACCCATTTGTGCGGGCAGTATGGCTGTCTCGGAATTACGGACAGCACGCCGCGACGCTCGCCGGCATGGCAAGCGCGACAGGCGACTGGGTCGCGACCATTGACGAGGACGGACAGCAAGACCCGGTGGACATTGGTCGCATGCTGGACAATGCTTTGGCTACATCGCTCCAGCTCGTGTACGCGCAGCCGGCGAATCCGCCCCCCCACAGCTGGCTCCGAAATAGCCTAAGCCGAACCGCCAAGTCCATCGCCACCAAGCTGCTCGGCGGGAGCGAGATCGCTCACTTCAACAGCTTCCGCCTAGTCGATGGCGAAATTGCGAGGAGTCTGGCTGCTTACTGTGGCCATGGCGTCTTTCTCGACGTAGCGCTCTTCTGGATCACCGGGCGCGTCGGACACTGTACGGTGCGGCTTAGAAACGAGATGGATCGACCCTCCGGATACTCGTACATCAAGTTGCTCGGTCACTTCTGGCATCTGCTCCTTACCAGTGGCACACGTCCGCTTCGATTGATCACCCTGATGGGCTTTGGCTCAATGGTGCTTGGCTGGGGCCATTGCCGGCTACGCGCTTTATGCAAAATTCCACAGCGAGGTGCCTGTGCGGGGCTGGACGTCACTCGTGATCGTCGTCGCCTTCTTCTCCGGGAGCATCCTGACCGCGCTCGGCGTGATCGCCGAGTACCTTGCGGTGACCATGAGCATCGTCATGGGTAAGCCATTGTATGTCGTGGGCACCAAGCCCACGCGACCGGTAGTCCGCTGATGACCATCGCGTGGGTTTTGGGGAGCGGGGGCCTGTTGGGCTCGGCATTGTGTCGCGCACTACGCTCGGACGGAACCGAGTTGTTCTCGCCGGTCCACCGGTTGCGCTGGGACAGTGAACCCGTACTCGCGCCTCAGCTTGCGACAGCCGTTCAATCGCTCGCAGCTCGCGCCGTCGCTGCGGGGCGATGGGAAATCTACTGGGCCGCCGGTGCGAGCACCATGGGCAGTTCGGAGGTCGCCCTTGCGCCGGAAACACGCACCCTGTCGATACTGCTCCATCTCGTCGAATCCGAACCGCGTCTGATGTCCACGCTCGGCGCCGTGGCGTTCGCCAGTTCGGCAGGCGCGATCTACTCAGGGTCACTCGATGACATCATCAGCGAGAGAACTTCCCCTGCTCCGACTACCGCTTACGCGCGCGAGAAGCTCAGGCAGGAAGACTTGGTGCGTTCGTTTGCACATGCAAATAGCCGCATGGCCGCGTTGCTCGGTCGACTATCGACGGTCTATGGCCCCGGACAGTCAGTCGGAAAACAGCAGGGCCTTCTCGCGCATATCGCGCGCTCCATACTGCGGAACCAGCCCGTCCAGATTTACGTACCACTCGACACGATTCGCGATTACATCGCCTCCGATGATGCCGCAGCCGCGATGGTGGCCGCCTTGCGCCAAGCAAGCGAGAGCCCGTGTGTTCTCACCAAAATAATTGCCTCCGAACAGCCTGCGACGATCGCCGAAATCATCTCGATTTTTAAGAGAATCTCGCGGCGCGCTCCGAGGATAATCACGGGCGTAAGCGGACTGAGCGGCATCTATCCTCGACGAGTGCAGTTCCAGTCTGTAGCTACTCGGGAAGGCACACGGCCGCCAAGAACGAGCCTCCTCGTCGGTATTGCCCAGGTCATGGGCACAGAACGCGCTGCGTTCGTGCAGCGTTCGGGCCTAGGGGCAGGATGAATTTTTCGGAACAACCATCGAATGGTGGCCGTGGCTGTTGCTTCCCGGATCGAGGTCACTTCCAGCTCGGCTTACTTCCACCGCGCCTAGCCCCCCCCATCCAATGTGCGCCGCTCGGTTAGATTAGGTACTGTCGGAGCAACAGCATGGATGAAGCAGAGTTCGACAAGGTTGCTGATGAATACGATGCCTTGCATGCGGCCAGTATCGCCGTGTCGGGCGAGGGCCCGGACTATTTCGCCGAATACAAAATAAGGGACATCGCGCGCGAGCATGGCCGACATCGCGGCCCAGGGATCGCGTCGCTGACGATTCTCGATTTCGGAGCAGGTATCGGTAGCGCCGTGCCGCACGTGCGCAGCCATCTTCCCCACGCACGATTGACCTGCTTGGATGTATCACGGCGCAGCTTGCAGATTGCGGAGCACCGATTTCCGTCGCTTGCCCAGTACATACATTTCGACGGCACGAACATTCCGTTTCCAGGAGAGCATTTCGACATCGCTTTTGCGGCTTGCGTCTTTCACCATATCGATCACGCCGAGCACGTATCGCTGCTGCAGGAATTGCGCAGGGTGATCCGGCCCGGCGGCAGCCTGTTCGTGTTCGAGCACAATCCGTACAATCCCTTGACTGTACGCGTCGTCAGCAGCTGTTCGTTCGATGCGAATGCCAGATTGATCCGTGGCGCCGTCATGAAACGACGACTGGCGGCTGCCGGATTCACCAGTACCAAAATTCGTTATCAGATCTTTTTCCCGCACGCCTTGCGCATACTGCGGCCATTGGAGGTGGCGCTCGCTTGGTTGCCGATGGGCGGTCAGTATTGCGCGCTGGCGCACAAATGATTCCTGCGGAACAGGAAGATACCGCAGCTTGGACACGATCTCCGTCCCGCGCTCTCGGCGTCGGCATGCTTATCGGCAAGTCCACTGGTGATCCACACCTGGGTACTGCTCCCGCTTCGCGGCCTGCTCCCACAATGCCTATCGCGTGCTAGCCTCTTGATCACGGTAGGGGGTCAGATGAGCACGGACGTCCTGGGCGATCGGAACAACGCGAATGTGCCGAGATTGCCACCAAGCCGTCGGGTGGTGTTGCTAATTCTTGCGCTGGCCCCGTTTACCGCGCTCGTTCTTCTAGGTTCACAGCTCTACTTTCGTCACGACGACTCGGCTCTCCTGTTGTGGGCGAAGGAGTTTCAGCATCCCTTCTACTACGCGTTCTCGGCCGATCCCCACACAAACGGTTTTGCGGACTCTCCGGGCATGCGCGCGTACTGGCGACCATTCCCGTACCTGTACACGATGCTTCTTTGGTCCATATTCGGACCGGTACCGGGCCCCTACTTCGTGGTGGGTGGGCTGTGTTTCATCGGCGCCGTATTCTTTTTCTTCCGCCTCGCGGAACGACATGCCGGAACTTGGTCTGCGCTGTTTAGCTGCTTGGTTCTGCTGGGCGCCTTCGGCGGATCGATGCACAACCTGTTTCACATCCCCGTAGCGATTGGGTACCTCTTCCAGCTTGCGATGATCTACTGCTTCTGGTGCT
Source organism: uncultured Gammaproteobacteria bacterium (assembly GCA_963810775.1). Classification (GTDB taxonomy): domain Bacteria; phylum Pseudomonadota; class Gammaproteobacteria; order Steroidobacterales; family Steroidobacteraceae; genus DATBVX01. Next base: position 417,629 of record CAWEOT010000025.1, read on the forward strand.
ACCTTCGCTTCGGAAAGCGGGTCCATCTAGTCGCCATTCTCATCCTGCTCGTCCCGTCCATATCACGCCAATCCACGCCGGCTCTGCTTGTAGCGGTACTCGCCGCGATGTGGCTGGACCATGAGGGATCTCCTTGGACCTTCGTTCGCCGGAACCTGGCGGCGTTCGCCCTGTTGCCGGTGGCCTTCTGGCTCGTGTCGCTGTCGCCAATCGCTACGCGCGGCTCGGTTCTGCAATATGGCGGCGATCTGACCGCCGCTTGGGCGTTCGTCTCGGAGCGCATCCACTTCTATGGAGATTACCTGACGGGGGGTCTTAAGGGTGTTCTCCTGTTGGGCTTATTGGGCGGAACTGTGGTGCGGAGCGTTGGCTGTGCACTCGCGAAGCGAACGCACTGGATGGTGTTCCGCTGGACATGGCCCTTGGTCACCGCGTTAGGGATCTGGGCACTGTGGGGCCACACTTCTGCATCGATCATCGCGCTGTTGCTCGCCTGCGGCTATCTCATCGCAACGGACCGCAGCTTGCGGCTGCCCCTCTTGTGGGCAGCTGCGTCCCTCAGTTGCTTCGTGGTCGCCTTCTACTACCACGAGGGATACCTACTGGAAGCCGGGTTTCCACTATCCCTGGCAGCCGGGATTGTTCTTCATAGACTTTGGGCTGCCGCGGCTCAGTGGTGGAGTTCTGGAGCGAGAGCGAACCGCTGGATGTGGTTCGCAGCGGCCGGTTGCGCGCTTCTTATTGCCCTGCCTCTCGGAGCTCGGGCTCTTCGGAACGGTGGGCCGATCGAGACCGAGATACTCATGATCCGCACGGCAATCGCGTCGAATCGGACCTTCTCGCAACTCATCCACTCGATGGCGACTGAACTGCCGCCGAATGCGGAGGTTTACGAAATCGGAGAGGATGTACTGCGCGTAACCCGTTTCGATCGTCGGCGACTCAGCCGCTTGGACCGCGCGAGGCGGGTGAAAGTCATGAGCGGAGAGGACACGCTCGTTATGCTCCGCGTTCTCGACCGGAGCGACATACGGATCCGAGCCGTGCCGAGCGACGGCAGCGCTGCGCCTCCTAACGGCTCATACTTCATCCTATTGAACCGTTTTGAGATGGAGTTTGCGCGGCGGCGCTTCGAGCTGACTCCAGTGCGCGAGTTCTGCGACAACGACGAGTGTGCGGGCATGTACCAACTGCAGACCTAGTTGACGACAGAAGCTGAGTCTCGTCGTGACCCGCGACGACCAGGAGGAAGTAGTACATAAACTGAGCTCGGCGGCACAAGTCGAGCCATTGGGGATCGCCAACATCGCTCGTCAGTTGACGCAAGCGCCCCGATAATTGCTCGGGCACGCCGAGTTTGTTCTACCTTTACTTGCACGGATGGCGGGTAATATTCCCTCGTTCCAAGAATACTTTTCCGTCGCAGTGTCTCTTTTAGTGCCAAATCGCAGCCAAAAGATATGAGTCGCACCGAGAGTGTTTACCGCGTGGTCGTACAGCCTTCTTGGCAAGCACTCCTCCCTGCCGCAGAAATTTTGGGCTTCCACCGCGTAACCAATCGGTGTCTTTCCGCGATAGTCAAATCCACCGACGCGCCCTTGGATAATGTTTTCCCCTTCCGTACTCTGGAAAACCCGCACATCCGGCCCACCAACGCCGCACTTGTTCTCATAAGCATGCTGGATAATTCCTTGGATTTCACCGACGAGGCCATTAGAGCCGACAAAGAGGTTCGTATGAGGCCACGCGTCCCTCGCGGCCGTCATTTGCCGCTTGATCTGCGCCGCGAGTGCCGGCCGGAGCGGTGGATTTCTGAAGCCCATAAATGTTTCATCCGTCAGCCAAACACCTTCGAAAAATGGTTCAGTATCGAATCGCTTTGCGAGCGCCCGATCGAGAGCGATCAGCCTGTCCATCACCGGCTTTTCCCAGATAAGTGGGGTGATGCCGTGTCCGTCTTTGACCAAGAAACCACCGTGGAACTCCGGATCGACTAACAGGTACTCGGGAATTTTGCCGCTTGGGTCCAGGCTGCGCGCACTTGCATCCCAAGTGCGATAATTGATTTGGACTATAAGCCTCTTTCCCACCCGCTGGAGCGTCTCGAGATCTGCCTCGATAGCTGAGAAATCATAATGACCCTTCGTCGGCTCGACTTGTGCCCACCAGTATCGTTGTAAGACACCAGCCACATATGGCTCGCTGGACAATTGGGTAAACTCTGACCTCGGACTTTGGCCGGTCACAGCAGTCATCATGTAGTTGCCCGGATGCCATTTAATTCCTGCAGCTGGCGGCTTTGAAGGTGTTCCGCAATCACCTGTGTCCTCAAGGCACAGCTTCGGAGGGGGCTTCGGTTCGGTTGCAGCGGGGCTTCTTGCGGTGAATGCGATCAGCAGGCTAATCGCCATGGCACACGCCGACGGCAGGTGTCTCTGTCTCATTAAGCGGCTCCTCATCAAGGTTCCGGCAGTTCAGGACCAATTGAGGGCGCGCTCTAGAAGCGGCGTCTACGACAACAGGGGTCAACAGCAACGGAGGAATTTCGAGAACGCTCGAAACTGATTCCGTGCCGGCAACCCCGCTATCCCAGGGCGCACCCTTTGGACCGGAGGCTTTGCGTCCCCACCTCACGGTGGGTTTGCATGACTTAATGTATCCCGCATCAGCGTCGTGTAGCAACTGTCAGTGCGTTGCGACAGAAGCTCTTTGGTCGAATTCTGTTAAGCAATTCACGCAAAAGTCACTAATGTCACAGGCACGTAGGGGGATTTCCGAGCTGGTCGACCTTGCTTCCGACTTGAAGCGACGAGTAATCGGCGCGGAGGCATCGATTGCAGACTTTCGTCGCAATCGTCATCGCAAAGGGTCACGGCGTTCGCGCTGGAAGAGAAGTGATACGATTTGTCGCCGCGTTTGGCGCCGCCGCGAAACGCGACATTTTCGTCACACTCGGATAGGCCGTATCGGATGCCGCCAGCCAATGTTGATACGGTGCATATCGCAAGCGGCGACAAGATGAGGTCCCCTTCAAGCGCGAACATCCGCGTCGACACAACGTGGCACTCTGCACGGCAGGACACCGATAGAGTTCTTTGGGGGGGAGGCCACGTAGATGGCCGGGGCTAGGAAGCGATTATGCATTTTGCTTCCTTCGCATTGGGGGGTCGGCATGGGCGGAGCCGAGATGCAAGTGAGGATGCTCGTCGGGAGATTGCTAACTCTTGACTGCTTTGACCTGCACTACGTCGCTCGCCGAATCGATCCAACTCACTCACCAGAGGGGTATTCGCTTCATCTGATCCCTTCGTACGGAGCTGTATCTGGAACCTTCTTATTTGACGTACCCCACTTGTTACGCCTGCTGAAGCGATTGCAGCCGGATGTGATTTATCAACGCGTCGGTTGTGCCTACACCGGTGCTGCTGCCTATTTTTCGCACCGAAGTCAGCGACGGATGGTATGGCACATCTCCAGTGACAGGGATCTGATGCCGCTCGCCTGGCGACTGTCATGGCGATCGCCAATTGAACAGCTCAACAAGAGCATGATCGAGTACGGTGCACGTCGCGCCGATGCAGTGATTGTCCAGAACTCGCAACAGGCGGCGCTGCTGCACAGATACTACGGACGCTCAGATGCCGTTCATGTCCCGAATTTTCATGTGGCTCCGAGTGCGCCCATGGTCAAGCCAGCGGATCGCGTGACGGTGTGTTGGGTGGGAAACATAAAGTCGTTGAAGCAGGCCGACGTGTTCGTGCGCCTTGCGATCGACTTTCAAGAGCGACCGGATGTCGAGTTTGTGATGGTAGGAGCCCCGCAAATGCGCCAGAACGAATGGGAGCGTCTGCTCGCCAAGATTCGTGGTTCACCCAATCTGAATTACAGAGGTCCTCAACCTCAAGCCGTCGTGGAGGAACTCTTGGCGAGAGCGCATGTGCTGGTCAACACAAGTGCGTATGAGGGCTTTCCAAACACGTTTATTCAATCATGGCTGCGAGCGGTTCCGGTTATCAGCCTATGTGTCAACCCGGACGGGGTATTCGACGACGATCGATACGGCATCTGTGCGGAGGGAAGCTACGAACGATTGAGAGCCGCCTTGGACCGGCTCGTTACCGATTCAATCCTGCGAAGTCGGATTGGGGAGAGATCAAGCTCATTTGCGCGCGAGCGCTTCTCGGAGAGAAATGTCGACCAAATTATTCGTCTGCTCAGTCGAGAAAATTAATCTCCGCTTGTAGCTCCGCAATGGTAGGAGGGATGGAAGGACTGCATAAGCGTGTCGCTTCCCTACAAGCCGGCACGCTCGGCTCATCGACCGAATTGACATATCGAGGACAGCACCATTTCCGACGGCGCGAAAAACCATCGGTTGCAGATATTGCAAACCGCAAAGACACATCCCGTGTTTGGGAGGCACGTGATACGCTCCGCGGCTATGTTTGGCGTGACAATTCATTAACTTAACGCTCGACAAGGTCATACCTGGATGCTGCCAAACGCTATTAATGCAGTGTATATCCTCGCCCCCGGACACTCGGGATCTACCTTGTTGAATTTGATTGTCGGTGCGCATTCACGCGCTGTTGCTGTGAGTGAAATCACGAGTCTGCCGCAGAACATTGCTTACAACGAAAAATGCACTTGTGGTAGGACGGTGCGCGAGTGCGCGTATTGGCGGGAGGTGACCGAACGTCTTCGATTGACGTTAGGATTCAACATTCTCCGCGATCCCGGCCGGCTTGAGCTTGGATTTGTTGATGGCCCACGTCCGGGATATCGAGGAACTCTCCTCTACCGCTCGATGTGGAACGCACGTCGGATCGTGGTCTACCTTTCGCAACTAGCCGGCTTACCGCTACCTCGCTTCATGCGACGGCGTTTCACCTTAGGCATCGAGCATCGGTTGGCGGTGTACAGAGCGGTACGTGAAGCAAGTGGCGCTTCCGTGGTGGTGGACGCGTCAAAGGAGTATTTGCAGGGCATCGCTGTCTACGAGCGTGAGCGCGAGCGAACGCGCCTCATTCTGCTCACCCGGGATGGGCGCGCAGTATTTTACTCAAACCTGAAGAGGGGATTCGGCCACTCACCCTCCCTCAATGCATGGCGAAACTATTATCGGCATGCGCTGCCGGTCATTAATCGACGAGTCGACCGGAAACATATCCTGTCGGTTCGATACGAGGATATTGCGACCGACCCGGAAACACACATTCGCCACATCTGCAACTTCGTGGGCTTGGAGTACGAGCCATCCATGCTTGATACGAGTACAAAGGAATCTCACATCACCAGTGGCAACAATATGCGTTTTGATCGGAGCACGGGCATCCGGCTAGACACAAATTGGCGCTCCCAGTTGCAGGATTCCGACCGGGCATATTTTGAGCGCTACGCTGGGGCGCTGAATCGGGAGCTCGGATACGAATAATTGGCTCGTGCTCAAACCCTCCCATGTTCGAAACCCGTGACTATCCCAGTAAAACACGCTCCGGACTAGCCGGAACACGTAGTGCGTCGCTTGGAGAGCTACGTGCTGCGATCTTCAGGCAGAGTCTGATCGTCTGGGGTGAACACTGGACATCAGAAAATAGCAATGCTCTCCCATTGCGTACGGACAGGAGACATCCCGGCAATTGGCCGAAGCCGTTGTTAAGCCCGCCGCCGGAGAAGGGCAATACAGTCCCGCTCGACACCGTCCGCAATGCGCGCATACGTTCTGTTGGCCTCCACCCATGCGCGTCCTCGAGCCCCGATTGCCGATCGCTCCGCTGGACTGCGCTTCATTAACCAGCAAACGGCCCGCGCGAAATGCTTTGCGCCCCAAGGCACGCAAACACCGGCGCGGCTCTCTCGCAATATGAGTCGCTGCTCCGGGTGGTCGTTTGCCACGACTGGCATGCCGAGTGCCAAATATTCGATCAGCTTGGTTGGAGATCCTACGTCGTATATTGGTGATCGGTAAATTGGCGAGAGGCAGGTATCTGTGCATGCAAGGCGACTCAAGGCTTCTCGTTGAGGGAGAAACCCGGTGATTTCGATGTCTTGATGGACCCCACGTGTCTCGGCATAGCGTTCGAGCAGCCGACGGTCGCGTGGCCTGTCCGCATCACCTATCAATAGCAATTTCGCGCGCACCCCATGTAGGTGCAGGCAGGCGAGCATATCAACGAGGATCTCAAGATGCCGTTCCGAGCTGAGCGTTCCCAGATAGCCGAGCGTGATAGGACCGTGCGCCTCGACTCTGTTCTGGCGTCTGGCGGGCACTATGTCCTTCAAACTGAATCCACTCACTATTGGTGATACCTTTGCCGGACGGATGCCGTGCGCGCAGATGTCGTGCTTCATGCGATCACTTTGCACGAATACGTGATCGCTGCGAGGAAGAATCCATTTGTACAACAACCATCCCGACACGCGCCCGCGAAATCTTGCCAACCGCGGGTAGCGAGCAGTTTTCTCGCGCGCACTCAAGACTTCGATTTCAGGATATGGGAACGTCAACCAAAAGATGAACTTCGTTCCCCGCGCGCGCGCCCAAAGCTCTGCGACGCACGCCACTAGAAACTTGTCGCTGACGAGCACCGCGTCGTAGCGGTCTCGCGTTAGGAATTTCAGCGCTCTAACGTCGTGCCGGAGTCCAAGCCAGTGCTTGCGTATGCGATGCAGAAAGCCATCCTTGCTGTCCGTCGGCCCAACCCATATCGTTCGTCCAAACCAGGGATGAGACCCTGGTGAAACGCCCTCATGCGCAGCCTGCATGACGAGATCGATCTCATGTCCGCGGTCGAGTAGCTCGCGCCCAAAGAGCACGTTGATGCGAACCCGGTCGGTTGGGAACGACTCACGCGGCAAGAACAACATGCGAATGACCTGCTTCGTCATGCCTCAGCTGTGGCGCGAAGCCGACGACGGGTCATGCGTCTTTCCGCACGGTTTGTTGCCCCTTGGGAGAGGCGAACTCGCTGTGCCGCGACGACTCCCGAGAAGTACCAGAACAGATACGATAGCGCTGCGCTAACCGGGATAGGCGCGTAGAAAGTCGCCAGCACCATTACGGCCGTCACGCCTGCCCAACCAATGGCCAAGGTGCCTATCACACCCGCGTCCGCCTCAGCCACGACGCGGCTATCCTGATAGATCAGGTAGTCGATCATCAAGGTCAACGCAAGCCCTAAGAGACCAATCTCCAGAATGAAGATGCTCGCTGCAGACTTAAGAAATGGCGCGAATTTGACGAAGTGCTTGCCGGTGAAGTTTTGGCCCAGTGAAGATTGCGATGCGTTGCCAATCCCCAATCCGAAGACCAGGTGCGTTGGGTCGCGCGCCATCTCGCGGAGAGGAATCAGAAGGGCATCGGTGCGCCCAACTAGTCTCCCTGAGCGGCTACCTAAGTCCGCGTCCTTGCTTACATACCTTTCGAACGTCTTCTGGTCTGAAAAAAACTCCACTATCGAAGTGCCAGCTTGCCGATTAGCGTGGTAGTCATACACCGGAATGAAAATGGCGCCGGCGACGATCAGGAGGCTTGTTCCTACGATGGCATTCTTTAGCCGCGTCCCTCTCTGCGAACCCGCGATAAATGTGACGAGCAATCCGATCGGGAGGAATAGTACCGTCGACTTGGTTTCATTTATAGTCGTCGGAATCAGCAGCAAGATAAAGAGCGGCAAGAATACGATAGCCTTGATTTGCTTCCTCAAGAACGCTGCCGTGAGTACACAGAGTGCGGAGACGAGAAAAATTGAGAGATAGCCAGAAAGGAGCAGCGTTCCAGCCGTTAGATCTCCGCTGAAGCCTCCTGTCCGCATAGTTGTCAGTCGCTGGTGGATCGCGATTGGGAGTTGTGACAGACCCACGAATAGTAGTACCAATAGCTGAGTGCGGATCTGGCGCTCGCTGAATGCATAAACTGCGGCCAGGAAGAATAGGGGTATTGGCCGCAAGTAGGCCCGGATGCCGGAAAAGAGAGGCCCTGGTTCAAGGGAATTGGCCAGCGCACCGCATATCATTGTCACTGCGACCGCGCCGAACGCGAACCAGTAGGCAGGGCGCACCAACTGGAACCTGTTGCCTGTGCCGCCGATGACTACCCAAAGGAGGACGAGGGCAGAGATAAGCTCTGTAAGATATTTCGCGGCGCGAGGCAGCACACCAAGCCCAGTCAGATAATCGACGGTCGTCACGACCAGGAACATCGACAGTACTAATCCGTTCATGATTCAGCCTACGTACGAGATCAGCGTACCGTCTTCGGAACGATCCCGAGCCACTCGAATAGACGCGCTTCGCACCCGTGAAGATACTCTTCGCCAGGATCTGGCGATCCGATGCTGATAGCGCGGGACTACGCGCAAACAGGAATGCTCCAAGTCCGCATAGCACTGCGCCAATAATCAGATAAACAAGAGAGGGAGCAGGCAGCACGCTTTTCAGTCCAATGCAGACCGCGATGCAACTGCCCCAAATCAAGCCCGACATCGTCAAGACCGCTCGGAAGTTCGTCCAGCGGGCCGTGTCGCGCACGTGCCACCATAGGTAAAGGGTCTTCATCACTTGCGCGGATCCGGTCGCAATTGCGGCGCCGTACACGCCGGCGAGCGGCACCAGAACGAGTATTGCGGCGAGGTTATAGATTCCAAAGATCTTGCTCACAAGGATGATCGACGCCTTTTCCTGGTATTGAGCGACGTATGTCACCGGGTCGCCGAGGCGACCGACCGTGGCGAATCCTACGATTATCGGTAGCAGCCAGGAGCTATCGAGAAACTTGCCTCCGAATAGAACTGTGACGATCTCTGCATGGAATGCGATCGCATAGGTCGTCATCGGTAACTGCACCACGTTCGTCAAGTTCAACATGAACGTGAAGTACCTTGGAATTTTGTCTTCAGCTTCGCTTGCGGGTACCGCGAACAAGAGCGGTTGAATCATGTTGCTGAATTGGCGGCTAGGGAGCAGCCCTGAAGCCATCTCGTTAAGTCGCACGTAAAAGGCATATGTACCGACAGCGAGCGGATTCATCAGCGCGGCGATGAAGAAGTTGTCGCTTTTCGCGGTGAGCAGCAGGGTGCCGGCGTCATTGAAATTGTTGTAGAAGCTGTAGCGGAGCAAGCGTCGCCGCTCCACCGGGTCGGGGCGGAACGCAGGCGCCAGTCGTCGGGGAGTGCAGTACCTCGCATGTGCTATTCGCAGCCCGGTGTACATCAGTCCGTAGCCCAGGGTGTCGGCGAGTAGCGCGTTCGTCAGCGTGAGCTCGTGGAAATGGATGAGGACGAGATAGGCCAGCAGCTTTACCACGGAAAGTACAACAGTCATTCCGACGCTGTAGCCCTGCAGCATGTGAGAAGACAATGAGATTTGCAGAATGCTCGCCTGGAAGTGCAACAGCACGAGCAGGCTGAAAAGCATGAATTCGTCTCGATACGGCTGCAGGTGAAAGATGGGTGCAACCCATCGCCACAGGAGCAAGACGGTGCCGAGGAAGATCAGGTTGGTCGCAAAGCGTGTGGAGGAAGCGACGCGCAGCAGCCACGCCGCCGCGGGGGCATTGCCGGACTGCAAATACTCCGGCTGATAGCGCCGCATGGTCTGTTCGATCCCAAGCGATGCGGTGGTGCTGATCACCGGAATGACTGCATAGAGCAGGTTCAGTATGCCGAACGCTTGCTCGGTCATTCCCCGGACCAGGACTACATAGCTTCCAACCGTCGCCAGTTGGGAAAGCGCCCTGAAGAAGACGGTGTGAAACAGCGAACGACGGACGCGCCCTTTGGAATAGGGCTTCATTCACATCCCCACCACGAGAGGCCCTTCATCGCACAAGAGCTTGTATTGGCGCTCGGCTGCCACAGGCCGAGCGTGCATGGAAGTGGCGTAGTGCCGCTGGCCAGCGCACCCTGCGGTCGGTCAAGAATTATCTTCGCGGTAGTGGTAGCCGTAGTACTTGTCGGCGCCGTGACGCTCGGAAGAACGATTGAGTATCACGCCGGCCATGGTGAACTCCGAGAGCAGCTCCTTTGCACGCACCAGAGTGTCGCGGCGCGTGCGGCCTTCAGCCACTACCAGCGCAACGGCGTCGACCCGCGGCGCGACCAGCAGGGCCTCATCCGTCACCAGGAGTGGCGGAAGATCCAGCAAAATAATCGGACTTGCAGCGATGCTCCTGATGTACGCGAGCATTTCTTCGAGCCTGCCCGAAGCGATCAGCTCCGAGGCTTGCTCCGTGGGCAGGGTGCTGCCCGCGATCGCGAGGCCATCGACCCCGATGGTGAACAAGGCGCCCGCGGGAGTTCCGTCACCTCCGAAGTAGCTGACCAGTTCTTGTGGCGGACTTACACCCAGGTAACCGCAGATGCTCGGATTGCGCAGATCCAGATCGAGAAGGAATACGTCGCTCATCCGCTCTCGCGCGATGCTCAGCGCGAGATTCAGCGTTATCAAGGACTTTCCTTCGCCAGGACCAGGACTAGTTATCGCCAGGGTGGACCATCCTTCATTGCGCATCGCATTGATCAGTCGGGTGCGCACCAGGCGAAATGCCGCGGCAGTACGGTCGTCTCGCGGCCCATAGGAGGCGTCGGGAAGCAGAACGCGTCTCGCTTCAGCGGCCTCGACGTCTGGAGTTACAACAGGTAAGAGGCGTATGGCCGTGCTTCGCGCTTCCGGCCGAACGGCCGATTTCTTGCGCGAAGCCTCCATCTCCAAAGAACGAGTCCCTGTCTTTGCGGCAGTTGTTTCCCTCAGCTTCTCCAGAGCCCGTTCAATGACCATGTCTTCGCTCAGCCGTATTCATTGTTGTTAGGTGTAGATGGATAGTGCGTCAGCTCGCCATCGCAATCGTTGCGCCAACCGCAATCGCTGCGACCAGGTATGCCGCTGAAACCATTCCCCAACGCAATCGTCGCTGGCGCAGATCGGAGCGATTCAGGATCACGGGCACGTGCCCGACTGGCGAGGACTTCATGATGGCCTCGAGATCATCGGCACTGCGTACCGTCGGATCGGCTGTCCTTGAGAACTGCGGCAAGAACCGCAATCCCAGCGCTCAGCACAAATCCGAGCAAGATGATGCCCAGTCGATTGGGCGATGCGGGTGTGTCTGGGGCGGACGGCGCACGCAGCAAGGTCAAACGCTCGCCACGTGCTTCGCTCTCGAGAGTCTGCGCGAGAGCAGCCTCTTTGATCTTGTTCTGCAGATCGGCGTAGCGGCTCTGTGCAATACCGTAGTCACGCGAGATCTGTACGTACTGGCGCTCGACTCCCGGGGCGATTGCCAGGTTCTGCTCGTATCGGCCCAGGTCAGAACGCGCTCTGGAGGCGTTGGCACGCAATGCCGCAAGCTCGCGGCGCGTGGAATCGAGCTGACTTTGAACGCGCAGATATTCTGGATTATCGGGTGCCTCGGCGCTGGTGGAGCTGGCGGCACCCTGCGCCGCGAGGTCGGCAATGGCACGCCGCAGACGCTTAACGTCGGGATGCTCGGATGTATATTTCTGTTCAGCCAGCGCTAGCTCTCCGCGCAGCTTGCCGAGCTCCGTGCGCCAGTCGCCCACCGTCGCGGTGAGACTGGGGCTGACTTCCGTCAATTGCAGCTGGAGCATCGACTCACGCTCTTGGGCGATACGAATCTGACTCTCGAAAGATTCGAGATCGCGTTGCGAGCGATCTGTTCCGAAGAGGTTGCGCCCCTCGGCGTCGGGCAGCGCGCTGCCGTACTTTCCCTTGAACTGCTCGAGACGCTGCTCCATGCCGCGCATGCTCTCTTCGAGTTGTGTGGCTTGCGCCTCGAGAAAGTGCAGCGCCGCCGCTGCCTGCTCCGCACGCGTGCGCTGGGTGTACGTCAGATAGAGCTGCAGGAGTTGATCGGCCACTGAGACTGCGAGCTGACGATCGGAATTGGAGTAGCTGATGGTGAAAGCCGTTGAGGATTCGCTCGGCTCCAGCGTGATGGGATCGACCCGTTCCACGAGCGTGTCTCGCTCGATGAGACTCGCCTTTTCAGACACGCTGACATCCGTGAGTTTCGGATATGGGTCCACGTGCTTGACGATCTCCGTGAGACTTTCCTTCGTCATCACACGGCGGCGTGCCAGTTCGAGTTGCTCGGCAGCGTTGACAACCTCATCAGGGCTTCCTGTCACGGTGGTGGGCACCAACTTGGTTGGTAGCGACGATCCCTCCTGCATGACGGTGGCGGAGGCGCGATAGCTCACCGGCAGCACATAAGCGATAAAGAGAGCAATCAGGAGACCGGCCGGAAGGATCGTTGCTGGATATTGCCAGCGTCTGCGCAACAGCCCCGCATAATCCCCGACGGTTTTGACGGTGTCTTCGCGCTTCATCGCATCACCTGGCTTGGGCTCTCGTCCGCGGTAGCCGAACGTAACAAACACCGCGTTATCGTCGGCGTTGTCGCCGGCGACGTCAGAATCTCTCCAGGCGAAACGGTAGCCCCCCGACACAAACCATGAATACGTCAGCCGCCATCGCAGCGAAAGCTCCGCTCGGGCAAAGTCCGAGGTCTGGGCATCCCCTCCTACGCGAGTCGATTCCTTCACTCGAAGCGCGCCGTTGAAGGTCAGTCTGGGTGTAAAAATATGGTCGTACTGCACGCGCAGCTGATTGGTCTCGATCATGCTCGCGGTGCTGCTTGGCGCAATGAAGTGCCCGATGCTGAAGCGCAGGTTGTCGACCTGTCCCTTGCGTAATCCGTACAACTCGAGTCCCCAGTTCGAGGCAGTGTCTTGCGGCGGGATGACCTGCGGCTGGTCTATTTCGCTGTGCTCGTATTGAGCCGAGCCTCCAATCTCCCAGATCTGCGACCAGGTGTACTTGCCCGATATGGCCAAGCCGTAGTTGTCGGTGGTGTTTGAATTGTCGTCTGCCTCGAACCGCGAGACGTACGGGCCGATCTCAAGTTCGAGTTGCTGACCGAAGGCTCGGGTGAGATAGGGCTGGAACAAGCCGCGCTGTCATAGCCAATGAGGCCAACCGTGCCAATCGGCTTGTCTTCGTTGGCGTAGTAGTTGACATTGTCGTAGCGGGCTCTCGCGCCGATACGCGTGCGTTCCGATACGGCAAAGGAGTAATCGGGTTCGACCGTGAGACGCTTGCGTGTGTCGCCGATATACGTGATTCCCGTGTCCGAGGCGCCCGGATTCTGCGGCTCGAAGGGGTCAAAATTGGCGTTGCCATACTCCGCGTTGAAGCTGTCCTGTCGCGCGTAGCGCGCAAGAAAGTCGAACTCGCTTCGCTGCGTATGGAACCCATATCGGAGATCGCAGAACAGTTCGACGGGATCTATGCCGTCCCGGTCGGGAAACTCCTGCAGTATGACGCGCGGCTGAAGTTCGACTTCGGAGCGCTGAGTGCGCCGCCCCAATTGCGCTTCGAGCAGAGCTCGATAGCTCGATCATTGAATCCTGCAAGGCGGGATCGGCGATCAGTTCGCGGTTAGTGTTCCATTCCGCGCCCACTTCAACTCTGGGCGTAAAGTAGGTTTGCTGCGCCACTGCGGGCTGAGCAAGAGTAATAGCCCCGACCGCAACACCCGCCGCCCACAGTATGTTTCGGTGCGTAAGGCTACGGCACCACGACGACATCGCCTGCCTCCAGCGGGATGTTCTGCTCCAGGCTCTTCCCCTTGCTCACATCGCTGTAGCGAAACTGCAGCACCTTCTGTCCTGTTCCCGTCCCACGCACTACGATGATGTCATTGACAGCGGCGAACGGCGTCAATCCCGAAGCGAGGCTCAGCGCCTGCAAAACGTTGAGCCGCGGATTCATCACAAACGAACCAGGCTTCTGGACCTGTCCAATGACATAGATGCGGTTGCCATCCATGATGGTCAGCGCAGCTGTGACCACAGGCTCCGGAATATAAGCCTTCAACTTGTTCGTGATCTCAGCCTGGACCTGCGGAATCGTTCTCCCGATCGCGACGGTTTCTCCAGCCAGCGGAAATGAGAACTTGCCGTCAGGCCGTACGATCACCGTCTTGGTGAGATCCGGTTCCTTCCACACAGCGACCTCAAGCTGATCGCCGGGGTGGAGTGTGTAGTCGGCGAGCTGCTGCTGGGCCAGGGTCGGTTTAGCAAAAGCGGCTGCGACCAGCAGTACAGCAAACGCGCAGCGCCAACTTACTTTGGGGCCCGCTGTGGACATCTCACGCTCCTGTTCTTTCTGCCAACGTTCGCCATGCGGAAGAGGCTCGAATCGTCACATGTGAGCAATCCTACAGGCTCGGCGATGCCGACGTCTTTTTCTTGAATCTTTTGCCATTGTGTCCCGCCGCAGGCCGCACCGGTAGCGGGATTGGACATATGGTAGGCGGAGGAAATTCCTCCCTGGCTCACCGGTTTCGCCAGGGCGACCCTCGATCAATAGGCCCGGGCGTCGTTGAGTACGATGAGGGCCGTCTTGGCAAGGATCTTGAGGTCGAGAAAGATTGACCAGGTGCGCACGTATTCGAGGTCGTAGCGAACCCGCGCCTCCATCTGCGCGACGTTGCGGGTTTCGCCGCGCAGGCCGTTGACTTGCGCGAGCCCGGTAATGCCGGGAAGCACCTTGTGACGGACCATGTAGCCCTTGATCAGCTTGCGATACATCTCGTTATGCGCCACCGCGTGCGGGCGCGGGCCGACGAGGCTCATCTCGCCGCGCAGAACATTGATCAGCTGCGGCAGCTCATCGAGCGAGTAGCGGCGCAGAAATCGACCAACGCGCGTCGTTCGCGGATCGTTCGCGGTGGCCTGCCGGACGCGCGAATCG